>USGU01000012.1 GCA_900554415.1 uncultured Lachnospiraceae bacterium | reverse complement strand
AACAATCATAAGTTCCGAGTAAGCGACTAAAGGAGGTCGGTATGATGAAAACAGAAAACGCCGAGAAAGGCGGCTGTCTGCAAAGGGATAGTGTGGAACACAAAGAGTATGCAGAAGCGTACAGTACCGAAAGTCAAGAGGTTGACCGAAAGGACGGTGCATACTTGCTTGAAAAGGTACTTGACAGAGATAATCTGAACAAAGCCTACAAGCGAGTGAAAGCCAATAAGGGAGCAAGCGGAGTTGACGGAATGACGGTTGACGAAGCACTGCCTTGGCTGAAAGAACACAGGGAAGAATTACTTGACCAAATAAGGAACGGTAAATACAAGCCGTCGCCTGTAAGGAGAGTAGAAGTTCCCAAGGATAACGGCGGAGTAAGAAAGTTGGGAATACCAACGGTAATAGACCGCATTATCCAGCAAGCAATAGCACAGGTGTTAACGCCAATCTATGAGCCAAAGTTTTCAGACGGAAGCTACGGCTACAGACCGCACAGAAGTGCAAAGGACGCCATACTCAAAGTGAAAGAGTATGCGGACGAGGGATACAAATATGCGGTATGCCTCGATTTATCCAAATACTTTGACACACTCAACCACGAATTGCTTATGAATATGCTCCGAGAAGATATCAAGGATAAGAGGCTCATAGACCTCATCAAGAAATATCTCAAAAGCGGAGTAATGGAAAACGGCATAGTAATGAAAACGGAAGAGGGTTCTCCGCAAGGGGGAAATCTCTCACCGTTACTTGCCAATATCTATCTTGATAAATTCGATAAGGAGTTCGAGGGCAGAGGGGTAAAGGTAATCCGATATGCAGACGATATATTGCTGTTAGCAAGGAGTGTCCGTGCGGCAGAAAGATTACTCGGAACAAGTACGGCATATCTTGAGAAGAAATTGAAACTCAAGGTAAATACCGAAAAGAGCCGAGCGGTCAGCGTATATTCAATCCGAAATTTCGGTTTCTCGGCTTTGCGTTGGGAAGGAACGGAAAGGGTACATATATCCGAGTTCACGCAAAGTCGAAGAAGAAAGCCAAAGACAAACTGCGAAAACTAACTTCCCGTAGTCAGGGCAGGAAACTCGATACCGTGTTATACAACATAAAGGTATTTATGAGAGGTTGGCTGAATTACTACGCAGTAGCGGACATAGGAAAACTGATGGAAAATTGGAACGGGTGGCTACGCCGAAGAATACGAATGTATATTTGGAAGCAGTGGAAGAAGCCGAAAACGAGGGTAACGAACCTAAAGAAGCTAGGAATGCCCGACTGGCAGGCTTACCGAAACGGGAACACCCGAAAAGGATATTGGGCTATTGCAGGAAGCGGTATATTGACACATACCATAACAAACGAAAGACTTGCACGCAGGGGATATTATGATATATCCGAAGCGTACAAGTCCATGCACTCAATATGATTGAACCGCCGTGTACGGAACCGTACGCACGGTGGTGTGAGAGGTCGGGAAAATTTATTTAATTTTCCCTCCTACTCGATTGAACTTTCTGAATAGATTGACAGTTTATTGACGAGTTAGAGAATAATTTAACACTTGACTTTGGCAAAGTGGATTTGTATACTAATTCCATGGCTTAAAAACGCGTTAGGAAATATGATATTTCAAATATATTGGACAAGAGGAGGAGAAAGTTATGAATTTGGTAACAGAGGTAATGGATTACATTACAGAACAGGACCCGGAAGTTGGAAAGGCACTGGAGTTAGAACTTGGCCGTCAGAGAAGGAATCTGGAGCTGATCGCATCTGAAAATATTGTTACTCCTGCGGTTCTTCTGGCAATGGGAACAGTGCCGGAAAACAAATATGCTGAAGGTTTTCCAGGCAAGAGATATTACGGTGGATGTGAGTATGTAGACATTGTTGAAAACATTGCTATTGAGCGTGCAAAGCAGCTTTTCGGATGCGAGCATGTATGTGTACAGCCACATTCAGGTGCAAATGCCAATATGGCAGTCTATCAGGCACTTCTTCAGCCAGGTGATACCGTAATGGGTCTGAATCTTGCGCATGGCGGACATTTAACACACGGTTCACCGGTTAATATGTCAGGTCTTTTGTATCATTTTGTTCCATATAGTGTCAATGATGAAGGTTTTCTGGATTATGATGAAATCCGTAAGCTTGCCAAAGAGTGTAAACCAAAAATGATTGTAGCAGGTGCATCCGCATATCCAAGGGAAATCCGCTTCGATATTTTCGCTGATATTGCGAAGGAAGTAGGAGCTTACCTTTTCGTTGATATGGCACATATCGCCGGTCTGGTAGCCGCAGGACTGCATCAGAGTCCGGTTCCATATGCAGATGTTGTCACGACAACAACACATAAGACGCTCAGAGGTCCAAGAGGTGGAATTATTATGTGTAAAGAGGAGTATGCAAAAGCCGTTAACAAGGCTGTTTTCCCTGGTACACAGGGCGGTCCTCTTATGCATGTAATCGCAGCAAAGGCAGTATGTTTTGGGGAAGCATTAAAGCCTGAGTTCAAAGAATATCAGCAGCAGGTAATAAAAAATGCAAAAGCACTTGCTGAAGCAATGATTGCAGAGGGATTCAATCTGGTTAGTGGAGGAACGGACAATCATCTGATGCTTGTAGATCTTCAGAATATGAACATTACCGGAAAAGAACTCCAGAATCGTCTGGATGAGGTTTATATTACCGTTAATAAGAATGCGGTGCCGAATGACCCTGCAAGCCCATTTGTAACAAGCGGTGTACGTATAGGAACTCCTGCAGTAACCACACGTGGTCTGAAAGAGGATGACATGAAGACCATTGCCAGACTCATTAAGATGACTGTGACAGATTTCGATACCAAAGCAGATGAAATCCGTGCAGAGGTTACAAAGATTTGTGACAAATATCCACTTTACGAGTAAGAAAATTTTATAAAAGAAAAATAAAATTGCCTGTTTATGGTAAATGTCTGGTTGTAATAAACTGGTTTATGATTTATAATTGGTGTTACGTTATTGTAACACCAATTTTTTTGAAACAGAACCATAATAAAGGCGGTAAATATATGGCGAAATTTACAAGAAAGGCAATCATATATGAATTTATGTCAATTTTGGAAGTAAAGTCTCTTGACAAAATCACAGTAAAAGATATATGTGAGCGTTGTGAAATTAATCGGAATACCTTTTATTATTATTTTGAAGATATCTATGATGTATTGAACGCAGTATTTGAGATGGAGAAAGAAAGTGTTCTTGATGAAATCAAAGATAATTCGTCTTTTATGGATGCGTATCGAAGAAGCGCATCTATTATAATGAACAATAAAAAGGCCGTCATACATATTTACCAGTCAAAAAGAGGCGATATTTTACGGAATTATCTGGAAGCGGTTATCAAAGACTTTGTAGGCAGAGCCGTAGAAGAAGCAGCAGAGGGATATCATCTGAACGAAGAAGATATTCGTTACATTACTAATTTTTATGCATTTGCCATATCAGGAAGTACCATGAAGTGGATAGAAAATGGATTGCCGCCATACAGCGAGAAGCTATTGTTACGTGTGACCCGGTCTTTCGATGCCACGATACAGGATTTAATTGAAATGTGTATGGATAAATAGAAAAATCAGACAAAAAGAGTACAGTGTCTAAAAATCAGGACATTGTACTTTTTTTGTCTGTTTTATTTTTGACAGATTGATTATAAGATACATTTGAAAGGAGGATTGCATATGCAAGGATTAAAAACAGTCAAGCAGTTATATACAATTACAACGATTTGCTTTATTGTAATTGGATTCGTTCTGCTGATATGGCCACAGATAGGTTTAGATGTGATATGTAAGATTGTGGGTATATTTTTGATTACTCATGGAGTGTTGAGATTGGCTGGTTATTTTTCTAGAGATTTATTCCAACTGGCATTTCAGTTTGATCTGGGACTTGGGATTATATCATCCATTCTTGGACTTTTAATGATATTTAAATCTACTGCATTTATCAATATTATAACATCGTGCATTGGCATATTTATGGTTGTTGATGCAGCGTTAAGGATACAGACGGCCATTGAAGCAAAAAAATTTGGAATTACAAAGTGGTGGGGGATTCTGGCAATTGCAATTGTAGTTGCTATTGTAGGAGCATTATTGTTGTTTATGCCATTTAAAACCGTATCCGCGATTACAAGACTTATGGGATTATGCTTATGTTTTGACGGTATTCTGAATCTGATTGTGATTCGTACGACTGTACAAACCATAAGAAGAGAAAAAGATATTATTGATATTGATTAGACTGAATAGAAAGTAATATGAAATAATATTTATATTGTAAGGTATTGGAGGAAGAGTAAAATGAGTAACATAGGACATTCTGCTGCGAGAATGGCAGCTTCGAAAACAATTGATATCGCATTGAAAAATATTGATAAGAACAGAGAAGAGGAAGTAGTAAAATTAATCGACTTTATGGCAAAATACATGTCTGATGAAAAGATGGATGTTGATTACGAAAAGGCGAAAGCAATTATTTCTGATAAGAACAATGCGTTAAATAAGTATATGAACCGAATCCTTGATGAGGTTGACCCGAAAGTATTAAAGACAATGGCATTAAATCTTGGATTTGAAGCATTTATGCACGGAACCAAGACAATCCGTAAAATGAGGGAAAAATATCAGTGCAATGTGCCGTGGCTGATTCTGATGGATCCGACCAGTGCATGCAATCTTCATTGTACCGGATGTTGGGCGGCAGAATACGGTAATAAACTGAATCTTACCTTGGAAGAAATGGACAGCGTTGTAACTCAGGGAAAAGAACTGGGTGTATATTTCTATATGTTTACAGGTGGAGAACCTCTGGTAAGAAAAGCCGATTTAATTAAACTTTGTGAAAAACATAATGATTGTGCATTTTTATCATTTACCAACGGAACTCTGGTAGACGAAGCTTTTTGTCAGGAACTGAAAAGAGTTGGTAACCTGTATCTGGCAATCAGTCTGGAAGGATTCTCAGAAGTAAATGACCTTCGAAGAGGAAAAGGAGTTTTTGGCAAGGTTATGAATGCCATGGATTTATTAAAGGAGAACGGGCTTGTATTTGGTACATCTATCTGTTATACTTCTAAGAACTGGGATGCAGTTACAAGTGATGAATTTGTAGATTTGATGATTGATAAAGGCTGCAGATATGCCATGTATTTCCACTATATGCCAGTGGGAAATGATGCGTCTCTTGACCTTTTACCTACACCGGAACAGAGAACTTATATCAAAGACCGTGTCAGAGAAATCAGAAGCATGACAAAAGGAAAGGGAATCTTTACTATGGATTTCCAGAACGATGGTGAGTTTGTAGGCGGATGCATTGCAGGAGGAAGAAACTATTTCCACATCAATGCAAACGGAGATGCAGAGCCTTGTGTATTTATTCATTATTCCGATGCCAATATTCGTACACACAGCCTGCTGGAGATTTTACAAAATCCATTATTTATGGCTTATCACAACAATCAGCCATTTAATAAGAATCATTTAAGACCATGCCCGATGCTGGAAAATCCGGAAATCCTGCAGCGTCTTGTAAAGGAAACAGGGGCAAAGTCTACCGATTTGCAGTCACCGGAATCGGCAGAACATCTCTGCCATAAATGTGAAGAATACGCAAGAATGTGGAAACCTTGCGCAGAGAAACTCTGGGCAGAGACAAATGTAAAACCAAAGGCTTACGAAAACTATAAAGACAGTCAATCCTAGTAACGATGCATCCAGCAACTATTCAGAAAGAAAAAGAGAGATGAAATCGAATGGAGAAAAAGCTGGAAGAAGAGGTTCAGGTCCGGCAGCCAATTGAACGTATTCGCGTAAATTATAAGGAAGGTTTGACTGATGCGCAAGTAAAAGAACGAATGGAAAAGGGCTGGTCTAACCGGGCGGTAGATACACCGGAAAAGACAAATGAGCAGATTATCAAAGAAAATACTTTGACGTATTTCAACCTTATTTTTCTGGTACTTGGAATTTTGCTGATTATTGCCCGTTCGTATCGCAGCCTTACTTTTTTACCTGTAATCATTATCAATACATTAATTGGTATTGTGCAGGAAATCAGGGCGAAAAATGTACTTGCAAAGATGAATATGTTACATGCGCCGCATGCCATTGTGGTGAGAAATGGAAAAAGGTCTCAGATTCCTTCGGAGGAGCTTGTACTGGATGATGTGGTATTGTTTTCGGCTGGCAATCAGATATGTGCAGATGCAGAGGTAATTGCAGGAACGGTCCGTGTAAATGAGTCCCTTCTGACAGGAGAATCGGACGAAATTGAGAAGAAAAAGGGTGCAAAACTTATGTCTGGAAGTTTTGTTGCTTCTGGAAAATGCTATGCAAGACTGGATAAAGTAGGGGAAGATTCTTATATTTCCAAGCTTACCATCGAAGCAAAGAAGATGGATAACACGGAACAGTCCGAAATGATAGTTTCTATCAATAAACTGGTAAAATGCGCAGGAATTGCGATTATTCCAATTGGTATTGCCTTGTTTGTACAAGGCTTTGTATTCCAGAATCAGGGATTTTCACAAAGTATTGTATCCATGGTGGCTGCAGTTATTGGTATGATTCCGGAAGGTCTTTATCTGCTTGCAACCATTGCAATGGCAGTCAGCACCATGCGGCTTGCGAAGAAAGAAGTTCTGCTTCATGATATGAAGAGTATCGAAACTCTGGCCCGTGTAAATATTCTCTGCGTTGATAAGACAGGAACCATTACGGAAAATGAGATGCGGGTCTGCGAGTTGGTAGATTTAAGAAAGCAGAAAGATTTGGAAGAAGCAGATTCTATGTCGGAGAATTCGGACAATTCAAAGACATCTGATTCGGACGAGGCATTAGATTCTACGACAGAGGATTCTGATAGTAAGAAAGATAACAAAGGTAACCAGACTGGAGAACACCTGGAAGATTTAGTCAGTGATTTTGTAATGGCAATGAACGCGGATAACATTACGATGAAAACACTGAAAACCCATTTTATTTCCGGAACAGGAAGAATTCCTAAGAAGATATTTGGATTTTCTTCTGCCTACAAGTATAGTGCAGCCGTATTTTCTGATGAAAATTATGTGCTTGGTGCACCGGAAATGGTACTGCGTGAACAGTATGAAGAGTATCAGGAACAGATTGAGCGTCTTGCAATGGGTGGAAAGCGAGTGCTGCTGTTTGGTAAATACGAAGGAGAACTGGATGGAAAGCAACTGACCGGAGAGGTAATGCCTCTGGGACTTATTACACTGGCTAATCCAATCCGAAAAAATGCAAAGAAAACCTTTGAATATTTTGCCCAGCAAGGAGTTCAGATTAAAGTTATATCAGGAGATAATCCGATCACAGTCTCTCAGATTGCTGGAGAAGCCGGAATTGCAGGGGCAGAGAACTATATTGATGCTTCTACAATTAAGAGCAATCAGCAGATGGCTGCGGCATTGCAGAAGTATTCTGTATTTGGAAGAGTGACACCAAAGCAGAAGCGAAGCATTGTCCATATTCTGCAAAAGATGGGAAATACAGTTGCAATGACGGGTGATGGTGTAAACGATGTACTGGCATTAAAGGATGCAGATTGCAGTGTTGCCATGGCATCAGGAAGTGAAGCCGCATCTCAGGTAGCACAGGTTGTATTACTGGATTCGGATTTTTCGAAAATGCCATCGGTCGTTCTGGAAGGTAGAAGAGTAGTTAATAATATCCAAAGGTCGGCAGGACTGTTTTTCGTAAAAAATATTTTTTCATTTTTATTGTCAATTTTGTCCCTGGCATTTATGTTTTCCTATCCACTGGAACCGTCACAGATTTCGTTTATCAGTATGTTTACGATTGGAATTCCGGGATTTTTCCTTGCACTGGAACCAGATGAATCTAGAATTGAGGGAAAGTTCCTGCCAAACGTAATGAAAAATGCAATTCCGGGCGGTGTTGCAGACGTGCTGGCAGTAGGTGCGATTGTATTCTGCGGTCAGGCATTTCACCTCGAAAGTACCGGTATTGCTACTGCGGCAACACTTTTGCTTGCTGTAGTAGGATTTATGGTATTGTATAAGATCAGCAGGCCACTAAACAAATTAAGAGCTGCTGTCCTGATTGGAAATATGGTTGCATTAATTGTGTGTGGACTTAGTCTGAACAGGCTGTTTGCTTTAAAAGCAATGCCATTAGAGTGTGTTCTTTTGTTTGTAATGTTTTCCTTTACGGCAGAATCATTTCTGCGATATCTTGGGAAAATTATGGACTGGTGTTATATACTTCCATCCAAACTGCGCCAAAGAAAACATTACAATAAAATACGTTCAAAATAAAAGCAAGTTTATAACATAACCTATATACGAAACAAGGCCTGCCGGAATTTAATTCGGCAGGCCTTGTTTATGCATATATCATATACATATTAATAAGTTTAAAGGTTCTTATTTTGCAGTTGTCTGTTTTATTTCGTCAAAAACAGTCAGCACTTCTTTTTCTGGTTCCTTCGTCACAAGGCTTACGAGAATAATCATAATACTTGCAAGAAGGAAAGCAGGAAGCAATTCGTAAATATCTAACCAGGTTCCCGCAAAGATTTGGCGAATCACGAATTTCCAGAAGAATATCATAATACCACCAGAAAGCATCCCTGCGAAGACACCCCATTTATTGGTACGTCTCCAGTAAAGAGCGAAAAGTACAACCGGTCCAAATACAGCTCCGAAGCCTGCCCATGCAAAAGAAACAATCCGGAATACAGAACTGTCCGGGTTACGTGCAAGGAGGACTGCGATAGCAGAGATAATCACAACGCAAATACGTGCAAGTCGGACAGAAGATTTTTCAGAAAGTTTTACGCTAAAGGTTTCCTGTACAAGATTCTGAGAAACACTGGAAGCTGCTGCCAAAAGCTGGGAATCAGCAGTTGACATGGTGGAGGCGAGAATTCCTGCCAGGATAGCTCCTGCAATGATTGTTGCCAGAATTCCGAATTTGCTTAAATATTTGGCAATATCAACAATAATCGTTTCTGCTGCAGAAGAACTTTCATATGTAGGAATGATGCCATTTTTCATAAGACTGTAACCGATAATTCCAATAAATACTGCAATTCCCATGGATATTACGACCCAGATGGAAGCCACTCTTCTGGAAAGGGTTAATTTGTTTTCATCTTCAATTGCCATGAAGCGGAGAAGAATGTGTGGCATACCAAAGTATCCAAGACCCCATGCCATGGTAGAGAACACGGATAAAGCTCCATAGGTTAATGGCTTTTGTGCAGCCACATCAAAGCCCTGGAAAATATTTAAATATCCACTCATCTGAGAGGCATTGGTTATGACCTGTCCAAGACCGCCAGAGTATGTAATGCTAAATGTTATAACGATAAAAAGTGCAACAGACATAATAATACTCTGAATAAAATCTGTAGTAGACGCTGCCAGAAAGCCACCAAGCGTGCAATACAGAATAATGACTGCTGCACTGATAAGCATAGCAGTAAGATAATTGATACCAAACAAGGATGCAAATAATTTTCCGCAGGCAGCAAAGCCGGAAGCAGTATACGGTATAAAGAAAACAATAATAAATATAGCGGAAACACAGGTAAGAATGTGTTTTTTATCATCAAAACGTTTACAGAAAAAATCAGGAAGTGTAAACGCATTCAGACGGTGACTATAAACACGCAAATTTTTTGCAACTAACAGCCAGTTTAAATAGGTTCCGATAGCAAGTCCAATTGCAGTCCAGGAAGCTTCCGGCAGTCCGCACATTAATGCTACGGCAGGCAGACCCATAAGGAGCCACCCACTCATATCGGATGCTTCAGCGCTCATGGCTGTGACGAAGGGACCGAGTTTTCTTCCACCTAAATAGAAATCATCGGATTTTGTGTTCTTTTTTGAATATCCAACTCCAATCCCTACCATTGCAGCAAGATAGCAGATAATAGTAATTAAAATAATCAGTTGTGATGTTGTCATGTTACTGCCTCCTTTAGATACATAATATATTGTACCATATTACCACGGTAAAGTGTCAAAGACAAGAGGCTTTGTAAAAATAACGGTAGTACTATAGAAAATCAGGGTAAGAAAAGTTGCTTTTCTTACCCTGATTTCCTAAATTATATTTCATTTGCAACATTGTACCCGGAACGAATAGCCTCCGCTATACTTGCAGTCTGTTCTCCAGAGCAGTCGCCTGCATAAAATACCGGAATGGTCATACCGGTAAGGTCTATGGTATTTTTCTTAGATCCAACGGCCATAATAATCGTGTCACAATCAATAGCTATTTCTTCATTTGTCTGCGTGTTTGTTGCAAGAATCGTTTTTCCCTGATTTGTAATTTGGTTTACCTTTGTATTTACGTATTCTTTTACTTTGTATTCTGTAAAGTCTTTCTTAATCAGAGGAAGGACAGTAGAAGATTCACCGGAGGCAATTTTATCCATCATTTCAATGATGGAAGCAGTACAGCCGTGGGCAATTACGTATTCGGCTGTTTCAGTTCCAACCAGTCCGCCGCCGATGACGGCACAGTGTCCTTTGATATCAGCAGTTCCTGCTAAAACATCCCAGGCAGAAACCACAGTCGGACTGTTTGCTCCATCAACAGGAAGAGTTACATTGTGAGCACCGATAGCGACGATTACAGCATCTGCCTGATTCATTTGTTCTACGGTACAGACTGTATTTACATGAATCATAACACCAAGTGTCGGAAGAACTTTTTCGTAATATTCGATGGAGCGAAGAATTTCCTGTTTGCGCGGTGGTGCGGCTGCAATATGAATCTGTCCACCGATTTGATTTTCCTTTTCATAAATGGTTACTTCATGTCCACGGATTGCGGCAACTCTGGCAGCTTCTAATCCGGCAATACCGGCACCGATAATTATAACTTTTTTCTTTTCGGAAGCAGGCTTGATGAAAATAGTAGCCTCATCTCCATTCTCTGCATTCAGAATACAGGAAATATAGCGACGATTCTGAATCGCATCTACGCAGCCTTTATTACAGTTCAAGCATTCACGAATCGGCTCATTTTTTGCAACTTTTAAGGCAATGTCAGGGTCACATAACAGCGAACGTCCATAGCTGATCATATCAGCATCTTTATTTTTCAGAATTTCTTCTCCATTTGCAACCGTTATAACACGACCTACGGTAGAAACAGGAATAGATACCACCTGTTTGACTTTACGTGCAATTGGAAGTGTCCAGTTGTATGGAACATCTCCCATAGAAGGAATGGTATCCCCCATATTTCCCGTATGATTTGCCTGCGCCACCTGAATCATGTCCACACCGGCAGTTTCCAGTTTCTGTGCAAACAGAATTCCTTCTTTTTCATGTAAACCACCTTTTCCACGGTCACTGCTATCTTTATTTATTGTAATAAATGGAAGTTTGTATTCAATCATAAGAGAAGGAGCAGATTTTTTAATAATATCAACTACTTCCAAAGCATAGCGGGTACGATTTTCAAAAGAACCGCCATATTCATCTGTACGGTGATTTAATACCTCAGAACACAAAGAACCAAGCAGACGGTCACCGTGAATTTCAATAGCATCAATGCCAGCTTCCATAGCTCTTCTTGCCGATTCTCCAATAGCATGTTTGATATCAGTCAGTTGTTCTACGGTAGCAACTGAGACAAAATGCTGCATATCATAATGAAGCTTTGCAAATGCATCTGTCCGTTTCTTACCGGCCTCCTGCATTTTTGACTGAAAAGTTTCCATATCACCTTTTTCTTTTGCGGTTCTGGCCTCCATGGAAAGTGCATCGACTTCATGCATCATGCGTGCAATTCCGGGAACGTCGTATTCCGGATGAAAAATCTGCAGTGCAACTTTACAGTCATAGGCATGTAAAGCATCCGCCAGTTTCCGATATGTTGGAATCTGACTGTCATCATATAGTTTTGGAGTAGGAGAGATGGTATTTACCGGTGCTACGTCTCCGATGACAACATAAGAGGCTCCGCCTTTGGCAAGTCTTTCATAGAAGTGGAGACTACGTTCGCCGATGGAACCGTCACGTTCCTCGTATCCGGTTGTAAGCGGTGGAAACATAATGCGGTTTTTAAGGGTTAAATTACCAACCTTTAAAGGCTGAAGTAATAAAGAATCTTTACTCATTTGTACGACACCTCGCATTTTTTGTTTATATTTTAACATGTAAAAAAAAGACTGTCTACCTAAGAAGTCAGAGAACCGGGCAATATCAAAAAAATAATAAATCTTTACCGGAGCATTGGATTTCATATATTGACAAAATAATTTCACCATAGTATACTCTATTTAAAATCATAACATTATATAATGTTATATAAAGTTATATATAATGATATAAGGAAGGAGGAAAAAATATGGAAAATGTATTAGCAAAGGTAGAAGGCATTTTACGGGCAGAAGAAGTGACACCACCGGATGTATATCGCGGGAAAGTCTGTCTTTATTCCATACGGTATCAATCAGATGATTGTGAAGTAGAAGGGTATGCCGGATTTCCAATATCGTATAAGGAACCATGGCCAGGGTTGATTTTCAATCGTGGAGGAAACCGGGAATTTGGTTTTCTGAGGCCGGAAATTATTTGTAAATATGCGCAGTTTGGTTATGCAGTATTTGGAAGCCAGTATCGTGGAAATCAGGGTGGAACAGGACAGGAAGAATTCGGAGGAGCCGATGTAAATGATGTCGTTCATTTGACAGACATTGCTTTAAAGTTACCTTGTGTCCGTAAAGAAGGAATCTATATGGTCGGACATTCCAGAGGTGGTATGATGACTTACCGTGCCTGCGCGATTGATAAACGGATTCGTGCGGCAGGAATCCATGCAGGCCTGTCAGATGCTTTTATCATGTATGACAGATTTCATGATGGTGAATATGATATGCGTGAGGATATGCAGGAACTGATTGGCGGAACACCGGAAGAATTACCGGAAGAATATACCAGACGTTCTGCGGTCTGTTGGGCGGATAAGATTCTGGTGCCACTTATTATCTGCCAGGGAACCGATGACTGGCGGGTAATTCCCGAACAGGCATACAAAATGGACAAAGCGCTTTCGGAGGTGGGAAAGGAACATAAGCTTATCATTTATGAAGGTGCGGACCATTCACTGAAAGGGACCACTTCCATAGCGGATATTCTTGCATGGTTCGATGAACATCCACTATAGATATCTACTATAGAAAGGGAAAAAGAGACAATACAAAAGAAAGGACGAACACAAAATGAGAAAAACAAAAACTTATCTTGCAATGTTAATGGCAGTTATGATGGTGGGAAGCTCTTTGGCAGGATGCGGACTTTCCTCTGATGACGGAAATTCTAACGGGAAAAATGATGAGGCAGCAAGTGATAACCAGACAGCAGATGTAGACAGTTATATTAACTGTATTCTGAATGGTGAGCCATCCACACTGGATATTGCAAAATTTACACAGGTATATGACCGTACTGTAATGCAGAATATGCTGGAACCATTGACCAGAGTACAGGATGGGGAAGTGGTAGCTGCAGGTGCAAAAGAGTGGACTGTTTCCGCTGACGGACTGGTTTATACATTCACACTTCAGGATAATCACTGGAGTGATGGAGAACCGGTTACAGCAGAAGATTATTTATATGCATTGCAGCGTGAAGCAGATCCTGCCAATGCGTGGCCTATGGCGGCTGATATGTATAGTATTGTTAATTTTGAGGATATTTTCAGTGGAAATACAGATGTAAGTCAGTTGGGTGTGGAAGCACCGGATGACAAAACACTTGTAATCACGCTTGCAACACCGGACAGCAGTTTCCTTTCAAATGTGGATCTGTTCCCATGCAGAAAAGATTATGTCGAGAAGTATGGAGATTCTTATGGAAGCGATGCAGACAAAGTGATTAGTTGTGGACCATTCAGCCTGAAAGAATGGGTACATGACAGTTCACTTACTTTTGAAAAAAATGAAGAATACTGGGATAAAGATTCTGTTCAGCTTTCGAAATTTACATTTTACGTTATGAACGATATCAATGCACGTATGTCTTCTTTTGAAAATGGTTCTCTGGATTATGTCAACGTTTCAAACAGCGAATATATTCAGAAATTCTCAAGTGACAGCAGTCTGGTAAGCGAACCAGTCAGCGCAGGAAGAACATTTATGATTGTATTTAACTGTGAGGATGAAGTCTTTGCTAATGAAAAGATTCGTCTGGCATTTTCACTGGCACTGGACCGTGAAACTATGGCAGAGATTATTACGGGCGGAACCGGTGTGGCAGCTACAGGTCTGATTCCACCGGAAAGTAGTGTAGGTACTTATAATTTCCGTGAAGAAGCCGGAGATGTGATGGGTAAACTCCAGAAAGAAAATACAGATTTGAAAGCACTGCTTCTGGAAGGAATGAAGGAAGCCGGACTTGGAACAGACCCGTCTGCATTAAATGTAAAGTTCTCATGGGGTGCAACAACAGCAGATGCCAGAACCTATTCTGAATTAGTGCAGAAGATGTGGAAAGATACATTAGGTGTAAATGTAGAATTGGAATTTAACGATACGGCAACACATATGAGCAATATCAACAGTGGTGATTATCAGTGTGCATCCACTTCATGGGGAGCAAATCTGGAGCCATTATTCCTGCTCAGCCGCTGGGCAAATAAAAAAGGCGGACAGTCACGGTGGGTAAACAGTGACTATACCGAGTTAGTATATAGCGGAAAAGCAGAAAGTGATGATGCAAAACGTCTGGAAGAATATATTGAAGCAGAGGATATGCTGATTTCTTCCGGCGCAATTGCACCATGCTACTGGACCGGCAGTATCCGTTTCTCTTACGATTATGTAAAGAATTTCAGTGATAATGTATTTGATACTACAGGTATGAAATATATGTATACCAGCGGCAGATAACAAAAAGGTAGGGATGTCTTTATGTGGAAATATATTATGAAACGTTTAGGTTATATGCTGCTTACGTTATTTATTGTTGTCTCAATCACATTCCTGCTTGTTCATTCAATTCCGGGAGATCCTTTTTCTTCTATGGTACAGGATCTTCCTGAAGAAACAAGAGAGCTCTATATGGAAAAATATGGATTTGACAAGCCATTAGGAGTTCAGTATGTGAAATATATCAAAGAGATTCTGCAGGGGGACTTAGGTTCCTCCCTGCGGTATCCCGGAAGAAAGGTTACAGAGATTGTCAGGCAATATGGCCCTGTTTCAGCCAGTATTGGAGGTCTTGGTCTGCTGGCAGGTGTTGTGCTGGGATTAATACTTGGAATTATTGCAGCACTGAACCGGGATAAATGGCCAGACAGGCTGGTAATCTTACTGGCTCTGATAGGAACATCCATTCCAACCTTTGTGATTGCTTCGGTTCTGCAGTACACACTGACAGTTACCTGGCCGATTTTCCCGACTACGGGTTATAAGACCATACGGCATGTTATTTTACCGGTAATTTGTATGTGCGTAGGACCGCTTGCAACATATGCACGGTATATGCGTTCCAGTGTTCTGGATGTTACAAATCAGGATTATATTTTGACGGCGGAGGCAAAAGGAATTGGTCAGTTCCGTATTATTACGAAACATATACTGAAAAATGCGATTCTTCCTTGTATCACCATGATATGCGTCAGCGTTGCAGGCATTTTCAGCGGCTCTTTTATCGTTGAGACTATTTTTGCGATTCCGGGTCTTGGAAAATACTTTATCAGTGCGATTAATGACAGGGATTATGCAATGGTACTGGGATTAAATATCATATTTACAGGTATTTATATCATGGCAATTCTGGTATCCGATATTTTATTGATGCTTGTGGATCCGAGACTACGTTTGAGCAATGATGAATGAAAGGAGAGAAGCGGCTATGCAATTAAAAGCAGAAGATTTTACTCTGTTAGGTTTGTCCGACAGTGAAAATGAAATTCCTTCCGGAAAACCTATGACCTATCTTCAGGATGCATGGAGACGATTTCGGAAAAATAAAATCGCGCTGGGCGCAGCAATTTTATTGTTACTGATTATTTTGTATACCATATTTGCACCTATGTTCAGCGGCTGGGATTTTACAGAAATTGATACCACATGCAGAAATCAGGGACCAAGTATCCAGCATTGGTTCGGAACAGACTCTCTGGGACGTGATTTATTTACCCGTGTAGCTATAGGCGGTCGTGTTTCTATTGCTATCGGAATTTGCGGTGCATTTATTGTAGCAGTCATCGGCTGTATCTATGGTGGACTGGCGGCTTACTTTGGCGGCAGGACAGATATGATTATGATGCGGGTAGTGGATGTGCTGAGCAGTGTGCCGAATCTTCTTCTGGTTATCCTTTTATCAGTGGTATTGGATAGCAGCAGTATCGGAACATTACTGTTTGCTATGACCATAACAAGTTGGTGTCCGGTTGCAAGAATCGTCCGTTCACAGATGCTTCAGATCAGTCGTTCGGAATATGTAATGGCAGCAAAACTGATGGATTTATCACCGCTTCATATTGTAATCCATCATTTTATTCCGAACACTATCAGCATTATTATTGTAAATATTACATTCCGTATACCGGGATTTATTTTTAATGAAGCCTTTTTGAGTTATGTGGGTCTTGGAGTTGCAGCCCCTAATACAAGCTGGGGAGCACTGGCTTCCACCGCACAGAGTAATTTGCTGTTCTATCCGTATCAAATGCTGTTTCCTGCATTGATGATTGCACTCACTACGCTGTCTTTTACTTTGATGGGCGATGGACTTCGAGATGCACTGGATCCGAAACTGAGGAGGTAGAAAAATGTCAGAATTATTAAAAGTTGAAAATCTGCATGTAAATTTTCATACCTATGCAGGTGAAGTGAAAGCCGTCCGAGGTGTAAGTTTTTCACTTGATAAAGGTGAGGTTCTTGCAATTGTGGGTGAATCAGGCTGTGGAAAAACAGTTACCTCGAAAGCAATCATGCGTTTGCTTGATAGAACATCCGGAGAAATAGATAAAGAATCTGTAATTGAACTGTTCGGAAAAAATATGGTAACCCTGCCAAAGCGTGAACTGAATAAAATACGCGGAAAAGAGATTAGCATGATTTTTCAGGATTCTATGACTTCTTTAAATCCTACGATGACAATTGGTAAACAAATCATGGAAAATATTCTGGTACATGAAAAAGTTGGAAAGAGAGAAGCAAAAAAGAGAGCTTTAGAATTATTAAAACTTGTGGAAATTCCAAATGCGGAAGAACGTCTCAACAATTATCCACATCAAATGTCAGGCGGTATGCGTCAACGGGCTATGATTGCAGTCGCACTGGCCTGTAATCCGAAAGTTCTGATTGCAGATGAACCGACGACGGCTTTGGATGTTACCATTCAGGCACAGCTCATGGATTTACTGAAAAATATTCAGAAAAAGACAGAGATGGCTGTGATTCTGGTTACGCATGATTTGGGTGTAGTTGCAAATTTTGCAGACAGAGTGCAGGTAATGTATGCCGGAGCTGTAATGGAGAGGGGAAGTGTTCATGATATTTTTAAAGCACCACGCCATCCATATACCTGGGCATTATTATCCTCTATGCCTGGCAGAATTCAGGAAAGCAAAAGTGAACTCTATGCTTTGCGGGGAACACCACCTGATTTGCGCCGCCCGATTAAGGGCTGTCCTTTTGCAGAACGATGTGAATACCGCATGAGCATCTGTCTCAAGAAAACACCTGAGGAATTTCCAGCAGGAGAAGGACACAGTGCTGCTTGCTGGTTATGCCATTCCATGGCACCAAAAGTGGAACTACCGAAAGGGATAGGAGGCGAAGGATAATGTCTGAACGAGAAATTTTGTACGAGGTAAAAGAACTAAAACGCTATTTTACAAATAGAAAAGGAAGCGTTAAAGCAGTTGATAATGTATCCTTCTGTATTTATAAGGGAGAAACCTTCAGTCTGGTCGGAGAGTCTGGCTGCGGAAAGACAACTTGTGGAAGAACCATACTGGGTGTATATCCTAAGACAGGAGGAAGCATTCTTTATCACGGAAAGGAAACGGAAAATTTAAGTCGTGAAGAGCGAAAAAATTATCGTAAAAATAATCAGATGATTTTCCAGGATCCGTATTCCTGTCTGGATCCGCGAATGTCCATTGGAACTATTATAGAAGAAGGAATGAAAATTCATTTTCCATACAATGCAGATAAAAGAAATGAATTAGTAATACAATTATTACATAGTGTTGGGTTAGCTCCAGAGTTTGCATCCCGTTTTCCGCATGAACTTTCAGGTGGTCAAAGACAGAGAGTAGGAATTGCAAGAGCACTTGCCATGGAGCCGGAGTTCATTGTATGCGATGAACCGATTGCTGCATTGGATGTATCGATTCAGGCCCAGGTCATTAATTTATTAATTGATTTACAGAAAAAACTGCAACTGACATACTTATTTATTTCACATGATTTATCCATGGTACGGCATATTTCAGACCGGATTGGCGTGATGTATCTGGGAAGTCTGGTAGAACTTTCGGATACGGCGGGTCTCTATGGAAAACCGATGCATCCTTATACGAAAGCATTGCTGTCGGCAATTCCAAAAGCAGACCCGGATATAGACTGGGCGGCAGAACGTATTCCACTGCAGGGAGAAGTACCAAATCCGTTAAATGCACCACAGGGATGTAAGTTCTGTAAGCGTTGTCCTTATGCGACCGAAATATGTGAAAAGATATTTCCAGAGCTAAGGGAAATGCAGCCAGGTCATTTTGTCGCCTGTCATAGAGCGGAAGAAATAAATGGGAAAACAATGGAACCGGGAACTCTAAACGTGAATGAGCAGAAAGGATAACAGGAAGAAACTATGGGACATTTCATTAGTGAATTAACATATGAGGAACTTGCTCCGTTATTAACGGAAGACGCAGTAATTGTGCTGCCAATTGGCGGAGGCTCCAAGGAGCATGGAAACCATCTGCCAATGGGAACAGATTATTTTGTTACGGACTATGTAGCGCAGGAAGTAACGAAACGATGTGATGTATTAACATTACCAACATTGCCATATGCCTATTTCCCGGCATTTGTTAAATGGAAAGGCTCAGTAAGCATCGAACATAAACACTTTACGGATTATGTACAGGATATTTTATTAAGCTTTGTTCGATTCGGTGTGCGAAAATTTTTGATTATTGATGGAGGAGTATCTACTCATCCACCGCTTTGTCTGCTGGCAAGAGATTTGGATAACAGCCACAATGTAAAAGTAGCGGTTTCTGATATCCGTGGGCTGGCTGCCGAAACAGAAAATGAACTTTGCAAGCAGAAACAGGGCGGCCATGGTGATGAAAGTGAAACATCTACCATGCTATATCTGCATGAAAATCTGGTACATATGGATAAGGCAGTGGAAGAGTATTCGGAGGAATTTCCAAATACGATAGTAAATGGACACAGAAAGATTTATTTTTCCAGCCGAATGAATACCCCTAATGGCATTAATGGAAACAGCACTCTGGCTACCAAAGAAAAAGGAGAAAAAATTCTTCAGGCTATGGTAGAGAGTATTTGTGGCTTTTTGGAGGAATATATTCCATGGATGCCCGAAGCAGAAGACTAAGGAGAGACTATGGAAGAAGAGAAAAAAACATATGAAACCTTTGATTTACTTTCGGCACTGACAGCAAAAAACACTTTTTCATGCGTAAGTGCAGAGGGATGTGTGTATGAGACAGAGGATGGAAAAAAACTGGTTGATATGAACGAGATGCGGGTTGTTCTTGGGCAGAAAAACAAGAACTTTGAGAATGCAATGACAGCCGCAATCAATGGAATTACAGCACCGAAAGGTGGAATCCCTGAGAATAGATTAAAATTATACCGTTATTTAGACACAACAACAAAAGGAGCATTTTCAGCGGTTCATCTGGTATCTTCCGGTTCAGAAGCTACCGAGTGGGCAGTACGGCTTGCAAAAAAAATAACTGGAAAATCAGAAGTTTTATCCTTTTGGAACAGCATCCATGGACGCACTTATCTGAGCGCATCTATGTCGGGTCTTCCGAAAAGGAAAACCGGGCATGGCGTATTGGCGCCGGGTACAATCTTTCTGCCTTATCCGAATTGTGCACATTGCCCGGTTGGGAAAAAATGTGAAAATTGTGGATTTGCATGTCTGGAAATGGCAAAGCAAATCTATCGTTATTCCTCAGCTCAGGAAGCTGCTGCCGTGATTCTGGAGCCTTATCAGGGAAATGGAATTGTGATTCCACCGAAAGGATATCTTTCAAAATTACAGGAGTGGGCAAAGAGTGAAGAAATGCTGGTAATTGTAGATGAGGTACAAAGCGGCATGGGACGCACTGGATGGATGTATTACTATCAGCAGGAAGATTTGGAGCCCGATATGCTTCTGCTTGGAAAAGGTCTTGGAAACGGTCTCCATCTGGCTGCTATTCTGATGAAAGAACGTCCGGAAAAAGAAGCACTCTATGCAGTATCCGGTGGTTCAGGTGATGATCCTCTGGCATGCGCAGCAGCCTGCCAGGTATTTGAAGAATTAGAAAATGGCCTCCTTGTGCATATTGGCGAAGTAGGAACGATACTGAACCAAGGATTAAAGGAGCTGGAGAACAGTCCGCTTGTTTTAGAATGCAGAGGTATCGGACTTGCTGCGGCAATGGAGTTCCTGGACAAAGCGAACTGTACACGCGCAGTTACAATGTTGGAAGAACAGGGATATATTGTGGGGCAGTCCGAACATGTTCTTTATTTAAAACCACCTTATGTAATTACCGAGGAACAGATTCGTGGATTTTTAAGTACGCTTGCAACGATACTGAAAAAATGCGAAAAGGAAAAAGGGGAGTAGTAAAAAGCCTTTAAAGGGATAGAAAACAGGGAAAATTTGACATTTTTTTGACTGTTTGTTATCTTTAAAGAAAGGTATGTTCCGGAGAGGAGAAACAAATGATTGATAAGAATGTAATTACACCGTTATATATGCAGGTTGCAAATGAATTACGAAAGGAAGTACTGGCCGGAGAATACGGCGAAAATGGCTGTATTGGCACACATACGCAGTTAGCAGAACGTTTTGGAGTCAGTATGATTACGATTCGTAAGGCAGTTCAGATATTAGAAGAAGAAGGCATGGTTGAAATCCTTCAGGGGAAAGGAACCTTTGTCTGCAGAAGTACATTGGTGGATCCGTTGGAAAAGCTGACCGGAATCAGTAACATGATGCTGAGTCTGGATATGGAGCACCAGGTAACCGTACCGATTTTAGAACTGCGGGATACGCCGGACTGGATAGAATCCAAAGTCCGCCAGGAATTAGGAGAAAAATCACTGTTTATTCGTCGTATCATAAGCCTGCATGGTGTTCCGATGGCAAATGCAGATATGTATCTGCCGGGAAAATTTGCTTCGAATTTCACAAAAAAAGAGGTAGAAAACAGTACTGTTTATCAGATTTATCAGTCTAACCTGGGAATCCGTTTAGGACGTGGACGTCAAGTAATCCGTGCTGCCGGTGCGGATAAAGAACTGGCACAAAACCTCGAAATTGCAGAAAACAGTCCGGTGCTTCAGATTATCAGAAAATCTTACGATATTACCGGAAACCTTATCGAATATATGATTCTGAGTTATGAAGCCGGAAAATATTGTTTTGAAGTCGAGATGGAGTTAGATCCCGGAAAAATATAAACATACTGTTCTTTGCCTGTTAAAAGGAGGAACTTTATGCTTGGTAAAAATTTGGAAGCCATGTATCCTTATGTCTGGGAACGGGAAGAAGACCAGGAAAAGATACAGGAGTTTTCTGAAAATTATAAATTGTTTTTAAATACATGTAAAACGGAACGAGAAAGTGCAGCAAAAATCGCATCCCTTGCCCGTGAAGCGGGATTTATGGATCTGGATGCCTGCTTCAAAGATGGAAAGAAGCTGAAAAAAGGTGATAAGGTTTATACTCTTCGGAGAAATAAAGCGGCTGCCCTGTTTGTAATCGGGGAACGTCCACTCAGGGAAGGAATGCATCTGATCGCAGCTCATATGGATTCCCCGCGTCTGGATGTACGCGCAAATCCGCTGTATGAGAAAGAAGGCGTTTCTCTTTTTAAGACGCATTACTACGGTGGAATTAAGAAATACCAGTGGGCCACGATTCCATTGGCACTTCATGGTATCGTGGTGAAGAAAAATGGAGAACGGATCCCTGTTTCCATCGGAGAAGAAGAAAACGATCCGGTATTTTATATCAGTGATCTTCCGAAACATTTGTCCTCGGAACAATCTCAGAAAACCATGGCGGATGGCATCAAAGGAGAA
The DNA here is from genome assembly GCA_900554415.1 of uncultured Lachnospiraceae bacterium. Taxonomy (GTDB): domain Bacteria; phylum Bacillota; class Clostridia; order Lachnospirales; family Lachnospiraceae; genus Allocoprococcus. The sequence goes on along the minus strand of USGU01000012.1, from coordinate 50,068 downwards.
GACTTGAATATCATCGTCGGTTCTATTCTACTGCCGGATGGCAACGGAAAAGAAGGGCAGATAAGAAAAAATATCCTGCGGATACTGGAAGAACAATATGATATTTCAGAAAAGGATTTCACCAGTGCGGAATTGGAAATTGTTCCATCCGGGAAGGCCCGTGATGTGGGATTCGACCGAAGTATGATTGCCTCCTACGGTCACGATGACCGTGTTTGCAGCTATACTGCACTTATGGGAATATTACACGCTGAGAAACATCCGTTTACCGGAGGTGTTTTATTTGTAGATAAAGAAGAAGTCGGCAATCCGGGCGGATGTGGTATGGATTCCCGTTACATGGAGAATCTGATTTCCAAAATTGCGGCACTTACAGAGGATACGGATGCTATGACACTTCGTCTTGCACTGGAACACTCAAAAATGCTTTCCGCAGATGTTGGAATTGCTTATGATTCCAGTTATCCCGAAGCATTTGAACCTGCAAATACAGCCAGACTTGGACGTGGTCCTGCACTTATTAAATACGCCGGGCATATGGGTAAAAAAGGATGTAATGATGCCAGTGCAGAATATCTGGCACTGATTCGCAAACTGTTCGACGATGCCGGAGTATACTGGCAGACCGGCGAATACGGGAAAATTGATTTTGGAGGCGGTGGGACAATTGCACCGTTTGCCGCCGCATATGGAATGGAAGTTGTAGACTGCGGGGTAGTGCTGTTGAGTATGCATGCACCATATGAACTTGCAAGCAAAGCAGATATCTATGAAACCTACCGCGCATACCGGGCATTTCTGGAAAGTGGCTTGGAACTGGAAAAATATATGTAATTTCATAAACAAACTATGTAGATAAAACCGTCAAAGATATCACTCTTTAACGGTTTTTTACGGTTCCGGGTACTATTTTTTCTTTAAATAAAGTTTTTCTATTGCACCAATCATCCCATAAAGTCCCATGGCGATGATACACAGGATACAGATGGACATCAGCAGCCAGTCAAGTTTGAAAACCTGACTGCCATAGATGATCAGGTATCCCAATCCCTCCCGTCCGCCGATAAATTCACCAATCACAACTCCAACAAGACATAATCCGATATTGACTTTCATGGTACTGATGATTGCAGGAATATTTCCGGGCAGAATCACTTTCGTAAGTACATGAAATTTGGTGCCCTGTAAGGTGTAGATCAGGGTGAATTTTTCTTCATCCACATTTTTAAAACAGGTATATAGAGTCAGAATACTTCCGAAAATTGCCACGGACATACCGGCAATAATGATGGTAGTTTTAGTTGCACCAAACCATACAATAAGAAGAGGAGCTAGTGCAGATTTCGGAAGACTGTTCAGTACAACAAGGTAAGGATCCAGTATTTCTGAGAGAGAGGTACACATCCATAACAAAACAGCTACAAAAATACTGAAAAAAATAACCAAAAGAAAGCTTACCAGTGTCTCATAAAGGGTGACTCCCACATGAAGAAAAATACTTCTGTCTAGTACCATTTGCCAAAAACAGCGCATAATGCGTGAAGGACTGCTGAAAATAAAGGAATCTACGATTCCAGCATTGGCAGAGCATTCCCAAAAGATTAAAAAGCCAATCAGAAGCAGAAAGCGGCAGACACGAACAAATATTTTATGATGTTTACATTTCCGGAGGTAAGCCAGTTGATTTACAGAATAGCTATTCACTATGATTCAGCTCCTTCCAAATCAGATTGAAATAGGTTTTAAATTCAGGTGCATTCCGGCGTTCCAGGGGAGTTAAATCCGGTTGGGAAAAGGTAATCCGAACGGTCTGCTGTACAGTGGCAGGACGTTCACTCAGAATCAGAACCCGGTCAGCCAGACTAATAGCTTCCGATAAATCATGGGTCACAAGAAGGGCAGATTTCTTTTCGTTACGGATAATTTTTCCGATATCATCACTGACGGTCAGACGTGTCTGGTAATCCAGTGCAGAAAAAGGTTCATCCAAAAGCAGAATATCCGGATTCAGAACTAAAGTACGAATCAGTGCGGCACGCTGCCGCATACCACCTGAAAGTTCAGATGGACGGGAATATGCAAAAGATTTCAGACCATAAGTAGAAAGAAAATGCCAGACCCTTGCTTTGTTTTCGGAATTCATTTTATGCTGAATCTCAAGACCGAGTATAATATTTGCATAAATACTGCGCCATTCCAGTAATTCATCTCTTTGCAGCATGTATCCAAGGTTTGCACTGCCACCGGGAATCATATTGCCACGATATGTGATAATCCCTGCTTCCGGTTTTAACAGACCGGCAATCAAATGAAGCAGGGTTGATTTTCCACAGCCGGAAGGACCTACAATGGCAATGAATTCGCCCTCTTTTACTGCGAAGGAAACTTTGGTTAAGGCAAGCGTTTCACCCTCTTTGGTGTGGTAGGAAAAATCAATATTTTTTACTTCTAATATAGAATCCACAGGAGTCCTCCAACAGATAACATGAATCATAATTTGCTATTATCTTATGAAAATAAAGCAGTGGTAGTGCGGGAAAGCCAGTTGTTATTTCGGACAAAATTTACTATAATTACATGCAGAAAGAAAAGAAGAGGTGAGTTTTTGATTCGAAATTATCAAAAAGAATTGGACATAAAGCTTATGCAGCTAGAGAAAACAGGCAGTGTACCGACCCTTTTACTTCATAGCTGCTGTGCACCCTGTAGCAGTTATGTGCTGGAATATCTGTCCGATTATTTTTCAATTACGGTATTTTATTATAATCCGAATATTTTCCCGAAAGAGGAATTTACAAAACGGATTCAGGAACAGGATATGCTGATTCAGAAACTTCCGGCAAAGCACGAAATCAAGTTGATTGCGGGAAATTATGACAGTGAAAAATTTTACGAGATGGCTAAGGGACTGGAACAAGTGCCAGAGGGTGGTGAACGCTGTTTTAAATGTTATGAACTGCGGCTTCGGGAAACAGCGAAGCTGGCAAAGGCGGGAGAATATGATTATTTTACAACGACTTTAAGCATCAGTCCACTGAAAAATGCACAGAAACTCAATGAAATCGGAGAACGTCTGGCAGAAGAATATGGACTTCATTATCTGTGCTCGGATTTTAAAAAGAAAAACGGATATAAACGTTCTACCGAGCTTTCCAGAGAATACGGTCTGTACCGTCAGGATTATTGTGGGTGTGTTTATTCGAAACTGGAGCGTGAAAGGCAAAAACAAAATAAACAGGAAGTTGACTTATAAAAACTTTACAGAGTCAACATTTCTGTGCTACACTAAAGCACAGAAGTATTACGCACATATTCATTATTAGGGGCTTTTGTCGCCGGTATCATATTGTAAAAATATATGAAAATATATGAATCGTAAGAATAAATGAGAAAAGAGGACAATCAGATGGCACAGTTATGGGGTGGACGATTCACAAAGGAAACAGATAAACTGGTGTATAATTTTAATGCATCCATTTCCTTTGATCAGAGATTTTATGAACAGGATATCCAGGGAAGCATGGCACATGTAAAAATGCTCTGCAAACAGGGAATCATTAATGAAGAAGAAAAAGAAGCCATTCTTTCCGGTCTGGAAAGCATTTTAAATGATGTGAAGAATGGTACATTGGAAATTACTGATAAATATGAAGACATTCACAGCTTTGTGGAGGCGAATTTAATTGACCGTATTGGTGATGCAGGAAAGAAGCTTCATACAGGAAGAAGCCGTAATGATCAGGTAGCCTTAGATATGAAGCTGTATACCAGAGGCGAAATTCTGGCACTTCAGGAACTGGTAAAAGGAATGTTAAAAGAGCTGCTTTCTATTATGAAAGAGCATACGGAAACCATTATGCCAGGATTTACCCATCTGCAGAAGGCACAACCGATTACACTGGCTCACCACATGGGAGCTTATTTCGAAATGTTCAAACGTGATTTATCAAGACTTCAGGACATTTACAAACGTATGAATACCTGTCCGCTTGGCTCCGGGGCTCTTGCGGGAACAACCTATCCACTGGACAGAAATTATACAGCGGAATTATTAGGCTTTGACGGACCAACATTAAACAGTATGGATTCCGTATCTGACCGAGACTATCTGATTGAACTTTTAAGTGCGCTTTCTACGATTATGATGCATTTAAGTCGTTTCTCGGAAGAAGTCATTATCTGGAATTCCAATGAATATCAGTTCGTGGAAATTGATGACAGTTACAGTACCGGAAGCAGTATCATGCCGCAGAAGAAGAACCCGGATATAGCAGAACTGGTTCGTGGAAAGACCGGCCGTGTATATGGAGCGCTTATGTCTATGCTTACGACGATGAAGGGAATTCCGCTGGCATACAACAAAGATATGCAGGAAGATAAGGAACTGGTATTTGATGCTATTGATACTGCAAAGGGATGTCTGGCACTCTTTACAGGTATGCTTGCTACTATGAAATTCCGTACAGATAAAATGCTGGAAAGCGCCCGTCACGGATTTACCAATGCGACAGACGCAGCCGATTATCTTGTAAATCATAACGTACCATTCAGAGATGCACACGGAATTGTAGGCAGACTTGTACTTTACTGTCTGGATAAAGGAATTGCACTGGATGATATGAGTCTGGAAGAATATCAGGCAATTTCACCGGTATTTGGCGAAGATATTTACGATGCAATCAGTATGGAAACTTGTGTCAATAAGCGTATGACGATTGGCGCACCGGGACCGGATATGATGAAAGAAGTCATCGGAATTTATGAAAAATATTTAGAAGAAAATAAATAAGATTTTAATAATACCACAAAAGAATGGGGGACCTGAAATGGAAAAGAAACTAAGAGTAGGAATCTTAGGGGCAACAGGAATGGTTGGACAGCGTTTTATCGCACTTCTTGAGAACCATCCATGGTATGAAGTTGTCACAGTAGCTGCAAGCGAACGTTCTGCAGGAAAGACATATGAAGAAGCCATTGGTGACAGATGGAAAATGGATACACCAATGCCGGAAGCAGTGAAAAAGTTAATTGTACATAATGTAAATGAAGTAGAAAAAGTTGCTGCTACGGTTGATTTTGTATTCAGCGCAGTGGATATGACGAAAGATGAAATCCGTGCCATCGAAGAAGCATACGCAAAAACAGAAACTCCGGTAGTGTCCAACAACAGTGCCCACAGATGGACACCGGATGTGCCGATGGTAATTCCGGAAATCAACCCGGAACATTTTGCAATCATTGAATCCCAGAGAAAACGTCTTGGAACAAAGAGAGGCTTTGTTGCAGTAAAACCAAACTGCTCTATTCAGAGTTATGCACCGGTACTGTCTGCATGGATGGAATTTGAACCTACTGAAGTTGTTGCTACTACTTATCAGGCAATTTCAGGGGCAGGAAAAACATTCAAGGACTGGCCGGAAATGGTAGAAAATATCATTCCTTATATTGGCGGAGAAGAAGAGAAGAGCGAACAGGAACCGCTTCGTATCTGGGGTAAAATTGAAGGAGATAAGATTGTAAAAGCAGAAGGACCTAAGATTACAACCCAGTGTATCCGTGTACCTGTATTAAATGGACATACTGCTGCTGTATTTGTGAAATTTGCAAAAAAACCTACAAAAGAACAATTAATCGAAAAATTAGTGAACTTCCGTGGGCTTCCACAGGAACTGGAGCTTCCAAGTGCACCAAAGCAGTTTATCCAGTATATGGAAGAAGATAACCGTCCACAGGTTAAACTGGATGTAGACTATGAAAATGGAATGGGAATCTCAGTTGGACGTCTGAGAGAAGACAGTATTTATGATTATAAATTCATCGGTCTTTCCCATAATACCGTCCGCGGCGCTGCAGGCGGAGCAGTACTCTGTGCAGAAACACTGACTGCAAAGGGCTATATTCAGGCAAAATAAAAAGATAATATTTCGTCAAAATAGTTACTTGACAAATGCGTGTCCTGTTGCTAAAATAATAAAAAACAGAACGCGCTCTGTTTTTGGAGGTTAAACGTATGAGAAAACAGGCATATTCTATTTTAGTACATAATAATCCGGGTCTGCTCAGCAGAATGTCAGGATTATTCAGCCGTCGCGGTTATAATATCGAGAGTATTACGGCAGGAACGACAGCAGACACAAGATACACGCGTATCACAATCGTGGCAAGCGGAGATGAACAGATTCTGGAACAGATTGAAAAGCAGGTCCGCAAGATGGAAGATGTCATTGACATCAAGTTCCTGAACGATGGCAATTCTGTATTCAGAGAGTTGATGATGATTAAGCTTCGCGTAGGTGCATCGGAAAGAGCGGAAGTTGTATCGGTAGCAGATATCTTCCGTGCTAAAGTTGTCAATGTGGAGAAAGATTGTCTGATCATCGAACTTACAGGTACCGAATCCAAACTGGAAGCATTCTTATCACTGCTTGACGGATACGAGATTCTGGAACTTGCAAGAACGGGACTTACCGGTCTTACCAGAGGTGTGGACGACGTGGTGTATGTTGGAACAGAGAAAAACAGAAAGCTAGGGGCAGAAAGCCTTTAACTCGAATAGAAAGAACATAATTTCAGGAGGTCAGTAACAATGGCAAAAATTTATTATCAGGAAGATTGTAATTTAGCAGCATTAGAAGGACAGAAAATCGCTATTATCGGATACGGAAGCCAGGGACATGCACATGCCCTTAACTTAAAAGAATCTGGATGTGATGTTATCATCGGACTCTATGAAGGAAGCAAATCATGGAAGAAAGCAGAAGAACAGGGATTTCAGGTTTACACTGCTGCAGAAGCTGCAAAACAGGCAGACATTATTATGGTTCTTATCAACGATGAATTACAGGCAGACATGTACAAGAACGATATCGAGCCAAACCTTGAAGAAGGCAATATGTTAATGTTTGCTCATGGATTTAACATTCATTTCGGATGTATCACACCTCCGGCTAATGTTGACGTAACCATGATTGCTCCAAAAGCACCAGGACATACAGTAAGAAGTGAATATCAGGCTGGAAAAGGAACACCTTGCCTTATCGCTGTTGAACAGGATTATACAGGAAAAGCCTGGGACAGAGCACTTGCTTATGGTCTTGCAATCGGTGGAGCAAGAGCAGGACTTCTTGAAACTACATACAGAGTCGAAACAGAAACAGACCTCTTTGGAGAACAGGCTGTGCTTTGTGGCGGTGTTTGCGCACTTATGCAGGCTGGTTTCGAAACATTGGTTGAAGCAGGATATGACCCAAGAAATGCTTACTTCGAATGTATCCATGAAATGAAATTAATCGTAGACCTGATTTATCAGAGTGGTTTCGCAGGAATGAGATACTCTATCTCTAATACAGCAGAATACGGTGATTACATTACAGGACCTAAGATTGTTACAGAAGAAACAAAGAAGACAATGAAGAAAATCCTTTCTGATATCCAGGATGGTACATTTGCAAAAGAATTCCTTCTTGATATGTCACCAGCAGGACGTCAGGTACACTTCAAAGCTATGAGAAAGAAAGCTGCTGAACATCCATCAGAAGTAGTTGGAGAAGAAATCAGAAAACTTTACAGCTGGAATGGCGAAGATAAATTAATCAACAACTAATCCTTAAAAATGATTTACATGTAAATAAAACGTACGAAAAAAATGAACCGGTATGAACAGTACTGGTTCATTTTTTTAACTGCCTATGTTATAATAATAAACAAGATGGCAGGGGCAAAGTTTCAAAACAGTGATGCCTGCGGATTGGTTTGTGCGTGTAATAAAAGAATATTTGAGGAGGATTGCTATGGATGACAGATTAGAAGATTTGCGTTCCAAGAAGAACCCGAAAGCGAGAATTAAGATTTTAAAAGGACATTTTGCTACAAGTAACTCCCATATTAATACATATATTGATATGTCAACTGTCAAAGTAAGGCATAACAATGCCCGTGAAACTGCGAAAGTGCTTGCAAGTTTCTATGTAACCGCCACTTCCGTTGATACCATTGTATGTCTGGAGGATACCGGATCCATTGGAACTTTCATGGCAGAACAACTCTCGGATATGAACATGCTTTCCCTGAGCAAGGGAAATAATATTTCGATTGTTACACCGGAATATCTTTCCAGTGGTCAGATGATTTTCCGGGATAATAAGCAGAGAATGATTCGCAATCAACAGGTTTTGTTATTGGCAGCATCGATTACAACGGGAAAATCTGTTAAAAAAGCAATTGATACGGTACTGTATTATGGTGGAACTGTCTGCGGAATTTGCTCTATCTTCAGTTCCATTAATAAGATAAACGGTATGGAAATCAATACTATCTTTACCAGTGCAGATTTGCCGGATTATCGTGCATATCCACCGGAAGCCTGCCCAATGTGTAAAGAAAGAAAGCGGATAGAAGCTATCGTAAACAGCTTTGGATATTCGAAACTGTAGAAATAGAAATACAAAAAAGGCAACCACTGACGGTATGGTTGCCTCTTTATATATGCATATATAAATAATTCAGCTTAAAGATTAAGCAAGTTCGTTAACAGCTTTTGTTAAACGAGAGATCTTTCTAGCGCAAGTATTCTTGTGGTATACACCCTTGCTTCCAGCTTTGTTGATTACAGAGATTGCTTCTTTTAAAGCAGCCTTTGCAGCTTCAGCATCTTTACGTGCAACAGCTGTTTCCACTTTCTTTACATAAGTTTTAACCTTAGATTTGATTGCTTTATTTCTAGCTGTCTTTGTTTCAATTACTAAAATTCTTTTCTTAGCAGATTTAATATTAGCCATTATTCCATACCTCCAAATTTTTTCTCGTGGTGTTCGTCAGAACGTGACACGGAACCCCTGACGTACATACTCATATATTTTATTCTAAGAAATACATCTTGTCAATAAATATTTTGTGTTTTTTTGAGAAAAATAAGGCTATAAAATGTCAACAAAATAAATGGGGAGAAATTATGGTTGAGAAATACAATATTCGTACAGATTTAGCCTTGGAGCAGAAGGAACGATTCGATACAGACCACGTAGAAATCTCCGGCGTGATTGTCAAGGAAACTTATGATGAAGAAAAAGAAATCCGGATTACCACGGTGAAAATAGAAACAGAAAACGGTGCCAGGACCATGGGAAAGCCGGTTGGGACTTATATTACTATTGAAGCACCTGCCATGGCAATAGATGACGAAGAATTTCACAGTGAAATATCTGATGAAATTGCAGAATTCCTTCAGCAGATGATTCCGGACAATGTATGCCCACAGAATATCCTTGTTGTGGGACTTGGAAACCGTCAGGTGACTCCGGATGCATTGGGACCTTACGTAGTGGATAATCTGATGGTGACCCGTCATATTATTTTAGAATATGGAAAGTATGCCATGGAGGATTCGGAATGTGTCAGTGCCATTGTTCCCGGTGTGATGGGACAGACGGGAATGGAATCTCTGGAAATTATACGAGGTGTCGTCTCAGAGACGAAGCCGGATATCGTGATTGTAATCGATGCTCTGGCCGCGCGAAGTGCCAAACGGTTAAACCGGACCATCCAGATTGCAGATACCGGAATCCATCCGGGCTCAGGGGTTGGAAATCACAGAAATACCATTTCCAGAGAAACACTTGGTGTTCCGGTCATTGCCCTTGGTGTTCCAACCGTGATTGATGCGGCTACCATTGTAAATGATGCAATGGAAAATTTTCTGCAGGAACTGGAACATTCTGAGCGGCTGCGCGGTGTAGGTGTTGTCATGCAGGGATACAGTATGCAGGAAAAATATGAGCTGATTAAAGATTTGATTCATCCCTGCCTGAATGGATTTTTCGTAACACCAAAGGATATTGACGAAACGGTAAAACGAATCAGCTATACCATTTCCGAAGGACTCAACAGACTCTTTGCCGGAAAAATACATGAATGATTCATGAATGGAATAAACTGGAAAATAGGAAGTGTGAGTGCACACAATATTATGAGCAGGTAAAGAGGAAAAAATGAATAAATGGCAAAAAAAGTGGCTGATAACAACCGGATTTGTCTGCGCCATCGGTGTATATTTATTGAAAAATAATGGAATCACGCTGCAGGCGGCAGGAAAATTTATTTCCTTCCAACAGGCACAAGATGCAGCGGAAAACTGGTATTTTCCAAATATCACATTTTCCCAGAAGAATCAGCAGGTGGATTTACAGGCATATCTTGCAAGACAAGTTATGAATATGGTTCCTCTGGGAAACTATGTGGTACAAATGCAAAAGGAAGAAAATGCGTCGGAAGATGAAGAAACTTATGAGTTATTGCTCAGGCAGGAGGCGGCAGATGAAACCGCAGTTGACAGCGATGGTAATCTCATTGGTCAGGACACCAGTGCTGAGACGGTACAGACGACAGTTGAAAATGAGAATCTTTCACTCGACAAACTGAAAGATTTTGATTATCTGGTAAGTAATTTCTATACGGTAGACAGTGTGACCTATTTAGAAGAAGGGGATTTGAACGCAGAGCAGATGCTGACCGAAGATCTTACCATTGACATAGCGTCGGACGGACCGAAAATTCTGATTTTCCATACCCATTCGCAGGAAAGCTTTGCGGATTCCGATGGCACAGTCGAGACCAGTATCGTGGGAATCGGAAGGTATTTAACCGATATATTAAACGAAAAATATGGCATTTCCACCTTACACCATGAAGGAGTTTACGATTTGATCAATGGAAAACTAGACAGAAGCGAGGCCTATGAGCAGGCACAGCCGAATATACGGCAGATTTTGAACGAAAATCCAAGTATTGAGGTTGTCATTGATTTACATAGGGATGGCGTGAAAGAAACCACCCATCTGGCTACAGAGATAAACGGGAAACCTACCGCACAGATTATGTTTTTTAACGGGTTATGCAGGACACGTACCAATGGAGATTTGTCCGCTATGTTAAATCCTTACATTCAGGATAATCTGGCATTTTCCTTGCAGATGAAAATTGACGCGGAAAAGAAATATCCTGGATTTACCAGACGGAATTATTTAAAAGGTTATAAATACAACATGGACCTGGCACCGAAAATGCTGTTGATCGAGGCGGGCGCCCAGACAAATACGGTGGAGGAGATGAAAAATGCAATGGAACCACTGGCAGATATCTTAAATGATGTATTGATCAAAAAAACAGAATAGAAAAAACATATGTTCGAATCTTCTGGTGGTAACTATTGACAATAAAAGGAAATTAAGCTAAAATTCAGTAGATAATAGGCGAAAGAGGTAGAAAGAATATGGCAAAGCAATCTACATATGATGCAGACAGTATTTCCATACTGGAAGGTCTGGAAGCGGTGCGGAAACGTCCCGGAATGTATATCGGAAGTGTCAGTACAAAAGGACTGAATCATCTCGTATACGAAATTGTAGACAACGCAGTTGATGAACATCTGGCAGGAGCCTGCGATCTCATTCAGGTGACACTAGAAAAAGACGGGTCCGCTACGGTGGAGGATAACGGACGAGGTGTTCCGGTTGGCAGACATGCAAAGGGAATATCTGCAGCGCGGATTGTGTATACCACGCTTCATGCAGGTGGTAAGTTCGATGATTCTGCATATAAGACCAGTGGTGGTCTGCACGGAGTAGGTTCTTCGGTAGTAAATGCACTTTCTACTTATATGGATGTACAGATCAGCAGGGATGGAGCCATTCATCATGACCGTTACGAACAGGGAAAACCGGTCATTGAACTGGTAGATGGACTTCTTCCAGTGATTGGAAAGACGAAAAAAACTGGAACGAAAGTGAATTTTCTGCCGGACCCGACGATTTTTGAGAAGACCAGATTCCGGGAAGACGAGATAAAGAGCCGTCTCCATGAGACTGCTTACTTAAACCCGAAACTGACTATTATTTTTACCGATAAACGAAAAAGTCCGGAAGAACAGATCACATACCATGAACCGGATGGAATCCTTGGATTTATTAAAGAATTGAACCACAGCAAGGAAACCATTCATGAGCCGGTATTTTTTAAAGGAGAGGCAGACGGAATTGAAGTGGAGGTTGCTTTTCAGTATGTGAATGAGTTCCACGAGAATGTACTAGGATTCTGTAATAATATTTACAATGCAGAGGGCGGAACCCATCTGACCGGATTTAAGACCACCTTTACCACGCTGATGAATCAGTATGCAAGGGAGCTTGGTATTTTAAAGGAAAAGGATGCGAATTTCACCGGAGCAGATGTGCGTAATGGAATGACCGCTATTGTATCCATTAAGCACCCGGATCCGCGATTCGAAGGGCAGACCAAGACCAAACTGGACAATCAGGATGCGGCAAAAGCAACCGGAAAAGTGACAAGCGATGAAGTTACCCGTTTCTTCGACCGTAATCTGGAAACCTTGAAAAAGGTATTATCCTGCGCGGAAAAGGCAGCAAAAATACGAAAGACAGAGGAACGTGCCAAAACCAATCTGCTGACAAAGCAGAAATATTCTTTCGACAGTAATGGAAAGCTGGCAAACTGCGAAAGCAGGGATGCGGCAAAGTGTGAAATCTTTATCGTGGAGGGAGATTCGGCAGGTGGATCTGCAAAGACTGCCCGTGACCGTATGTATCAGGCCATTCTTCCGATTCGTGGTAAAATCCTGAACGTAGAGAAGGCAAGTATTGACAAGGTACTGGCAAATGCAGAGATTAAGACCATGATCAATGCGTTTGGCTGCGGATTTTCCGAAGGGTATGGCAATGATTTTGATATTACAAAGCTCCGTTATGACAAGATTATCATTATGGCAGATGCCGACGTGGACGGTGCACATATTTCCACCTTGCTGCTGACTTTGTTCTACCGTTTCATGCCAGAACTGATTTTTGAGGGACATGTCTATGTGGCTATGCCGCCTCTTTATAAGGCTATGCCGAAAAAAGGGGAAGAAGAATATCTGTATGACGATAAAGCACTGGAAATCTATCGTAAGACCCATGATGGTGCATTTACCTTACAGAGATACAAAGGTCTTGGAGAAATGGATGCACAGCAGCTCTGGGAGACAACGTTAAATCCAGAGACACGGAAATTAAAACGGATTGAAATAGAAGACGCCCGTATGGCATCCAGCGTAACCGAAATGCTTATGGGAACAGAAGTACCGCCGCGCCGTGCATTTATTTATGAAAACGCCACAGAAGCGGAACTGGATGTATAGGAGGAAGCAAAGATGGAAGAATCACAGATTATCCGGACCGAGTATTCGGAATTAATGAAAAAATCTTATATTGATTATGCCATGAGTGTTATTATCTCCCGTGCTATTCCAGATGTAAGAGACGGCTTAAAGCCGGTACAGAGAAGAACGTTATATGATATGCATGAGCTTGGAATCCGCTATGACCGTCCGTACCGAAAATGTGCCCGTATTGTAGGGGATACCATGGGTAAATACCATCCTCATGGAGACAGTTCCATTTATGATGCCCTTGTGGTGATGGCGCAGGATTTCAAAAAGGGAATGGTTCTTGTAGACGGACATGGAAACTTCGGTTCCATTGAAGGGGATGGGGCGGCAGCTATGCGATACACGGAAGCCCGCCTTGCCAGGATTACCCAGGAAGCCTTTCTGGCAGATATGGACAAGGATATCGTAGACTTTGTTCCCAACTTCGATGAGACAGAAAAAGAGCCGAAGGTACTCCCGGTAAGAGTGCCGAATCTGCTGCTGAACGGGGCAGAGGGAATTGCTGTCGGCATGGCAACCAGTATTCCTACACATAACCTGGGCGAACTGGTAGATGCAGTCAAAGCCTACATGAAGAATAATGACATTACCACCAAACAGTTAATGAAATACATCAAAGGACCGGATTTCCCGACTGGCGGTATTGTGGTTAATCAGGATGAACTGCTTAATATTTATGAAAACGGAACCGGAAAAATCAAGATCCGTGGCAAGGTAGAAGTAGAAGAACAAAAAGGCGGACGAAAGAAAATTATCATTTCGGAGATCCCATATACCATGATCGGAGCCGGCATCGGAAAATTTCTAAATGATGTATGCAGTCTGGTGGAGACAAAAAAGACCAGTGATATCGTAGATATTTCCAATCAGTCCTCAAAAGAAGGAATCCGCATTGTGATCGAAGTAAAGAAAGATACCGATGTAGACAATCTGATCAACATGCTTTACAAGAAAACCAAGCTGGAAGATACCTTTGGTGTCAATATGCTGGCAGTAGCGGATGGACGGCCGGAAATTCTGAATCTGAAGAAGATAATTGAATATCACGTAGATTTCCAGTTTGAGCTTGCAACAAGGAAATACAAAACCCTGCTTCAAAAAGAACGGGAAAAGAGAGAAGTGCAGGAAGGTCTGATCAAGGCGTGTGATGTCATCGACTTAATCATCGAAATCCTGCGTGGAAGCCGCTCAGTAAAAGATGCCAGGGCTTGTCTGACTCAGGGGAGCACGGAAAACATTACCTTTAAATCCAATATTTCCAAGAAAATGGCAGCTATGCTGCGTTTTACAGAGAGACAGGCAACTGCAATTCTGGAAATGCGTTTATATAAGCTGATTGGTCTGGAAATCGAAGCTTTAATGAAAGAACATGAACAGACCGTTGCCAATATTCTCCGTTACGAAGATATATTGGATAACTATGATTCTATGGCAAATGTCATTACATCGGAACTGGATGCCTTTAAGAAAGAATACGGTATCAAACGCCGTACCCAGATAGAAAATGCAGAGGAAGCTGTCTTTGAAGAAAAGAAGATAGAAGAACAGGAAGTCATGCTGCTCATGGACCGTTTTGGATATGCCAAAACGGTAGATATGTCGGTTTACGAGCGTAACAGGGAAGCGGCAGATAAGGAAAACAAATACACCCTGTCCTGCATGAATACCGGAAAAATCTGTATTTTCACGGCAGATGGAAACATGCATCAGGCGAAAGTGCAGGATATTCCATACGGTAAGTTCCGTGACAAGGGGCAGCCGATTGACAACGTAACCAATTATGACAGCACCAAGGAAGAAATCATTTATCTTTGTGATGAACGTCAGCTCTATTTTGGAAAATTCTTATTTGTAACAAAACAGGGCATGATAAAAGTAGTAGACGGTTCTGAATTTCAGGCTGGAAAACGTACGATTGTGGCATCCAAACTGCAGGAAGGTGATAAGATTGCAGCAATCCGTATCCTGACTCCTAACCAGAATATTGTATTTATGACAGAACGCGAATATTTACTGCGTATTTCAGCAGAGGATGTTCCAGAAAAGAAAAAAGGGGCAGTCGGTGTGCGCGGAATGAAGCTTCAGAAGGATGATCTCATCGAAGAAGTCCACCTGTTTGAAGAAGGAACAGAGCAGAAGGTGATGTTCCATGAGAAAGAAATCACGCTGAACCGGTTAAAGCTTGCAAAACGGGATGGCATAGGAACAAAAATGCGGAAATAAGATGGAAAACAGGCCGAAATAATGATAAAAAGACTTGATTTTACTGAAAATAGTGCTATAATATTATATGGTAGCATAAAGTTTTGGGCAAAGAGTGAACGAAAGTTCACTCTTTTTTATAGATTAAATGCAAGTGTTGAAAATAACAAAGAACTGCATAGCCCGATATGTGAAATGGAGGAAGCGTATTGTCAAAAAAAGAAGTATACGAACAGAAAACAGAAGCCATTCTGCTTCCGATTATGGAGAAGTATGGTTTCGAACTTTGGGATGTAGAATATGTAAAAGAAGGAAGCAGCTGGTATCTCCGTGCCTACATTGATAAGCCGGGTGGTATTATGATCAACGACTGCGAGACAGTCAGCAGAGAACTTTCTGACATTCTGGATGCACAGGATTTTATCGAAGATGCCTACATTCTGGAAGTAAGCTCACCGGGGCTTGGCAGACCATTAAAGAAAGAAAAAGATTTTGCAAGAAGTATCGGAGAGGAAATTGAGATTCGGACATACCGGGCAATCGACAGACAAAAAGAATTTATCGGAATCCTGAAGGAGTATGATAAAGATACCATTACCATTGAGTATGAAGATGGAGAAACGAAGCAGTTCGACAGAAGTGAAATTGCACTTGTTCGTTTAGCATTTGATTTTTAAAAGACAGGAGGAAACAGAAAAATGAATACGGAATTATTAGAAGCGCTCAATATTCTGGAAGAAGAAAAAGACATCAGCAAGGAAACCTTGCTTGATGCAATTGAAAATTCATTAATTAACGCATGTAAGAATCATTTTGGAAAAGCAGATAATATTAAGGTGATCATGGACCGTGAAAACTGCGACTACAAACTGATCCAGGAAAAGAAAGTAGTAGAGACAGTAGAAGACCCGGTAGAAGAAATCAGCCTTACCAATGCAAAGATGATGAATCCTGCAAATGAAATCGGTGATACTGTTCAGATTCCGGTTGAATCCAAATCCTTTGGACGAATTGCAACACAGAATGCAAAGAACCTGATCCTCCAGAAAATTCGTGAAGAAGAACGTAAGGTAGTATATGATCAGTATTTCGAAAAAGAAAAAGACATTGTAACAGGTGTGGTACAGCGTTACGTTGGAAAGAATATCAGTATCAACCTTGGAAAAGCAGATGCAATGCTTACAGAAAATGAACAGGTAAAGGGTGAAGTATTTGAGCCGACAGAACGTATCAAATTATACGTTGTAGAAGTAAAGAATACAACAAAGGGACCAAAGATTTTGGTTTCCAGAACACATCCAGAACTGGTAAAACGCTTGTTTGAAGCTGAAGTTACAGAAGTAAAAGACGGTATCGTAGAGATTAAGAGCATTGCAAGAGAAGCCGGTTCCCGTACAAAGATTGCAGTATGGTCCAATGACCCGGATGTTGACCCGGTAGGCGCATGCGTTGGTATGAATGGCGCGAGAGTCAATGCAATCGTAAAAGAACTCCGTGGAGAAAAGATTGACATTATCAACTGGAATGAAAACCCTGCTCTTTTGATTGAAAATGCACTCAGTCCTGCAAAAGTAATTTCTGTCATGGCTGACCCGGATGAAAAGACAGCAAGCGTAATTGTTCCTGATTATCAGTTATCCCTTGCAATCGGTAAAGAAGGACAGAATGCAAGACTTGCAGCCCGTCTGACCGGATATAAGATTGACATCAAGAGTGAAACGCAGGCAATCGAATCAGGTGAACTTCCTGCAAATTACATGGATATGGGAAATGAGACAGAAGAATACCAGGAAAATTATGCAGAAGATTTCTCAGAAGACTATGCAGATACTGATTTAGATTTAGACTTATATGAAGAATAAATAGGAGTGATTGTTTGAGTATTACAAAGAAAATTCCTATGCGTAAGTGTGTAGGATGCCAGCAGATGAAAAATAAAAAAGAGCTGCTTCGTGTTTTGAAAACCGCAGAGAATGAATTTGTACTGGATGCGACAGGAAGAAAGAACGGCAGAGGCGCATATCTTTGTTTTTCAAAAGATTGTCTGCAGAAGGCGATTCAGAGCAAAGGTTTAGAACGTTCTTTCAAACAGTCAATTCCGAAAGAAGTATATGAAAAACTGGAAAAGGAGCTGGATGAACTTGATGTTGAATAGAGCATTGTCAATGGTTGGTCTGGCTACCAAAGCCGGAAAGACAAAGAGCGGAGAGTTCCAGACGGAGAATGCAGTGAAGGATGGAACTGCCCAGCTGGTTATCGTAGCAGCAGATGCATCAGATAACACGAAAAAGAAATTTCAAAACATGTGTGACTTTTATAAAGTGCCAATTTATTTTTATGGAGATAAAGATACCTTGGGGCATGCAATGGGAAAAGAGTTCCGGGCAACACTTGCTGTCACAGACACAGGATTTGCAGACGGAATCAGGAAACATTTGGACGCAGAAGAAAACACGAATTGCATAGGGAGGTAGTTATTAATGTCAAAATTAAGAGTATATGAACTGGCGAAAGAAATGAATAAGACGAACAAAGAAATGCTTGGTCTTTTAAAAGAAAAAGGCATTGAAGTTGCAAGTCATATGAGTACTCTTTCCGAAGAACAGATAAAAGAAGTAAAAGCTGCTCCGGCAAAAGAAAGACCGGTAAAAGAAAACGTATCAAAAGAAACCACAGCAAAAGAAGCACCTGCAAAGGAAGAAAAGAAGAAAAATATTGTTCAGGTATTCCGTCCACAGAACACACAAAATGGTGGAAAACAAGGCAACCGCCAGCAGGGAAACCGCATGCAGGGCAGCCGCTCTCAGGGAAATGGCGAGCAGCGTCAGAACGGCCGTTCTCAAAATGGCCGTCCACAGGGCAATGGGGAACGTAATACTGAACACAGTGGTGAATTCCGTCAGAATAACCGCGTGCAGGGAAACCGCATGCAGGGCAGCCGCCCTCAGAATGGGGAGCAGCGTCAGCGTTCTTTTGATGGAAGAAATGATAGCAGGGATAACAGAGATAATAGAGATAACAGAAATGATGGAAGAAGAGAAAACTTCCAGAACCGCAGAAACGATGGCGGCAGAAATAATGGTGAACAGCGCCAGAACCGTCCAAACGATGGTAGAAATGACGGAAGAAGAGAAGGCTTCCAGAACCGTAGAAATGACGGCGGCAGAGACTTTAATAAAGACCGTGATTTCAGTCAGAACCGTGGCTTTAATAAGAATCGTGACTTTGATAAGGACAGAGAGTTCGACAAGGACAGAGATTCCAGAGATAACCGCAGAGATGACCGAAAGAAATCCAGTCCGGCCATCCCTGCTCCGGCTATTTCAGAGCAGAAACCAAGCCGTTCAAAAACAAAGGATGCTCACAGCAACAAAAAGAAAGATTATAACAAGAGCAATGCCAATGAAGACGGCATGCCAAAGGGCAAGAAGGGCAAGAATAATGTGCCTCAGCCAAAATTAGAAAAACCACAGCCAAAGAAAGAAGTTGTGGAAGAACAGATTAAGCAGATTACCATTCCTGAGAAGCTGACCATTCAGGAACTGGCAGATAAGATGAAGATCCAGCCATCTGTCATTGTAAAGAAACTCTTTATGCAGGGCAAAATCGTAACTGTCAATCAGGAAGTAGATTTCGATACAGCAGAAGAAATCGCAATGGAATTTGAGGTGCTCTGCGAAAAAGAAGAAGTGGTAGACGTAATTGAAGAACTTCTCCGTGAGGATGAAGAAGACGAAAAGAAAATGAAGAAACGTCCACCAGTAGTCTGCGTAATGGGTCACGTTGACCATGGTAAAACTTCTCTTCTGGATGCCATCCGTAATACACACGTAATTGCAGGAGAAGCAGGTGGAATCACACAGCATATCGGTGCTTCTGTAGTAGAAGTTAATGGAGAGAAGATTACTTTCCTTGATACACCTGGACATGAAGCCTTCACCGCAATGCGTATGCGTGGTGCAAGCTCTACGGATATCGCAATCCTTGTGGTAGCTGCTGATGATGGTGTTATGCCACAGACAGTAGAAGCCATCAACCATGCAAAAGCCGCAGGAATCGATATCATCGTAGCGGTCAATAAAATTGATAAACCGGCTGCAAATGTAGACCGTGTAAAACAGGAACTTACAGAATACGAACTGGTTGCAGAAGACTGGGGCGGAAGCACGATATTTGTACCTGTTTCAGCTAAGACAGGGGAAGGTATCGACGAACTGATGGAAATGATTCTTCTGACTGCAGAAATGGATGAGCTGAAGGCAAATCCAAACCGTCGCGCAAGAGGTCTTGTCATTGAGGCAGAACTGGATAAGGGAAAAGGACCAGTTGCTACTGTACTTGTACAGAAGGGAACCCTTCGTGTGGGAGACCCGATCGCAGCAGGTTCTGCTTATGGTAAAGTACGTGCCATGATGGATGATAAGGGACGCCGTGTAAAAGAAGCAGGTCCATCTACTCCGGTAGAAATCCTTGGATTAAATGATGTACCAAATGCAGGTGAAGTATTTGTCGGATGTGGAAATGAAAAAGAAGCCCGCAGCTTTGCAGATACCTTTATCAGACAGGGTCGTGTGAAAATGCTGGAAGAAACCAAGTCCAAAATGTCTCTGGATGATTTGTTTAACCAGATTCAGGAAGGCAATCTGAAAGAACTTGGTATTATCGTAAAAGCAGATGTTCAAGGTTCAGTAGAAGCAATCAAACAGAGTCTGGTAAAACTTTCCAACGACGAGGTTGTTGTAAAGATTATCCACGGTGGTGTAGGTGCAATCAACGAATCTGACGTTACACTTGCAGCAGCATCCAATGCGATTATTATCGGATTCAATGTCCGCCCGGATGCAACTGCAAAAGAAACTGCAGAACGCGAAGGTGTTGATATGCGTCTGTACCGTGTTATTTACAATGCAATTGAAGATGTGCAGGCTGCCATGAAGGGTATGCTGGAACCAGTGTACGAAGAGAAGATTCTCGGTCATGCAGAAGTACGTCAGACATTCAAGGCATCTGGTGTTGGAACCATCGCAGGTTCTTACGTACTGGATGGTGTCATTGAGCGAGACAGTAATGTTCGTATCACCCGTGATGGAATCGTTATTTATGACGGAAAACTTGCTTCCCTGAAACGTTTCAAAGATGACGTAAAAGAAGCAAAAACAGGATATGAATGTGGATGTGTATTCGAACGATTTAATGATGTAAAGGAAGGCGATATGGTAGAAGCCTTCAAGATGGTTGAAATTCCAAGATAATTTGGATTTTCAAGATGTTCCTGTTTACATCCACAGGTGAAATGGAGAGCAGTATCAGTATGAGAAAAAACAGTATTAAAAATACACGCGTCAACACAGAAGTGCAGCGTGAATTAAGCAATATTATCCGTGGGGGAATTAAAGACCCCCGCGTAGCACCAATGACTTCCGTTGTATCCGTGGAAGTTGCCCCGGACTTAAAGACCTGCAAAGCCTATATCAGTGTACTTGGTGATGAAGAAGCACAGCAGAACACGGTAAAAGGCCTGCAAAACGCAGAGGGATATATCCGCAGAGAACTTGCACATACCTTAAATATGCGTAATACTCCGGAAATCAAATTTGTATTGGATCAGTCCATTGAATATGGCGTTATGATGTCAAAGAAAATATCAGAGGTAACTAAGGATATTAAAGATGACGAGGAAGAATAGTATGTTGACAGAAATGGTGAAATCGGCAGAAACGATTGCCATCGGCGGCCATGTCAGACCAGATGGGGATTGCGTGGGTTCCTGCCTTGGAGTTTACTTATATCTAAAAAAACATTTTCCAGATAAACAGATTCATGTTTATCTGGAATCTATTCCAGATGTATTTCATTTTTTGAAGGGTTCGGAAGACATTCTTCATGAAATCCCGGTAGATAAGGTATATGACCTGTTTATTCTGCTGGATTGCGGAGATGCACAGCGGCTTGGATTTTCGGCTCCTCTTTTTGAACGTGCAAAGACATCCTTCTGTATTGACCATCATGTAAGCAATCAGGCATTTGCAACGGAAAACTATATAGAGCCAGAAGCAAGCTCCACATGTGAACTGGTATATCATCTGCTTGGTTCAGACCAGATTTCCGAAGAAATCGCAGAATGTCTCTATGTGGGCATTGTCCACGATACGGGAGTATTCCGTCACTCATGCACCCATCCGTCTACCATGTGTGCGGCTGCCGATTTGATGGGAAAAGGGATTCCTTTCACGAAAATCATAACAGAGACTTTTGATGAGAAAACCTTTGCCCAGAATCAGATAATGGGCTATGCACTGGTAAATGCCATTCAGTTTCTGAAAGGCAGAGGCGTTGCTTCTTATGTGAATCTGGAGCAGATGGCTGAGTATCAGGTTCAGCCAAAACAGTTAGACGGCATTGTGAATCAGCTCAAACTGACAAAAGGTGCAGATTTGGCAGTGTTTATGTATGAACTGGAAAAAGGGTTCTATAAAGTCAGCCTTCGTTCTACTGAGGCGGTAGATGTAAGCAGACTTTGCCAGACATTTGGCGGTGGCGGTCATGCGCGGGCTGCCGGATTTGGTATGAGAGGAACCTTTGCAGAAATTTTAGAGAAAGTAAAAGCTGCCGCTCTGGAGCAGCTTGGAAAATAGAAAGGAATCCGAAAGCTATGATTCATGGCGTGATAAATATTTATAAAGAAAAAGGATTCACTTCACATGACGTGGTCGCAAAACTGCGCGGAATCTTAAAGCAGAAAAAGATTGGACACACGGGCACACTGGACCCGGATGCAGAAGGTGTTCTGCCGGTATGTCTCGGGAAAGCCACAAAGCTTTGTGATATGCTGACCGATAAGGATAAAACCTATGAGGCTGTCCTGCTTCTTGGACAGGTAACTGACACGCAGGACATTTCCGGTCAGATTCTGGAAGAACACAGTACCGAAGCTTTGACAGAAGAAATGGTGAGAGAGGCTATCTTATCTTTTGTAGGGGAATATGACCAGATTCCGCCGATGTATTCTGCATTAAAGGTAAATGGAAAGAAGCTGTATGAGCTTGCAAGAGAAGGAAAAGAAGTAGAGCGAAAACCACGTAGAGTCACCATTTATCAGAGTGTGATAAAAGAAATCAATCTTCCGCGAGTGCGCATGGAAGTCAAATGCTCCAAGGGAACTTATATCCGGACACTCTGCCATGATATTGGCGTGAAGCTGAATTGCGGTGGCTGCATGGAATCCTTACTCCGTACTCAGGTGGAACGATTTACTATAGAAGACAGCCTAAAGCTTTCCGATGTAGAGACCCATTTCAAAGAACAGACTTTAGATGAAATCATAATTCCGATTGACAAAATGTTTGGAAATCTAAAAGCGGTTACGCTGACCGCAGAAGCAGCCCGTGCAGTATGCAATGGAAATGGATTTCGAAAGAAAGATATAAAGGCAGTCATACCGGATTCGACAGAGCATGTTGAATTTACAGGAGATGAACGGGTGCGCGTTTACGGAGAAGATGGCAGCTTTATTGCCATTTACGAATATCGTCAGGAAACCGATGATTTTAAAATTGTCCGCATGTTTTTTGACGGCAGAGAACAGTAGAAATAAAGAGGATGAAAATGGATTATATCAGGGAAATTCAATCTTATCATTGCGACAGACCGAGTGCAGTTACTCTCGGTAAATTTGATGGTCTGCACAGAGGACATCAGAAACTGATTCAGGAAATTTGTGAGAAGAAAGACAGATTTCAGGTGAAAACCATTGTGTTTGCATTTGACATGAACCCATTTTTTCAGAAAAAAGGATTAACCCGCAAAGGCATTACGACAAACGAAGAACGCAGAGAGCGTCTGGAGAAAATGGTAGATGTATTGGTAGAGTGTCCTTTTGATGAACAGATTTCTACCATGACAGCCGAAGATTTTATTGAAAAGATTCTGGTACAGACCTTTCACGTAAAATATATTGTAGTAGGCACGGATTTCCGCTTTGGACATGAGAAAAAAGGAGATGCAGCCATGCTTGCTGCCTATGCAGAAAAATATGGTTACGAGCTTACTGTTGTATCGAAAGAAATGTTTGGCGACCGGGAGATAAGCAGCACTTACATCCGGGAAGAACTGGAAAAAGGAAATATGGAGAATGTAAATCAGATGCTTGGATATCCTTATACCATAAGCGGAAGAGTGGAGCATGGAAAACAGCTTGGCAGAACCCTTGGTTTTCCAACACTGAATGTACATCCATCAGATGAAAAAATGCTGCCGCCAAAGGGCGTCTATATGACGAATACCATAGTAGATGGACAGCTCTATCACGGCCTTGGCAATGTGGGATTCAAGCCCACCGTCACCGAGGAACACCGGATGCTCATTGAAACATTTCTTTTTGACTATGACGAAAATGCCTATGGAAAAGAAGTGAAAACACAGCTTCTGCATTATAAGCGTCCTGAGAAGAAATTTGAATCTATCATAGAATTAAAAGCACAGATTGATACAGATATTGATTATGCAAGAAACTATTTTAAATAGAATCTTTTCATAATATAATTTCATTATGCACATAAAATTGTTGTTGACAAAAGATTAAGAAATATGCTATTTTATATGAGTATGTAAAACCAGTGTTCGGCAAATGGAATCTCCAACCCTTGCTTAATACTTGGCAATTAATAGAATTTAGGAGGTAACTAAAATGGTAACAAAAGAAATGAAAGAAGAAATCATCAAAACTTACGGAAGAACAGCAGGAGATACAGGTTCTCCAGAAGTTCAGATTGCAATCCTTACAGCAAGAATCAATGATTTAACAGATCATTTCAAAGCTAATCCAAAGGATCATCACTCAAGAAGAGGACTTCTTAAGATGGTAGGACAGAGAAGAGGACTTCTTGCATACTTAAAGAAAAACGATATCGAAAGATACCGTGCATTAATCGAAAAATTAGGATTAAGAAAGTAATTCGCGTATTTCGTGAAAATGTATATAAAGCTTTCCGGTTGTCATGTGCAGCCGGAGAGCTTTTTTTCGTAAATAGAAATTGCATTTTCTGGAATAGGTTTCGCTTGCGTGTAAAAATACACTATGCTATAATAGATTAGATTGTGACAGTATATCTATCCGAGACCACTGAAAAGTGTATCCTGATTTTTAAGAATCATATATGTTTTTCAGTAGTTTCGGAATCACTGTCAATTTAATAAAAAAGGAGAAAATTATGTACAAGACATTTGAAATGGAACTTGCCGGAAGAACTCTGAAGGTAGATGTGAACAGAGTGGCAAAGCAGGCAAATGGTGCAGCACTGATGCATTATGGTGATACAGTTGTTCTTTCTACAGCAACTGCATCAGACAAGCCGAGAGAAGGAATTGATTTCTTCCCATTGAGCGTAGAATACAATGAAAAATTATATGCCGTAGGAAAAATCCCTGGAGGATTTAACAAACGTGAAGGAAAGGCATCTGAAAATGCGGTTCTTACCTGCCGTGTAATTGACCGTCCGATGCGTCCTTTGTTCCCGAAGGATTACAGAAATGATGTAACACTGGAAAACTTAGTTCTCTCTGTTGATCAGGACTGCTCACCGGAACTGACTGCTATGCTGGGTTCTGCTATTGCAACTGCAATTTCAGATATTCCGTTTGACGGTCCGACAGCTTCTACACAGGTTGGACTGGTTGATGGTGAATTTGTATTTAACCCAACTGCAGCACAGAAAGAAAAATCAGAACTTGCACTTACCGTAGCTTCTACAAGAGAAAAGGTTATCATGATTGAAGCTGGTGCGAATGAAGTGCCGGAAGATAAGATGATTGAAGCCATCTTTGCAGCACACGAAGTAAACCAGAAGATTATTGCATTTATTGATACAATTGTTGCAGAATGCGGAAAACCGAAACATGCATACGAAAGCTTTGCGGTACCGGAAGAACTCTTTGCAGCAATGCAGGAAATCGTTACACCTGCTGAAATGGAAGAAGCAGTATTTACAGATAACAAGCAGACAAGAGAAGAAAACATCAAAGCCATCACAGCAAAATTTGAAGAAGCCTTTGCTGACAATGAAGAATGGCTTGCAAAACTTCCAGATGCTGTTTACCAGTATCAGAAAAAGACAGTCCGTAAGATGATTTTAAAAGACCATAAGAGACCAGACGGACGTGAAATCGAACAGATCCGTCCACTTGCAGCAGAAGTAGATTTGCTTCCTAGAGTACATGGTTCTGCTATGTTTACACGTGGACAGACACAGATTTGTACCGTAACGACTCTGGCTCCGCTTTCAGAAGCACAGAAGGTAGATGGTCTTAACGAAGCAGAAACTTCTAAGAGATATATGCACCATTATAACTTCCCATCTTATTCGGTAGGGGAAACAAAGCCATCCAGAGGACCAGGACGTCGTGAAATCGGACATGGTGCACTTGCTGAAAGAGCATTGGTTCCAGTACTTCCAACAGAACAGGAATTCCCATATGCAATCCGTACAGTATCTGAGACATTTGAATCCAACGGTTCTACCTCTCAGGCAAGTGTTTGTGCATCTTCTATGTCACTGATGGCTGCTGGTGTGCCGATTAAAGCTCCGGTAGCAGGTATTTCCTGCGGACTTGTAACGGGTGATTCAGATGATGATTATATCGTTCTTACAGATATTCAGGGACTGGAAGACTTCTTTGGCGACATGGACTTTAAAGTAGCCGGAACAAAGAAGGGTATTACTGCAATTCAGATGGATATCAAGATTCATGGACTTACAAGACCTATCATTGAAGAAGCAATTGCACGTACAAGAAAAGCACGTGTTTACATCTTAGATGAAGTAATGAATAAGACAATTGCGGAGCCAAGACCAGAAGTCGGCGCTTACGCACCAAAGATTATCCAGATGAGCATTGACCCATCTAAGATTGGTGATGTAGTAGGTCAGAGAGGAAAGACCATTAACGCTATCATCGAAAAGACAGGTGTGAAGATTGATATCACAGATGACGGAAGCGTTTCTATCTGCGGTGTAGATGCAGAAAACATGGAAAAAGCCCGTCAGATGATTGCCATGATTGTTACAGACTTCGAGGCCGGCATGGTACTGGAAGGTGACGTAGTCAGCATTAAAGAATTTGGTGCATTTATCGAATTTGCACCTGGAAAAGAAGGAATGGTACACATTTCCAAAATTTCCAAAGAAAGAATCAATCATGTAGAAGATGTTTTAACCTTAGGTGACCATGTTAAGGTAGTATGCCTTGGCAAAGATAAAATGGGAAGAATCAGCTTCAGCATGAAAGATGTAGTAGAATAGACCGATAATTAAACCTTATAAAGGGATTCATTCAAATTGAATGAGTCCCTTTTTATATTGTGCGCGAAGCATAGTTGCATTTTATATATGCATAGGATATTTTCGTGTCATATCTAAGGTCTAAAATATATCCCATTCACATATATATTGTCTAAAGAGGTGGACAAGAATGAGATTAAGTAAACGAGAACAAGTATTATGTGTATTACCCGGGAAAATCAAAGGTATTTTGCTGAACAGTATCCTGAACTTTGATGAGCTCCAGGAAATCCGTATGCGGGAAGAAAATCCGCTGATGATTCGGGTAAATGGCAGGGAACAGATATTTTCCCATGTGGTTACAAAAGAAGAACTGCGAGAAACCATGGAGTACATTTCCAATTATTCACTCTATGCATATGAAAATGAACTCCGTCAGGGGTTTCTGACGATTGAAGGTGGTCACCGGGTCGGTGTATCCGGAAAGATTGTAAGTGAAAAAGGAAAAGTGAAAAATTTCCAGTATATTTCTTCGATTAATATCCGGGTATGTCATGAAATCAAGGGATGTGCAGACCTGTTATTTCCTGCAATTCTGGAAGAAAACAAAGTAGTACATACCATGATTATCTCACCGCCTGGCAGGGGAAAAACAACCTTATTAAGAGATATTATCCGTCAGGTATCGGACGGAAATAAATATGTAAAAGGAACCAATGTGGGAGTGGTAGATGAACGTTCTGAAATCGGAGGCTGTTATCTCGGAGTTCCGCAAAATCATATAGGAAAACGGACAGATATTCTGGATAACTGTCCAAAAGCAGAGGGGATGATGATGTTGATCCGTTCCATGAATCCGCAAATTCTCGCGGTAGATGAAATTGGAAGCAACCAGGATGTGGAGGCAGTTTCTTATGCCATGCACAGTGGAGTCACTATGCTGGCCACAGTACACGGACACTCCTTAGATGAAATTCGGCAGAAGCCGGGAATCAAACGGCTTTTGGAGTCCCATACCTTTAAACGGTTTATAGTCATAAGCAAAGAAGGCAAGGCAGGCGGAGTAAGTGGAATCTTTGATGAAAAGGGAAATGCTTTATGCTTTTGAAAATCATTGGACTAATTTTACTGACAGCTTCCTGCACTGGGTACGGCTATTACAAAAGTATGGAATATCGACGTCGGTTGGAGCAAGTACAAGAACTCCGCAAAATAATCTTTCTGCTTTCCGGAGAAATAGCCTGTCGCAAAACACCGCTTGCAGAAGCCTGTCAAATGCTTGCAGCCCGCTCAGAAAAGCCCTACGGGAACTGGTTGTGGACTCTTTATGCTTCCATGACCAGAGATAAAAAAATGCCATTCTGCAAAATATGGGAAGAAGCTGCGGAGCAGTTATTTACCAGTATTTCCCTGCCGGAAGCAGAACAAAATGAATTGAAGCGACTAGGGAAAAAACTGGGAAGTTCCGACAGTAAAATGCAGGAACAGGCACTGAATTGGTATGGAACACAGTTAGAAGAACTGGAAAATGCCTATCGGATGACATTGGCAGAAAAGCAAAAGCTATGCCGAAGCCTTGGCATTCTTGCAGGACTGTTTCTTGCAGTTCTATTCATTTGACCAGTAATGTTTTGAAATGATGTGAAAGTACAGGTTCATATACAGCATCGTTGGATAATTAATGATAAAAAGGAAAGAAAAAATGAGTGTAAATTTAATTTTTAAAATCGCTGCAGTGGGAATTCTGGTTTCGGTTTTAAGTCAAGTATTAAAACACAGTGGCAGGGAGGAACAGGCTTTTCTCACCAGTTTTGCAGGACTTTTGCTTGTACTGTTCTGGATTCTCCCTTATGTATATGAGTTATTTGACGATATCAGACGCTTGTTTGCATTATAGGGCAAAGCAGAAAAGGAGAAACTCATGTCTATTATTCAAATGGCGGGTGTCGGTGTAGTGGGCACTTTACTGGCACTTCAGTTCAAAAACGGGAAAAATGAATATGCAATTTATACAGTCATCGCAGTCAGTCTAGTATTGTTTTACGGGATGAAAGACAAACTGGAACTGATCCAGGATACGGTATCTGCCATCAGCAGCCTGGTCAATATCAATACGGATTATGTAGCAATTCTGCTGAAAATGATAGGGATTACCTATGTGGCTGAATTTGCCACCGGAATCTGCAAGGATGCGGGTTATCAGACCATTGCAAGCCAGATAGAGATTTTTGCCAAATTAACAATCCTGACATTTAGTATGCCGGTTCTGGAAGCACTGCTTCTGACCATCAAAGATTTTTTACAGTAGGAGGATACGCAATGAAGAAAATACTTCGTGTTCTGTTACTGTTTTTTGTTTTTTGGATTTTTTCTATGCAGCCTGTAAATGCAGCAGATTCTTCCACTGCTGAACAGGCAGAAGAAAAATGGACGGATTCTTTTCTTGGAAAATCGGATACAGCAGAACTTGACCGCCTGCTTGACGAATTGTTTCCAAAAAGCAATTTATCTTTTCGGCAAATCGTAGAAATGCTGATAAATGAGGACAGCACAGTTCCTGTAAATGAGATTCTGTCTTTTTTGACAGAGAAAATATTTGATGCAATCCATCAGAATCAGACAGCCTTAATCTTTCTGGTGATGATGTCTTTCGTATCTGCACTGTTTGCAAATTTTGCAAATGCATTTCATAGCAGACAGGCAGCTTCTATTGGGTTTTATGTGGTGTATCTGCTGATGATCACGGTCTGTCTGCGGGCATTCCGGCTTACCTTAGACGGAATGGAGACAAGCATCAGTCATCTGCTGACCTTTATGCAGATATTTTCACCACTCTACTTTATCAGCATGGCAATTTCCGTGGGAAGTGTTTCTTCCATTGCATTTT
The DNA here is from genome assembly GCA_900554415.1 of uncultured Lachnospiraceae bacterium. GTDB lineage: Bacteria > Bacillota > Clostridia > Lachnospirales > Lachnospiraceae > Allocoprococcus. The sequence continues at coordinate 20,484 of USGU01000012.1, read as the reverse complement.
ATAATCTGGTGATTCTACTGATTTATCTGGTAGAACTGATCATTTCCAGATTACTGCTTCCATTTGTACACGTATATCTTACCATGCAGATCCTGAATTTTTTATCGGAAGACGAGGTACTGTCCAAATTCGCAGAATTTATTAAGATGGCGGTAGAGTGGTGTTTAAAAGCACTTTTTGCAGGAATTACAGGAATTAGTCTGGTACAGGGATTATTGTCACCCGCTATTGATACTGTAAAACGGAATGCCGTCACAAAAGGAATTGAAATGATTCCCGGAATTGGTGATATTGCAGGAAGTACTGGAGAAATGCTCATGGGTGCTGCCGTACTAGTAAAAAACGGGATTGGGGCCGCTGGAGCGATTATCGTCCTGACAATCTGTCTTGTTCCAGTGCTGAATATGGCTGTCGTTACACTGTTGTACAAAGGAGTTGCGGCATTTATTCAGCCTCTTTCCGAAAAAAGGTTTACCGAAGCAATCAGCAGCATGGGCGAAGGATATCATCTGCTGCTGAAAATAGAAATTGCCACAGCACTGCTTTTTCTGATTACCATTGCAATTGCCGTAAAGGTGGCAAGTTAAAAGGAAAGATAAACAGACAAGGGAGGAAAGCTATGTTTACATATATTTATGACTGGCTATGGAATTTTGTATGCTATATGATTCTCATCACTGCACTGCTTCAGGTATTGCCGGAAAATAGCTATCAAAAATATATCCGTTTTTTCAGTAGCCTGATTCTGGTACTTATACTGGCATCTCCCATTTTCCGGCTCCTTGGCATGGAAGAAAATTTCAGACAGCTATATAACAATGCCGAATACCGGCAGATAAAGAAGGAGATAGAAGCAAAAGAAAGGTTTATCAAAGAGCAGGAACAAGATTTTTGGAGTGAGGCAGAATATGAAGATTCTATCGAAATGGATGACGTGGTGGAATGAGAAAAAAGGGAAAAAAGAGCAGTGGATTATTCTGTTCATTATTGGATTACTGCTGGTTGTAATTGCCATGCCATCGGGAACAGCTTCCAAAGAAAAAAAGAATACCGTAGAAAATACGGATAATACACAGACCCTTTGGAATGACGCAAATAATACCGATGAACTGGAACGGAGACTGGAGCAGATTTTAGGACAGATGGATGGGGTTGGAAATGTATCTGTCATGATAACCCTTGCATCCTCTACCGAAAAAGTGGTAGAAAAGGAACTGCAGAACCGAAGCTCAATTTCCAAAGATAATGACACCACTATTACAGAAACCACAGATACCTCAGAGGCGGCAGTATATTCCGATACGAGTGACGGCTCCACACCTTATGTGAAACAGGAGAACAGTCCGAAAGTCCAGGGGGTTCTCGTAGTGGCCGATGGTGGAGATAATGCAGTAATCGTGGAGAATATCACGGAAGTTGTGCAGGCATTATTTGATGTAGACACGCATAAGATTAGAGTAATGAAACATAATTAGAATAAAAAAACGGAGGAGAGACAGTGAAAAAGCTCTTAAAAAAGAATCAGATTATTATTACAGCTCTTGCGGTGATGATTGCAGCCGCCGGATACTTGAACTATTCGGGAACATTTACCAAAGAGGCTGACAAAGAGACTTCAGCAGGAGGAGACCTTGACAATGTGGAACTGCTTGATATTTCAGAAGAGGATTTAACGGATGCAAACGGAGAAATCGCACAGCTTGACGAAGGGGAAGTTCCGGGGGAAGCTGTTCTCACCAGCGGAAATGCCAGCAGTATTGTGGCGCAGGCAAAAATTAACCGGGAACAGATCCGTGCCAAAAACAAAGAAACCCTTCAGGCTATCATTGATGATGCAAATTTAGGAGAGAGCCAGAAAGCAGAAGCCGTACAGAAAATGGTAGAAATGACCGACATTGCAGAAAAAGAAGTGGTCATTGAAAATTTACTGGCAAGCAAAGGATTTTCCGATGCAGTTGTCAGTCTGACAGAAGATTCAGCAGATATTATTGTCAACGGTTCTGAACTGTCAGAAGCAAAGCGGGCACAGATTGAAGATATTGTGGTACGGAAAGCCGACATTGCTGCATCTAATATTGTCATTACTCCAATACATAGTCAAAGTCAGGAAACTCAGGAAAATAGCGAAAAATGATTGCAGACTGACCGGAATCTATGGTAAACTTAGGGGATGCTAAGAGATAATAAATTTAGGAGATAATAAATAAAAGTAGGAGTAAGTTATGTCGAATTTTACGAATGAAATAAAAAAGAGAAGAACATTTGCAATTATATCCCATCCTGATGCAGGTAAAACTACACTGACAGAGAAGTTTCTGTTGTACGGAGGTGCTATCAACCAGGCTGGTTCTGTAAAGGGAAAGGCAACCGCAAAGCATGCAGTCTCTGACTGGATGGAAATTGAAAAGGAACGTGGTATTTCGGTTACTTCCTCTGTTCTTCAGTTTGAATACGGTGGATATTGTATCAATATTCTGGATACACCGGGACATCAGGATTTCTCGGAAGATACTTATCGTACACTGATGGCTGCCGACTCAGCTGTAATGGTAATTGATGGTTCCAAAGGTGTCGAGGCACAGACGAGAAAACTGTTTAAAGTATGCGTCATGCGTCATATTCCGATTTTCACCTTTATCAATAAGATGGACCGTGAAGCAATGGATACGTTTGAACTGTTGGATGATATTGAAAAAGAACTGGGAATTGCAACCTGTCCGGTAAACTGGCCGATTGGTTCCGGTAAAGAATTCCGTGGTGTATTTGACCGGAATACAGAAGAACTGGAAATCTTCTCAGACACCAAGAAGGGAACTGCCATGGGAGCCGTACAGAAGGTTTCCATCCACAGTGACGAGGCAAAAGAAATTGTAACCCCGGAGCAGTATGCACAGTTGGAAGAAGAAATTGAATTACTGGATGGTGCCAGCGCAGAATTTGACCAGGAACTCGTGAATAAAGGAGAATTGTCACCGGTATTTTTCGGGTCTGCGCTTACCAACTTCGGAGTAGAGACCTTCCTTCAGCATTTCCTTAAGATGACAACCTCCCCGCTTCCGAGAATGTCAGATAAGGGTGAGATTGACCCGATGAAGGAAGAAGATTTTTCTGCCTTCGTTTTCAAAATCCAGGCAAACATGAATAAGGCTCACAGGGACAGAATTGCCTTTATGCGAATCTGTTCCGGTGAGTTTCAGGCTGGTATGGAAGCATTTCATATCCAGGGAAATAAAAAGGTTCGTCTGTCGCAGCCACAGCAGATGATGGCAAGTGAGCGAAAGATGATCGACAAGGCTTATGGTGGAGATATTATCGGTATCTTTGACCCGGGTATTTTCTCTATCGGTGATACATTAACGAATTCACCAGAAAAGTTTTCTTACGAGGGCATCCCTACCTTTGCACCGGAGCATTTTGCAAGAGTACGGCAGGTAGATACCATGAAGCGGAAACAGTTTATCAAGGGCATTAATCAGATTGCCCAGGAAGGTGCAATCCAGATTTTTCAGGAATTTAATACAGGTATGGAAGAAATTATTGTGGGTGTAGTTGGTGTGCTCCAGTTTGATGTGCTGAAATATCGTCTGGAAAATGAATACAACGTAGAAATCCGGATGGATTCTCTTCCATATGAACATATCCGTTGGATTGAAAATGAGGAACCGGAGATGGCCAAGATTATCGGCACTTCCGATATGAAGAAAATCAAGGATTTAAAGGACAGACCACTTTTGTTATTCGTAAACAGCTGGAGCATCCGTATGGTACAGGAACGAAACGAATGGTTGAAGCTGTCTGAATTTGGACGCTCTTAAAAGATGTATGCACAATTTGCTTCCAAAGCAGAGAAAATTGTGATACACTATAAGATATGATAGCCAAAAGTAAATGCTAAGAATTATACTCCGGCTTTATGCCGGCAGTGTGAGGAGGATTAAGATGAGCAGAGAAGAAAGAAACACATATAAAATCGAATACAATGGAAATTTAGGTGAAGTTCAGATTGCGGATGAAGTCGTAGCCATTATTGCAGGAATCGCAGCAATGGAAGTAGACGGCGTATCTTCTATGGCAGGCAATGCCACCAGAGAATTAATCAGCAAGCTTGGAATGAAGACACTTTCCAAAGGTGTGAAGGTAGATGTACTGGAAGGAATTGTGACTGTTACACTTGCACTTAATTTGAAGTTTGGAAGCAATATCAAAGAAACAACGATGGCTGTTCAGGAAAAAGTAAAAGGTGCCATTGAAAACATGACTGGTCTTACCGTTGCGGATGTAAATATCCGTGTTGCAGGCGTAGAGATGCCGGTAGAAGAATAGACAGCAGGAGACAGGACATGGGAAGAAGCGAACTTAGAGAACATATTTTTAAAATGATTTTCGGATTGGAATTCAGTGAGGAAGCGCAGTTAGAGGAACAGCTTGAACTCTATCTGGATCAATTAGTAGATGTAAAGGAAAAAGACCATGATTATATGCTTGCAAAAGCAAAAGGAATTGCTGAAAAAGTAGACGAGATTGACCAGATTATCAATGAAAATACAACCGGTTGGAAGACAAGCCGTATGAATAAAGTTGATTTGTCTATTCTGCGCCTTGCAGTATATGAGATGAAGTGGGATGAGGATGTGCCAGTGAAGGTTGCCATCAATGAGGCAGTGGAACTGGCAAAACGCTTTTCCGGCGAGGAAGGTCCTGCCTTTATCAATGGAGTACTGGGAAAGATTGCATAATATTTTGTCAGTAGTCAGGAGAAACTATGCGTAATGTATATACGGTAAAGCAAGTCAATGCATATGTAAAAAATATGTTTGCGCAGGACTTTATGCTGAATCGAATTTATGTAAAAGGGGAAGTGTCGAATTTAAAATATCACACTTCCGGACATATATATTTTTCCTTGAAAGACGAGTCCGGTACGATTGCCTGCGTTATGTTTGCCGGGCAGCGTGGCGGGCTTTCTTTTCGTATGCAGGAAGGACAGCAGATTATTGTGCTTGGTAGTGTCACTGTATATGAAAGAGACGGGAAATACCAGTTATATGCAAAAGAAATTGTATTGGATGGAGCTGGACTTCTCTATGAAAAGTTTCAGGCGCTAAAAAATGAACTGGAAGAAATGGGTATGTTTGCTCAGGAATATAAACAGCCTATCCCATCATATCCCAAAACAATCGGAGTGGTGACCGCTCCTACCGGAGCAGCAATCCGGGATATTATCAATATTACATCCAGACGGAATCCTTATGTGCAGTTAATTCTGTATCCTGCATTGGTGCAGGGCGAAGGAGCAGCACAAAGCATTGTGGAAGGGATTCATGCACTGGAAAAACAAAAGGTAGATGTAATGATCGTGGGTCGTGGCGGCGGTTCTATAGAAGACTTATGGGCATTTAATGAAGAAATTGTGGCAAGAGCCGTGTTTGAATGTCAAGTTCCGATTATTTCTGCTGTTGGACACGAAACGGATACCACAATTATTGATTATGTTGCTGATATGCGTGCACCCACACCATCTGCAGCAGCCGAACTAGCAGTACCCGAATTTCAAAGCTTACAGGTACAGATTGCGGAATATGGAATCCGTCTGCAGCGTCTCATGCGTCAGTGCCTGAATCTGGAGCGTATGCGTTACGAGAAATATCGAAACACATTTCAATATTTAAGTCCGGAACGGACGATTGCAGATTACCGGCAGCGTACCATGAATTTAGAAGAAAAGCTTCAGGCTTTCATGCATCAGGTACTTCAGGTTAAACGACAGGAACTTGCAATACGGATCGAACAGATGAAGCGGATTTCTCCACTAGACAAGCTGAATCAGGGTTATGCATTTGTGGAAACACTAGAGAAGCAGACCATTCAAAGCGTAGAAGATGTAAAGCTTCATGACCGGATTAAAATTTTTGTGCCGGATGGGCATCTGGTCGCAGAAGTTGAAGAAATCCAAAAGGAGGATCCTTATGGACGAAATAGAAAAGAAAGAATCTAATGAAAATAATAAAAACCCGAAAGAAGAGGTTCAGGAAGAATGCTCTTTGGAAGAGTTATTTCAGAAACTGGATTCCATTGTAGACAAAATGGAAGCGGGAAAACCTGCCCTGGATGAATCGTTCCACTTATATCAGCAGGGTATGGAGTTACTGAAACAGTGTAATTCGAAAATAGATTTTGTAGAGAAACAGGTCATGATTTTGGAAAAGAATGGTGAATTACATGAATTTTAAAATAGAATTAGAACAAAGAACAAAAGAAATCGAACAGATTCTTATGAAATATCTTCCACAGGAAGAAGGACATCAGCATCAGATTATGGAAGCTATGAATTACAGTATTACTGCCGGCGGCAAACGGCTTCGCCCTATGCTGATGAAGGAGACCTATCAACTGTTCGGTGGAAACAGTCAGGTGATTGAGCCTTTCATGGCAGCTATGGAAATGATTCATACCTATTCGCTTGTACATGATGATCTACCTGCCATGGATAATGACGAGTATCGTCGTGGAAAAAAGACAACCCATGTGGTTTATGGAGAGGCGATGGGAATCTTAGCAGGAGATGCATTATTAAACTACGCCTTTGAGACAGCAGTAAAAGCGTTTGAGATAGCTCCTGAGCAGAGCCTGACCATCGGAAAAGCACTTGGCATTCTTGCAGAAAAAGCCGGTATTTATGGTATGATTGGCGGACAGGTTGTAGATGTACTTGCCACTGGAAAACCTCTTTCCAGAGAAGAACTGGATTTCATCTATGAACTGAAAACCGGTGCCTTGATTAAGGCATCCATGATGATCGGCACTGTACTTGCCGGTGCTTCTGAATCAGATGTCAGTAAAATCGAACAGATTGCAGCCGATGTGGGACTTGCTTTCCAGATTCAGGATGATATCCTGGATGTTACAAGCACCACAGAAGAACTTGGCAAACCAGTCAAAAGTGATGAAAAGAACGAAAAGACGACTTATGTAACTCTGCGTGGTCTGGAACAGTCCGAGGAAGATGTTGCCAGAATCTCCGAAGAAGCCATTCGTCTGTTAGATGAAATAGAAGAGAAAAATTCTTTCCTGGAATTATTGATTCGCGAATTAATACATAGGAAAAAGTAACGAGGTGACAAGATGTATCTGGAACGTATAAACGAGCCAAATGATGTACAAAAGCTGAATATCGACGAACTGGAAGTCCTTGCAGAAGAAATCCGCAGCTTTCTGGTTGAAAAAGTCAGCAAAACTGGTGGCCATCTGGCTTCCAATCTTGGAGTGGTTGAACTTACAATAGCAATGCACCTGAATTACAATCTTCCGAAGGATAAAATCATCTGGGATGTAGGACACCAGTCCTATACCCATAAGCTTCTCACCGGTAGAAGAAACGGTTTTGACGAGTTGCGGAAATATGGCGGCATGAGTGGATTTCCAAAACGAAAAGAAAGTGCATGTGATGCCTTTGATACAGGTCACAGTTCCACCTCGATTTCTGCAGGACTTGGGTATGTATGTGCCCGTGATATCCAAAAAGAGGATTATCAGGTGGTATCTGTCATTGGAGATGGCTCCCTCACAGGCGGCATGGCCTATGAAGCATTAAACAATGCAGCAAATTTGAAATCTAATTTTGTCATTGTATTGAACGATAACAAGATGTCTATTTCCAAAAATGTAGGTGGTATGTCAAAATATCTGGACACCCTCCGGACGGCACCGGCCTACAGTGATTTAAAAAATGCAGTTGAGATTGCAATCAGCAGTATTCCGGTTAAAGGAGATGCCATGGTTGAACGAATCAAAAAGACCAAGAGCAGTATCAAGCAATTATTTGTACCCGGTATGTTCTTTGAAGATATGGGAATCAAATATTTAGGTCCGGTGGACGGGCATGATATCCGTGCTTTAAATCGTGCATTCAAGGACGCTAAGCGTGTCAATGGACCTGTTTTACTCCATGTACTTACCACGAAAGGAAAAGGATATGTTCCGGCTGAAGATGACCCATCTAAGTTTCATGGAACAGGACCTTATATTATAGAAACCGGAGAAGCAGTAGGAAAAGACGGAAAAGACTCTTATACCAATGTTTTTTCTAAGGTAATGCTGGATTTAGGACAGAAGGATGATAAACTGGTTGCCATTACGGCTGCCATGGAAGACGGAACAGGATTATCCGCATTCCACGAGCGTTTTCCTAACCGCTTTTTTGATGTGGGAATTGCAGAAGAACATGCAGTCACTTTTGCAGCTGGACTTGCAGCAGGCGGGCTGCACCCAGTATTTGCGGTTTATTCCTCTTTTTTACAGAGGGGATTCGACCAGATGATACATGATGTCTGTCTCCAGAATCTTCCGGTTGTATTTGCCATTGACCGGGCAGGGCTGGTTGGCAGTGATGGAGAAACCCATCAGGGCGTATTTGATTTATCCTATCTGTCTATGATTCCAAATATGACAGTCATGGCTCCGAAGAATAAATGGGAACTGGCAGATATGCTCCGTTTTGCAGTGAAGCTTGGAACACCAGTGGCGCTTCGTTATGCGAGGGGAACTGCCTATGAAGGATTTCGTGAATCCCGTGAGCCGATTGTATTTGGAAAGAGCGAAATGATTTACGAAGAAGACAGTATTGCGCTGTTATGTGTAGGAAATATGTTTGAAAGCGGTGCAGCGGTACGGGAAAATCTCCTTGCAATGGGTTACCACTGTTCACTTATCAATGCAAGATTTATAAAACCAATTGACGAAGAATTATTGACAGAACTGGCTAAGAATCATACATTCGTTGTTACAATCGAAGAAAATGTACGTACTGGAGGATATGGTGATAAGGTACAGGAATTTGTCTCAGACCACCATCTGTCACTTCAGACACTTACGATTGCACTCCCAGATGAATATGTAGAGCACGGCAATGTAAATGTTCTGCGAAAGGAAGTAAAAATGGACGTGGATACGATCACCGAACGGATTGTGTCTGCATTTACCCAGGAAGAACCGAAAAAGGACAGTTAACTATGAAAGAGCGTTTAGATGTATTATTAGTAAAAAGAAATCTGGCAGCTTCCCGTGAAAAAGCTAAAGCCATTATCATGTCAGGAAATGTATTTGTAGACGGACAGCGTGAAGATAAAGCCGGAACCACATTCCCAGAGGATGTTTCTATTGAAATCAAAGGGCATACTCTGAAATACGTGAGCCGTGGAGGCCTTAAATTAGAGAAAGCCATGAAGAACTTTGATGTTTCCATGGAAGGAAAAACCTGTACAGACGTAGGTTCTTCTACAGGTGGTTTCACAGATTGTATGCTGCAGAATGGAGCAGTGAAGGTGTTTGCAATTGATGTAGGACGTGGACAGCTCGACTGGAAGCTGCGTCAGGATGAACGTGTAGTCTGCATGGAAAAAACAAATATCCGTTATGTTACACCAGAAGATTTAGGAGAACCAATTGATTTTTCTTCCATCGATGTTTCTTTCATTTCCCTTACAAAGGTGCTGCTTCCAATCCGGAATTATCTGAAGGAAGATGGAGAAATTGTAGCACTGATCAAACCCCAGTTTGAGGCTGGTCGTGAAAAGGTCGGAAAAAAGGGAGTTGTCCGTGAAAAAAGCACACATATAGAAGTCATTGAAAAAGTGACAGAATATGCAATCAGTATCGGCTTTGAAGTAAAAGCACTGGAATTTTCTCCAATCAAAGGACCAGAGGGAAATATTGAATATCTGGTGCATTTACACAAGTGTCCAGTCGAAGAAGCACATATGGACGAAGGAATCGTCATCCGCGATGTAGTGGAAGAAGCCTTCCAGACATTAGCAAAGAAGGAACAGGCAGACTAAGATGGAAAAGTTTTATATTATAACCAATTATACCAAGGATGGCGATAACCGGATTACCAGACAAATCAAGGCCTGCATTGAATCCTATGGAAAGACATGTATTCTCTGCGAGAAAAACGAGAAAGAAGAAATTATCGTTGAGACTATTCCCGAGGATATTGATTGTGCGCTGGTAATCGGCGGAGATGGTACTTTTATTCAGGCATCTCGTCTGCTCTTTGGACATGATGTTCCAATGCTTGGTATTAATATGGGAACCCTAGGTTATCTTACAGAAGTAGAAGTGCAGAACGTGGAGGAAGCGATTGCACAGTTGATGCGGGGAGAGTACAGCATTGAGCGCAGAATGATGTTGTACGGTTCGGTGTTCAGTCAAGGCACAGATAAAATATCGGATGTGGCCTTGAATGATATTGTGCTTAACCGTGACGGACTCATGAAGATTGTTCATTTTGATCTGTATGTAAATGGACAGCTTTTGAACTCTTATCAGGCCGACGGACTCATCGTCTCAACCCCAACTGGCTCTACTGCATACAACTTGTCTGCGGGAGGTCCGATTGTAGAACCAACAGCCTCATTGATGGTGATCACACCGATTTGTTCTCATGCGCTGTTAAATTCAAGAAGTATTGTATTTTCAGATGAAGATGAGATTACCATTCAGATCAGTTCCAGAAAAGACGGGCAGATTGACCAGGCGGCAATTACATTTGACGGTGATGACTTTATTCCATTGCAGACAGGTGATAAAGTTGTCATAAAAAAAGCATGGGAAACTGCCCAGATTATTAAACTCAGCAAAATCAGCTTTCTAGAGACTTTGCGTGAGAAAATGAAAGGACATTAACATGAAAGTAAATCGACATGCAAAAATTGTTGAGTTAATCAATAAATATCAGATTGAAACTCAGGAAGAACTGGCAGATTATCTGAATCAGAATGGTTTTCGTGTAACCCAGGCCACGGTATCCCGGGATATCCGGGACCTTAAGCTTACCAAAGTTCCGGCAGATAACGGAAAACAGAAATACGCTGTTCTGCAGACCGGACAGAATGATTTAGGGGAAAAGTATATCCGTATCTTAAATGATGGTTTTCTTTCCATGGATATGGCTCAGAATATTCTTGTGATCAAAACAGTTTCCGGAATGGCTATGGCAGTTGCGGCTGCGTTAGATGCTATGAAATGGAATGAAATTGTGGGCTGTATCGCAGGAGACGACACCATTATGTGTGCCGTACGTAGCGTAGATGATACCATTATTCTCATGGAGAAAATCAGAAAATTACTGAAGAAATAAAGGAGGATACATGTTACAGAATTTACATGTGAAGAATCTTGCTTTAATTGACGAGGCAGAAGTAGATTTTACAGATGGTCTTAACATTCTCACCGGAGAAACCGGTGCAGGTAAATCCATTGTGCTTGGAAGTGTGAATCTGGCACTTGGAGGCAGATATACAGCTGACATGATTCGTACAGGTGCACAATATGGACTGGTAGAACTGACCTTTGTAATCCGGCAGGAGGAGACACTTAAGAAACTGGAAAGTATGGAGGTATTTCCGGAAGACGGACAGCTTGTTATCAGCCGCAGACTGATGGATGGACGAAGTGTCTGCCGTGTAAACGGTGAGACCGTGACACTTGCAAAGTTGAAAGAGATATCTTCCGCACTTATTGATATCCACGGTCAGCACGAGCATCAGACCCTGCTTTATAAAAAGAATCATCTGACCATATTAGACCATTTTTCAAAAGAAGCTGAGGCTGTCAGACAAACAGTAAAAGAGCAGTACGCAAAATATCAGAAGGTAAAGAAAGCTTTATCCGAAACAGAAAGCAATGAAGCCGAGCGGCTGAAAGAAATCTCCTTTCTTCAGTTTGAAATCGAAGAAATTCAGAATGCAAATTTATCTGCAGCAGAAGCAGAAACTTTAGAAGAAACCTATCGTCAGATGCTTACCGGAAAACGAATTTATGAAAATCTGGAAGAAGCATATGCCTATACTTCAGAAAATGGCGATTCTGCCGTTTCCGAGACGCTCAGCCGTGCAGTGCGGGCTATGTCAGGAGCAGCAAATCAGGACAAGCATGCAGGAGAGCTTTACGAAGAGATTCTGGAAATAGAGAATCTGTTAAATGATTTTAACCGGGATCTGCGGGACTATATGGACGAAGTTTCTTTTTCAGCAGAAGCATTTTACGAAACCGAAAACCGTTTAAATGAAATCAATCATTTAAAGGCAAAATATGGAAACAATATCGGGGATATTTTAAACTATTGTGCTGAAAAGGAAGAACGGCTTCGTATTCTGCAGGACTATGACCATTATCTGGAAACATTAAAGAAAGAACTTTCTGATACGGAAAAAGAACTCCGACAGGTATCGAACAAATTAAGTGAAATTCGGAAACAGGCAGCTCGGAAACTTCAGAAACAGATTTGTGGACATTTACAGGATTTGAATTTTCTGGATGTACAGTTTGAAATTCATTTTGAGCAGACATCTTCTTTTACTTCGGAAGGAACAGATGATGTAGAATTTTTGATTTCTATGAATCCGGGACAGCCCATGCGCCCGCTTGCTGATGTGGCTTCCGGTGGAGAATTGTCCCGTATTATGTTGGCAATTAAAACCGTCATGGCAGATAAAGACGAAATTGAAACCATGATTTTCGATGAAATTGATGTAGGAATCAGCGGACGGACTGCACAGAAGGTTTCAGAAAAAATGGGACTGATTGGAAAGAGCCGTCAGGTAATCTGTATCACCCATTTGGCACAGATTGCTGCTATGGCAGATTTTCATTTCGAAATTAAAAAAGAAGTGCAGGAGAAGATGACTACCACAACCATTTCCCGGTTAACCGACGAACAAAGTATTCTCGAACTTGCCCGTATTCTGGGAGGTGCAGAGATTACAGATACCGTTATCGAAAACGCAAAAGAAATGAAAAAACTGGCATCAGGTTTAAAAAAATCATAATATCCATATACTAGACAGGAAGCAATTCCTGTCTATTTTTATATAACAAGACTTGTTTGCTTCATTACATCATAGAATGGAGAGGAAGACAATGTCGGTCAGGTTATATAGAAGAATGTTACTGATGTTTTTAGTATTATCCTTATCTTTAGGAGGCGGTTATTTTTTCCTTAAATTACAGCAAAACCGGCTTCAGATTACGGTAAATGGGGATGGCAGTACCGGACAGTATGTGATTCCAGGAGGAACACCCATAGGAATTTATCTGGAAACAGAGGGTGTGCTTGTACTGGGAACAGAAGAAATCAAGGCAAAAGACGGAACAATTACCAATCCCTCTAAAAATCTGGTAAAAAGTGGGGATTATATCGTTGGAATCGATGAAGAAGATATTTCTGATAAAAAAGAATTGATTGATGCAGTTAAAAATCTGCAGGAAGCCAGCGTGGTATTACATTTAAGGAGAGATGAAGAATACATTGACATCAAAGTAAATCCCGGTAAGAACGAACAGGGAGAATATAAGCTTGGAATCTGGGTACGGGATAATGCACAAGGGATTGGTACCGTGACCTACATTACTGAAGACCATTCCTACGGTGCACTTGGACATGGAATTCACGACGTGGATACCAATGAACTGCTTGAAATTACAGAAGGAACCTTATATGAGACAAGCATTCAGCATATCAAGAAAGGGCAAAGCGGTGACCCGGGTGGATTTGAAGGAATTATTACTTATAACAATTATAATATTCTGGGGACAATATCGCAGAATACCGAAGAAGGCATTTTCGGAAAAATCAACCGGGTAGACCAGGTATTGTCTGATTCCAGACCATGCCTTACCGCCTCCAAAAATGAAATTGAATTAGGACCTGCTGCTATCCGGTGTGCAGTCGGTGGAACCGTGAAAGAATACAGCATCCGGATTATCGGTCTGGACTATTATGCCAAGGAAGTCAACAAAGGGATTATGATACAGGTCGATGACCCTGAGCTGCTTGCTGCAACCGGAGGCATTGTGCAGGGGATGAGCGGATGTCCGATTCTGCAAAATGGGAAACTCATTGGTGCGGTTACACACGTTCTGGTAAATGACCCTACAAAAGGTTACGGAATATTTATTGAAGAAATGTTAGCACATTGAGCAGAGACCACACATTGTACTCCAGAAAAAAACGTGGTATGATAAATCCTATATATGAAAAACATTTACAAAATATAAAGGAAAACACGTATGATAGATGGACATATTCATTTTGTAAAAGCAATGAAAAATGAAAACTTAAATCAATTGGTAAGCCAAAAAGGCCTGTCTGGAATCGCGCTTCAGTGCATACCGCAAAGTAATTGTATTCCGGTAGAAGAGGATGCCTTTCAATTTGCAGACCAAAGTACAGTTCCGGTATATATTTTTGGCGGAATCAACCGGAAGGTATATATACTTCCAGAAGAACATATGAAAAACGCTCTCGTAGAGGAAGTAAAAGAACGGATGAAACAGGGATGTACCGGAATCAAAATGTTGGAAGGAAAACCCCAAATTCGAAAGGCATATCCGGTTCCTGATTTTGATACCCCGGTATGGGAGTCTTTCTGGACATATCTGGAAGAAGAAAAAATTCCCATTTACTTTCATGTAAATGACCCGGAAGAATTCTGGGATGTACAGAAAATATCCCGGCATGCACTGGAAAGCGGATGGCTGTATGATGAAACCTTTGTAAATAATGAAGACCAGTACCGCCAAATTAGAAATGTACTTACCAGACATCCGGATCTGCGGATTCTGTTTCCGCATTTTTTCTTCTTTTCTAAACAACTGGAGCGACTGTCTGGAATTCTGGACAAGGCACCACAAATGCGGATTGATATTACTCCGGGAATTGAATTGTATTATAATTTATCCAGTCAGCCGGAAGAGGCAAACGCATTTTTTCATAAATATCAGGACCGTATTTTATATGGAACCGACATCGGGGCAAGGGAAACAGTAAGAGAAAAAGGCGAGCCACTTTCCCTTGCCGAAGCAGAATCTCGCATGAGTTTAATCTGCCGATTTTTAGAGACAAAAGGAAATTATACCTTGTATCCTGACGGACTTTATGTGCAGGAAGGACCAACTCAGATGCATGGGCTCGGACTTGATAAAACCATACTTGAGAAAATATATGAAACCAACTTTCTGACTTTTATTGAAACATCACCAAATAAGAATGGAAGAAGGAAGCAACATGAGTAAAAAAGAATTAAAAACAAATGCCATGCGGATTTTAGACCGGGCAAAGATAGCATACGAATATCAAACTTATGAATGTGATGAGTTTATTGACGGAATCCATACAGCCGATATTCTTGGATGTGACCATCGTTTTGTATATAAAACACTTGTAACTGTTGGAAAAAACGGAAGTTATTATGTCTTCGTAATTCCCATTGAAGAGGAAATCGATTTCAAAAAAGCAGCAAAAGCAGTTGGAGAAAAGTCTTTAGAAATGTTACCGCTTAAGAATCTCACTGCAGTTACCGGTTATGTGCGTGGCGGCTGTACCGCTATCGGTATGAAGAAAAATTATCCAACCGTCATACATAATTCGGCAGAATCACAAGATAAAATCTACGTTAGTGGCGGAAAAATAGGAATGCAGCTATTGCTGTCTCCGCTTGATTTACAAAAAGTATCCGGTGCTATTTTTGCGGATGTGATTCGGGAAAAATAAAATTTTTTCATAAATATTTAACAGGATGTTAATTGTTTTTATCTGATTCATCCAGTATAATCCAGTATAATATTGAACATTAATTGCTGAAAAAATAGGAGGTAATTGCCCATGGCCAATACAATTGATACTACTTTATTTGAAATTACACCTGAAATTTTAGAGCTGGCTGAGCTTTGTAATAAGAGCAATGCAATCGATAAAGAATTATATACCAAATATGAAGTAAAACGAGGACTCCGTGACTTAGATGGAAAGGGCGTTCTCGCCGGACTGACCAACATATCCGATGTTTGTGCCAAAAAGATCGTTGATGGAAAGGAAGTTCCGTGTGCAGGAAACTTATATTACCGTGGCTATAATATTAAAGATTTGGTAAGCGGTTTTTTGGATGCACATCACAGTGGATTTGAAGAAGTGGCATACCTGTTATTGTTTGGTGAATTGCCAACGAAAGTACAATTAGAACATTTTCAGCAGATGCTTGCAGAGCGAAGAACCCTTCCACCAACCTTTGTACGTGATGTCATTATGAAAGCTCCAAGCAAGGACATGATGAACAGTTTATCCCGTTCTATTTTAAGTCTTTATACATATGACGATAAAGCAGATGACACCAGTATTCCAAATGTATTACGCCAGAGCCTGAATCTGATTAGCCAGTTCCCGATGCTCATGGTATATGGTTATCATGCTTACAATTACAGACAAGGTGAAGATTTGTATATCTATGCACCAGACCCAGCCAAATCCGCAGCCGAAAATATTCTGATGATGCTCCGTGAAGACCGGAAGTATACCAATTTGGAAGCAAAGATTCTGGATATGGCGCTGGTACTCCATATGGATCACGGCGGTGGTAATAACTCTACCTTCACAACCCATGTGGTAACTTCCTCAGGCACAGATACCTATTCTACGATTGCGGCAGCTATGGCCTCTTTAAAAGGTCCGAAGCACGGTGGTGCCAATATTAAAGTGACCCAGATGTTCAGCGATATGAAGCAGACTGTAAAAGACTGGGAGGACGATGACGAGGTACGTGCTTACTTAAATGCATTGCTGAATAAAGAAGCATTTGACCAAAAAGGTCTTATTTACGGTATGGGGCATGCGATTTATTCCATATCTGATCCTCGTGCAGAGATTTTCAAAACTTTTGTAAAACAACTGGCTCAGGAAAAGGGTTACACCAAAGAATATGCACTCTATGAGAAAGTAGAGAAGATGGCACCGGAAGTGATTGCCGAAAAACGCCGTATTTACAAAGGTGTAAATGCAAACGTGGACTTCTACAGTGGACTGGTTTATTCCATGCTTGGAATTCCAGAGCAGCTTTATACTCCTATCTTTGCCGCGGCCCGTATTGTGGGTTGGAGCGCACACAGACTGGAAGAGCTGCGTAATGTGGATAAGATTATCCGTCCTGCTTATAATCCACTGGCTCCATACCGTGATTATGTAGAACTGGAAAATCGAAAATAAGACATTTTTATAGAAATGCAGTCAAAAAAAGGTTTATATTTATAGAAAATTTTTATTGCATAGCCGATTCCATTCGTGTATAATGTTACGAGACTTTAAAAGAAACAAATGCATGAGGAGGAAGCGGATATGTCCCAAAGAAAAGATATACACAAAGTATTGATTATTGGTTCAGGCCCTATCATCATCGGACAGGCGTGTGAATTTGATTATTCTGGTACTCAGGCGTGTAAAGCATTAAGAAAATTAGGTTATGAGATTGTACTGGTCAACTCAAACCCGGCAACAATCATGACCGACCCTGAAACAGCAGATGTCACATATATTGAACCACTCAATGTGGAACGCATTGAGAAAATTATTGCAAAGGAAAGACCAGATGCATTATTGCCAAACCTTGGTGGACAGTCAGGGCTTAATTTGTGTTCCGAGCTTTCAAAAGCAGGTATCCTTGATAAGTATAACGTTCAGGTAATTGGTGTTCAGGTTGACGCTATTGAACGTGGTGAAGACCGTATCGAGTTCAAGCATACCATGGAAAAGCTTGGTATTGAAATGGCAAGAAGTGAGGTTGCTTATTCAGTAGAAGATGCACTTGCAATTGCAGATAAGTTAGGATATCCTGTAGTACTTCGTCCGGCCTATACAATGGGTGGCGCCGGTGGCGGACTTGTATATAATGTAGAAGAATTAAAAACTGTATGTGCCAGAGGGTTGCAGGCCAGTCTTGTAGGGCAGGTTCTTGTAGAAGAATCTATTCTCGGATGGGAAGAACTGGAACTGGAAGTTGTGCGTGATGCAGACAACAATATGATCACCGTCTGCTTTATTGAGAACATTGACCCTCTTGGTGTTCATACCGGAGATTCATTCTGCTCAGCTCCTATGCTTACTATCTCCGAAGATGTCCAGAAACGTCTTCAGGAAAAATCATATAAAATCGTAGAATCTATTCAGGTAATTGGTGGAACCAATGTACAGTGGGCACATGATCCGAAAACTGACAGAGATATCATCATCGAAATCAATCCAAGAACATCACGTTCATCAGCTCTTGCTTCAAAAGCAACCGGTTTCCCTATCGCGCTCGTTTCAGCGATGCTTGCAACCGGACTCACATTGAAAGATATTCCTTGTGGTAAATACGGAACACTTGACAAATATGTACCAGACGGGGACTATGTTGTAATTAAATTCGCTCGTTGGGCATTCGAAAAATTCAAAGGTGTAGAAGATAAACTTGGTACTCAGATGCGCGCCGTAGGTGAAGTTATGAGTATTGGTAAAACTTATAAAGAAGCTTTCCAGAAAGCAATCCGCAGTCTTGAAACAGGCAGATATGGTCTTGGACATGCCAAAGATTTTGATACAAAATCAAAAGATGAATTATTAAATATGCTGATTCATCCTACAAGTGAACGTCATTTCATCATGTATGAGGCACTCAGAAAAGGAGCTACTGTTGATGAAATCCACGAACTCACAAAAGTCAAACATTATTTCATTGAACAGATGAAGGAATTAGTAGAAGAAGAGGAACAGTTAATAGCATCAAAGGGTCAGCTTCCTTCTGATGAAGCGCTGATTGCTGCTAAGAAAGATGGCTTCTCAGACAAATACTTAAGCCAGATTCTGGATGTAAAAGAAGAAGATATCCGCAACAAACGTATCGAACTTGGTGTAGAAGAAGCATGGGAAGGTGTCCATGTAAGTGGTACCAAAAACAATGCTTACTACTATTCTACGTATAATGCCAAAGATGAAAGTCCGGTAAGTACAGCAAAACCAAAAATCATGATTCTCGGTGGCGGACCAAACCGTATCGGACAGGGTATCGAGTTTGACTACTGCTGCGTACATGCATCACTTGCACTGAAAAAACTTGGTTTCGAGACAATTATTGTAAACTGTAACCCAGAGACAGTATCAACTGACTATGATACTTCTGATAAATTATATTTTGAACCACTTACACTGGAGGATGTACTCAGCATCTACAAGAAAGAACAGCCAGTTGGTGTGATTGCACAGTTCGGTGGACAGACACCTCTGAATCTTGCAGCAGACTTAGAGAAGAACGGTGTGAAGATTCTTGGTACTGCACCTTCTGTTATCGACCTTGCAGAAGACCGTGACCAGTTCCGTGCTATGATGGACAAGCTTGACATTCCAATGCCAGAGTCAGGAATGGCTGTCAATGTAGAAGAAGCTTTGGAAATTGCAGAAAAGATTGGATATCCGGTTATGGTTCGTCCTTCCTATGTACTTGGTGGACGTGGAATGGAAGTTGTTTATGACGCAGAAAGCATGGCAGGATACATGGAAGCTGCTGTTGGAGTAACACCTGACAGACCAATTCTGATTGACCGTTTCTTAGGACATGCAACAGAGTGCGAAGCAGATGCAATCAGTGATGGCACACACGCATTCGTTCCAGCAGTTATGGAACACGTTGAACTTGCCGGTGTACATTCCGGTGACTCCGCTTGTATCATTCCGTCTAAATACATTTCAGAAGAAAATGTAAAGACAATTAAAGAATACACAAGACGAATTGCAGAAGAAATGCATGTAAAAGGTCTGATGAACATGCAGTATGCAATAGAAAACGGAAAAGTATTCGTACTGGAAGCAAACCCAAGAGCATCCAGAACCGTACCTTTGGTTTCTAAAGTATGCAACATCCGTATGGTACCACTTGCAATTGAAATTGCAACAGCAGAACTGACAGGAAGACCATCACCAATTCCAGAGTTAAAAGAACAGGATATTCCATATTATGGTGTAAAAGAAGCAGTATTCCCATTCAATATGTTCCAGGAAGTTGACCCTATCCTCGGACCTGAAATGCGTTCTACTGGTGAAGTACTTGGACTTTCCGTATCTTCAGGCGAAGCTTTCTACAAAGCACAGGAAGCCACACAGACCAAACTTCCACTTGGCGGAACAGTATTGATTTCTGTTAATGACAAAGATAAAGATGAACTGATTGAAGTTGCACAGGGATTTGCCGATGCAGGCTTCAAGATTCTTGCCTCAAAGGGAACTTACGAATGCCTCCAGAAAGCCGGAATCGAAGCTGAAATGGTGAAAAAGCTGCGTGAAGGACGTCCGAACATTCTTGACCTGATTACCAACGGAAAGATCGATTTAATCATCAATACTCCTCGCGGTAAAAATGGTGTCGATGATGACAGTTATCTGCGTAAGGCAGCCATCAAGAAGAAAGTAGCCTATATGACTACGATTGCTGCTGCAAAAGCAACCATCAGTGGTATCCGTTACATTCAGGAGCATGGAAGCAGTGAACTGAAATCCCTTCAGGAATTACATGCAGAAATTAAACATAAATAAAAAATATGTGTTCAGTGGAGACGGTTTTTATACCGTCTCCTTTTTTAGTTTGCGCGCCATGGGCGCGTTCTAACGGGTGCAAGTCCCGAACATGC
>USGU01000011.1 GCA_900554415.1 uncultured Lachnospiraceae bacterium | reverse complement strand
GGATAAACGCTGAAGGCATCTAAGCGTGAAGCCCCCCTCAAGATGAGATATCCCTACGAAAGTAGTAAGACCCCTTGAAGACGACAAGGTAGATAGGACAGAGGTGGAAGTGCAGTAATGCATGGAGCTGACTGTTACTAATCGGTCGAGGGCATAACCAAGAAGGTAGGAGAAGGAAGAACAGGATGGAAGAGATTTAGCTGTATGTGATTTTGAAGGTATATATGAAAAACTGGAGACAGAGAGATAGATAAGCTACAGACTTTAGAGATAAGGTTTGTAGTTTTTTGTTATATATTATGGTTATGATATATGATATAATTTTGAAATGGTATAATCTTAGAAGAGGAAAAGTTATTATGTCATTGTAGAACTGTGTTTCGGATAAAAATAAGGGGAATAAAAGATTGAAGAAGACATTATTTTATTTGTTAGTTAGTTTACTGGTAATTTGGATGATTGTTATTTTTTGTTTTTCGGCTCAGCCTGCTACGAAGTCAACGAATCTGAGTGAAGGAGTAGGAAGAAGGGTGGCAAGTATCCTTGTTCCGAATTTTCAAAACTGGGATGAAACAAAGCAGAATCAGTATGTAGAAAGTATTGATTTTTTTGTAAGGAAAACTGCACATTTCACCGAGTATATGATTTTAGGAGGACTATGGCTTTTGTGTATTTACAATAGACCAGACGAAAGCAGCTCTTTTGGAAAGAAAATAGGTATCAGTGTATGTGCAAGCGCCATTTATGCCATAAGTGATGAATTTCATCAATTGTTTGTAGAAGGCAGAGCAGGAAGATGGATGGATGTAGGGATTGATACTATGGGAGCCATTGCAGGTATAGGACTTGTGACGATAGGAATAAAGCTATTTATTTTAATAAGAGTGCATATGGAGAAGATGAGTAAATAAAAAAAGAATCCTTTCACGGAAAGGGTTCTTTTTAGAAATTTGATTTAAGCAAAGCGTGTTCCTCATAGCTTTATTCTATTTATATAATTTGGGGATATCTGCCATATCATAGGCAGTTGCCTGATAGACATAATAGTTAAGCCAGTTGGTGTACAGATTATTAGAAACGGCACGCCAACGTAAAACAGGCTTGGTATTCGGGTCATCATTTTCATAGTAATTTTTCGGAATATCAATCGGAAGTCCTTTTCCAAGGTCGCGCTTGTATTCCTGATCCAGTGTGAGCCGGTCATATTCCGGGTGTCCCATGACGAAGATTTGTCTTCCGTCCTGCGCCATTGTGAGCAACATGCCTGCTTCAGGGGAAGTTGCAAGTACTTTCAAGCGTTTGTCCGCCATGATGTTTTCCAGAGGTACATCGGTATGGCGGGAGTGCGGAGCAAAAAAATTATCATCAAATCCGCGAACTAACGGAACCTTGCGGTCCAGAACTTCGTGTTCGAATACACCAAATAACTTTTTATCGAGCATCACTTTGTTAATGCCATAGTGATAATACAGTCCGGCCTGTGCGCCCCAGCATAGATGCATGGTAGAAGTAACATTTGTCTTTGTCCAGTCCATGATGTGGGTCAGCTCTTCCCAGTAATCCACTTCTTCAAATGGCATTTGTTCTACGGGTGCGCCTGTGATGATGAAACCATCAAAACACTCAGAAGAGATTTCATCAAACTTCTTGTAAAATTTGTTCAAATGGCTTGCCGGTGTGTTTTTGGAATGATGGCTGGTAGTCATCACAAAATCCACATCCACCTGAAGTGGTGAATTGGAAAGAAGACGAAGAAGCTGAAGCTCAGTGTCTTCTTTGAGTGGCATTAAGTTAAGAATCCCAATTCGGATGGGACGGATGTCCTGGTGAACTGCTCTATGTTCATCCATGACGAATATATTTTCATGTTCCAGAATCTCTTTTACAGGTAAATCATTCTGAACTCTGATTGGCATTTCAAATTCCTCATTTCTTTTATATTCTAAGTAAACCATTACATTTTATTATAGCATTTACAGAAGAAAGAGTCAATGAATCCCCGAAACTACTTTGCTTTGGCGTAACAGTTCAGCCTAACAGCTGAACTGTTACAAAATATAGGAGAAAAGTAGCATATGGAAAGATTAAGCAAGACATTGCAAATATTTTAAGTATGTTATGCAAAAGAAAAGGTGTAAAAATTATAGAAGCAGAAATTTGTCCAGAACATGTGCATATGTTGGTTGAGATTCCACCGAGCATAAGTGTATCGTATTTTGTAGGATATCTAAAAGGTAAGAGTACATTAATGATATTCGAACGCCATGCAAATTTGAAGTATAAATACAGAAATAGACGCGAGATGAGTAGATAATAGAAAATAAGATACACTTCAAAAGATTTCTATGGCAAATATCAGATTGTAGTGATAGAATCTAATATGGAAAGTAGAAATGAGTAATGGAGTGTATAGTAACATGGAAAAAACGTTAAGAGAAAAGCTGATCGGCAACAGGCGCTTTTATAAGAAGGTGCTGATGATTGCTGTTCCCATCATGATCCAGAACGGGATCACGAACTTTGTAGGTTTGCTGGATAACATTATGGTTGGACAGATCGGAACAGAACAGATGACGGGAGTTGCTATCGTTAATCAGTTGATTTTTGTGTATAATCTCTGCATTTTTGGAGGTGTCTCCGGTGCAGGAATTTTTACCGCACAGTTTTTTGGACAGAAGGATGACGAAGGAGTGGCAAATACCTTCCGCTTTAAGATTTGGATGGGAGTGATCCTGACCGGTCTTACGATCCTTCTGTTTTTGTTGTTTGGCGAACCGCTGATCCAGATGTATTTGAACGGGAGCCAGGATGGGGGAGATACCCTGGCAGCGCTACAGTATGGGCAGAAATATCTGTGGATCATGCTGGCAGGCCTTCCGGCATTTCTGTTCGTGCAGGTTTATGCCAGTACGCTGAGAGAATGCGGCAAAACGGTGACGCCAATGAAAGCCGGCATTGTGGCGGTTTTTGTGAATCTGGTGTTTAACTATCTGTTGATTTATGGAAAACTGGGCTTCCCGCAGATGGGAGTTGCCGGGGCAGCCGTGGCTACCGTGTTGTCCAGATATGTAGAGGTGTTGATCGTTGTGAGCTGGACGCACAGAAATAAGGAAACCAATACGTATATCAAAGGTCTGTACCGGACGATGAAGATTCCGGCACAGCTTGTCAAGCGGATCCTGATCAAGGGGATGCCGCTGCTGCTCAACGAGACCTTCTGGGCGGCGGGAATGGCACTTCTGCTCCAGTGCTATTCCGTGAGAGGAATGAACGTGGTGGCAGGAATGAACATTTCCAACACAATCTCGAATCTGTTTAATGTGGTATTTATCGCACTTGGGGATTCGGTGGCTATTGTGGTCGGGCAGCTCCTGGGAGCGGGAAAGATGGAGGAAGCCAGAGATACGGACCGGAAGATGATCGCATTCTCTGTGTTCTGCTGCACACTGGTGGCTTTGGTGATGCTGGTTATTGCACCGCTGTTCCCAAGACTTTATAACACCAACGCCCAGTCCAAAGAACTGGCGAAGGATTTCATCATGGTCACAGCGGTGTTTATGCCGCAGAATGCGTTCCTTCATGCAGCGTATTTTACTCTGCGTTCCGGAGGAAGAACGATCATCACCTTCTTCTTTGACAGTGTGTTTATCTGCTGTATCAGCGTACCGCTTGCGTATGTGCTGGGCCATTTCACTGGATTGCAGGTGGTGTACATCCTGATTATGGTGCAGCTTGCGGATATTATAAAGTGTGTGATCGGTTTCGTTCTGGTGAAGAAAGGTGTCTGGTTACAGAACATTGTAGAGTAAAAAGTGGTTCTTTTCCACCTGTAAAAGTCCGTCTTTCTACATCTTACCAAGTTCGGCGGAGAGGGCGCTGCGGTCTACATTCAGATAGTCGGCAAGCTGCTGACGGTAGAAAGGAATATAGAAGTCCCGCGTCCCTGCTGAAGTGCCTGGAAAGAAAGATAAGAGAGTAATCTGGCCCGAATCGTTTTGGGCACGGTATGGAGACTGCGCCTGGAGAGGGTCAGATTTTTTTGTGTCGCGATCGTGAGCAGATTGTAAATGATTTTCTGGTGGCAGGAGCAGGCAGAGGTACAGGTCTGTAACATGCTGCGTATGTCCAGAAAGAGGACGGAGGCAACTTCCATTGCTACGACATTGACCATAAGGGCTTCTCCCGGAATGCAGGCGTAGGTTTCGGCGAAGACTCTGCCAGGACCGACGCGGTCTAAGATGGTGTGACCGCCCCAAAGATCATCACTTTCGATGGACACACTGCCGGATAGTACCAGACCTAATTCATGAACCTGCTCCCCCGCCCGGTAGAAAAAAGTATTCTTTGAAAAGTTACGTTCTTTTGCTTTCAGGCAAGAAAGCATGGTCTCAATTTCTTCTGGTGTTGTGCCGTGAAACAACGGCGAAGATGCCAATAATTGATAATCCATAAAGCCTCCTTTTGTTGGAATAACAACGTACTCGTATTTGCGGGCACACCGGCTATTTTTTAGCCGGTGTAGAACCCGTTGGTTCAGCCACTAGGCTGAACTGTTACGCTTTGGCAGCTTTGCAGAATAAGAAATATCCGATTACAAACATGACGGCAAGAACGGCAACACCTGCATTTGCAATATGGGTAATTTGTGCAACGATGCCAATCATCAACGTGCCAAGGAAGGAAGCTCCCTTTCCGCAGATATCATAAATTCCAAAATATTCACCAGATTTTTCAGATGGAATAATTTTAGCAAAATAGGAGCGCGATAAAGCCTGAATAGCACCCTGAAACATTCCTACAAAAATAGCAAGCATCCAGAATTCCCACTGTTTGTCTAATTGTATGGCGAATAGGGCGATGCCGAGGTATGCAAGGATACAAATTTTGATGAGTAGTTCTGTTTTATATTTTTTTGATAATTTTGCGAATATAAGGGCACATGGAAAGGCTACAAGCTGGGTGACTAACAGGGCGAGTAAAAGACCGCTGCTGTCAAGACCAAGTGCACTTCCGTATGCCGTTGCCATTTCAATGATTGTATAAACACCGTCAATGAAAAAGAAGAAAGACAGCAGATACAGGAAAACAGATTTCTGATTTTTAATATCTTTCAGGGTTAAGAATAAACGTTTAAAACTGTCGCTGACCGGATGGGCAGGAGTATCCACGTAATATTTCTGCTTATAATTTTTTATGAGCGGAATCGTCATAAGAAGCCACCAGGCAGCATTAATAAGGAATGCAATGGACATGGCAGTGCGCAGTGTAAGACCAAGGCGGTCATACATCAGCACAAAAATGAGTGATATGACAAAAGGAATACAACTTCCTATATATCCCCAGGCATAGCCATGAGAAGAGACTGCGTCCATTCGGTCTTCCGAGGTGACATCGACCAGCATTGCATCATAGAAGATTAAGCTGGCATTGTATCCTACTTTAGAGAGTGTAAATACAACAAGAAAAAGAAACCATGAGTTTGGAAATGCAAGTAATGCGCAGGTAACCACTCCAAATATCACGCTGATGGAAAATAGCTTTTTGCGGAAATCTTTTGTATCGGCTAAAGTACCGAGAACGGGCCCGATGCATGCGACAATAATTGTGGCAACGGAAGCTGCGTAACCCCAGTATGCCAGATAATCCACTTTCGAAATTCCGGCATTTTCCGCAAGATAATTGAAATAGATAGGGATGATTGTGGAAACCAGCATAATAAATGCGGAATTTCCAACATCGTAAAGAATCCATTGTTTTTCAAGTCTGGTAAGTTTTGTGTCATTCATATGTAGTATCTCCTATTCAAAATTTCGGTCAAAACGCGGATTTAGCGCCTTTCCAGTATTGATGGTATTGTCATAGTCGTAAATCAGTTCTACAGCTAATGGAATAGCAGCCTGGAAATGTTTGTAGAGCCCGATATTGCTTTGTTTGCATTTTGGATTATCCTTGCGTAAATGCATGAGTCCTTTATAAGAATCTTCTTTCTTTAAAAGTTTCATGGCAAGGTTGATCAAAGCCTGATGAAGAAAACCGGGAGCAGTAAAAAACCATTTTATAAATTTCAGGTATTGTAATGCTGTTTTAATAGTAGGCGGATCCATGTGTTCATAAAATGGATAAATGGTTTTGGCGGTGATGTTATCCGTTGGTACAAGTTCGCAAAGTGGGTAAGCAAGTGGATGTTTTCCATCTTTTTTCAAAAGCATTTTTTCAAATTCTTCTTCGATTTCCAGATGCCCGACCCCGGTTTCTTTTATCATTTGTTCCACATAAGGGTGACATTCACTGTCCAGAACGAAGTGGCAGAGAAAGCCTAACAGGTAGGCATACTCACGGGAATCTCGTCCTTTTTCATGGACTACATCAATTGCGTGTTGGAAAAAAGGTGCAGCTGAAAGAAAATGAAGCTGATAACCATATTTCGTTACACGGTTGCTGCTGTAGGCTTTATAAAAGAAGAAGATATCAGGTCCTTGTAATCCGATTTGAAATTGGGTATAGTATTTGGAAATGATATCATGTAGTTCACCATCCATTTTTTCGAATACCTTACGGCCAAAGCGGTCATGTGCATAAAGAGCAGGCATATTAATTCCTCCAATCTAATCTGTGATATTGTATCGTTGAGATTAGTATAGAGGGAAAAGAGAACAATAGTCAATGATATTTTCAAGCATATCGTGATATTCATGATGTTTGATTCATGATGTTTGAAATCAATCCTTGTGTAAAAGGTACGAACTGTGCTATACTGTAAAGTACGAAATAAGGGAGAGTATAGAATGGCAAAGAAAGGGAAAAAGGGTAAGAATACAATTCGATATTTCGATTACAGTCTGGTGGCGATTATTGTATTTCTGATGTGCTTTGGACTGGTTATGCTTTATAGCAGCAGCTCTTATGAAGGATTGACCGAGTGGGGAGACTCTATGTATTTCTTCAAACGACAGACGCTGTTCAGTGCAGTAAGCTTTGTGGGAATGCTTCTGGTCTCGCGTATTGATTATCATAAATATGCAAAGTGGTCTACGACGCTGTTCCTGATTGCTATGTTGCTGATGGGGATGGTAAAATTTTCACCGCTTGGTATTACAAGAAATCAATCCAGACGATGGCTTTGGGCACCGGTAATCGGGCAGTTCCAGCCATCAGAGGTTATGAAGATAGCAATTATCGTTTTTATTCCATATCTGATATGTAAGATAGGGGATAAAATACATACCAGAAAAGGAGTTCTTGCGATTCTTGCATGGGGATTTGCAGCATTTTACGGAGTATTCAGTTGGACGGATAACCTGAGTACGGCAGTGATTGTGCTGGGAATTGTCTGTGTGATGTTATTTGTAGTTGATAAGAGAACAAAGTTATATGTAGGAATTGGCGTTGGTGGAGTTGCGGCATTTGCCGGAATGGCTATTGTACTTGGAAGAGCTCTTGAGAATAGTACGAATTTCCGGTTAAGACGTATTATTGCATGGCTTCACCCGGAAAAATATGCCAGCGGTCTGGCGTTTCAGACGGTTCAGGGATTATATGCAATAGGTTCAGGGGGATTTTTGGGGAAAGGACTGGGAAACAGTGCGCAGAAGATGATTATCCCGGAAGTGCAGAATGATATGATTCTTACAGTCATATGTGAAGAACTTGGCGTTTTTGGTGCACTTATGGTGCTTACCTTATTCGGACTTTTACTTTACCGTCTTATGTTTATTGCACAGAATGCACCAGACAGATATGGAGCATTGATTGTGACAGGTATTTTTGCACATATCGCATTGCAGGTTGTGCTGAATATAGCAGTAGTTACGAACCTGATTCCGAACACCGGAATTACCCTTCCATTTATCAGTTACGGAGGTACTTCCATCGTATTTTTGATGGCTGAGATGGGAATTGCATTAGGTGTGTCAAATAGAATCCGGTTGGAAGAATAAAATTAAGTTAGAAAAATCTTGCATTTTCAGGAGGCAGATATGAGTTATAAAGTGATTATAGACAGCTGCGGAGAGCTGACAGAAGAGATGAAATTGTCTGGGATATTTGAGACGGCGGCACTTGGCATACAGGTAGACGATTATCATATTATGGATGATGAAAGTTTTGACCAGGCAGAATTTCTCAGAAGGGTTGCAGAAAGCCCGAATTGCCTGAAATCAAACTGTCCCTCACCAGAACGTTATATGGAAAGTTATCATTGCGATGCCGAACGGATTTATGCAGTAACACTGTCTTCTGAATTAAGCGGTTCTTATAACAGTGCAGTATTAGGAAAAAATTTATACAAAGAAGAGTATGGAGAGAAGGATATTTATGTATTCAATTCGCGTTCGGCCTCTATTGGAGAAACTTTGATTGGACTTAAAATCAAGGAATGTGAAGAAGCAGGGATGGAGTTTTTACAGGTAATTGATACAGTGGAAGCTTATATAGAAGAACAACATACGTACTTTGTGCTGGAGAACCTGGAAACACTGAGAAAAAATGGCCGCTTATCCGGATTGAAAGCAGTGGCTGCTTCTGTTTTGAATATTAAGCCTGTTATGGGATCGACTCCGAAGGGTGAAATTCAGCAGCTTGCCCAGACGCGTGGAATGAGAAAGGCAACAAATAAGATGGCTGAAATTCTGGCACAGGAAGCGGTGAACCCTGCAAAGAAGATATTGGCGATTTCCCACTGCAATTGCCCGGAACGTGCGGAGCAGCTTAAGCAGACAATTATGGAACTGATTCCGGTAAAAGACTGCATTCTCGTTGATACAAGAGGAATCAGCAGTATGTATGCCAATGATGGTGGAGTGATTGCTGTAATATAGTGGTACAGAGCTTATTATAGGAGCACAAGACACTTCGCGCTTGTACTTGGAAAAATACTATGCTAAAATAAAAACAGTTTTGACAGATAAGGAGTTTAAGATTATGAGTCAGGAAAAGGTAAATCGTTATAAAGAAGAAAAAGCAAACCGCAAACAGAACATCGTCAAGGAAAAAAGAAAAAGAACCCTTAACAAAGTAGTTGGCGTACTGCTTGCAGTTGTAATTGTTGGATGGGTTGGTTATTCAGCTGTTGACTCGTATCAGAGCAGCCAGCCAAGAGAACAGGTTGAGGTAGACTATACAGCAGTAAGTGATTACTTACAGTCATTGGACTAGAAGAACGTTTTTTGAACATATGAACGTTTGGCGCGGATAGAAAAATAAAAACAGGGGTTACTGCACATGGATTTGAGCAGTAACCCCTGTTTTACTATAGAAAATGAATTTGGATTCTATTAATTTACCAGAAATTCTTCCAGTTCTTCTCTTGGAACACCAAAACTAATCAGTGTGTGTGCATGATAGCTGGTAATGGTCTTTGTCATTTCATCTACAGAATATTCAATACCCGGTTCGGATAAACAATCCAGAATGCCGCGCCATATCAGAACATTCATATTGGAAATATCCATCACTTTATCTTCCGGTATATAGCCACATTTCGCAGATTCCATTAACAGTGTGTAATCACGCTTGTGAAGTTCCCGCTCCTGAAGCATCGGATAAAAGCGGAGTCCGTCTTCCGGAAACTGGTCCGGGAAGATTTCGTAGAACTTTTTCAGGGAATCATTATAGGAAGAAACGAACTTCCCGAAAAATAAGTTCTTATATACAGTGGGTTTCTGAAATGCATGGTAACTGAAACAAACCCAGGTGCGCATGTATAAAGTCAACGGATTGGTTATGTCCTTTGTGTATTCTGGAAGCTCTTTTGCATACTTGCCAAGATGACGAAGAGAAGCAAAAGCAATTAAATGGTCTAAATTGTCAAAGTAATTATATAATGTAGCTACATTATACCCAGCCAAATCGGCAACCTTTCTGGCTGTAACAGCTTCAACACCTTCAGTGTCTTCAATTTTCCAGGCGGCTTCGACAAAATAACGAATTTTGCGTTCGTTTTGAATTTCTCGATTAGTTTTTTCCATTTGTCTATCTACCTCCTTGTGATAAATATATTTTAAATATTAAATGTGTTTATATAGTAAACGTATCTATTATAACATAGCAAAAATAAAAAGCAAGTTATAAATACCGCAAATCCGGTGGCACAAGCTTGCAGAATTTATTGCAACATGTGTAAAAC
This sequence comes from uncultured Lachnospiraceae bacterium, assembly GCA_900554415.1. GTDB lineage: Bacteria > Bacillota > Clostridia > Lachnospirales > Lachnospiraceae > Allocoprococcus. The sequence goes on along the minus strand of USGU01000011.1, from coordinate 62,962 downwards.
CACTTCAGACCATTTCGCTGGCAGCAGCATTCCCGTTTATCTTTATTATGCTTGCTACCTGCGCAGCATTTGTTAAGGCGTTGAAAGAAGAGAAAGTATAGTCTCGCATTATTTGTTCACAATGTTAAAAATGTAATATAAAAAAGCAAAAATAATCTATTTACAAATGATGAAGAGTATGTTATCATGATTACATGAAGAACAAGTTATCATGATAACATAACTTCACAAGGTAAATTTCCCTCAATTTACCACCACCCTTAAGTAAATATTTTATTCGGAAGAAGCAGTTGATTGATTCAACTGCTTTTTTCGTGCGTTTTTTTATGGGAATGTGTGTCTGGCATGATCATCACTCTGTTAGACTTGAGTATTGATCTTATAAAAACATGGAAAAAACCTCAAAAAAAGGTTGAAAAGGGAGTAGAAGTGGGTTAAAATGGAGGCAAGTGGTAGAAAGTGGAGTAAAGTGGAAGCAAAATGGAGTAAATAAGACCACTTTGGAAGAAGGTGATTCTCATGTTGACTGGAGAATTTAATCACAGCATTGATTCAAAAGGCAGGTTGATTATTCCTTCGAAATTACGAGATAGTCTTGGTGAACATTTTGTAATTACGAAAGGGATGGATGGCTGCTTATTTCTGTATCCGGAAAATGAATGGGAAGCCTTTGAAGACAAGCTCAGAACCTTACCACTCACGAACAAAAAGGCCAGAGAATTTAAGCGTTTCTTTCTCGGAAGTGCAGTTGATGGAGAAATTGATAAACAAGGGAGAATTTTGATTTCAACTTCACTGCGTACATATGCAAACCTAGATAAGGAAGTAGTCCTTGCGGGTGTGCTTGATAAAGTGGAAATCTGGAGTAAGGATGCATGGGAAGCTCGTACTGCTGAGATTGAGGAAAATATCGAAGATATTGCAAGTGACATGGAAGATTTGGGACTTAGCATCTAATGAAATGTTTGGAGGACAATATGGTATTTGAACATAAGTCAGTATTACTTGAAGAAACAATCGAAGGTCTGAACATCAAGCCGGACGGTATTTACGTCGATGGTACGCTTGGTGGAGGTGGACATGCATATGAAGTATGCCGCCGCTTAAACGACAAGGGGAGATTTATAGGAATAGACCAGGACGCGGCTGCAATTGAAGCAGCAGGTGCCCGCTTAAGCGACTTCGGGGAGAAAGTTACAATAATCCGGAGCAATTATTGCAATATGAAGTCGGAGCTCCAAAAGATAGGAATTGACAAGGTGGATGGGATCGTGCTCGATTTGGGCGTATCATCTTATCAGTTAGATACGGCAGAAAGAGGATTCTCCTATCGGGAAGATGCACCTCTGGATATGCGAATGGATACCCGTCAGACACTGACGGCCAGAGACATCGTCAATGACTACAGTGAGATGGACCTTTTTCGGATCATCCGAGATTATGGAGAGGATAAGTTCGCCAAGAACATTGCCAAACATATCGTGATGGAAAGAGAAAAAGGTCCCATCGAAACGACAGGTCAGTTGACAGAAATCATTAGGCAATCAATTCCGATGAAATTTCAGAAAAATGCAGGTCATCCGGCAAAGCGTACATTTCAGGCTATCCGCATTGAATGTAACCGGGAGCTGGAAGTGCTCAGAGATTCACTGGATGATATGATTGATATGTTGAATGAGGATGGAAGAATCTGTATTATTACCTTTCATTCTTTAGAAGATAGAATTGTAAAAGGTATTTTTAAGAAAAATGAAAACCCATGTACTTGTCCAAGTTCTTTTCCGGTATGCGTGTGCGGAAAAGTATCGAAGGGCAGGGTAGTTGCTAAGAAGCCAATTCTTCCAAGTGAGGAGGAGTTGGAGTGGAACAGTCGCTCAAAGAGCGCGAAGCTCCGCATTTTCGAGAGAAAATAAGAGAGCAGTCAGAATTTTGAAAGGATGATAACGTATGGCAAATCGGCGTAATTCAAACACACAGACGATAAGACGCACGGCTATGCGCAGTGATGAGACATATATATATGGAAATACTGTCAGAAAGATGCAGGCAGTTCCGAAGCGGGCAGATAAGGAAGAAGTAGTAAAACCACAGCCGAAAAAGGAAGTCAGCCCTCAGGTCAGAAAAAACAGAAAGCAGGCACTTCACATGAATACTGCATATACAGTGTTTCTGGCGGTGGCTGCAATCGCTACACTTTCTGTATGCGTATGGTATTTACAGCTCCGGTTTGAAATGACAAGTCATACAGCAAATCTTGCATCTATGGAGCAGGAGCTTGCTGATTTGAAAGAGGAAAATACAACCAGAGAAAACAGTATTCTTGATTCGGTAAATTTGGAGGATGTCAAGGAATATGCCATAAATAGTCTTGGTATGGTATATGCAGATTCTTCGCAGATTATTACATATCAGAATCCGGCAGGAGATACGGTAAAGCAGTATCAGGAAATACCGAAAAAAGGTGCGTTAGATTAAGGGATAACAATAGAAAAGGTGAATCGAAATGTCAAAAAGAAAGAAAAAAAGTGTTTCTCCTTTGCGTCTGAAGTTCACGAAGAAAATGCAGGAAAAGCTGGTAATGCTCTTTATAGCAATTTTACTGGCTTTTGTTGTACTTATAGGGAGAATAATACAGATAAATGCTTCGGAAGGAGAAAGCTACACGAAAACAGTGTTGGACCAGCAGCAGTATACCAGTAGAACCATTCCGTTTAAACGGGGAGATATTGTTGATACCAATGGCACAAAGCTGGCAACCAGTGAACGCGTGTATAATGTGATTCTCGATGTGAAGGTGTTGCTAAGTGCAGATAAGGACAGCGGAACTTATGTCTCAGCAACCAAGGAAGCACTCAGTACTTATTTTGAAATTGAGGCAGATACCATTGATACGGTAATCAGCGAGAAGCCGGACAGCCGGTATGTGATTCTGAAAAAAAGTGTAAGTTATGATGAGGCACAGACATATAAGAAAGCGGTAGAGGAAAATACCTATGTACAGGGCGTATGGCTGGAAGAAGATTATATCCGGAAATATCCATATAATGCGCTGGCATGCGATGTGATTGGATTCAGTGTAGATGGTAATGAAGGCGCAATCGGTCTGGAGGCATATTATAATGATGTGTTAAATGGAACCGATGGACGAAGCTACGGCTATCAGACCGGAACAGCCGACATGGAAAAGACGGTAAAGCTTCCTGTAAATGGAAATACGGTAAAATTATCTCTGGATACCAATTTACAGTCCATTGTTGAGAAACATATCAAAGCATTTAACGACTCTTATACCAATAATTATACGCAAGGAGCCGGTGCAAAAAATATTGCGGTGATCATTATGGATCCCAATACAGGAGAAGTGCTTTCCATGGCATCTTACCCGGATTTTGATTTGAACAATCCGAGGGATTTGAGCAAGTATTACACAGAAGCAGAAATTTCGGCTATGGAGAGTGATGAGAAGCTGGAAAAGCTGAATGCGCTCTGGAGAAACTTCTGCGTCAGTGATACCTTTGAACCAGGGTCAACTATTAAACCATTTACCGTAGCAACGGGACTGGAGATTGCAAAACTGACAGGTAATGAGACCTATTATTGTGGCGGTTCTCTTCAGGTCGGAGATTATAATATCAAATGTATTTCCTATGACAAGGGTGGACATGGCTATCAGACATTGACTCAGGTCATGGAAAATTCCTGTAACGTAGCTTTGATGGAAATCGCGCAGCAGATTGGACCGGAGGAATTTTGTAAATATCAGCAGATATTTGGCTTTGGGGAATATACAGGAATTGATTTGCCGGGGGATGCTCTAGGAATTTTGTATTCACCGGAAAATATGGGAACCGTAGACCTTGCAACCAACTCCTTTGGACAGAATTTTAACGTGACAATGATTCAGCTTGCAGCAGGCTTCTGCTCTCTGGTAAATGGTGGTGATTATTATGAACCGCATGTTGTAAAAGAAATTCTGGACGAAAGTGGGAATGTAGTAGAAAATATCCAGCCTGTGCTGAAAAAGCGTACTATTTCCAAGGAAACTTCCGATTTACTGAAGTCTTATATGTACAGTGTTGTGCAAAATGGTAGTGGTAAGCGTGCCCAGGTAGAAGGATATGATGTGGGAGGTAAGACTGGTACAGCAGAAAAGCTTCCGCGTACAGAGAATAAGAATCTGCTTTCTTTCATTGGCTATGCACCACAGGAAAACCCGGAAGTAGTAGTGTATGTCATTGTGGATGAACCAAATGTGGAAAATCAGGGAAGAAGCAGTGCACTGGTAACACAGCTTGCATCAGATATTATGACAGAAGCATTTCCGTATATGGGAATTACAAAAGCACAATAAGAATCATAATAAGAATAAAGGATAGATTCATAACCTCAGCGAAGGGATAATAAATTGTAATAATTCATTATCTTTTCTTGAGGTTTTTTATTGGACAACAAACAGCAGATTTCATGGAATAAGACATATAATAAACGTAAATTACTGGTGGTATTTGTGTGCGCAGTATTTTGCCTTGCGGGGCTGATGGGAAGACTGGTATATCTGATGATATCTGAGGCAGACTATTATCGGGAGCTGGCAGAAGAACTGCACGAAAGGGAACGTGATATTAAAGCCGCAAGGGGAGAAATCCGGGACCGAAACGGGATGACACTTGCAACGAATAAGACTGTATGTACGATTTCAGTGATTCATAGTCAGGTGAAGGATGCGGAGCAGGTTATCCGTGTACTGTCTCAGGCATTGGAGATGGATGAGGCGGAGGTACGGAAAAAAGTTGAAAAGGTATCATCAAGAGAACGAATTAAGTCTAATGTGGAAAAGAACGTGGGAGATACCATTCGGGAGTATGGTCTTGATGGGGTAAAAGTGGATGAGGACTTCAAACGATATTATCCTTATGATGAACTGGCTTCTAAGGTCCTCGGATTTACAGGGAGCGACAATCAGGGAATTATCGGACTGGAGGTAAAATACGAAGAATGGCTGAAGGGAACCGATGGAACTATACTGACCACTACGGATGCAAGAGGAATTGAACTGGAAAATATGGCAGAAGGGCGGATTGAACCGGTGGCGGGCAATACTCTGCAAATTAGTCTGGATTATAATATCCAGAAATATGCGCAGCAGGCGGCTGAAAAGGTAATGGAAGAAAAACAGGCAGATGCCGTAGAAGTCATGATTCTGAATCCCCAAAATGGGGAAATTTATGCCTGCGTGGATGTGCCGGAATTTAATCTGAATACCCCTTTTGTGCTGAATACGGATACTGAGACGGCAAATGAGGAAGAACGGCAGAATCTGCTCAATCAGATGTGGCGTAACAAGTGTATCAGTGATACCTATGAGCCGGGTTCTATTTTCAAGGTATTTACTGCGTCTGCTGCACTGGAGGCGGGAGCTGTTTCTTTGCAAGACCAGTTCTACTGTCCGGGGTATAAGATTGTAGAGGACCGAAGAATCCGGTGTGCCAAAGTAGGGGGACATGGTTCAGAGACGTTTACGCAGAGCGTGCAGAATTCCTGCAATCCGGCATTTATTGAAATCGGATCCCGGCTTGGAGTCTCGAATTTTTATAAATATTTCAAGCAGTTCGGCTTGATGGATAAGACAGGAGTAGACTTGCCGGGAGAGGCTTCTGCGGTGATTCACAAAGAAGAAAATGTAGGGGCAGTGGAGCTTGCGACCATGTCCTTCGGTCAGTCTTTTCAGGTGACACCACTACAGATGGCAACTACGGTCTGCTCCGTGGTAAATGGAGGAAAACGGATTACACCGCATTTTGGTGTGCGGGTCTATAACGAGCAGGAGGAGTTGATAGAGGAGTTTTCTTATAACAACGGAAAAGAAATCGTGAGTACAGAAACTTCCCAGACCATGCGGACCATTCTAGAGAGTGTGGTGAGTGAAGGGGGAGGAAAAAATGCTTACATGGAAGGCTATCATATTGGAGGAAAGACGGCAACCAGTCAAACGCTTCCGAGAAGTGCCAACAAATATATTTCTGCATTTATCGGATTTACTCCGGCGGAGAACCCGGAAGTGGCGGCAATGGTAATTATTTACAATCCAAAAGGGATTTACTATGGCGGAACCATAGCAGCTCCGGTGGTAAAAGATATTTTTGAAAATATTCTCCCTTATTTAGGAATTGAAAAAGAAGAATCGGTTGAAAATCAAAGTTGAATACATTATACTAATCCCTAGAACGAAAGAAAATAAGAGGTGCAGAATATGGATTATAAAATGGTGATACCCGTGCTGATTGCATTTGGGTTAAGTGTACTGATGGGTCCGTTTGTGATTCCGTTTTTAAGAAGGCTGAAGATGGGACAGACTGAGCGTGTGGAGGGGGTTCAGTCACATCTGAAGAAGACCGGAACACCTACTATGGGTGGTGTGATGATTCTTGCGGCAATTACGATTACTTCCCTGATTTATGTGCGGGAATATCCGAAGATTATCCCGATTCTTTTTGTGACACTGGGATTTGGAATGATTGGATTTCTGGATGATTATCTGAAGGTTGTGCTGAAACGTTCCGATGGACTTTTCCCTATGCAGAAGATGGCATTGCAGATTGTGATTACCGGAATTTTCGCTTTCTATATTGTGAAAGTTGCCAAGATTCCACTTACTATGTTAGTGCCGTTTTCCGGTGGAAAATACTGGGATATCGGATGGCTTGCAATTCCGGTCTTATTCTTTGCAGTGATTGGTACGGTAAATGGAGTGAACTTTACCGATGGACTGGACGGACTGGCTTCCAGTGTAACGGTACTGGTAGCAACGTTCTTCACAGTAGTAGCAATTGGAACAAAGAGTGGAATTGAACCGATTACCTGTGCGGTAGTAGGTGCACTCCTTGGATTTTTATTGTTTAATGTTTATCCGGCCAGTGTGTTTATGGGAGATACCGGTTCTCTTGCGTTAGGTGGCTTTGTAGCTTCGACAGCCTATATGCTTCAGATGCCGCTGTTTATTATTCTGGTTGGTGCAATTTACCTGATGGAAGTACTTTCTGTTATGATTCAGGTAAGTTACTTTAAAGCTACAGGTGGAAAGAGAATCTTTAAGATGGCTCCTATTCATCATCATTTTGAACTGTGTGGATGGAGTGAGACAAGAGTTGTAGCTGTATTTTCAATTATTACAGCGATCCTTTGCCTGATTGGAATTATGGCAATGTAGGAGGCGAGATACGTGGAGTTAAAGGGAAAAAAAGTACTGGTATTTGGTGCGGGAATCAGTGGGATTGGTTCCTGTGGACTGCTTGAGAGAGAAGGAGCTGAGGTCATTCTTTATGATGGCAAGGCAGATTTGGATATCGAAAAAGTAAGAGGACAGCTTGGCAGTGATACCGTTCAGATTATGGCAGGCACATTTCCGGAGAAATTGCTTGAGAAACTGGATTTGGTTGTAATCAGTCCGGGAGTTCCGACAGACCTTCCGGTTGTGCTTCGTATGAAAGAAAAGGATATTCCGGTGTGGGGAGAAATTGAACTGGCCTATGTGTGTGGCAAGGGAGACATCCTTGGAATTACAGGGACCAATGGAAAGACTACCACAACTTCACTCCTTGGTGAGATTATGAAGAATGCATTTGAAAGTGTATTTGTTGTGGGAAATATTGGAAATCCGTACACGACCGTGGCAGCAGAAACAAAAGAAGATTCGGTGATTGTGGCTGAACTTTCCAGCTTTCAGCTAGAAAGCATCCATATGTTCCGGCCGAAAGTGAGTGCTGTATTGAATATTACACCGGATCATTTGAACCGTCATCATACCATGGAAGCCTATATTCAGGCGAAAATGGATATTGCAAAGAATCAGACCGCAGAAGATGTCTGTGTGTTGAATTATGAGGATGAGGTTACCAGAAATATGGCAGAAAAAATCTCTGCCAGTGTCATATATTTCAGCAGCGCACATAAACTGGAAAAAGGAATCTTTTTAGATGGAGATTCCATTATCTATAAACCAGAGCAGAATCAGGATGGAATTTTGGTGTGCAGAACTTCTGATTTACAGATTCTCGGTGTGCATAATTATGAAAATGTAATGGCAGCGGTTGCTATGGCAGCAGCTTATGGAGTGGATATGGATATTATCCGGCATACCGTTACTTCTTTTAAGGGGGTAGAACACAGAATAGAGTTTGTGGCAGAGAAAAACGGAGTTGTTTATTACAATGATTCGAAGGGAACCAATCCGGATGCTGCAATCAAGGGAATTCAGGCGATGGTAAGACCGACGATTCTGATTGGCGGTGGCTATGATAAGCAGTCTGATTTCCATGACTGGATTCGAAGCTTTGATGGAAAAGTACGTTATCTGGTACTGATTGGAGCCACCAGAGAACAGATTCAGAAAGAGGCAGCAGAGTGTGGATTTACTAACTGTATCTTGAAAGACACTTTTGAAGAAGCACTGGATACCTGCGTGGAACTGGCAAGACCGGGAGATGCAGTCTTGCTTTCCCCTGCATGTGCAAGCTGGGGTATGTTCCCGAACTATGAAGTGCGTGGAAATGAATTTAAAAAATATGTACAACAGCTATAAATAATATATGATTAAAAAAGGGCGTGAGTATGGTTGGCAGAAGAAAAAAGGAACGGACATAAGGATTATGTGCTGATTGTGACGGTTTTTCTTCTGGTAATTGTGGGTCTGGTTATTTTGTACAGTGCCAGTGCCTACAATGGAAGAGTGAAGTTTCATGATTCTTTTTACTACTTGAAAAAGCAGGTTTTTGCTACGATACTCGGTATTTTTTGTATGTATATTGTTGCCGGAATTGATTATCATGTCTGGCAGAAAGTAGCAGTGCACGGCTATCTGGCTGCAATCGGATTATCCGTTGCGGTCATGCTGTGGGGGAAGGAATATAATGGGTCCAAAAGATGGTTGTCTTTGGGCCCTTTTTCTTTTCAGCCATCGGAATTTTCCAAGGTGGCACTGATTATTTTTATTGCGTGGGTGGTGACGCGCAACCGGAAAAAGATTGGGAAAATGCGAACCCTGATTAAAATTATGATTTATATTCTGCCTATTGTGGGTCTGGTAGGAGCGAGCAATTTAAGTACAGCAATCATTATTCTTGGAATTGGTGCCCTTCTTATCTTTGTGGCGAGTCCCCAATATGCCCAGTTTATCGGACTTGGTGTGACTGCAGTGGGATTTATGGGAATCTTTCTGGCGCTGGAAAGTTATCGCCTGGAGCGGATTGCGATTTGGAGGAATCCGGAGCAGTATGAGAAAGGCTATCAGACATTGCAGGGACTGTATGCCATTGGTTCAGGAGGACTGTTCGGGACAGGGCTTGGAAACAGCATACAGAAACTGGGGTTTGTACCAGAGGCACAGAATGATATGATTTTCTCTATTATATGCGAAGAACTGGGTGTAATCGGTGCATGTGGAATCATTATGCTATTTTTTGTTTTAATCTGGCGGTTTTTTCTGGTTTCTGTGCGGTGTAAAGAACTATTCGGAAGTCTGATAGCAGCAGGAGCCATGGTGCATATGATGATTCAGGTGATTTTAAACATAGCGGTTGTGACAAACACCATTCCGAATACGGGGATAACACTGCCGTTCATCAGTTATGGAGGAACATCCGTTGTTTTCCTGCTGGTGGAAATGGGACTTGTACTAAGCGTTTCAAATTGGTACAATAGATACGATAACACATCGGACAAAAAGTAACTAGGATGTATGGAAATGATGTGGACTGACAGGGGACAAAACAAGGGGGAACCATAAATGGCGGAGAAAGAAAAACCAAGCAAAAGAACGATACGACGGGGAATTGCAGTTTTAGTGATTCTTTTTGTTATGCTTGTCTGTATACTTATGATAACACTTCTTCTTGTATTTCAGATACGTAAGATAAAGGTAACAGGAAATACTTATATTACTTCCGGGGAGATACAAGACTGGGTAGAGCAGGATGATGCATTTGGAAATTCGCTATATCTGATGTACAAAGTACATTTTACAGATTTTCCGTTGCTTCCTACCATGGAAGATGCGAAAATCAAGATGGTCAATCCGTGGACGATTCAGGTTGATGTTACGGAGAAGAAGGCAGTTGGCTATATTGTCATGCCGGACGAAGAATGTGTCTATTTTGATGAAGAAGGAATGGTGCTTGCTAAGACTACAGAGTGGTGGGATAATATTCCGAGAGTGGACGGAATCAGCTTGAGTGATGTGACACTTTATGAGGAACTTCCGGTCAGCAAGGAGAATAAGAAAGCATTTAAAAGTTTACTGGAAATCAGCACTACACTTGCAAAATACGAATTAGTGCCGACCAGCCTTTCCGTGGTGGATTCCGAAGTATATCTGTATTTTGGAAACAAATGTGTGATTCTTGGACATGAAAATATTGAAAACAGGATAGCACAGATTACACCAATTTTAGAAAAATTAGGAGACCAAAAGGGTACACTCCATCTGGAAGATTATAATGAGAAAAATACGACAATAAGCTTTGAAAAAGATTTTCTGCCTTCTGATGAGGAAAATACCACAGAAAATGCGGAATAAGCTGTTTGAAATGCCGAAAAAAATAAGAAAATATATAAAATTCTATTGAAATTTGAAGAGAAAAAATATATTATAAGGGTATATATAGCCTAGTATATAATCAGTGGAGTATAAATGAAGCAACGAAGGAGGAGAAACTCTTGTTAGAAATTAAAACAAATGAATCAGAAGCAGCAGCGAAAATAATAGTAATTGGTGTTGGCGGCGGTGGAAACAACGCTGTAAACCGTATGATTGATGAGCAGATTGCCGGGGTTGAATTTATTGCAATCAACACAGATAAGCAGGCACTTCAGCTCTGTAAGGCTCCAACTTTAATGCAGATTGGGGACAAGCTTACCAAAGGACTTGGAGCGGGAGCCAAGCCGGAAATTGGTGAAAAGGCAGCCGAAGAAAGTGCAGAAGAGATTTCCGCAGCACTGAAAGGCGCAGATATGGTATTCGTAACTTGTGGAATGGGCGGTGGAACCGGTACAGGTGCAACTCCAATTGTAGCACGTATTGCAAAAGAACAGGGCGCACTTACCGTAGGTGTTGTTACAAAGCCTTTCCGTTTTGAATCTAAGACACGTATGAACAATGCACTTCAGGGAATTGAAAAGTTAAAAGAAAATGTAGATACACTTATTGTTATTCCAAATGATAAGCTGTTAGAGATTGTAGATAGAAGAACAACAATGCCAGAGGCACTTAAGAAAGCCGATGAAGTCCTTCAGCAAGGTATTCAGGGTATCACAGACCTGATTAATGTTCCATCATTAATCAACCTTGACTTTGCTGATGTTCAGACTGTAATGACAGATAAAGGAATTGCTCATATCGGTATTGGACAGGGCAAGGGTGATGACAAGGCCCTTGAAGCTGTTAAGCAGGCTGTTGCAAGTCCACTTCTTGAGACAACAATTGCAGGAGCATCACATGTTATCATCAATATTTCCGGTGATATCACTCTTATGGATGCAAGTGATGCAGCAGAATATGTTCAGGATCTTGCAGGAGAAGATGCAAATATTATCTTCGGTGCAATGTATGATGACTCTAAGGCTGACGAAGCTACAATCACTGTTATTGCAACAGGACTTCATAGTGTAGGTGGAACAGCGTCTAAGTTACAGTCAAGACTGGAACATAAAGCAAGCATGTTATCAGGTGCAGGGCAGCTCAATAATACACAGAATCTGCCAAGACCAGAGTTCAATACTTCAGCAGAAAGACCGGCTTATGGAGCAAGAACACAGCAGACATCAGATATGCCACAGCTCCAGACACCAAGAACACCTGTAAGTAATGTGAAAGAGCAGTCAATTAAGATTCCGGATTTCTTTAAGAAATAAGACTAAGAGATAATATTGAAAACAAAATAATATCATAAGTGAAAAAGACATGTCATTATGGCATGTCTTTTTTTGTGTCGAATAAAACCAGAATTCGACAACTGGTTTTGACAAAAAATAAAAAGGACATACGGGTATAATAGGTCTTGCTTAAGTACCAAATCGATTTAGTAGCTGAAGAGGAAGAAGGAATTATATGCAATATGAATTGTATATAGACGTATTTTTTCTGGAAAATTTTATGATGGATTTTATTGTACTCATGGCAGTGAAGCGGAGCATGCATAAGCAGGTTTCTGGAGGTTCCGTGTGTCTGGGGGCTTTGATGGGGGCATTATTCGCCAGTGTGCTTTTACTCATACCCTTATCATATGCAGGAAAACTTGCATTATCACATACGCTGATTAACAGTGCAATGGTAATTGTAGGACTTAGAATAAGAAAACTAAGAGAATATATAAATTCAATTATTTCTTTATATATTTTTAGCTTTCTAATTGGAGGAATTATTTCCTGCATAGAAAATGTTGCAGGAAAATATATGAAAGCAGGAAGCCTGTTTTTTGGAATTGCAGTGTGCAGTTATTTTGTATTCCGAAAGATATTGGACTATCTGGAAGCGCTATTCAAATTACCTTTGCAATACTGTCAGGTTATACTGACTTTAAAGGATAAATCCTGTATGGTGGAAGCTCTGATTGACAGTGGAAATAACTTAAGTGACAACATCACAGGAGAACCAATACATATTATTACATCTAAAACAATAAAAAAATTAACTAATACAAATAAAGTACAGAAAATACGATATGTTCCTTACCATACAATTCAAGAAGAACAAGGTGTCCTTCCGGTTATCAGACTGGATAAAATGCAGATTTTAGGAGAGAAAGCAAAGACGGTTCTGAATCCTGTTATCGGTATTTCATCTAAGGAAGAGTTCGAAGGAGGAAAATTTGAAATGATATTAAATCCAGAGGATTGTTGAGGAGGAGTAGGTCATGATGATAAAAGTAGCAGTACCAAATCAGTTTAAGATGAGAATAGCAGCACCGTTTCGTACTATATTGTTTCCAGATAAGCAGGAAATTCATTATATCGGTGGAACGGATGTATTGCCACCTCCGCTGGAAGCAGAGAAAGAAAATGAAATGATTATGTGGCTCGGTACGGAGAATGAAGACAAAGCCAGAAAAACATTGATTGAGCATAATTTGCGGCTGGTTGTATATATTGCGAAAAAATTCGATAACACAGGTGTAGGAATTGAGGATTTGATTTCGATTGGAACGATTGGACTGATTAAGGCGATTAATACGTTTAAGGCAGACAAGAATATCAAGCTGGCAACTTATGCTTCCAGATGTATCGAAAATGAAATCCTGATGTATTTAAGACGAAACAGTAAGACGAAGATGGAAGTTTCTATTGATGAACCATTAAATGTGGACTGGGATGGAAATGAATTACTGCTTTCCGATATTCTGGGGACAGAAGAAGATGCGGTGTCCAAAGATATGGAGACAGAGTCAGAACACAAAGTCTTACATAAAGCAGTAAACCGTCTGCCGGGAAGAGAGCGCATGATTGTGCAGATGCGCTTTGGAATTGGAACGGCTGACGGAGAAGAAAAGACACAGAAAGAAGTGGCAGATCTGCTTGGAATTTCCCAGTCTTATATCTCCAGACTGGAAAAGAAGATTATGCAGCGTCTGAAAAAAGAAATAGATCGTTAAGGAGTAACTCCTTAACGATCCCATTTATCTGCAAGATTCTGAATCTGGGATTCAAATTTTGCCAGATCTTTATTAGCAAGTCCTTCATTCTTAAGGACAACATCCATTAAGCGTTTGGCAGCGGCAACAACACGGTTAAATGCAGTATTGGCACGAACACGGGAAGGTTTTTCCGCAGCGCGCTTCTGGATACGGATGCCCGGATTTAAGATGGTGTCTGTTGCAAGATCCACACATCCACCGGAAAATGGAGCAAAGGCAGGAATACCAAAATGGCCCGTGACAGTCTTTGCAAACTCCTCCGTCACAGTGTCCTCCCCGTGGACAACAAATACGTGGGATGGCTTTTTTCTGAAACCATCAATCCAGTTCAGGAGTCCGTTCATATCGGCATGACCACTGATGCCTGCTAAAATAGCAATGTGAGCGTTGACTTCGATATTTTCACCGAACAGCTTTACAGAGTCCGCACCTTCGACCAGCTTGCGACCAAGAGTTCCCTCTGCCTGATAGCCCACAAAGAGAATCGTACATTCTCTGCGCCACAGATTATGCTTCAAGTGGTGGCGGATTCGTCCGGCTTCACACATACCGGAAGCAGCGAGAATAACCTTTGGGGTTTCGTTAAAATTAATCATCTTGGAATCTTCACTTGTTACGGAGGTCTTCAGTCCGGGGAATACCAGAGGATTGATTCCCTGTTCGATGAGAGCGGTTGCATCTTCATCAAAGCAGGAATGGGTATTTTTCTGGAATACGTGGGTTGCTTCAATGGCAAGCGGACTGTCCACATAGACTTCAAAGCCGGGATATTCCGGCAGAAGATTCTGTTCTTTGATCTGACGGAAGAAATAGAGTAATTCCTGAGTTCTTCCCACTGCAAAGGATGGAATCACAACATTTCCCTGACGGGCAAAGGTTTCCCGTAATATCTTAACCAGTTCTCCGATGTAATCTGGACGCACTGCTGAGTGGATTCTGTTTCCATAAGTAGATTCAATGACCAGATAATCCGCTTCTTCTACAAAACTTGGATCTTTGATAATTGGCTGATTGGTATTTCCTACATCACCGGAAAATACGATTTTCTTTTCTACCCCATCTTCGCAGATCCAGATTTCAATGCAGGCAGAACCAAGCAGATGCCCGATATCGGTAAAACGTACATCCACACCTTCACATAGAGTAATCCGCTGTCCATAATCCACAGGAGCGAGCAGCGAAATAGCGGCTTCTGCATCCTCCATAACATAGAGTGGTTCGTATAATTCACCGCCGGAACGCCGGGCTTTACGATTGCGCCATTCCGCTTCTGCTTCCTGAATATGTGCACTGTCACGCAACATAATATTACAGAGGTCTGCCGTTGCAAAGGTTGTCACAATCTCGCCCCGGAATCCATTTTTGGCAAGTAATGGAAGATTGCCGGAATGGTCGATGTGGGCATGGGTCAGCAGCACATAATCAATGTCAGAAGGCGAGATAGGAATTTCCTGGTTCTCATATAAATCCGGTCCCTGTTCCATTCCACAGTCTATGAGGATTTTCTTACCACAGACTTCGAGAAAATGGCAGCTTCCTGTCACTTCGTGAGCGGCACCTATAAAAGTCAGTTTCATCGTGTCATCTCCCTTTTCCTTTTTTGATTTCATTATACTATATTTCACAATGAAATGCTGTCAAGGGGTTAAAAATTTATAATTTATTTACAAAATTGCATAATCAAAAACCATTTGGAAAAAATGCTACTAGCAAGTGCAACAGGAGGCTGAAACATGGCAGTAAATAAGGTTGAGATATGTGGTGTAAATACTTCAAAATTACCCCTTCTGAAGGAAGAAGAGAAGCGGAAATTATTTTCACAGATCCAGCAGGGAGATCAAGAGGCAAAAGAAGAATATATCAAGGGCAATTTACGTTTGGTGTTAAGTGTGATGAAGCGGTTTCACACCAGCAATGAAAATCCGGATGATTTATTCCAGATAGGGTGTGTGGGCCTGATTAAGGCCATTAACAACTTTAATCCGGAACTGGAGGTAAAGTTCTCCACTTATGCTGTTCCTATGATTGTAGGGGAAATAAGACGGTTTCTGAGGGACAATAATTCAATCCGGGTCAGCCGTTCGTTAAAAGATACGGCTTATAAGGCAATTTACGCAAAAGAAATGTATCGGAAAAAATATCTGAAAGAACCAACGATTGAAGAAATTGCGGAAGAAATCGGCATAGAGAAAGAGGATATTGTCTATGCTCTGGATGCCATACAAAGTCCCATGAGTCTGCAGGAGCCTGTTTACAATGACAGCGGGGATGCAGTTTATGTCATGGATCAGGTGAGTGACAAAAAGAATAAAGAGGATACATGGGTAGAAAATCTGTCGCTGCAGGCCGCTATGGAAATGCTGGAAGAACGGGAACGTTATATTATAAAACTCCGGTTTTTTGAAGGAAAGACCCAGATGGAAGTGGCGGAAGAAATCCAGATATCACAGGCCCAGGTAAGCCGTCTGGAAAAAAATGCATTAAAAGAAATGAGACAGTATCTTGGATAAACATAAATTTTGGTTGAAATTTCCTCCGCTTCATACTATGATAATTGATATAAATTACTGAATACAATGTGGCGAGGGAGGAACGCGATATGTATGAATATGAAGAAGCATGCCTGCGTACATTCTTAAAGAATCAGGGGCAGTTGTTTGATGAACCGGTAGCGGAGACTTTGGAAGAAGCAGAAGCCTTTTTGGAAGACTGTATGGCAGTTGTGGTGGATTCCATAAAAGAAGTAAGAGAATATTTTGAAGAGAACGGCGCTGATGTGGATGGTATGAGCGATGAAGAGCTGGAAGAAGCATCAGAAGTATTTGCATTAGAAAACGGACAGTATCTGATTGTAGAAGGCTAAAAAGTCGAAAAGTCGTAGTGTATGCTACGACTTTTTCCTTGTCAGACATGCAAAAGATTCAGGGAACTTTTCTTAGCTGCAGCAGAAGCCTGATTCAGTGCATCCTCAATGGCATTGATAAGCAGGCGGGAGGTATAAGGAGTATCGTCAGACAGTGCGATGTCATCCAAAGACTGGCCGGCACAGATCTGGTCGGCAATATTTTCCAGTGTAGGCTGCAGCAGGGGATACATGGCAGCTACAGATTCATCCAGATTCTGAATGCGGATGGACTGGACTTTTTCAGAATCTACCACCACTTCTACCGCAAGATTGGTGTTGTTTAATTTAATAGCTGAAGTGTAGATTCCAGGTGTGTATACTTGTGCGCTTGTCTTCCTTTCCTGATTTTTTGAGGAAAACATAAAGAAAAAGAGAACGGCAAGCAGGATAATAAGCACAGAGATAATAATGGTGTAAATAATCTCTTTCATATGAAGTACAACAATTTTTGTTTTTGAACTCATGGAAACCTCCTGGAAGTGTAGATGATAAGCAATCCGTTTTGCTTATAACAATATATGAGACGCTGAAAAGATTTATTCAGAAAACAGAAAGGTGAAGAAGATGTATATTATCGTAGGACTGGGTAATCCAGATAAGCAATATGAAGGAACAAGACATAATGTAGGATTTGATGTGATAGATAAACTGGCAGAGAAATATAATATTTCCGTAGACACAAAGAAACACCGGGCTTACATTGGAAAAGGTGTGATAGAGGGGCAGAAGGTGATTCTGGCAAAGCCGCAGACCTACATGAATTTAAGCGGTGAGAGTGTGTTCAGTATGACGGATTATTACAAAATCGCGCCGGAAGAAGAATTACTGGTGATTTATGACGATATCAGTCTGGATGTGGGGCAGCTCCGTATCCGTAAAAAAGGAAGTGCGGGAGGCCATAATGGGATTAAAAATATTATTGCGCATCTGGGTACCATGGATTTCCCGAGAATTAAAGTAGGAGTGGGAGAAAAGCCGAAAGGATATGATCTGGCAGATTATGTACTTGGTAAATTTTCCAAAGGAGAGCGGGAACTGATGGAAGAAGGCTATGAGAACGCTGTAGATGCTGTAGCTGCCATTGTTCAGGGAAATATTGAACAGGCAATGAATCAATATAACAAGAAAAAGAAAGAATAGGATGTGATAGACAATGAAATCGTTTACTGCACCTCTTTTAGAATTAGCAGGATATGAAGAAATACAGAAGAAATTCCGTACCAGCTCCGGCATGACTCTGATTTCCGGATGTGTGACTTCTCAGAAAACACATATGATATATGCACTTAGCGATGGCTGTTCCTATACAGTCATCGTTCTTTCTGATGAAGAAAAAGCAAAAAAAATGTTGGAAGAATATCGTTTTCTGGATGAAAATGTGTGTTTCTATCCGGCTAAGGATTTCTTGTTTTATCAGGCAGACATTCATGGAAAAGAGCTTATCAGACAAAGAATCGAAGCAATCCGTATGATGTTGGAAAAGGGCAAAGAAGGAGTTACGATTATCACAACCTTTGATGCATTTATGGATAAAATGGTTTCGAAGGAAAGTCTCAAGGAACAGATTATGACGCTGAAATCCGGTGATGTAGTTGACTTTGAAAAGCTGACTTATCAGATATCAGGTCTTGGGTATGAAAGAGAGGTTCAGGTAGACGGACCGGGTCAGTTCGCAGTGCGTGGCGGGATTCTGGATATCTATCCATTGACGGAGGAACTTCCGATCCGGATTGAATTCTGGGGAGATGAAATTGACTCGATTCGTACCTTCGATGTGGACAGTCAGCGCTCGGTGGAAAATTTACAGGAAATCACAATTTATCCGGGAGACGAGAGTAAAGAAGGAAAGAGTGTATCTTTTCTTGATTATTTTTCTAAGGAAGATACCGCATTGTTTCTGGATGAGCCGGTCAGACTGCTGGAGCGGGGGCAGCAGGTAGAAGACGAGGTGCGAAAGGCAAGCGAGATGCGGGCAGCCGATTTGGAAGAAAAGGGACTTTCCTACGATGAACCGCAGTTTTATAGTACAGAAGAAGTTACAAAGAAAATAAATAGTTTCTCGTCGGTTGGCCTATCAGCATTAGAAAATAAACATAAATATTTCCAAATAAATGAAATTTATAATATTCAGGCAAAAAGTGTGAATCCATATAATAACAGCTTTGAAATGCTGACCCGGGATTTGACGCGCCTGAAAAGAAGTAAATACCGTGTTGTATTGATATCCGGTTCGCGCACCAGAGCGAAGCGTCTGGCGGAGGATTTGCGGGATTATGATTTAAGCAGCTTCTATAGTGATACTTTGGAACGGGAAGTGAAGCCGGGTGAGATCATGGTCTGCTATGGACATGTGGAAGTCGGTTACGAGTATCCGATGATTAAATACATGGTGATTTCGGAGACGGATATTTTCGGAAAGCACAAGAAAAAGAAAAAAAGGAAAACCTATGAAGGACAGAAGATACAGGATTTTGCGGATTTAAAACCGGGCGATTATGTGGTGCATGAAAATCACGGACTTGGTATTTACCGGGGAATTGAAAAAATTGAGGTAGATAAAGTCGTCAAGGATTATATGAAGATTTCCTATGCAGATGGAGGCAATCTCTATATCCTTGCGACCCAGCTTGATTTGATTCAGAAATATGCAAGTGCGGATGCCAAGAAACCGAAGCTGAATAAACTGGGCGGACAGGAATGGAGCCGGACAAAGAAAAAAGTCCGGGGAGCAGTACAGCAGATCGCAAAAGATTTGGTGGAACTTTATGCTGCCAGACAGGAAAAGACAGGTTTCATTTATGAGCAGGATACCGTCTGGCAGAGAGAGTTTGAAGAAATGTTTCCTTTTGAAGAAACGGAAGACCAGCTTCTTGCAATCGAGGCGGTCAAAAAGGATATGGAAAGTCCGAAGATTATGGACAGACTGATCTGCGGAGATGTCGGATTTGGAAAGACAGAAGTTGCAGTGCGTGCTGCATTTAAGGCGGTGCAGGAGAATAAACAGGTAGTTTATCTGGTGCCGACCACTATTCTGGCGCAGCAGCATTATAATACTTTTGTGCAGAGAATGAAGGATTTCCCGGTAAGGGTGGATTTACTCTGCCGTTTTCGTACACCAATGGAGCAGAAGAAAACTCTGGATGATTTAGCCAAAGGGCAGGTAGATATTGTGGTGGGAACCCACCGCGTCCTGAGTAAGGATGTTCAGTTCAAAGATCTGGGACTTTTGATTATTGATGAGGAACAGCGCTTTGGGGTACAGCATAAGGAAAAAATTAAGAAATTAAAAGATAACGTGGATGTTCTGACCTTAACAGCCACACCGATTCCGCGGACACTTCACATGAGCTTAATCGGAATCCGAGATATGAGCGTGTTAGAAGAAGCACCAGTAGACCGTATGCCAATTCAGACCTATGTTATGGAATACAACGATGAAATGGTACGTGAGGCCATTGAGCGGGAGCTTTCCAGACAGGGACAAGTATATTATGTCTACAATAAGGTAAAAGATATTGCGGAGATTACAGATAAAATCCAGAAGCTTGTTCCAGATGCCAATGTGTCATTTGCACACGGGCAGATGGGAGAACGGCAGTTGGAAAATATCATGTATGATTTCATAAATGGGGAGATTGATGTTCTGGTATCTACAACGATAATAGAGACAGGGCTTGATATTCCAAATGCAAATACGATTATTATCCATGATTCCGATAAAATGGGACTTTCCCAGCTTTATCAGCTCAGAGGCCGAGTTGGACGTTCAAATAGAATGGCTTATGCATTTCTGCTCTACCGGAGGGATAAGCTTTTGAAAGAAGTTGCGGAAAAACGATTAACGGCAATCCGAGAGTTTACGGATTTAGGCTCTGGTGTCAAGATTGCCATGCGGGATCTGGAAATCCGTGGGGCAGGAAATCTTCTTGGAGAAGAACAGCATGGGCATATGGAAGCAGTCGGATATGATTTGTACTGTAAGATGTTAAATGAAGCGGTCAAGTATCTGAAAGGAGAAATGCCGGAGGATGTCTATACAACAACAATAGATATCAATATTGATGCTTATATTCCGAATTCCTATATTCCAAATGAATATCAGAAGCTGGATATTTATAAGCGGATTGCTGCGATTGAGACTGAGGAAGAACGGGATGATATGTTAGAAGAACTGATTGACCGTTTTGGCGAACCGCCAAAGAAAGTGCAGCAGCTTCTGAGAATCGCACAACTGAAAGCCATGGCTCATAAAGGATATATTGTATCCATTGAGCAAAAGGGAGAACGATATATTTTCACGATGTATGAAAAGGCAAAGGTAAATGTAGCGGCAATTCCGGCCTTGCTTCAGAAATATAAAGGTGATTTAACATTTAAGGCAGAAGAAAATCCTTATTTTGTTTATGAAAAACGGAAAAAGGGTAAAAAGGAAAAGGATGAACAGATTATAGAAAATGTAAGCGCCGTAATCGAGGATATCATTTCTCTGGCACAATAATGTGCATTTTTTGTGAAAAAGATTGCGGTATGATGAAAAAAAAGGTATACTTAATCAGTATATGAAAAAATGTATACGGAAGTGTTAAGGAGGAAGATAGTTAGATGAAGACAAGATTCGCAGCATTAGCTATTGCGGCAGCTATGGCTGTATCTGCTTTAACCGGATGTGGGAGCGGAAATTTAAACAGTGATGACGTAGTGGCAGAATTTGGAGATACAAAGATTAAGGCAGGCGTGGCTGAGTTTTATGCGAGATATCAGCAGGCAAGCTATGAGTCTTATTATATGCCATATTATGGAGATGATATGTGGACCACAGAGGTCAGTGATGGAAGCACATATGAAGACAGTGTAAAGAATAATGCGCTGGATACATTAAAAACCATGTATGTGTTAGAAACACATATGGATGAATACAATGTGGAATATACTTCGGATGATGAGGCGGCTGTAGCAGAAGCAGCACAGGCATTCGTAGATGCAAACGATGATTCTGCTTTGAAAGCATCAGCAGGAGATTTGGAAAATGTAAAAGAGGTTTTAAAACTCATTACCATTCAGAGAAAAATGTACAATGCCATGATTGAAGATGCAGATACCGAAGTTTCGGATGATGAGGCTGCACAGAAGAGTATGAATTATGCATTCTTTTCATTTGAGACAACAGACGATTCTGGAAATAAAACTACACTGGATGATGATGGAAAGGTTGCTCTGAAAGAGACAGCTATGAATTTCCAGACAGAAGTAGCAGAAGGTACGAAGACATTTGAAGAATGCGCAGAAGGGGCTGGTGTAGAAGCACAGACAGCAACATTTGATTCTGACACAACTTCTCCATCTACAGACCTTATCAAGGCAGCAGATGTGCTGGGAGAAGGTCAGGTTACAGATGTAATTGAGACAGATAACGGATATTATGTTGCACAGGTTACAAGCATGCTTGACAGAGAAGCTACAGACGCAAAGAAGACATCGATTATTTCAGAACGTCAGCAGACACTGTACAGTGATCTTTGTAAAGAATGGGTAGAGGCTGCAGATATTACCGTACATGAAAATGTATGGAAGAAACTGGATTTTACAAAGCATGGTGTATCAATGAAGACCCAGTCAAGTACAGATAATACAGAGTCCGGTTCAGACAGTACTACAGATTCAAGTACAGATAATACAGAATTAAACCAATAAGGTGAATGATAAAAAGGATGGGGAGTCTCAAAGCGGGACTTCCCATTTTTAGACTCATATTGAGATGGGGCAAGAGATTTCCTCTGCTTAGAAGCAATCTTATGAGGAGTTAGAACTTTTTACCACGATTCTATAAAATCAGACAAAAATAAAAATATTTTAAAATTGTATTGACAAATTGAAAATATGAGTGTATTATAAAGACATAAAAAGAAAGAGAAATAAAAGAAAAAAGAATTTAAGAAAAGGAAGGTACGGACCACCAGAAACATAACATGAAACCTAAAACAAATTTACAGAAAGCGAAGGTATAGACCACCAGAAAGGTAAAAGGATTTAAACAAAAGGAGAAAAATGAAAGGTAGGTATACATTAATAGTTATACTAAAAGGTTGAGAAAATGATTAGGGCAGTTTCATAAAGAAGAGTATCAAAGATAAAAATTTGGTACTCTTCTTTTTGGGTGTAGAAACATTGAACTGATAAGAAGTGTTCTTATAAAAATTCATGGTAAATTTGAAAAGAAAGTGAACATGTTGCAGTGTCAGGAAAAAGTGTGGTATAATATATGCCATCGGGAGATGAATGGTACAAAAGAAGGGGGAAATAGAAGATGGACTTTTTGATTTTGATTGGCGTGGCGGTTATTTCCGTTTTACTTTGTTTTCTTGGCATAAAGATGATGCGCATTTTTAATGCAGTGGCAGGTGCGATACTTGGAGCGGGAATTGCGTACACCATATTAGGATTTGTACAGGTGGATACACGGACACAGTGGATTATTATTGGAGTTTCCGCATTGGTTCTGGCGGTTTTGACTGGTGTAGTAAGAAAAGTCGGATGCTTCGTATTCAGTCTGGTGGCAATTACCGGAATGCTTTCTTATGTTCTGAATGCATCGTCAAGTTCAGATAACTGGCTGCTCTATGCAATCAGTGGTGGCGTGGCAATGCTGATTGCGTTGTTGGGCATTAAATGGATGAATCCGATTTACATTGTTTCCGGTGCGTTTGCCGGTGGAATTGGACTTGGAAGTGTACTTCTGAATCTTCCGCTTCCAGATGTGAGTAATCCGATGCTTTTAAAACTGGCAGTGTATGGAGTCCCTGTACTGATTGGTTGTGTAGTACAGTTTATCCTGAAATCACGGGAGATTGGTAGAAAAGAGGCAAAACATTCTGCGGAGGTTAAGAAAGAAATTTCTATGGAAGAAGAAGTGGAAAATGCAAGAGCACTTTTTGATGACGATATGGATGACATAGAAATGGATGACATGGATGTAGAAGATGCCGATGCGGATACTTTAGATGTAAATACTTTAGATAATGAAGAGGTTGATATTTCAGAGACAGATACGGCAGATGATGATGGGATAGATACGGTAGATATGGACACGGTAGAAGATATAGATGCAGAAGATATGGATGATTTTGATATAGAAATTATTGAAGATGCAACAGATGTAGATGTGGATGAATAGAAAGGTGTATGATTTAACATGAAGATAGATATGCACTGTCATGTGAGGGAAGGCTCCATAGACAGCAGAATTGCGATGGAAGAATATATTCGCAGACTGCAGGAAAAAGGAATCGATGGAATGCTGGTGACTGACCATGATACTTATAATGGATTTCGTTATTGGAAGAATCATATAAAAGGAAAAAAGTATCGTGATTTTGTTGTTCTGAAAGGAATCGAATATGATACCGTGGATGCAGGACATATTCTGATTATTATGCCACAGGGTGTGAAAATGAAGCTTTTGGAAATGCGTGGGCTGCCACTGGCACAACTGATTGATTTTGTCCATCACCATGGTGGGATTTGTGGACCGGCACATCCGTGTGGCGAAAAATATCTCAGTTTTACCAATACAAAGTGCTGGCGTAAGACACCGGAGCTGTTGGAAAAATTTGACTTTATCGAAACATTTAATGCATGTGAGACAGAAGAATCCAATGCTGGAGCGAAATATCTTGCAGAGCAGTATGATAAGCCCGGAACTGGCGGAAGTGATGCCCATAAACCAGATTGTGCAGGAATGGCTTACACGGAATTTCCAAAACCGATTAAGACAGAGCTGGATTTGATTATGCAGATTCGTGCAAAAGAAGACATCAAAGCAGAAGGTAGTATTTATACAAAAGTGTCAAGGGATAAGCTTGGAAGATATAAGAATCTGTATTCTTATTCGTTCTGGGTATATAATAATGCAGGGGCGCTTTGGAAGAAGATGGGGCGTAAGCACAAGATGCATGATGAACAGCCAATTGACCCGATTGACCCAATTGAAATTCCATATCTGAAAAAGATTAAGAGAAAACATTAAAACCACATATATATGAAGTAATAAAAAAAGTTCACAGCCGTGAACTTTTTTTTATTACTTATTTTTCAAAAGTATGTAAATTCTTTCGAATTTCTTCTAACATTTCTTAATTGTATGCATAATGAGAAAAAAATTCAATAAGTCCTTGCGACAAAGACAGAGATGGATATAATTAAATGTAGAACAAAGGAGAAGAAGAAATGAATTTAAAAGAAGGAAAAAATGAAAGTACATACGTTGTGAAGGCAATTGAAATAGAGCAAAATCTGGAACGCCGTCTGGAGGCACTGGGGCTTACAGAGGGAAGTTCGATACTTGTGCTAAACAATGACAAAAATGGAGCATTGACCGTGAAGTTCCGTGGGACACGGTTTGCCATGGGGCGCAGAATTGCAGAACATATCTATGTGGAGGAGGTATCTGTAAATGAGTAAGACGGTCAATGTTGCATTTATAGGAAATCCGAACTGCGGAAAAACCACGCTATTTAATGCTTTTACAGGAGCAAATCTTAAAGTGGCAAACTGGCCGGGGGTTACGGTGGAGAAAAAAGAAGGAAAGACTGTTTATGACGGTCAGGAGTTTAAGCTGATTGATCTTCCCGGAATCTATAGTCTAACTTCGTACACTATGGAAGAAAGAGTTTCCAGAGAATGCATATTAAGTGATGGAGTGGATGTGATAGTAGATGTAGTTGATGCATCCAGTCTGGAGCGAAATCTGTATCTGACTTTACAGTTGATTGAACTTGGAAAGCCGGTGGTGCTGGCTCTGAATATGATGGATATTGTGGAAGAACGGGGAATGGAGATTGATTTACACAGACTTCCGGAGATGCTTGGAGTTCCGACGATTCCGGTGTCTGCCCGAAAAAAATCAGGACTTTCCATATTGATGCATGCCGTTGCTCATCATACAGGACTTGAAAAGCCAGATCCGCTGATTCATCATCATGCCAAGGAGGAACCATCCCATCATCGTCACAACCACCATGCAGAGTATGCTATGGTTTATAGTGACGAGATTGAAGATAAAATTGACCAGTTTTCGGATGCACTGCAGGAATCTTATCCAGATTTGGTAAATAAAAGGTGGTATGCAATCAAATATCTGGAGAAAGATGAAGATGTAATGCAGCGTTATCCGATTGCACGAAAGAATGAAGACAGAAGTTATGAGAAAGACATTATTAACCAGAAATATGATTTTATTGAAGAAATTATTGAAGAGACACTGGTAAATAAAGAAGAAAAATCAGAGTTCACAGACCGGATTGATAAATACCTGACTCATAAATATCTGGGACTGCCTATTTTTCTTGGAATTATGGCATTGGTATTTTTCCTGACATTTACCATTGGAGACTGGCTG
Source organism: uncultured Lachnospiraceae bacterium (assembly GCA_900554415.1). Lineage (GTDB taxonomy): Bacteria > Bacillota > Clostridia > Lachnospirales > Lachnospiraceae > Allocoprococcus. Next base: position 36,981 of record USGU01000011.1, on the reverse strand, counting down.
AAGGCATATTTTGAAGTTGGAATCGAGATGATTTCATCAGGAGTCCAGAATCTGCTGGTTTTGATACATACGAATGAGATTCTTACATCTCTTGTGGTGGATGGAATTATTTCGGGTGTGGGCGGAATCCTTACCTTTTTGCCGAATATTTTCATTCTTTTTCTGGCGCTGGCTTTTCTGGAAGACAGTGGGTATATGTCCAGAGTGGCTTTCGTAATGGATGACATTATGAGCAGAATCGGACTTTCAGGAAGAGCATTTATTCCACTGCTTCTCGGTTTCGGATGTTCGGTACCTGCGGTTATGGCTTCGAGAGCACTGGAAAACAGAAAAGACAGATTAAAGACCATTTTGGTAACGCCATTTATGTCATGCAGTGCCAGATTACCTATTTATGTATTATTTTCTTCTATGTTTTTCGAAAAACATGCCATGCTAGTCTGCTATTCTATGTATCTGCTTGGAATTGTAGTAGCAATTGTTGCAGCATATAGTATATCAAAAGCAGATGGCAGTAAGGCAGAACACAATCTGCTGATTGAACTTCCGGAGTATAAGACTCCAAATGCAAGAACAATTGCAATCTATGTGTGGGAGAAAGTCAAGGATTATTTGTCTAAGGCGGGAACGGTTATTCTGCTGGCATCCATGATTATGTGGGGAATTCTCAATTTTGGACCACAAGGGTATACGACAGATATTTCGCAGAGCTTCGGGGCGGTGCTTGGTCATCTGTTTGTTCCTATATTCAGACCGGCAGGACTTGGCTTCTGGCAGATTGTAGTAGCGCTGATTGCGGGAATTGCAGCAAAGGAGGTAGTTGTCTCCAGTTGCAGTGTCTTGTTTGGTATTGCAAATGTGACAGGAGCACATGGCATGGCAGCTCTGCAGGCTTCCCTTGCAGGAATTGGTTTCGGACCTCAAAATGCGTTGGCGCTTATGGTATTCTGCCTGTTATACGTGCCTTGTACTGCTACGATTGCAACCATACGGAGGGAAGTGGGGAGCAGAAGAATTACAGCACTGATGATAGGATTCCAGCTTTTAGTGGCATGGGGAATGAGTTTTCTTATTTATCACATTGCAATGGTGTTCCGATAAATGACATTGGGATAAATTTTTTTGCGAATACAGGATTGACATTTGAGTAGCCATATCTTAAGATATGGTTACTCGTCTTTTTATGTTTTCTTTCCGGAAATGGAGAGAATGCATATGAAATTATTTTCAAAGAAATGGACAGCTATTTTTATGAGTGCTGTCATTCTTATGTTGCTCTTTTTATCCAGAAGCAACATAGTGTTTGCCGAATCGGCAGAGAATCAGAACTTTGTAACAATGAACAGTGGGTATGTGAAACTGGACCAGAGATTAGGTGTGGAGCCAGGAGCAGTTCTTGCAGAACTTCGTGCGCATGAATACGATGATTATTATCTGGGAACTCCATATAACGGATGGCCGCTTACTCCGGAAAATTGTCTGCGCCCGAATGGACAGTATCCGGGAAATGGTGGCATGAATTGTACTGGATTTGTAGCATCCGTACTTCGAAAATGTGGTGCAGATTTGTCGGAAATTGCATCCTTTGGATATTCAGGAGGAGAAGCCAATGCCTATAACTGGTTTAAGTGGATGCAGAAAAATGCAGTGGAATCTTATCATTTCCAGACCATCAGTGAGCTGCTTGCCAGTGGGTATGCCCAGAAAGGAGATGTTATCTTTTTTGACCCGGTTTCCTGGGATATAGAAGGGGCAGACTGCCATATCGGATTTTTCTGGGGAGACTCCCCGACAGATAATCGGTTCTGGCATTCTTCGATTGGAGCAGGACGGATCAATGCGATTACAGAACTCATGGGGAAATGTGAATCTACGGTATATTTATTTAAGAATACCCATAATGGAAATCTTGAGGTGCGTAAGAAAGGGCTGGAATCTGACGCAGAGATTACTTCCGGAAACCGTCTTTACACCTTAAAAGGAGCAGAATATACCGTATTCCGACATGGAACAACAGAAGCGGTTACAGTGATTGTCACAGATGAAAATGGTTATGGGAAGGCCAATAATCTTCCGGCTGGAACTTATGACATTAGAGAAACAAAAGCACCAGAGGGGTATGTGCTGAACACAGAAACCGATGTGGTAACAGTGAAGTCAGGGGAAACGGTTGTTTATGAGTGCAGTGATGCGGCAGAAAAGTGGAAGACAGAACTGCTTCTGGAGAAGCTTGATGCAGAAACCGGGCTTCCGAAGGCACAGGGAAATGCGACTTTTGCAGGGGCAGAGTTTTTCGTACAATTTTATGACGTATTGTTAGAAACGGACCCAAAAGAACAGGGAGCAGAACCATTGCGCCAGTGGCATTTCCAGACAGATGAAGAGGGAAAGATTCAATGGAGAAGCGAATATCTGACAGAAGGGGATGCACTTTATCTGGAGGGGGAAGAGGTAATACTTCCTCTGGGAACAATTACCATCCAGGAAGAAAAGGCACCGGAGGGGTATCTGCTTAATCCAGATGTATTTGTGATTTGTGCCAGCCAAAAGGAAGATACAAAAGTGACAGCTGGTCAGATACTTGCTAAAGCGACAGTGGAGGAGCAGATAATTCGTGGCAATCTGGAGCTTGTAAAAGTGGCAGGAGACAGTCAGAAGCGTCTGAGTCAGGTCCCATTTTGCATTACTTCCAAGACCACAGGGGAATCACATATTCTTATGACGGATGTCAATGGAGAAGGAAAAACAGTAGAAAGTGATATCTGGTTTGGAGAAGGAGAGGCTGAAACGGGAAAGGGAAAACTCCCTTATGATACATACGTGATTGAAGAACTGGAATGCGAAGCAAATCAGGACTATATCTTGATTCCGCCTTTTGAAGTAGTAGTAGAAAGGAATAACCAGGTGATACATTTGGGAACCTTAACAAACGAAAAGACTCCGGAAGAACCGGAGGAACCAGAAGAACCGGAGGAACCAGAGATACCAGAAGAACCGGAGAAACCGGAAATCCCGGAAAAACCGGAAACGCCAGAAGAGCAGGAAAAACCGACACAAGTTCCCAATGTTTTCCGTACAGTAAAGACCGGAGATTCGAATGGATTGATAGTTCTTATCATATCTTTGATTCTTTCTTGCGTTACTGTTCTAAAATGTGTTAGAATGACACGTAGAAAATAATGATATAAAGTTAGAGGAGGAACGCAACATGGGAATGACAATGACGCAGAAGATTTTGGCAGCTCATGCCGGACTGGACTGTGTGACAGAAGGTCAGCTTATTGAAGCGAAACTGGATGTAGTAATGGCAAATGACATTACCGGTCCTATGGCTCTGCCGATTTTCAGACAGATGGCAGATCACGTTTTTGATAAAGATAAAGTAGTATTGGTACCAGACCATTTTACACCGAACAAAGACATTAAATCAGCAGAAAATTCAAAGGCGATTCGTGAATTTGCAAAAGAGCAGGGATTAAAGTGGTATTTTGAACAGGGAAAATCTGGTGTAGAACATGCAATTCTTCCGGAAGCAGGAGTGGTTGTCGCTGGAGAATGTATTATCGGAGCAGACTCACACACCTGTACTTATGGAGCTTTGGGAGCATTTTCTACCGGAGTAGGAACAACAGATATTGCAACGGGTATGGCAACCGGAGAACTTTGGTTTAAGGTGCCATCTGCAATGAAATTCGTACTGACTGGAAAGCCGGGACCATATGTAACTGGAAAAGATATTATTTTACATATTATCGGCAAGATTGGTGTAGACGGAGCTCTCTATAAATCCATGGAATTTGTAGGAGACGGCATTGCAAATCTTACAATGGATGACCGTTTTACGATGGCAAATATGGCAATTGAGGCCGGAGCAAAGAACGGAATCTTCCCGGTGGATGAGCAGACAGAAGCATACTTGAAAGAACATTCGGTAAAAGAATATAAGATTTATGAAGCAGATGCAGATGCCAAGTATGATGAGGTAATCGAAATTGACCTTTCTGCAGTCCGTCCAACCGTTGCGTTCCCTCACCTTCCGGGCAATGCCAAGACCATTGATGAAATTGAGCAGATGGAACCAATTAAGATTGACCAGGTTGTGATCGGCTCTTGTACAAATGGACGTATTTCGGATATGCGAAAGGCAGCAGCCATCCTGAAAGGACGTACAGTTCATCCGGATGTACGTGTTATGGTTGTTCCGGCAACTCAGAAGATTTACAAGGAATGTATTAAAGAAGGACTTGTTGATATCTTTATTGATGCGGGATGCTCAGTAAATACACCAAGCTGTGGCCCTTGCATGGGTGGACATATGGGAGTTATGGCAGCAGGAGAAAAATGTGTTTCTACTACTAACCGTAACTTTGTAGGAAGAATGGGACATGTAGATTCGTTGATCTACCTTGCTTCTCCAGAAGTGGCAGCAGCAAGTGCGATTGCAGGTTATATTGCAAATCCTGAGAAAGTAGGTGACAGATAATGAAAGCAAAGGGACATGTATTTAAATATGGTGACAATGTGGATACGGATGTAATTATCCCGGCAAGATATCTGAACTCTTTTGATGCACAGGAGCTTGCAACACATGCGATGGTAGATATTGACCCGGAATTTGCACACAAAGTACAGCCAGGTGATTTGATTGTTGCAAATAAAAACTTTGGATGTGGTTCTTCCAGAGAACATGCACCACTTTGCCTTAAAACGGCGGGTGTAAGCTGTGTCATTGCGGAGACATTTGCAAGGATTTTCTACAGAAATGCAATTAACATTGGACTTCCAATTATTGAATGTCCAGAGGCAGCAAGAGGTATTGAAGCAGGGGATGAAGTAGAAGTGGATTTTGATTCCGGTAAGATTTATAACCGCACGAAGGGCACAGAATTCCAGGGACAGGCTTTCCCGGAATTCATGCAGAAATTGATTGCGGCAGGTGGACTGGTAAATTATACAAACAGCAAGAAGAAATAATAGATAGAGGAGTAGGAAATATGGATTTATTTTATAAGAGTACACGTAATTCAAATACAAAAGTAACTGCTTCTCAGGCAATTTTAAAGGGGCTTGCAGAGGACGGTGGTCTGTTTGTACCATCGCAGATTCCAAAACTTCCTGTATCTTTGCAGGAACTAAAGGAAATGAACTATCAGGAAACAGCCTACACCGTAATGAAGGAGTTCTTTACTGACTTTACAGAAGAAGAGCTGAAAAACTGTATTGAAAAAGCGTATGACAGTAAGTTTGATACGGAAGTAATTGCGCCTCTTTCTAAAGTGGAAGATGCGTATTATCTGGAATTATATCATGGTGCGACAATTGCGTTTAAGGATATGGCACTTTCTATTCTTCCGCATTTACTTACCACTTCTGCAAAGAAGAATGGAGTGAAAAATGACATTGTGATTCTGACCGCTACATCAGGAGATACAGGGAAGGCTGCACTTGCCGGATTTGCTGATGTGGAAGGAGTTAAGATTATCGTATTCTATCCAAAGAATGGTGTCAGCAAAGTGCAGGAACTTCAGATGGTAACCCAGAAAGGGGTCAACACATCCGTAGTCGCTGTCCATGGTAATTTTGATAATGCACAGAGCGGTGTGAAGGCCATGTTTGAGGATAAGGAACTGGCAAAAGAATTGGGAGAGGCTGGATATCAGTTTTCTTCTGCAAACTCTATCAATATCGGAAGACTGATTCCGCAGGTTGTGTATTATGTATATGCCTATGCAAAATTATTGCAGAATGGGGAAATTGCAGAAGGAGAAGAGATGAATGTAGTAGTTCCGACCGGGAATTTTGGAAATATTCTGGCTGCGTTTTACGCAAAGAATATGGGGCTTCCGATTGCAAAATTAATCTGTGCTTCCAACGAAAATAAAGTACTTTATGATTTCTTCCGCACAGGAACTTACGATAAGAACCGTGAATTTATTCTCACAACTTCGCCGTCTATGGATATTCTGATTTCCAGCAATCTGGAACGCCTTATCTATTTGCTGGCCGGTGAGGATGATAAGAAAACCCAGGAATTGATGAGTGAACTAAAAGAAAAGGGTATTTATACGATTAGCGATGATATGAAAGCGCAATTGAAGGAGTTTGTAGGTGGATATGCTACAGAGGATGAAGTAAAACAGACTATTCATGATATTTACAAAGAAACCGGATATGTAATGGATACTCATACAGCAGTTGCGGCAACCGTTTATCAGGCTTATAGAAAAGAGAGCAAAGATGAACATAAGACTGTGATTGCATCTACAGCAAGTCCATATAAATTTGCACGTAGTGTTATGACAGCCATTGATGAGAAATATAATAAACTGGAAGAATTCCCGTTAATTGATGAATTGCAGAAGGTATCGGGCATGTCTATTCCGAAAGCCATTGAAGAAATTCGGAATGCACAGATTTTACATAACACAGAATGTGATGTAGATAAAATGGAAGATACAGTGAAAATGATTCTTCAAATTCAGTAATAATGCCAGTAAAAGCTTAACAATATTGACTTTATCTGTGGAAAATGCGATAATGTACGAAGAGTGAAAATATAGGAGGAAGAGATAATGTCAACAAAAGCATATTATCCAATTTCAGAAATCGGGAAGGGAAAGACTGGTTTTTCTAAAACAAGAGCAATCATTGAAGCTGCTTTTTACGGGAATAATGTAGTTAAAATTGAGACATTAAAAGAAGCCTATGAGTTAGCTAAAAACTCACCTGGAACAATTGTGACAGATATGCCAGTGTACAGAGGAGAGGAATTTGGTCTTGACAGGGATGCGAAAGTTCTCTTATTTAATGATGGAGCGATTACAGGACGTTATGCAACAGCAAGACGTATTGCAGGAGAACCGGGAGTAGACTGTGATGCACTGGATAAAGTAACCATGGATGCAGTTTATAAGTCACGTTGGAAAACCATGTATCATGCAACTGTTTACGCAGGACTTGACCCGGAATTTATGGTAAAATGCCATCTTCTTATTCCAGAAGGGGAAGAAAACATTATGTATAACTGGATGCTCAACTTCCAGTATATGTCAGATGAATATGTGAAAATGTACAAGAACTCTCAGCCGGTTGGGGACGGAAAAGAAGCAGACATTTATATTTTCTCTGACCCACAGTGGGTTCCGGAAGAGGCAGCCGGTGTAAGCTTTGACTGTTTAAGTGACCCTGCTAAGAGGACATTATGTTATTTCAATACAGAAACAAACTGTGCATGTATCCTTGGTATGAGATACTTTGGAGAGCATAAAAAAGGAACACTTACTATGGTATGGGCGATTGCAAACCGTAACGGTTATGCTTCCTGCCATGGTGGACAAAAAGAATATACACTTGCAGATGGCTCTAAGTTTGTTGCATCTGTTTATGGCCTTTCCGGTTCAGGAAAGTCTACACTTACACATGCAAAGCACGGTGGAAAATATGAAATCAAGGTACTTCACGATGATGCATTTATTATCAATACAGATACTTGTGCTTCCATTGCGATTGAACCGACATATTTTGATAAGACGGCAGACTATCCGACAGGATGTCCGGATAATAAATATCTTCTGACTGCCCAGAACTGTTCGGCTACTTTAGATGAAGATGGAAAGATTCAGTTAGTGACAGAAGATATCCGTAATGGAAATGGACGTGCAATTAAATCTAAATTGTGGTCACCAAACCGCGTGGACAAGATTGACGCTCCGGTAAATGCTATTTTCTGGATTATGAAAGATCCAACAATTCCACCGGTTGTAAGACTGAAAGGAGCAGCACTTGCATCTGTTATGGGAGCAACACTTGCAACGAAACGTTCTTCTGCAGAACGCCTCGCACCAGGAGTAGACCCGAACAAGCTGGTAGTTGTTCCATATGCCAACCCATTTAGAACATATCCGCTTGTAAATGACTACGAAAAGTTTAAAAAACTGGTAGAAGAAAAGAATGTTGACTGTTACATTGTAAATACAGGAGATTTCATGGGCAAGAAAGTAAAACCTGCAGATACACTCGGTATCTTGGAAGCCATTGTAGAAAAGCGTGCAGAGTTTAAACAGTGGGGACCATTTTCTGATATTGAAATCATGGAATGGGAAGGATTTGTTCCAGACCTTAATGATGTGGAATACAAGAGTCAGTTGAAAGCACGTATGCAGGACCGTGTAAATGAAGTAGAAGCATTTGCAGTGGAAAAAGGTGGATACGATAAGCTTCCGGAAGAAGCAGTTGATGCATTGAAAAAATTAGTTTTTGAACTTGCATAAAAAGGTATGTAGAATATGGGCTGTCGGACGAAACCGGCAGCCTTTCAAGGTATTAGGGTTATCTGGAAATCTGGCGACAAAGGATGAAGTGAGGAATATAGATGAAAGAACGACAGGAAATTTGCGGTTATATCCTTGCGGGAGGAAAGAACCGGCGGATGAATGGACATAAGAAAATATTTTTAGAATATGAAGGTGCTACATTTTGCGAACGTATTTTGCAGGCGTTTGAAGAATTTGCTGTCACGTACATTTCAGTGGAAGCAGAATCACCTTATCAGGAACTTCATCTGCCAGTGATTGTGGATGAATACGCTGCGATTGGACCTATGGGAGGTATTTATTCCGGGATGAAATCCTGCGATGCAGATGCTTTGTTTGTGGTGGCGTGTGATATGCCGATGGTGACAGGGGAAGCAGTACAAAGGGTAACAAAAATGTATAGCAAGCAACATAAAATAACGGTTGTGAGAACAAATGGAAGGCTTCATCCACTCTTTGGCATTTATCCGAGAACTGTACTTCCGGAAATTGAGAAAGCAATTGAGAAAAAAGATTATAGAATGATGAATTTTATAAAGGAAAATGAATATCAGGTTGTGGATTTGGGGGAAACAGCTGTGGCAGAAAATATCAATACAGTGGAAGACTATCAAAAATTGAAGAATGCAGAAAAAAAACCATTTATTTTCGCAATCAGCGGATATAAAAACAGTGGAAAGACCACACTAATTACAAAGCTGATTCCTGTTCTGACACAAAAAGGCTATAAAGTGGCTGTGATTAAGCATGACGGACATGATTTTGAAAGTGATGTACCAGGGACAGACAGCTACAGACACCAGAAAGCCGGGGCATATGGAACAGCTGTATTTTCTTCAAAACGTATGATGATTATCAAGGAAACAGAAGAAGCCAATGAACGGGATTTAATGCGGGCGTTTCCAGAAGCGGATATTATTCTTCTGGAGGGATTGAAGCATAGTCCATATCCGAAGTATTTTTGCAATTACCCGGAGCAGGAGCCGATGCCGGCTGAAGAACTCGCAGAAGAAATTATTAAGCAAATGAAAAGCTTTTGTTAAATTCAGTTGAAATCACAGTGAGAATATTATATAATATACCCATAACCTGAGGTGTTCGATAATCTCGATTTTTTGAACCTACATTACTTTAAACGGGATTCTTATATCTCTGTAATATGTCAGGCCTCCATTACGCAGTGGAAGACAGAAAAGCAGATGCGGTTGCCCACCTAGCACTAGCTAGGAGTCAAAAAACGAGAAACGGCATTTCGGGGGATTACAAAAGATAAAAGACAGTTGCATTATGCAGCTGTCCTTTTTGGTTATAGAACAGTTTTACAAGAGATTGCCTGACATTTGAAAATAGTTCTCTTTTTCGGAGAATGAAAAAGATTGAAAAATTTGGAAAAATACGGTATTTTAGGATAATAGAAAGGGAATCAGAGAGCATGAAGAAAAAAATACAAGAGTTATGGCATTTTACCGAGCGGGTAGGTGCAGCCCATGTAGGAGCTTATGCGGCACAGTCTGCATATTTCCTGATGTTAAGTTTAATTCCGTTTATCCTGCTATTGTTAGGCATTATCCAGTATACACCGGTTACCAAAGCAGATGTAATGACTGCTATGGTACTTGTTTTTCCAGAGAAGAGTATGCAGAGCTTTATTGTAGGAATTGTAAATCAAGTGTACAACCAATCTAAAACCATCATTCCTATTACAGCAATTACCGCTCTTTGGTCTGCGGGAAAAGGGGTTCTTGCAATTAATACTGGACTCAATTGTGTATATAATACTAAAGAGACACGAAATTATATATTTTTGCGAATCAGAGCCTCTTTTTATATTGTTGTGTTTATGTTGGCAATTGTAATCGGACTAGTTCTTTCTGTATTTGGAAATAATATCAGTTTGTTTATTTACAGGCATTTTCCACTGTTAAAGGATACGATTATGGCAGTGTTGGAGAGTAGGACAATCATTTCCTTTGTAGGGTGGTTTTTGTTTGCTATGGTTATTTATTGCTTTTTACCAAACAGGAAAAATAAGAAAGGCAATGTGTGGAAACATCTTCCGGGAGCGGTATTTACTTCCGTATTATTTATGCTGATTTCCTTTGGATTTTCTGTATATCTGACTATTTTTCACAGTTTCGAAGGCTTGTATGGAAGCATGACGGCAATTATACTGGTAATGCTGTGGTTGTATTTTTGTATGTATACGATTTTGCTTGGTGGACTTATTAACAGTATGCTTTTAGAAAAAGAGATATCTATAAAAGGGGAATCTGTAAAAGAGACAGGAAAAAAATCTTGACAGACTCGTTTGTTGTGTTAAAATAATAGAGTTAATATATGTAAAGGCTAAGACCGTGTAAGTAAAGACTTGTTTTCCAATAGAGAGAGGGAATCGCAGGCTGAAAGTTCCCTTTGGTTCAGGCAGGAATTGAATTTCCCACGCGAGCTGCATTTTTGAAATAAAAGTAGGAAATGCCGTCCCTGCACGTTACGCAGTCCGAGAGCTTGTTCAGCCGAACAAGAATAAGGGTGGTACCGCGATATATTCGTCCCTATGCATGAAAATGCATAGGGGCATTTTTATTTTTAGGAGGAAATCATGAAAGAAAAACTTGAGAACATCAAACGCGAGGCCCTGAAACAGATTCAGGAGTCTGATGCGCCGGAAAAATTAAATGATGTACGTGTAAAGTATCTTGGTAAAAAAGGGGAACTTACAGCTGTATTAAAAGGAATGAAAGATGTTGCTGCAGAGGAACGTCCAAAGGTTGGACAACTTGTAAATGAAACAAGAGCGGCCATTGAAGAAGTATTAGAGCAGACAAAAGCAAAAATGGATGCTGCTATCCGTGCTGAAAAATTAAAAAATGAAGTGATTGACGTTACCCTTCCATCTAAGAAAAATATGGTAGGACATCGTCATCCAAATACAATTGCGCTGGAAGAAGTAGAGCGTATCTTCGTAGGTATGGGATATGAAGTAGTGGAAGGACCGGAAATCGAATATGATTTGTACAACTTTGAAAAACTGAACATCCCTGCTGACCATCCTGCAAAAGATGAACAGGATACATTTTATATCAACAAAGATATTGTGCTTCGTACACAGACTTCACCGGTACAGGCACGTATCATGGAACAAGGCAAACTTCCAATCTGTATTCTCTCGCCAGGCCGTGTATTCCGTTCTGATGAAGTAGATGCCACACATTCACCATCCTTCCATCAGGTTGAGGGACTTGTTATTGACAAGAATATTTCCTTCGCTGATTTAAAAGGAACTCTGGAAGAATTTGCAAAAGAATTATTTGGTGCAAATACAAAGACGAAGTTCCGTCCACATCATTTCCCATTTACAGAGCCAAGTGCAGAAGTAGATGTATCATGCTTTAAATGTGGTGGAAAAGGATGCCGTTTCTGTAAAGGAGAAGGATGGATTGAAATCCTTGGCTGTGGAATGGTACATCCACACGTATTGGAAATGTGCGGAATTGACCCGGAAGAATATACAGGATTTGCATTCGGTGTAGGACTGGAAAGAATTGCACTTCTCAAATACGAAATCGACGATATGAGACTTTTATACGAAAACGATATCAGATTTTTAAAACAGTTCTAGTGAGTACAATATAGTAAGCAATGGAAGATAGGAGATAGAAAATGAATACTTCATTATCATGGATTAAAGCATATGTTCCAGATTTGGAAGTGACAGCACAGGAATACGCAGATGCAATGACACTTTCTGGAACAAAGGTAGAAGGATACGAAAAAATGGATGCAGATCTGGACAAGATTGTAATTGGACAGATTGTCAAAATGGACAAGCATCCAGATGCAGATAAACTGGTTGTTTGTCAGGTAAATATTGGAACAGAGACTATTCAGATTGTAACTGGCGCTCCAAATGTAAAAGAAGGAGATAAGATTCCGGTTGTATTAGATGGCGGACGCGTTGCAGGCGGCCATGAACCGGGACAGAGAGTTGCCGGTGGAATTGAAATTAAAAAAGGAAAACTGCGTGGGATTGAAAGCAACGGCATGATGTGCTCAATTGAAGAACTGGGTTCATCAAGAGACATGTACCCGGAAGCACCGGAAAATGGCGTTTACATTTTCGGTGATGATGCTGTTGTAGGGGAGAGCGCAATCAAAGCACTTGGATTAGATGATGTTGTTTATGAATATGAAGTAACATCAAACCGTGTGGACTGCTTCAGTGTAATTGGTGTTGCAAGAGAAGTAGCAGCAACTTTCCGCAAAGAGTTCCATCCACCAGTTGTAACTCCGACAGGAAATGAAGAAGATGTCAACGATTACATCAAAGTAAATGTGGAAAACAAAGACCTTTGTACAAGATATTGTGCAAGAGTTGTGAAAAATATTAAAATTGGTCCATCGCCAGTGTGGATGCAGAGAAGACTTGCTTCTGTTGGAATCCGTCCAATCAACAATTTGGTCGATATCACAAACTATGTAATGGAAGAGTATGGACAGCCAATGCATGCATACGATTTATCTACCATTGCAGGAAACCAGATTGTAGTCCGTAATGCAGAAAAAGGAGAAAAATTTGTTACCTTAGATGGTCAGGAAAGAGAAATGGACGAGTCTGTTCTGATGATTTGCGATGGAGAAAAGGCTGTCGGTATTGCCGGTATCATGGGTGGAGAAAATTCTATGATTACAGACAATGTAGATACTGTCCTTTTTGAAGCAGCCTGCTTCGATGGAACAAACATCCGTAAGTCCAGCAAGAGAATTGGACTTCGTACCGATGCATCCGGTAAATTTGAAAAAGGACTCGACCCAAATAATGCAGAAGCAGCTATGAACCGTGCCTGCCAGTTAGTAGAAGAAATGGGATGCGGTGAAGTAGTAGGCGGCATGGTTGATGTTTACAGCAAGAAGAAAGAACCAGTAAGAGTAGGATTTAACGCAGAAAAGATTAATGCTCTTCTTGGAACAGACATTTCCAAAGAAGAAATGCTTGAATATCTGAAGCTGGTAGAATTAGAATATGACCCAGAGACTAATGAAATTATTGCACCGACATTCAGACATGATATCTTCCGTCTGGCTGACCTTGCAGAAGAAGTGGCACGTTTCTATGGATATGACAATATCCCAACTACACTTCCAAGCAGTGGGGCAACAGCAGGAAAACTTTCATTCAAGCTTCGTGTAGAAGAAGTGGCAAGAGATATCGCAGAATTCTGCGGATTCAGTCAGGGAATGACATATTCATTTGAAAGCCCAAAGGTATTTGATAAATTAGGTCTGGATGCAGATGATAAATTACGTCAGGCAATTCAGATTATGAATCCACTTGGAGAAGATTACAGTATCATGCGTACGATTTCTTTAAATGGTATGCTGACATCGCTTGCAACAAACTACAACAGAAGAAATAAAAATGTGCGTCTGTATGAACTTGGAAATATTTACCTTCCAAAATCACTTCCGCTTACAGAACTGCCGGATGAAAGAATGCAGTTTACACTTGGAATGTACGGAGATGGAGATTTCTTCAGTATGAAAGGCGTGGTAGAAGAGTTCTTCGAAAAAGTCGGAATGACAAAGAAAGAAACTTACGACCCGAATTCTGGTAAGAAATTCCTTCACCCAGGACGTCAGGCAAACATCGTATACGATGGAGTTGTTGTTGGATATATGGGAGAAGTTCATCCGGATGTTGCAGATGCTTATGGAATTGGTGAACGTGCATATGTGGCAGTGATTGACATGCCTGAAATTGTGGCACGTGCTACATTTGACAGAAAATACGAAGGAATTGCAAAATATCCTGCAGTCAGCAGAGATATCAGTATGGTAGTTCCAAAAGAAATTTTAGTTGGACAGATTGAAGAAGTAATCGAGAAAAATGGTGGTGCACATTTGGAAAGCTATCACTTATTTGACCTTTACGAAGGTGCACAGATTAAAGATGGCTTCAAATCAGTGGCATATTCTATTACATTCCGTGCAAAAGATAAAACATTGGAAGAAGCAGATATTTCTGCTGCAATGAAAAATATTCTTGGAGCACTGGAAGGAATGGGAATCGAATTACGTCAGTAATCTGAGAGGAAGATTTCATGTTAAAAAAAGAAGATTTTTATTTTGATTTACCAGAAGAACTCATTGCTCAGGACCCATTGGAAGACCGTTCCAGTTCCCGACTTCTGGTATTGGATAAAGAAACTGGCGAGACAAGTCATCATGTGTTCCGGGAAATCGTAGATTATCTAGAACCGGGTGACTGCCTGGTTATCAATGACACAAAGGTAATTCCGGCGCGTCTGATTGGGGAAAAAGAAGGAACCGGTGCAAAAGTAGAAGTGCTGCTTCTGAAACGGAAAGAAAATGATGTGTGGGAAACTCTGGTAAAACCGGGGCGCAAGATGAAACCGGGAGCAAAGCTTGTTTTCGGAAATGGATTGCTTCATGCAGAAGTAAAAGAAGTTGTGGAAGAAGGAAACCGGTTAATCCAGTTCCAGTATGAAGGAATTTTTGAAGAAATTCTGGACCAGCTTGGACAAATGCCGCTTCCACCATATATTACTCATCAGCTTGAGGATAAGAACCGTTACCAGACGGTTTATGCAAAACACACCGGTTCCGCAGCAGCACCAACGGCAGGATTGCATTTTACACCGGAGCTTTTGGAGCAGATTAAAGCAAAAGGTGTAGATATTGCACATGTCACCTTACATGTGGGACTTGGTACATTCCGCCCAGTGAAGGTGGAAAATATTTTGGAGCATCATATGCACTCCGAATTCTATCGGATTGAGCAGAGTGAGGCAGACAAAATCAACCGTGCAAAAGAAAGTGGGCACAGAGTTATCTGCGTAGGAACCACCAGTTGCCGTACCGTAGAATCGGCAGCAGATGAAAATGGAAAATTGAAAGAATGTAGTGGTTGGACAGAAATATTTATCTATCCAGGGTACAAATTCAAAGTGTTAGATTGCCTGATTACGAATTTCCATTTACCAGAGTCAACCCTGATTATGCTGGTAAGCGCACTTGCCGGAAGAGAACATGTACTTGCGGCATATGAAGAAGCGATAAAAGAACGGTATCGGTTCTTTAGCTTTGGGGATGCGATGTTTATAAAATAATGTGATGCGGAGAACAAAATCATCCGTGTAAATCATATGATATGAGGAAAAAGCCTGATTGAAACATGACAGTTTCAGTTGGGCTTTTCTTTATATATCTTTTATAAATAGAAGATACGAGCGTGTATAAAACGGATTTACAAACTGTTTTAGAGATGTTAAAATACAGACAAGATAAGCGGTTAATCCAAAAGTAAATGAGAAAATAAGGATAAATGGGGCATGATGGGAGGAGAACATGATTAAAGTAGAAAAATTATCCTATTCCTTTCCGGAGAAAGATTTATATAAAGAGGTGTCTTTTACACTGGAGAACGGCCAGCATGCGGCATTGATTGGAAGTAATGGCACGGGCAAGAGTACTCTGGTGGACATGCTCATGGATAAGGAGAAATATCTGTATGACGGTAAGATTATCAAAGAGGAATCCTGCCGGATAGGGTATGTGAGCCAGTTCGCGAAACGGGACAAAGAGCAGCGGTTGACGGTATTTGAATTTTTGAGTGAAGATTTCGTGCGGCTTCAGGAAATCAGCGCAAGTCTTTGTGCTGAAATGGCCGTGGCGGAGAATTTGGAAGAGGTTTTCGAGAGATATCAGAATGTTCTGGATGAAATCCAGGCGGTTGATGGGGATAATTACGAGGTAAATATCCATAGACAGTTGAAAGTGGCAGGGATGAGTAAACTGACGGATTTGGAGATTTCCAAACTGAGCGGTGGAGAGTACAAGCTGCTTCAGGTTATCCGTCAAATGCTTTTAAAGCCGGATTTATTGATTATGGATGAACCGGATGTATTTCTGGACTTTGAGAATCTGAACGGACTCCGGGATTTGATAAATTCTCATAAAGGCACACTTCTTGTGATTACCCATAACCGCTATCTGTTGAATCATTGTTTTGATAAGATTTTACATCTGGAAAATGGAGATATTCAGGAATTTGACGGCAATTACACGGATTACAATTTTTCTTTGATGCAGAGAAAGATGGAGCTTCAGGAGCAGGCGGAGGCGGATACGGCAGAGATTGAGCGTTACCAGAAGATGGTGGACCGTCTGCGGCAGGATGCGTCTATGGTAGCCAGTGTGAACAGAGGAAAAGCGGTAAATGCCAAGGCAACCCAGCTTGCACGTCTGGAGGTACGAAGGATTAAAGAGCCTTTTGTCAATATCCGTCAGCCGGAGATTCAGTTGCCGGAGGTTACACGCTCTGAGCAAGGAGTTTCTGATGGAGAAGACAGACCTGTCCTGCAAATCAGGGATTTGGGAATTGGATTTGAAGAACCATTACTGGAGCATGTATCTTTTGAATTACATGAGCATGAAAAAGTGGCGATTGTAGGACCAAACGGAACAGGGAAGACTACGTTGCTGCGGGAAGTATTCCGCAATGGAAATCCGGCTATTTCTATTCGTGAGGATGTGACGGTCGGTTTTCTGTCGCAGATTCATTCAGATACCTTAAATGAAGCCCATACCATTTATGAAGAATTTGAAGAACTTGGATTTCAGACAAAGGGTGAAATTGCAGAGTATCTTGGCAAATATTGCTTTGAAGCAGACACTTTGAGCAATCAGATTGGACATTTATCCGGTGGTGAGAAGAATTTACTTCAGATTGCGAAGCTGGCAGCAGGAAATGCGGCTTTCTTACTTCTTGATGAACCGACCAGTCATCTGGATACTTATGCGCAGATTGCTTTGGAAAAGGCGCTGGCAGACTATAAGGGCGCGGTGTTAATGGTTTCACATGACTTTTATACCATAGCAGGATGTGCGGATTACGTGCTTTATGTCGAAAATCATAGATTAAGAAAAATGAGTATCCGTGCTTTCCGGAAAATGATTTATCAGGAACATTTTGATAAAGATTATCTGGAACTGGAGCAGAAGAAAAAGGAACTGGAGACAAGAATTGAACTCAGTATGAAGGCGAAGGATTTTAAGTCAGCACGGAAGCTGAGTGAGAAACTGGAAGAAGTAATCGAAAAACTGTAGGAGTAGCAAGATATGAATAAAGATGAAAATAAATATGAAAATAAATATGTAAATATTACAATTCAGGAATTATTTGAACGGAAATCCGTACGCGTATTTGAAGAAAAAGAAATTTCCAGAGAGGACAAAGAACTGATTCTTGAGGCGGCTGCCATGGCACCTTCCGCAGGAAATCAGCAGCTTTATACTATATTGGATATTACAGACCAGAAATTAAAAGACGAACTGGTGGTGACTTGTGACAATCAGCCATTTATCGCACAGGCGAAGATGGTACTGATTTTCTGCGCAGATTGTCAGAAATGGTATGATGGATTTGAAGAGGCAGGATGTGAACCAAGACTTCCGGGGGCAGGAGATTTGATTCTGGCAATGTCCGATGCGAATATTGCGGCACAGAATGCAGTGACCGCAGCCCAGAGCCTTGGAATTGGCTCCTGCTATATAGGGGATATTCTGGAAAGATGCGAAAAGCACAGAGCAATGTTAGGACTTCCACCTTATGTCGTTCCGGCTGCCATGTTGGTGTTCGGATATCCTACGAAGCAGCAGTTGGAGCGGAAGAAACCGGAGAGGGTAGAAATGTCACATATCGTTCATGAGAACGGTTACCGGGTGATGAAAGGAGAAGAACTGCGGGAAATGTTTGTACCAAAAGCAGGAGCCCGGGAATATGAGGACTGGATGAAAGCGTTTTGCGCGCGGAAATATAATTCGGATTTTTCGAAAGAAATGACCCGCTCCGTAGAAGTTTATCTGAAGGAATTTATGGAGAGATAAGCATATACGGGAATAAGCATATGGTAGAATAGTAAAAGGAAGGATAAAAGGATGCATCGAGTTTTAATCGTGGAGGATGACAGAGGAATCAGTGAGGCAATCAAAGAACAGGCTGAAATGTGGGGATTAGAAGCAGAGTGTGTGCAGAATTTCCGTGACGTGATGGCAGAATTTGCTGCATTTGACCCGCATTTGGTGCTGCTTGATATTTCACTGCCATTTTTTAACGGTTATCACTGGTGCAATGAAATCCGCAGAGTGTCCAAGGTGCCGATTATTTTTATTTCTTCGGCATCGGATAATATGAATATCATTATGGCAATGAATATGGGAGCCGATGATTTTATTGCCAAGCCATTTGACCAGAGCGTGCTGATGGCAAAGGTGCAGGCCATGCTTCGCAGGACTTATGATTTTGCATCTTCTGTTCCGGTTTTGGAGCACAGAGGGGCAATGCTGCATACGGGAGAAAATTCACTGGTCTATCAGGGCAATAAGATTCAGCTTACCAAGAACGAATACAAGATTCTGCTGACGCTGATGGAAAATAAAGAGAAGGTAGTCAGTCGTGAAAAGCTGATGGAAGTATTGTGGGACAGCGGTTCCTTTGTAGATGAAAATACCCTTACCGTCAATGTGGGAAGACTTCGGAAGAAACTGGAAGCAGCAGGACTTTCGGATTTTATTACGACCAAATTCGGGGCAGGGTATATCATACAGGATTAGCAGGATGGAGGAAGAAAAATGGAACTGTTTGGTGCATATCTGAAGCAGAGAGTGAAAAGTATTCTTTTGATGTCCGGTTGTGCGCTTATTTATTTTGTTTGTTTTGCCATGTATCATCTGCCACTTCGTGCAACCATTTACCCTACGATATTATGTCTGACCCTTTGTATCATTTATCTGATTCTGGATTTTAAGAGGGTGAAACAGAAGACAGAGGCTTTGCAGCATATTGAAAATGTGCCTGAGGTATTAGAAGAATATCTGCCGTCTGCAGAAAGTGTGTTGGAAACAGCTTATCAGAGTGTGATTCATGAGCTGCGGCAGAAACAGCAGGAATTACAGAGGGCAATGAACCAGAATTATCAGGAAATGACAGATTATTATACCGTATGGGCACATCAGATTAAGACGCCCATTGCGTCTATGAGACTCCATCTGCAAAATGAAGATTCTGCTTTAAGCAGACAGCTTTCGGGAGATTTGTTCCGGATTGAACAGTACGTGGAAATGGTACTCATGTTTCTGAGACTGGATTCCGATTCCTCGGACTATGTATTCAGGGAGTATGATTTAGATAAAATTGTCCGTGCAGCAGTGAAGAAGTTTTCCGGGGAATTTATCAGCCGGAAAATCGGACTTTCCTATGAAAAAATAGAAGAAGATGTGTTGACAGATGAAAAATGGCTTTCCTTTGTTGTGGAGCAGGTACTGTCAAATGCACTCAAATATACTATGATGGGAACGGTTTCCATCTATATGGAAGAGCCGCATATACTCTGTATCCGGGATACGGGAATCGGAATCGCACCGGAGGATTTGCCAAGGATTTTTGAGAAAGGTTATACGGGATATAATGGGCGGATGGACAAAAAGGCAAGCGGAATCGGTCTGTATTTGTGCAGGCGTATCTGCGATAATCTGGGACACCGGATTTGGGCCCAGTCGGAGCCGGATAAAGGAACGACCATTCGGATTGATGTAAGCCACAGAGAAATGAAGTTCGAATAAGAAATAAAATTCGAATAAGAAATGAAATTCGAATAAATGTGACAAAAGTGTTAGAAGTGAAGGGGAAATTGTAAGCTGATTCGATGGTGATTCAATTTCCCCTTTTGCTATAATAATGACAGAAATTCGAAAGGGGATTTTAATATGAGTATATTAGAAGTAAATGGAGTCCGCAAAGTGTATGCGACCCGGTTTGGAGGAAACAAGGTAGAGGCACTGAAGAATGTATCTTTCAGTGTAGAACGTGGAGAATATGTAGCAATTATGGGAGAATCCGGTTCAGGAAAAACCACCTTGCTGAATATTCTGGCTGCGCTTGATAAGCCAACGGATGGAACAGTAAAACTGGAGGGAATGGACCTCTCCAAGGTGAAGGAATCTCAAATGGGAACTTTCCGAAGAGATAATCTGGGATTTGTGTTTCAGGAGTTTAATCTTCTAGATACCTTTACGGTAGAAGATAACATTTACCTTCCGCTTGTGCTTGCAGGCAATCATTACAAAGTAATGGAAAGTAAAATGATGCCGATTGTGGAGAAGCTTGGAATCAAGCATCTGCTGAAAAAGTATCCATATGAAATATCAGGTGGACAGAAACAGAGGGTGGCAGTTGCCAGAGCATTGATTACTAATCCCAAGCTGATACTTGCGGATGAACCGACAGGGGCACTGGATTCCAAAGCCACGGATGAACTGTTAAAGTTATTTGAGGATATCAATTATGGCGGACAGACCATTGTAATGGTAACCCATTCGGTAAAGGCGGCAAGCCATGCAAGCAGGGTATTATTTATCAAGGACGGGGAAGTGTTCCATCAGATATACAGAGGCAATCAGACTGATGAGCAGTTGTATCAGATGATTTCCAGTACACTGACAACTCTTGCGACAGGTGGTGACAGAAGATGAGAATCAATGTGTATCCAAAATTAGCGTGGGAAGGAATCCGCAAGAATAAACGGCTATATGTTCCATATATTGCAATGGGAGCCTTAATGGTCATGATGTTTTACCTGCTCCGGTTCCTTCACGACTCACCTGTTATCGGAATGATGAGAGGGTCAGTTACCCTGTCAACAGTGTTACCACTGGGCTATGCCGTGATTGCAATATTTTCTATCATCTTTCTGTTTTATACCAATTCCTTTCTGATTCGTCAGAGATATCGGGAGTTTGGATTATACAACATTCTGGGCATGAATAAACAGAATGTATGCATGATTATGGTATGGGAAAGCATTTTCGTGGGCGGTATTGCCATTGTGACAGGACTGGCAGCCGGAATCCTGCTGTCCAAAGGAGCAGAACTTGTCCTGTTTAATCTGGTTCATATGGACATTTCCCTGGATCTGCGGATTAGTCCTGTTTCCGTTTGGTATACTGTTACCGGGTATATTGTAACTTATCTTATGCTGCTTCTGAATTCCGTAATCAAAGTATGGTTTGCCAAGCCGCTTGATTTGTTAAAGAGCAATAAAGTAGGCGAGAAAATGCCGAAGCGTACATGGGTTTATGCGGCAATCGGTGTGATTCTGCTCGGGGCAGCTTACTATCTGGCGGTCAGCATCAAGGAGCCGCTTACGGCACTGATGTATTTCTTCCTGGCAGTGGTTATGGTTATTATCGGTACCTATGCACTTTTTATGGCGGGTTCCGTGGTACTTTGCAGGATTCTGCAGAAGAATAAACGCTACTATTATCAGCCAAATCATTTCATATCGGTTTCTTCTATGATGTACCGTATGAAGCGGAATGGAGCCGGACTTGCGTCCATTTGTATTTTACTTACCATGGTTCTGGTTATGCTTTCGTCTACCACCAGTCTTTACTTTGGAATTGAGGATTCCTTAGTTGGAAGATATCCACATTCCGTAAATGTTGTCGTAGGGATAAGTGATGTGGAAGACTTGAATCCGGAAAATCTGAAGAAATTATATGAAGCAGTCCGGGAAAACAGTCCGGAAGTCAAGGAAACAGACTGTTATACGGTGGGAAGTACCTCCGGGTTATTTTCAGATAAGGGAATTAATCTGGACGTGACGTCAGTGGATGTGAGCATTAATGATTATGAACGGGTAGGGATATTACAGGTAATGTCACTGGAAGAATATAACCGGTTATGTGATGCAGATGAAACCTTAAATGCAGATGAATGTCTGCTTTATGGAAATCAGATTACGTACGATTCGGATACATTTACCATTGTAAACGGACCAAGTTACAAGGTGAAGAAGATGTTGGATACCTGCGTAAAAGATGGGGAATTGGATTCTATGATGAATCCAAGCATGATCATGGTAGTACCGGATTTTGAAGAATGCTTAAGGACCGTGTCTGGTTTCCGTACACAGACTGGGGAAACCATGATGGCACTGCGGTGGAAATGCGGATATGATGTGGAAAGTACAGAGCAGGAAATCAAAGAAACAGAGGCGATTGGTAAAGGTCTGGCGAAGTTATCGGAAACAGAGTCAGTGGATGGCTTAAGGTTTTACAGTGTTGACAGCCGGGAGGATAACCGGGAGTCATTCTACGACTTGAACGGAAGCCTGTTCTTCCTCGGCATTGTGCTGGGTACGGTATTCTTGCTGGCAGCAGTTATGATTATCTATTATAAACAGCTTTCAGAAGGATACGAAGATTATGCCCGCTACGAAATCATGCAGAAGGTAGGAATGACGAAACAGGATATCAGAAAGAGCATCAACTCCCAGATGCTGACCGTATTCTTCTCGCCATTATTAATGGCAGGACTCCATCTTTGCTTTGCATTTCCGTTCCTTTGGAAGATTATGACCATGTTTGGACTATATAATCGGGCACTGATTATTGGCATCACGGTAGTGTGCTACGTGATATTTGGAATTTTCTATGCGGTTGTTTACAAAATCACATCGAACTTATACTTTCATATTGTAAGTGGTGGCAAAAGGGTATAAAACACATAAAATAAGAGTTGGGTTGTTGAACAGAGACTTGTCATTTTGAAAATGGCAGGTCTCTGTTTTTGATGAACTTTTTTCAATAGAAAAAAATGTAAGAAAAAAGGTTGACAAATACCACACGGGGGTATAGTATGTGGATAGAAAGAAAAAAGGAGGAAACAATATGGAGCGAGAGTGTTGCCATAAGAAGAAAAAACGTTCAGAAGAAGAACTGAAGAAGCTTGTGAACAGACTTAGCCGTATTGAAGGTCAGGTGCGTGGACTGAAGCGGATGGTTCAGGAAGATGCCTATTGTATCGACATTCTGACTCAGGCAGCGGCAGTGAATGCGGCGCTGAACAGCTTTAATAAGCAGCTTTTAGCTGAACATATAAAAACATGCGTAACGAATGATATTCGGGAAGGTAAGGATGAGACCGTGGATGAACTGGTTGCAACCTTACAGAAATTGATGAAGTAGAGTGAATGAAGTAGAGGTGATTTTCAAATGGAACAGTACAATATAACTGGAATGAGCTGCGCAGCATGCAGCGCCAGAGTAGAAAAAGCAGTATCAAAAGTACCGGGAGTCAGTTCCTGCTCCGTAAGTCTTTTGACCAATTCCATGGGAGTAGAAGGTACGGCTTCCCCGGACGCAGTCATTAAAGCGGTAGTGGATGCCGGTTATGGAGCGTCTCTTGCGGGAGGCGCGAAGAAAGAGAGCGGCAGCAGAGGAATGGATGAGGATGCCTTAAAGGACAGAACCACTCCGGTGCTGAAACGCAGGCTCTTATATTCTTTGGGATTTTTGATTGTTCTTATGTATTTCTCAATGGGACATATGATGTGGGGATGGCCGCTTCCGAAGTTTTTCGAAGGCAACCATATTGCCATGGGACTTGTACAGTTATTGCTTGCCGGAATCGTAATGGTCATCAACCAGAAGTTTTTCATCAGTGGATGGAAGGGACTGATTCATAAGGCACCCAACATGGATACCCTGGTTGCTATGGGTTCTATGGCATCCTTCCTTTACAGCACCTATGCATTGTTTGCCATGACCGATGCACAGCTTAAGGGAAATGCAGATGCGGTGATGTCTTACATGCATGAATTTTATTTTGAATCAGCAGCCATGATTCTGACATTGATTACCGTTGGTAAAATGCTGGAGGCCCGCTCCAAAGGAAAAACAACGGATGCACTGAAGAGCCTGATGAAGCTGGCACCAAAGACTGCAGTGATTGTGCAGAATGGTGTAGAGCAGGAAGTGCCGATTGAGCAGGTAAAAAAAGGTGATATTTTTGTAGTCCGTCCTGGTGAAAATATTCCGGTGGATGGTATTATATTAGAAGGAAACAGTGCGGTAAATGAATCTGCACTTACCGGGGAAAGTATTCCGGTGGACAAGGCAGAAGGCGATATGGTATCTGCAGCTACCTTGAACCAGTCCGGATTCCTGAAATGTGAAGCTTCCCGTGTAGGCGAAGATACGACCCTTTCTCAGATTATCCAGATGGTCAGCGATGCGGCAGCAACAAAAGCACCGATTGCGAAAGTAGCAGACAAAGTTTCCGGTGTATTCGTACCGGCAGTTATCTCGATTGCAGTTGTTACCTTTATCGTATGGATGCTGGCAGGACAGACATTTGGCTTTGCCCTTGCAAGAGCCATTTCCGTATTGGTAATCAGTTGTCCTTGTGCCCTTGGACTTGCAACTCCGGTTGCGATTATGGTCGGCAACGGAAAAGGTGCCAAGAACGGAATTATGTTTAAGACAGCCGTTTCTTTGGAAGAAACAGGTAAAATGCAGATTGTGGTTATGGATAAGACAGGAACCATTACCAGTGGAGAACCAAAGATTACAGATATTTTACCGGCAGCAGGCCAGGACGAAGAAACCCTTCTTTCCCTTGCCTATGCACTGGAAAGAAAGAGCGAGCATCCGCTTGCAAGAGCAATTTTAACCTATGCAGAAGAGCATAATGTAGAAGCAAAAGAAGTAACAGATTTCCAGATTCTTCCTGGAAACGGACTTACAGCTACTTATGAAAATAACGTTTTAAATGGTGGTAATCTGAAATTTATCCAGACGAAGGTACAGGTATCTCCAGAAATGGAATGTCAGGCAGAGAAGCTGGCAGAAGAAGGAAAGACTCCGTTATTCTTTGCAAGAGGAGAAGAACTTCTTGGAATTATCGCGGTAGCCGATGTGATTAAGGAAGACAGTCCACAGGCAGTACGTGAACTTCAGAACATGGGAATCCATGTGGTAATGCTGACCGGAGATAATGAGCGTACAGCCAAGGCAATCGGAAAACAGGCAGGTGTGGATGAAGTCATTGCAGGTGTTCTTCCAGATGGAAAAGAACAGGTCATCAGCAGACTTCAGAAGCAGGGCAAGGTTGCTATGGTCGGAGATGGTATCAACGATGCACCTGCACTTACCAGAGCTGACATGGGAATTGCCATCGGAGCAGGAACCGATATCGCTATTGACGCAGCGGATGTTGTGCTGATGAAAAGCCGCTTAAGTGATGTTCCGGCAGCAATCCGTTTAAGCCGGGCAACTTTAAGAAATATCCATGAAAACCTGTTCTGGGCATTTATTTACAATATTATTGGAATCCCGCTTGCAGCAGGAGTATGGATTCCGTTATTCGAATGGAAGCTGAACCCGATGTTTGGTGCGGCAGCCATGAGTTTATCAAGTTTCTGCGTTGTATCTAATGCATTGCGACTGAATCTGTTCAAAATGTATGATGCAAGTAAGGATAAAAAAATCAAAACCAGTCACAAAGAGAATAAGGAGGAAAAGACAATGGTTAAGACAATGAAAATCGAAGGAATGATGTGTGGACACTGCTCAGGAAGAGTGAAAAAGGCTTTGGAGGAACTTCCACAGGTAGAGTCAGCAGAAGTAAGCCATGAAAATGGAACTGCAATTGTTACTTTGAATGCAGAAGTAGCAGACGATGTATTAAAACAGGCAGTAGAAGTTCAGGATTATGCTGTAATTTCCGTGGAATAAACAATATGTCTGCGTAGGGTTATTGTTACAGAAACAGTAATTTAAATGATAGAAAAGAGAAGTTTTGCGGTAAAGAGGCGTAGAACTTCTCTTTTTTTATAGAAATATAAAAAAGTTAAGAAATACTTTGTTGCTTCTTAAGAAATATGTGGTAGAATAACGTAGGTAGAAAGGAAGAGAAGACATGGATATTACAGTTTTAGACTGGCTGGACAGAACGGCAGAACGCATTCCCGATAAGACAGCATTCATAGATGAGTCAGGCAGTCTTACATTCAGAGAAGTAAATGAGATGGCAAAAGCAGTAGGAAGCCATCTTTTGAAATATAAAAAAGAACGTCAGCCTATTCTGGTAATGAGTGGACGACACCGGTTTACACCGGTCAGTTTCTTAGGTGTTGTATACAGTGGCAATTTCTATGCACCGATTGATGCGACCATGCCGACTACGCGATTGTTGCAGATATTAGATGTGATTCAGGCAGATGTCTTAATCGTGGACCGGGAGAACCAGAAGAAGGCGGAAGAACTCCAGTTTCAGGGAACGGTTCTTATTATGGAAGAACTGATGGAATTGACAGAGACAGATGAAAAAGGACTTGCTAAAGTGAGGGGAGGAATGTCTTCTGACATGCCTCTTTATACAATTTTTACATCCGGTTCTACGGGCATTCCCAAGGGGGTTATTACTTCCCATTATTCACTGATGTGTTATATAGACGCTGTTTCGGAAGTGTTGCATATCGGAGAAGAAGACCGTATGGGAAATCAGTCTCCACTGGATTATATTGCGGCAATCCGTGATATTTATTTCCCGGTAAAGGAGGGTGCAACAACGGTAATTTTGCCAAAACAATATTTTGCAGTTCCGGCAAAATTATTTGAAGCATTGAATCAATATGAAGTGACAACCTTGTGCTGGAGCAGTTCTGCACTTACCATTCCGGCGCAGATGAAGGCATTTGAATATGAAGTGCCACGTTTCTTAAAGAAAGTCTGTTTCTCTGGTTCCGTGATGCCTGGAAAGATTTTGAAAATATGGCAGGAGCACTTACCGGACATATTGTTTGTCAACCAGTATGGACCGACAGAGGCAACGGCATCTTGTACCTATTATGTTGTAAAAGAAAAGGTTACTGAGGATACTGTGCTTCCGATTGGAAAGCCGTATAAGCAGTACCGGATTCTTATACTGAATGAGCAGAATCAGGAGGTACAACCGGGTGAGACCGGAGAAATATGTGTGCTTGGACCGGTATTGGCGCTTGGTTATTATGGTTCAGAAGAACGCAGTGCAAAGGCATTTGTCCAGAACCCACTGAATCATGCCTATCGGGAACTCATGTACCGTACAGGTGATTTGGGAAGCTGGCGTGGAGATGGCGAGCTGGAATTCCACGGGCGTATGGACCGTCAGGTTAAACATCTGGGTCATAGGGTAGAACTGTCTGAACTGGAAAGCGCAGCAGAAAAAATAGAGGGTGTGACAGAAAGTTGCGCTCTTTATGATAAAGAAAAAGAATTATTATATCTGTTTTATACAGGAGAAGCAGATAAAAAGCAGATTTCCATTGCAATGCGGGAAATGCTGCCGGGATTCATGGTTCCGAGAAAGATCATTAATCTGCCGGAGATACCAAGGCTTCCGAATGGAAAGACGGATATGGTTACATTAAAATCTTATTTTAAACACTAAGCGTGTGAAGATGTAAGTACTATAAATCTTATTTCAAGCATTGGACGCGTGAAATAGCATGTTATACAGGAAAAGGAGAAGAACAATGGATGAATTAATGGAAATTTTGGAAGATTTAAGACCGGATGTGGATTTCGGAGCAGAGAAAGCACTGATTGATGACCATGTACTGGAATCATTTGATATTGTATCATTAGTAGGAGAAATTACA
Source organism: uncultured Lachnospiraceae bacterium (assembly GCA_900554415.1). GTDB lineage: Bacteria > Bacillota > Clostridia > Lachnospirales > Lachnospiraceae > Allocoprococcus. The sequence continues at coordinate 9,167 of USGU01000011.1, read as the reverse complement.
GAAGCTTTTGACATTGAGATTAATCCGGCAGAACTGATTCCGGAAAATTTCAATTCAGCAGAGGCTATGTGGAAAATGATTGAAAGACTGCAGGATGAGTAAGATGAACAAAGAATTATTACTTCAGATGGCTGAAAAATACGGAACACCGCTCTATATTTTCAATACGGATGTGTTTCGTAAAAGAGCAGAACTGGTAAAACGGGAGTTTGGAGAAAAGGTACATTGCTGTTTTTCCATTAAGGCAAATCCATTTTTACTTCAGGATATGCCGGAATGCTTTTCTAACTATGAAGTCTGTAGTCCGGGAGAACTGACGATTTGTGAAAAAACCGGAACAGATATGAGTAAAATTATTTTTTCCGGAGTCAACAAACGACACTCGGAAGTTGCGAGAGCCATGGATGACGGAGTGGGAACATTTACCGCAGAGAGCAGACTGCATGTGGACTTGATTCAGGATTGTGCTGCCGAACGGAATAAGGTGGTTCCGGTACTTCTGCGTTTGACCGGTGGAAGTCAGTTCGGGATGGATGAGACAGATATTTTTGATATTGTAAGAAATCAAGAAAACTACCCGAATATTCAGATTGTGGGGCTTCACTATTTTACTGGTACACAGAAGAAAAAAGTAACCGTGATTGAGAAAGAACTGCACAAACTGGATGAATTTGCGCAGAGATTACTTGCGGAAACCGGATTTTCGGTAGAGCGTATAGAATATGGAACCGGTCTGAATGTGGATTATTTTGGTGAAAATCCAGATGAATGGGAAGAATCACTTCTGAAAGAAGCGGCAGTCTATGTCCGTGAAATGGGTGAGAAATATCATCTGACGATTGAAATGGGAAGATTTTTCGCGGCACCATGCGGAACATACATTACAAGAGTGGAAGATGTAAAGACCAATCAGGGGTATCATTATGCCATTTGCGATGGCGGTTTAAATCAACTCAAATATGACGGTCAGGTAAAGGGAATGCAGACACCGGAGATTGTGCAGCTGAACAGAGAAGAGGAAGAAAGCGTGAAAGAACGTTATACGTTATGTGGAAGTCTCTGTACTACTGCGGATGTGCTTGCTACGATTCAGACTGATAAGCTGGAAATCGGTGCTCTGCTTGCATTTGGACGTACAGGTGCGTATTCCGTGATGGAAGGCATGGCCGTATTTTTAAGCAGGGAAATGCCGGCAGTGGTATTGTATTCTGAGAGAACAGGTGACTGTCTTGTCCGTGATTTTATACATACAGATATATTTAACACACCAGACAACAGGGAAAGACAGAGGTAACGCGTGTGGGATATACAACAATTACATTTTTGATTTTTGCGCTGCTCGTTGTAGCAGCGTATTACATGTTCCCAGTTAAGAAATATCAATGGACGGTTCTTCTTGCAGCGAGTTATGTATTTTACCTATGGGCAAGCTGGCGCTATGTGATTTTTATTTTAATCACGACCTATACGGTTTATTTTGCGGCACTTGCCATGCATCGGAACAGTACGGAAGCGAAAGAAACCGTGGCGCTACATAAGGGAGAATGGGATAAGGAACAGAAGAAGCAGTATAAGGAAGAGATGAAGAAAAAGCGGAAACGACTTTTGATTATGGTACTTGTACTGAATCTTGGAATCCTGGTATTTCTGAAATACTTTAATCTATTTGCGGGTGGACTTAACACACTGCTTGGTTTTACCGGTGTGGAAACTTCCGTTCCAATTTTACGATTGTTCCTGCCGCTTGGTATTTCTTTTTATACCTTTCAGTCTACGGGATATCTGATCGATGTTTACCGGGAGAAAATTGAGCCAGAGACAAATCCGGCAAAATATGCGCTGTTTGTGTCTTTCTTTCCACAGATTATTCAGGGACCGATTGGTTTCTACGACCAGTTGGCACATCAGTTGTATGAAGAACATTCATTTTCTTATAAGAATCTGAAATACGGAGCACTTTTGATGCTTTGGGGTTATCTGAAGAAAATGGTGATTGCAGACCGGGCAGTCAGCCTGATTAATACAGTGACGGCAGACTACCGTCAGTATAACGGAACGGTGATTCTGATAACGGTTCTGGTGTATGCGTTACAGTTGTATGCAGACTTTTCCGGAGGAATTGACATTTCCAGAGGATTTGCTGAAATTCTTGGTATTCAGATGGCAGAGAACTTCAAGCGTCCTTATTTTGCAGTAAATATCAATGATTACTGGAGACGCTGGCATATTACTTTAGGCGCGTGGATGAAAAATTATGTGTTCTATTCCCTTGCCATGTCTAAACATTTTCTGAAAATGGGGAAGGATTTGAAGAAGAAGTATGGAGCAAATCCGGTGGGGGCACATGTGGCAAAGGTTCTGCCAACAGGAATTGCCTCATTTATTACATTTTTATTAGTAGGAATCTGGCACGGAGCGAACATGAAATATGTGGCGTTCGGTATCTGGAATGGCGGTGTGATTATGGTCTCCATTCTGTTACAGCCGCTTTTCGATAAAGCAATTGTGAAACTGAAAATTCAGACAAGGAGCCTCTGGTGGAAAGCATTTCAGATGCTGCGGACTTTTGTGATTGTACTGATAGGATATATGTTTGATATCGGAGTGAATTTCACATCTGCCATGCATATGTTAGGAAAATGTGTGACGAACTTCAGTCTGAATAAATGCAAAGTGATTGAGCAGATTACATCATGCGGTCTGACTTTGGAAGATTATAAACTTTTGCTTGTGATGACAGGATTGCTTTTTATTGTTAGTCTGATTCAGGAGAAGCATCCGGATACAACCATGCGGACCCTGCTGGAGCAGAAACATCCGAGAATGCAGTGGGTAGTTCTCTTTGTAGGACTTGCACTCATAGCGGTATTTGGAATGTATGGACCGGGGGTAAGTGCATCCGATTTTGTATACATGCAGTTTTAGAGGAAGTATAAATGATGAATAAGAAAAAAATTGTAAAAATATGCTGCTTTATGCTGGTATTTCTGTTATTCTTAAGTGGGGTGTCGGCATTTCTTCAGGTAAACAGTTTTTCAGATGGATTGCGAATCAAAGGATTTTATCTGGAGCCGGAAAACAGCCTGGATGTGGTGACAATCGGGGCCAGTGAGACGTACACAGCTATCGCACCGGGGATGCTCTGGAAGGAGTATGGATTTACCAGTTATGATTATTCAGTTGCAGGAAGTCCCATTGCCATAGTAAAGTCTCAGGTGAAAGAAGTGTTAAAGCATCAGAAGCCGAAGTTGATTGTGATTGAAATTAATGGAGCACTCCAGAGGGATGATTCCTATCAGACCGATGAAAACCGGCTTCGAAAATATATTGATAACATGCCGTGGTCTGCAAACAAGGTGGAAACGATTTCAGAATTAATCCCGAAGAAGGAACAGATTAATTATTTCGTGCCGTTTCTGAAATATCATTCCAACTGGCAGAGTTGGGATATGTGTCTGGCAAATCTCTATGTGCAGACAAGAATGCGTCTGGAGGGCGGAAGCGGACTGAAGGGATTTCAGACCGTGTCTGATAAGAAGAATGCATCAGGTGATGTGATAGATATCACGAATGATACCTCTACCTTATCACTTACGGATTTATCAGAGTATTATCTGCGGGATTTGCTCCAGTATCTGAAAGATGAACAGATTGATAACGTACTGTTTATGCGTATTCCACATAGAATCACGGAAAAAACCTATCCGGTATACCAGCGTGCGAATGAGGCAGAAAAGATTATCAAGGAATATGGATTTTCATATGTAGATTTTGAGGCGCAGAAAGAAGAAATCGGGTTGGATATGACGGAGGATTTTTATAATGACCATCATATGAATCTGTTTGGTCAAAAGAAATTTACCGATTATTTTGGAGCGTATCTGGTAGCGCATTATGAACTGAAAGACAGTGAACATTCAGAAAAGATTGTAAAAGCCTGGGACAATGCGGCTGAAGATACGGATGAATGTATCAGCTATACCAAAAAGATGCTTGAAAAAAAGAAAAGCAAAACAATGAATGAAGGCTGGAAGGAACTGAAAAAGTTCGATTTGGATTAAAAGTAAATAGAGAATAAAAGAATGTTTAGCAAATGTAAAAGAGAATCCGTGTAAGTGACGGATAACGATATGAAAAGAATGCGTGTAATCTTGTGTGGTAAAAGAACCACGAAGATTACACGCATTTTCTTTACGCAAAGCGATGACCGGAACGGAGTGTAGATGCCGCGATAACCCTAGAAACTCGCAGAGCGTGTTTCTTATAGTCACAAAGTGAAAAATGATTAGATTTCTAATGAAAAAATAGAGGAAAATATTATAAAAGTATAAAATTATATCATAAATGGTTGACATATATGGGCGATATGAATACAATAATCGTTAGCTGTCTAATTAAATGGAGGTGAGAACGAGTTGAAAGAAAAGAATTCTTTTTTTGATGATATGTGTGTGAATCCGATGAATATGCCACTGCAGGTATTGATGCATCAGGTGTTACATATGGAAAAGCAGTATATGAACCGGCTGATGCAGCCCCTTGACTTGAAACACGGGCAGGCGGCGATTTTGTTTGTGTTGTGGAAGAAGGGACCGGTGTCACAGCGTGAATTGGCAGATATGATGCGGTTGAAGCCACCGTCGATTACAGCAGCACTCCAAAAGCTGGAAAAGCGGAAATTTATTGAGCGTACACCGGATGAGAAAGACCAGCGGGTACTCAGGATTCGGATTACGGAGGCAGGAAAGGAGTGCCTGTTAAGCATGCGTGATATTGATGTGTCCGTGAAGAATCAATTATTTCAGAATGTTACTGAGGAAGAGCGTATGCTGCTTCGCAGATTATTTATACAGATGAGGGGAAATATGATGGAGGTGGAAACTCTGGAGCATCCCCCGATTTCATAAAATGAGTTTATAAAGACAGAAAGGAAATGCACAGTTATGAATAAGCTGGTAAAATTTTTAAAACCGTATGCCGTGACCATTGCAGCAATCTTTGCAGTGCTGATGATGCAGGCATACTGCGATTTGTCATTGCCATCCTATACTTCTGACATTGTCAATGTAGGAATCCAGCAGGGCGGTATTGATGATAAGGTTCCGACGGTACTGTCGGAGGAAGACCTGCAGAAGCTGACGATGTTTATGAATCAGGAGGAGGAAGAGCAGGTAAAAGACAGTTATATCTTACAGACAGAATATACAGAATATGATTATGATGGAGCTGTCTATGAATTAAAGAGCGAGATACAGGAAGATGAAGCTGCCCTTGATGAATTGGCAGATATGATGCAGCTTCCGATGTTTATCAGCGTGAGTGCAGCGTCTAACGATGAAATGGCACAACAAATGGAAATGCTTGGTGCCATGCCGGAGGAGCAGAGAAGTGCCGCACTGGAACAGGTAAAGGAAAAGATGAAAGATGTGCCGGACATGGTGCTGACCCAGAGCGTTCCGGTTTATATTAAGTCTGTGTATCAGGAACTGGGAGTAAATACAGACAAGATTCAGATACAGTACATTCTGCATACCGGACTGAAAATGTTAGGACTTGCACTGCTTGGAATGGCAGCAAGTATTATGGTAGGATTTCTTGCAGCCAGAGTGGCCGCCAGCACAGGACGGGATTTACGTTCTAAAGTATTTACAAAAGTAATTGGATTTTCCAATGCAGAATTTGATAAATTTTCAACGGCTTCCCTGATTACCCGAAGCACTAATGATATCCAGCAGATTCAGACACTTACGGTTATGTTCCTGCGAATTGTACTTTTTGCACCGGTTCATGCAATCGGTGGCATTATCAAAGTATTCCATACCAACGTGGATATGATTTGGATTATTGCGTTGGGTGTTGCATTGGTATTTATGATAGTGATTGTACTCTTTATCGTTGCAATGCCGAGATTTAAGACCCTACAGACACTGGTAGACCGGCTGAATCTGGTTATGCGTGAAATACTGACGGGGCTTCCGGTTATTCGTGCTTTCAGTAAAGAAAAACATGAAGAAGACAGATTTGACAAGGCAAACCGTGATTTGATGAAGACCAATCTGTTTGTAAACCGTGCCATGACATTTATGATGCCGCTTATGATGCTGGTTATGAATGGAGTTACCGTATTAATTGTCTGGAGCGGAGCTGCAGGTATTGATAAAGGACAGATGCAGGTTGGAGATATGATGGCATTTATCCAGTATACGATGCAGATTATCATGTCCTTCCTGATGATTTGTATGATTTCAATTATGCTTCCAAGAGCAGCGGTAGCAGCGGAACGTGTAGATGAAATCCTGACAAGCGAGACCGCTATTGATGACCCGGAAGAACCGAAGCGTCTGCCGGAGAACAGTAAAGGAGAAGTTGCATTCGAGCATGTTTCCTTCCGTTATCCGGGAGCAGAACACGATGTGCTGCATGATTTGAACTTTGTGGCAAAACCGGGACAGACAACGGCTATTATTGGAAGCACTGGATGCGGAAAATCCACACTGATTAATCTGATTCCTCGTTTCTATGATGTGACAGAAGGACATATCCGGGTTGATGGCATGGATATCCGTGAAATGACACAGCATGATTTGAGAGGTAAAATTGGTTATGTTCCGCAGAAAGGAGTATTGTTCTCAGGAACGATCGCATCCAATATTTTATATGGTAATACAGATGGTACAGAAGAGGAAATGAAAGAAGCTGCCTCTATTGCACAGGCAACGGAATTTATTGATGAAAAACCGAAGAAATACGAAAGCACGATTGCACAGGGCGGAACCAATGTTTCTGGTGGACAGAAGCAGAGACTTTCCATTGCAAGAGCAATTGCAAAGAAACCGGAAATCTTTATTTTCGACGACAGTTTCTCGGCACTGGATTATAAGACTGATGTAGTACTTCGAACTGCCTTGAAAGAAAAGACACAGGATTCTACCGTGATTATTGTAGCACAGCGAATCAGCACAATTTTACATGCAGAACAGATTATTGTACTGGACGAAGGAAAGATTGCCGGAATCGGTACACATCAAGAATTGCTGAAATCTTGTGAAGCATACTACCAGATTGCGTCATCCCAGTTATCACAGGAAGAACTGAGACGGAATCTGGAAGCAGACGAAGGAAAGGAGGAATGTTAAATGAGTAATCAGGGGCGCAGAGGCGGCATGGGACATGGACCTATGGGAGCCGGAGAAAAAGCAAAAGATTTCAAAGGCACAATGAAAAAGCTTTGGGATTATATCCGCGAATACAGAGTCGGACTTTTCTTTGTCATGGTATTTGCAATCTGCAGTACAGTATTTAGTATAGCCGGACCAAAGATTTTAGGAAAAGCAACCACAGAAATTTTCAATGGTCTTGTCGGAAAAATTTCCGGTGGAAGTGGGATTGATTTTGAAAAATTAGGCAGAATCCTGATAGGACTCCTCTGCCTGTATGTGGCAAGTGCAATATTCTCCTTTATACAGGGGTATATTATGACGGGAATTTCCCAGAAAATAACCTATCGCATGCGAAAAGATATTTCTGAAAAAATCCATCGCATGCCAATGAATTATTTTGATAAAGTGACTCACGGAGAAGTGCTTTCCAGAGTTACCAATGACGTGGATACCTTAAGCCAGAGTCTGAACCAGAGTGCAACCCAGCTTATTACTTCTACAACCACACTGATTGGTGTACTGATTATGATGCTCAGCATAAGTCCGTTGATGACGGTTGTAGCACTGTTAATACTTCCGATTTCACTGACACTTATTTCCGTGATAGTGAAACATTCGCAGAAATTCTTCCGAGACCAGCAGAATTATCTGGGACATGTAAATGGACAGGTGGAAGAAGTGTATGGAGGACACAATATTGTCAAAGCATTTAACAAAGAAGAAGACGTTATTCGTACCTTCAATGAGACAAATGACATTTTATATCAGTCTGCATGGAAATCCCAGTTCCTCTCCGGAATGATGATGCCAATCATGCAGTTTGTCGGAAATCTTGGATATGTAGGTGTCTCCATCTTAGGTGGTTACCTTGCAATCAAAGGAAGCATTGAAGTTGGAGATATCCAGTCTTTTATTCAGTATGTACGAAACTTCTCTCAGCCAATCCAGCAGATAGCTCAGGTGGCAAATATGCTCCAGTCAACGGCAGCAGCTTCCGAACGAGTATTTGAATTTTTGGAAGAAGAGGAAGAAGTACAGACAGTAGAACATCCGGTTTCTATTGAAGGCCTGAAAGGAAATGTATCCTTCGACCATGTAAAATTTGGTTACAATCCAGACCACATTATTATCAAAGATTTCTCGGTAGATGTAAAACAAGGACAGAAAATTGCCATTGTAGGACCAACCGGAGCCGGAAAAACAACCATGATAAAACTGCTCATGCGATTCTACGATGTCAACGAAGGAGCCATTCTCGTAGACGGACACGATATCAAGGACTTCAATCGTGGAGAACTCCGGGAAATGTTCGGAATGGTATTACAGGACACATGGCTGTTCAATGGAACCATTGAAGATAATATCAAATATGGTAAATTAAATGCAACCCACGAAGAAGTGGTAGAAGCAGCCAAAGCAGCTTATGTAGACCAGTTCGTACAGACCCTGCCAAACGGCTATAACATGGTATTAAATGAAGAAGCAAGCAACGTGTCACAAGGACAAAAACAGCTTCTCACTATCGCAAGAGCCATTCTTGCAGACCCGAAAATCCTGATATTAGACGAAGCAACCAGCTCTGTCGATACCAGAACCGAAATCCGCATCCAGAAAGCAATGGATAACCTGATGGAAGGAAGAACAAGCTTCATTATCGCCCACAGACTATCCACCATCCGCGATGCAGACCTCATCCTCGTCATGAAAGACGGTGATATCATAGAACAAGGAAAACACCAAGAACTCCTTGCACAAAACGGCTTCTACGCAGAATTGTATAATTCACAATTTGAATCAGCTACAAGCTGTGCATAGACGTGAAAAACCAGCCTCAGGCAAATGCGCTAGCGCAATGTGCCAGAGGCTGGTTTTTTGCGGATATATACGGCGCGAGCCGTCATCCGACGAAGCTCTGCTTTGGCGGATGAGCACAGCGTAGTTGTGAAAAAATATCAGGCAAATGCGCTAGCGCAATGTGCCAGAGGCTGGTTTTTTGCGGATATATAC
>USGU01000010.1 GCA_900554415.1 uncultured Lachnospiraceae bacterium | reverse complement strand
ATCAAAGAAAATGGGAACGCCTATCAGTCAGAGGAAAAAACGGTAAAGAAAAACCGCTGTTGCATGGTTTGTTAGCTTCCATGTAGCAGCGGTTTTTGCTGGGATTATTCAGTTGAATTTTTAGAACGACAAACTGATATTTATCGACACTCTTCTAAACCTTTGTAATATCATTATTTGACTATAAATGTGCCGTAATTGTCCTTAATAACATCTTTACTAATAGCAATTGATTGAAATTCTTCTTCATTACTAACATAAACAATTATTGCTGTAGTTTTATCGTTATCAACAAGCCAGAGATATCCGTTTTCACTCACTACATCTTCTGCTTCAGCAGTTTTCCAATTATCTTCGGAAGTCCCCCACGCATTAACAAAATCATCTAATTTATAGCCTTGAAGTTCTTCTTGTGCCCATTCACTTCCATTTTCACTCACTACATTCAATGATGGAATTTTTTTACTACAGCCAGAAAATAAAAACAACGATATGCATAATAATATTGAAATCTTTTTTTTCATCTGTGCTTCCCCCTTATAACTTCAAATTTTCATCCCTACAGACTGGAATTTATCTTGCAATTAGAAACCATTTATCTTGTATATGGTTCAGTGTCTTTTCCATCATATACAAATGCTTTTATATCCGTATTTTCATCAACCTCAGCATGAATACCTACCGTGTATTCTTTATCTGTAACATTCTGAAAAGAATAGCAACCGCCAGCAGGAATACTGTCAGATACAAGTTCCTGTTTTCCTTCACAGAGCAGATGTACAGTAATGTCAAAATCGTTTCTGTTCTGGACTGTCAACACGCCTGTATTAGACAAAATTTTTGCGTCAGAATATGTAATTACATAGGAATCAGGCGTTGACTTTTCCGCACAGACCACAGAACACTCCCACTGTGTCTTTGCTTTTGCTTTTCGATAGGCTTCCGAAGACTTATATGTTGAAAATATAATCATTGTACTTATAGCAAGAATGCCAGTGATGACAAACGCTATTGTTACTTTTTTCTTCACAACCATCACCTCCACACACAAATTCCGATTTTTCGTTCTCAGCGACTTCCCAATAAATGGGAATTGTTCTACTTCTTCATCTTTTTAATATCCAGATACAGCCCATATCCCAGAAAAAGGATTCCAATAATAAACGCAATACCAGCCGCTATTGCTAAAAAAGGACCTACACATTCAAGACCGGCTGCAAATAAAGTGGCATTCCACGAAACTACTCCACTCATAAATATCGCAGCAGAAATATATCGTGCAGAAATTAAAACTGCTGACATGAAACAGAAAATAGCACCTATAATTTTGTTTTCCATTTAAATTACCTCCAAATACCGATTTGTTACTCACATGATATCATATTTTTTCTTCAATTACATCCACCTAATTTTAATACACTGCCTGTCGACTTGCTTCTGTAACCAGCATCCGGTTAATCTTCTCCTGCATTGTTTCCTTTGCATTTTCATTGAAATGATAACGGACAACATAGACTGTCTGCCCGATTTTCTTTGTAAATGTGTTACCCTCTGTTTTTGTATTCATCATTTTTTCCATAATCATTTCTCCTTTCTTTTGGAGCCCCAGCAGAGAGTCATTCCATTGGTCTCTGTCAGAACATTATTCTTTAAATCAGGCCCAAAATGGGCACTTCCAGTTTCACAGGCTACCTATATATAGCCTTTTCATTTTTGCTTGCAAAAAGCCTTGTGATCACAGCACTTTTTTAACGTAGAAAGCGTTTTAATATGATGCAGCTAATGACAAGAAGCATATCTAACAAATATCATTGTCTATCACTTCTGTTTTCTCTGCCGATATCTCTCTGGTTAATGCCTAATAATCTTCCCTGCCAGACAAGACGATAAGTACAGCGTTTGCTTCTATCGTGTTTCCAAATACTTTCTTCCATCATCCGATGGTTCTTCATCAAGTTCCGGTCCGTGACGTTTACAGATATCTAAAAACATTGTCCGGCAGGCAGAATCGGCTGCAGATTCAAAATTTTATTATTCAAAAATAAATAAAAATGGATTCCACCAAAATACCCATCACCAAAAATGTACTGGACACTTCTATTCATTATATTTGCACCAACAACTTGAAGTTATCTTCCTGCTTACGACTTTCCAACAACATAAACTCCAAATATCATTTTGATAATATAAAGATACTTCTTTCTTACCCCAGAGCAAGATCCACCTGTGTTTAACAATATTGTCTTTCATCACAATATTCTCTCATCAGGTTTTCATCTTGCTGGGGATTCCCCAAACCCATTTTTCTATTTATGCCGAGGTCTCAGTACACACTAGAGCAAGATCCACCCCGGTAATACCATATCGCTATTTTAGCAATACGGCATTTTTCGGATGTTGGAATCTTGCTGAGGATTGTGCTCCCCAGTTCCTCACATTCAGCATAAATATATAATTGGTTCCTCGAATTTCTTCGGTCACAGCACAGGGAGAAAAAATAGGCTAAACAGCCCTATATCCCTGTGAAATCACCATGTGATTAAAAAATAGCAAGGACAGGAAGTGTGGATACACTTCCGCAAAATTGCCAATTTCGGAGCCGTATCCAAAATTGAAAAATACATAAAAATCAAAAATCCGAAACCTTACTTGATATCCAAATTTATAATTTTTACAGATTACAAAAAAACCAATATGAAAATTTTACAAATTTTGTACCACCTGTAAAATTCCCATATTGGTTTTCATTCAGCTTTTATGGATTTGGAATATTCTATATTTTCAAATATTTTACTTTGAGCAAAAAACAGCTCTATAAACTTTTATCATTGCATTTTCTGGTATAATTTCATCAACTCTCCCACACAATCTGCTTCCGTCATTTTTGTACTAAAGCCATACGCAGCCATAACAGCTTTATCATTTGCAGTATGTGCTCGTCGTAACTCGGCTGGCATTGTTAAAGGATCATATAAAGCCGCAAGATTACTATTAGGATATAATGTTCTTGCTTTCAAAATTTCCTGTGCCGATTTTTCAATTTGTTCCCGATTCTTCTCCGTTACTACAGGCCACGGGAAATTGTTATACACTATTGTGTTTGAATAACTATAATCACTTTTTAATCTTCCACACACTGCTCGCATCCATGCCATATGAACATTCGACATCAATACACCAAATTCATAAAATGATGCATTTGGCATAGTGAATAATTTGTCTCCCGGAATAATTTCACCATCTAAATAATCCATTGGAATATATCTACGATTCTGAGAAGAAACTTTGGGAATCGCAATATATTGATTTTTATGTTCAAGTATTGATGCAAATAAAGTTGGATTCTCAGCCGCTTTTTTTGTGTTCGCTCTTGTACTACTAAGTCTAAATTCACGTACTTTATTCACCCGTTCTAATATCATCGGACATTTTTTTAATAATCCAGGATCAGCTCCAACAAGCCAAATACAATATCTCGGCTTTCGATCAATAAAATCTTTTCCCATCATATAATGTCTAAAAAACGGAGAAGCCTGTGGTTCTTTTTCCAAAAACTCTTCCTTTTCCTCTTCCGTCAATATTAAAAATCCACCATCAATTGCTTGCCCACCTAATGCTATTTCAGGAACATTACACAATGGTTTCATTCTTTTTTCAATGAATATATTTTCTGCATCAAGCAAATATCCATTAATATTATTCGCCGGAATTGCGTTCTCACCTGAATAAATTATTTTCTGCTTATTATTTACAGCTCTGCTAAAGCCAACAATTACACAATGAACATGCGCTTTTATTGACGCTTCACTATCCCATATAAATGTTCTGTATGCAAAATCAATATGTACACCTGATTCAAAAAGCGGTTTCCAGAGAATCGAAACACTTTCTCCCTGTGTAATTGAATTAGTTGATACCAATGCTGCTCTGATATTATAATTTCCCATATAGTCAGCTGCTTTTTTATACCAGCAACTAACATAATCAAGATTTCCTATACTCTTCCATCCTTCAAATATCTTCTCAACATCTTCCTTCTGCTCTGACGCCATCCAACGTGCTCCTACAAATGGCGGATTTCCCATTATAAACGATAATTTTTCTACAGGAATTACATCATTCCAATCAATTCTTAATGCATTTCCTTCTGTGATATTTACATATGTCTTTAAAGGAAGAAAATCATCATTAAATCCATACACAATATTTTTCGTTTCTTCCAACATTTGAGATTCTGCAATCCATAAAGCCGTTTTTGCAACTGTAACTGCAAAATCGTTAATCTCTATTCCATAAAATTGCTGAATAGAAACTCTAATTGGATTATTTACCTCTACCAATGTCATTTGTCCGCCAACTTTTTCCTTTATCACCTCATTCTCCAAACGACGAAGCGACAAGTATGTTTCTGTAAGGAAATTTCCAGAACCACACGCAGGATCAAAAAATGTAAGTGATGCCAATTTATTTTGGAATTCTTCCAATTTTTTATCTCTGGTACGCTTCACTTGAATTGCTCTAATACTATCAAATTCCTTTTGCAAATCTTCCAAAAAAAGCGGACTAATAACTTTATGTATATTTTCAATAGATGTATAATGCATTCCTCCTGAACGTCTGGTCTCAGGATTTAATGTAGATTCAAATACCGCTCCAAATATAGTTGGAGAAATATCACTCCAATCAAAATCTTCTGACGCTTTTGTAAGAAGTAATTCTTTAATTTCCTCTGTAAAAGGTGGTATCTCAATAGTTTCATCAGCAAATAACCCACCATTTACATACGGGAACTGAGCAAGTTCTTCCTCCAAATACTCGTCTCGCTCTGATACAGGTGTATCCAATATCTTAAATAATTCTAATAAAGCTCTCCGGCAATCCTTTACTTCATATGTTTCCAAATAATCATGGAACATATTTCTCTTTCCAAAAATACCAGCATCTTCTGCATACAAGCAAAAAACAATTCGCACACATAAAGCATTCAGACTCTTTAGTTTATGCTCTCTTTTTTCTTTCTGCTCAAATGTTTCATCCTTTTCCTTAATATCTGGTATACGATATTGTTTTAAAAACGCATCATAAATAAGCCCAACAATACCTCCTGCTTTTATTGATACTTCCATTTCATGCGATATTGTCTTTACTTCCTTTTTCACCAAGAAGTCCAACAATGGATATTTGCTTTGTAATTCATCTAAAGCAATCTTTGTCGGTTCTGGCTGTTTCTGGTTCATATCATAAATCCAAATTTCAGCAAAATTTGACGTAACAATCCACCGAGCTCTTTCATCAAAAGTCAGCTTCCCATTATATCTGTCTGCCTGTTCAAATGGAGTAAGATCAACATCTCCTGAATTCCTGATTTTCTGATCCAATGCTTTTCCAAGACTCTTCTGTTCAATAATTACTCGTGTTTCAGGAATATATACATCAATACGTTTTGTATTTCCATCAATTACAACTTTCTTTTCAAAGTTCAAACGTTCTGTCACATTATCCATTCCCAAAACATTCGTCAATAAATCAATCCAATAAGAACGTCCATCTTCATCTTCTTTCCCTTTTCCCATCCATCGGTTTACAAATTGACGGGCAGCCTCTCTTTGTTCTGCATCTGTCATGCTTTTTCCTCCTAAATAATCGTACATTCACAAATCTTTCTCCGACTATTTTTACATATCATATCCACAGTATATCATAAAATTATTACAGAACAGCATTCATATATCATTATTTGTATTTTGTCTACACACAAGGAACTTCTACCGCCAAATCATAATAATATTGATACATGACCATGTTATCTTTTGCTTCTATATACACTCTCTGAGCTTCTTTCATCAAGTTATTCCAAATATCTTTCCATTCACTAGGAGCCGAATCTAAAAACCACATATTATTAAATGACATTTCTATCGTCCCCCATAAATCATCTTCTTTACGCTCAGTTTTTATATTCATCTGCATATTTCGTGCAATTTTCAATGCATCTTTTTGTAAAAAAGTGAATTTCACTACTTTTTGAGGATCTGGAACTTTCTTAAAACAACGCATATGAGCTTCTGCCTTTTTTATAATTGTTTCCAATTGTTCATCATGCCATTTTTTATCCTCTAGTATCTCTTCTTCTGACATTTGCGCTTTTTCTGCATTAATTTCTCTTTGCATTTCTTCCAATTCACGCTGTGCAATATCATAATATTTCTTTTCAATCACCATAATCTCCCAACTCCATAAAAAAAGAAACAGTCAACATTTTCGTTACAACTGTTTCCTTTATTTTTGAAGTCCCCGGAGCATTTGTATCACTACATTCTGTTCTTTTTCATCAAGATTATTCCAAATATTCAAAACCTCTTGTTGTGATTCTGATAAGCTTACTGGAACATCCATTCCGGCAAAGAATTGTGCCATTGTTACTCCCAGTGCATCACATATCTTTTCTACAGTAGGCATAGTGGGTAAACTTTCTTTAGCAATAATTTTTCCAATCGAAGATTGAGATATACCAGTCAATTGTGACAGCCGATATTTACTCATATCACGTTTTTTACATAAAGCTATAATATTGTCCGCAATATAATCCTCTGTACGCAAGTAAATACACCTCTTTCCGATAGTAGTTACCTTAATTGTAACTAGAAATCCGCAAAAATATTAGAGATGTATCTTACAAGTATTTACTAAGGGAAACAGTAGTATCAAAACAAAAAAAATAGAACTATATAAAGTTGTATTCCATTAATGTCAGCTTATTATCTAAATGCTCATATTCTCTTTGTACCTCTTCAATTTTATCATATAGTTTCAGCACTGTCGAACCCTTTATCATTTTATTTTCTTGGCACATCTGCCGGAATTTTTCTTTGTACTCCCGCAGTATTCTTCCTTTTTCCTCTAATTCCTCCAGTGTTTTAATTTCCTCTTTATCTGCCATGTATTTTCCTCTCAGACATAATTTTTAACACATAAATAATAACCTTTTTTCGCTGTTGTTCAATTACAACTTATCGCCTTTTTCTCCCATCAATCGACAATCTTCTTTTTGCTATATACATATGATATACTTCTTTTTATACAACCAATTACTATTGTATAGCTCACCATTTTTTCTATCTACAACACAAAAAAGTCAAGTTGTGATGGAAAGGAGGTGAGGACATGGAAATAAATTATGCACTTATAGGCAAACGTATAAGAGAAACCCGCAAACAACGAGGATTATCTGCCGAGGAGCTGGCTGAAATCGCTGATCTTTCTACTGTTTATATAAGCTATATAGAAAATGCCAAGCGTAAACCCAGTTTAGAATCTTTAATCAAAATTAGCAATGCCCTTGAAATTACTATTGATGAATTACTCTATGGAAACTTGTTATACAATCCTACGGAATATCAAACTGATATTGATTTATTAATGGCAGATTGTACCAGCACTGAAAAACGTTACATATTCGAGGTTCTTTCAGCCATAAAGAATATTTTACGAATCAATGATTGGCATCTATCCTCAAAACACAATTACGATGCTGATAACCCGAATGATTATTAAATCATTCAATAACAATCAAATATCTATTTCTACATAAACCATCCGTTAATCACTTAACTGATGGTTTATGTCTTTTTCAATCCAAAAATTCTATGATAGTTATATCAACTATAAAGGATGTCGCTATTGATGAAAGAAAGTGAAGAACGAAGCAGTAATATTGATGAACAGAAAGCCAGAATCCGGCAAAGATACAAAGGTATTGATCCAGAAGAACTGGAAGTAATTCCGGCACTTCCACCAGAGGATATTTTTAAAACAGAAAAAAAACTACGAGTAGCTGTATATGCAAGGGTATCTACGGATGATCCACGCCAAACATCCTCATATGAATTACAGAAAAATCATTATCAGGATGTAGTAAATAAAAATCCGAATTGGATGCTTGTCGAAATATATGCCGACGAAGGCATTTCAGGCACTTCGCTTCAACATAGAGATGCATTCAAAAAAATGATTGAAGATTGTGAAGCCGGAAAAATTGATTTAATCATAACAAAAAGTGTATCCCGATTTGCAAGAAACGTCGTTGACTGTATCCGATATGTACGAGAGCTTTCTTCACTCCGTCCACCCGTCGGTGTATTTTTTGAAACAGAGCATTTAAATACTCTTGATCCCAAAAGCGAAATGATTCTGTCATTCATGTCAACACTTGCACAGGAAGAAAGTCATACCAAAAGTGAAATTATGAATTCTTCCATTGAAATGCGTTTTCGTCGGGGAATATTCCTTACACCTCCTCTGCTCGGATATGACCAAGACGAAAATGGAGATCTTGTAATCAATCCACATGAAGCTAAAATTGTGCAGCTTATTTTTTATATGTATCTGAATGGAAGCAGTACTCAACAAATTGCTGATTCTTTGACAGAACTCGGTTGTAAAACAAAAAAGAATAATGATGTCTGGTCATCCAGTACCATACTACAAATCCTTCAAAATGAACGCCATTGTGGGGATGTTCTGGCGAGAAAAACATGGACTCCTAATTATCTTGACCATAAATCAAGGAAAAACAATCAAGACCGTAATCAATACAGAAAAGTCGGACATCACGAAGCTATTATCTCCCGAGATGATTTCATAGCTGTTCAAAAATTAATTACAAATGCAAAATATGGAAATAAAGAGATTTTACCAGAATTACATGTGATACAAGAAGGCTCTCTAAGTGGATTCATAAGCATTAATCCAAGATGGTCTGGATTTAAAGCCAGAGACTACTTTGAAGCATCTCAAAGCGTCCTTAAACCGGCAAATATGAATGTACCTGATACAATTACTGCTTCCGCCGGTTCCTTCGATTTAAGAGACTATGAAGTTGCCAGAGGACAATTTTTCTCCTCTGTTGGTCGGATTTCTGTTTCTTTTTCATATAAACAGATCTCTTTTAACAAAGATGCTATACGGAAATTTCCAAACATAAAATTTGTCGAACTGCTAATACACCCAAGCTCAAAATTACTTGCTATCCGACCATGTTCCTCTGAAACAAAAAATAAAGTGCAGTGGTCACGTCTCAAAGATGGTCAACTTATTCCAAAACCAATTTCCGGCGCTGCATTTTTGCCAACATTATACGAGATATTTAAATGGGACAAAAAATGCAAATATAGAATATTAGGAGTTGCCCACCAAAAAGACAATGAAAATGTCCTTATTTTCAACATGGACGATACAGAAATACGAATACCGACAAGTACCAACGACGTATCCGCCCCCAATAACAACATGCCTGATACAATATCTGATTCTAAGAGTGTGTTAGCTTATCCTGCCGACTGGATGAATAGCTTCGGTAATAATTACTATACTCAGTCTCAAGCGCCAGAATTAACAGAATTTACAGCAGACAAAAACTGGCAGACTGCTTCAGAAAGTAAACCTTATAAAGAACCCGAGCTACAAACCACTCCCAAAGAAACCATTATACAAAATATAAAGAATATTATTACAGAAATTAAAGGAGACACCCAATGAGCGAGCAACCTATAAATCAATGGAATATGACTACAGAACCTTCTGATATGATGAAAATCAACACACCTATGCCAATAACAGTCGCACCCAGCCCCTCAAATCAAATGGAAGTCATTGACGATGATTCTTTCAGCTATGACGGTTATCAAGTTGTACGTGGCGAATTCTTCGCTCATATTTACGAACCTTCGTTTACGTTTAATAACTACAAGGTATCTGTAAATACCGCCTGCATAAAAAAACTACCCGATGTCGAATATGTGCAAATATTAGTCAATCCCATTGAAAAAAAACTGGCTGTCCGTCCCTGTCGAGAAGAAGAAAAAGACTCTTTTCGTTGGTGTTCCTCTGGAAAAAAGCGTTCGCCAAAACAAATCACCTGTCGAATTTTCTTTGCTAAAGTGATATCTCTCATGGACTGGAATCCTAATTATCGGTACAAGATTCTCGGCAAACTAATTCGTTCTGGCAATGAAATACTGTTCATTTTCGATTTAACTTCACCTGAAATATTTCCTCGTACACTAAAAGACAATGGAACTGTAACCACTGCTAGGACACCTTCTTATCCTGAAGAATGGAAGAATCAGTTCGGTATTCCAGTGGAAGAACATCAAAAATCGATGCAAGTCAATATATTTGAAGGCTACGCAGTATTTGACATACAAGAAAAGAAGAAGGCAACTGATAAATCCATAGAAAAAGCAAAAGAACCATCAACAGCAGAAAGTGAGGAAAAATCCTATGAACAACAAACACTCTTCCCATCCACTAATATGTATTGACTTTAAGAAGAATCGTATACGAATCCACCGCAATACACTCCGTCAAATTGGTAACCCAGAATATATTCAACTTCTTGTTAATCCTGATCAAAAAATGATAGGTATAAAGGCTAGTTGTGCGGAGGATAAATTGGCACATAAAGTTAAGGATTATTTTGTCATCAATGGTAACAGTTATGAATTGTACAGCCGAGAATTACTATATTCACTTTCCCAACTTAACCTTTCTTGGGAGAAATTTAACATTTTTCGTTTAGAAGGCAATATTTACCCAGATAAAAAAATAGCTCTATTTTCCATGGATAACATCATCACAAAACTGCCACAAACAGAATTCAAATCAGAAATAATGGGAGATGAGTATGCGCAATTATAGTATATATACATTAAAAACAAAACTAGAATTCACCAATTTGTATCAATATCTCAGTGAAAAAGATTATAAACAACTTGAACAACAGATATTATGTTATTCCTATCACACCCCCATCTGCACATGGAATGGTATTGTCATTAATGGTATAGAAGCATATGAATTATTTCGTAAACACAGTATTCCTTTCCGAATAAAAAGACTACATTTTTCCAGTAAAGAAGATGTAATTTCATGGATATGTACTGACCAACTTAAACGAGAGGATTTAACCAATATCAATAAAAAATACCTGATTGGGAAAAAATATGATGCTGAAAAAATTTTAGTTTCAAGACAACTTTCATCTACAAATAAATCTCATATTTCCGGTGCAAGCATCGCAGCAAAAAAAATATCCGAAGAATGTAATGTAGCAATGGCTACTGTTTACAAATATTCTGCTTACAGTAGTGCACTAGATATAATTGATGAAAAAGTTCCGGATCTTGTCAAACGAGTTCGTTCTGGTCAGCTCTGGATTTCCCAAGCTAATATTATTGAGCTTTCAGGATTATCAAAAGAGCAGCTTTTAAGTCTAAATAACTACCTTCTTGCCGAAAAGATAGAACATCTCAGTTATCATGATATGAAAAGGGAATTACTGTGGAATAATTACGCCAAACCGATGTTAAAGAAAGAATCTTCCGTTTCTATTCCTTCAATACGCAACCTGCCACAATTTGATCCAGATGCGGAAATTGCAAGTCTTACATTGACGATTCCCTCGTGGAACAGTTCTATCGAAAGGGTATTAAAAGTTTCAGATTTTAAAATTGCATCTGATACAGCAAAATATAAGCTTAAATATCAGCTTATGTGCCTAATATCAACCACAAATAATATTTTAAAAAAATTGGAGGAAATATAATTATGGATGGAAATACCGAAGATTTACAAAAGTTTGTTCCCCAAGTGCATTTTGAGCAAATACCTATTAAAAATTTATGTTCAAATCAAGATTATCAACGTAATCTTTCCATCAAACACGTTCAGCGTGCTGCAGCTAATTTTGACCTTTATCAGATAAACCCTGTAAAAGTAAGTAGACGTGATGGGATAAATTATGTGTTCAACGGACAACACACTATAGAGATTGTTGCTCTCGTCTCTGGATCAAGAGAAACTCCTGTCTGGTGTATGGTTTATGATGATCTTGTTTACACCCAAGAAGCAGATATTTTTGCAAATCAGATGAAATATGTCAAATCGTTATTACCTTATGAAATATTCATGGCTAATATTGAAGCTGGTAATGATAGAGAACTTATTATTCGTGACCTTGTTGAATCATATGATCTCACTATTACTTCTTCCTCTCGCCCCGGAGGTATATGTGCTGTATCCACTTTAATTAATATCTATGAAAAATATGGTTTTCACACTCTTGATCGTGTTTTACGCCTTTGTGTTGCCACATGGGAAGGTGCTCCTATGTCCTTTAGTTCCAATATGCTTAATGCTATTGCCCGTCTGGATAATGCTTATGGAGAAACAATGAAAGATGACACCTTTAAAGAAAAAGTTGGGCGTGTCTCTGTCAGAGAAATCAGTCGTACTGCCAGAGAACGTCGTGCCGGTTCATTAGGATTCGCAGAAGCTCTTTTACTAGAATACAATAAAAAATCCAAGTATTCACTTCCTTTTGAGAAATTATACACTCATAAAACACCCAAAAAAAGAGAACCATCAACTGAAGATGAATCCGGTCAAAGTTCCACTCCAGAAGGTCAGTTAGATTTATTTTCTACGGATCAGGAGAATACTCAGGCTCTGCCAAACGAATAGCGCAGAGCCTTCAGCCTTTATTCTATCCATACTTTCAAAAGAACACCCTGCTTTAAAGCTCTCTTTCATGCAATCACTATTTTATCTTATCCCAAATTCATCATCCGCTCCATCCGCCACCTTATATATGAATACCCATTCCAAATATTTGCTTTTACCGGATACTCTTTCCTGTAAACAAATACAGTGTGATATTTAACAAAATGTATTCTACACCAATTATGTATATCTTTCATATATATGTTATTTATACCATTCACCCACTGTTCTAAAGACCATATGTCTTTATCTGACACTAACTCCATTATGAACAGTACATTATAATATTGAATGACACCTACTCTCTTCCTTTCCTCTATTAACCTTTTACACAATAACCTATACTTAATGTTCATATCGTTCCTATGTCTCTCCCTCTAATCTATATTTTCCATCCTTATATACGTTATATATATAATTATTATATAGTACATATAAAAGCCTGCAGCATATCGATTGCTTCTTCTCCACGGACTTCTCCCACAATAATTCTGTCCGGCCTCATTCGCAAAGCAGCACGTATCAAATCCCGGATACTGATTTCACCTTCTCCTTCAAGATTGGCATTTCTCGCCTCCAGCCTCACCAGATTTGGCAGTCCTTTTATCTGAAGTTCTGCGTTATCTTCAATCGTAATAATTCGTTCCTCCTGCGGAATATAATCCGATAAAACATTTAAAAATGTCGTTTTTCCAGAACTCGTCCCACCACTGATGAATATGTTATACCTGGCTCTTACCAGCCTTATAAGAAATCCTGCTGCTTCTTCACTGATTGCCTCGTATGACAGCAAACGCCGCATGGTAATCCGTTCCTTCGGGAACTTTCGAATCGTCACAATCGGTCCATTTAAAGCAATCGGTGGAAGCACCACATTCACCCTGGAGCCATCCTTTAGCCTTGCATCCACAATCGGAGTGGATTCATTGACAACACGGTTACACTCTGCAACCATCTGCTGCACAATATCTTCTAGCTTTCCTTTTGATAAGAACCTTTTTTCAGAAATAAAAATGTTTCCATTTTGCTCAATAAATATATTTTCTACCCCATTTATCATAATTTCGGTTATAGTTTCATCTTCTAACAATTCTTGTAATATATCTAATTTCCGCAAAGCATTAAACAATTCTTTTCCCAAAACTGCTTTTTCTCTCAAAGGAATAAATTCCTTCTGCGAATGTTCTTCCAAAACCTCATGAATCAGTTCCTGAAGTTTCTCATCGGTAGGCTCTGTGGATAAATCCATTCTTGCAATTATCTGCTCATGTAATTCTTCTGCCCTTAACATCCACTCATGCCTTCCCGCTTTTGTAATTCCGTGATTGCTTCTGCCACTGCCTGTCGCATATTCTGTTCCATATTGATTCGAATTTCACTTTGATTCAAATGCTGTCTTTTTAGTACTTCCAGCATATACTGCCATTGTTCCATCTTGGCTTTCGCATAGATGTCCTCTGCATAAGGAACAAAAATCCAGTCACACATTTCCAGTAGTCCCATGATATCACCTATGGAATCACCAATATCAATCAACAATGTTTCATATATGCTCTCCTTCGACAGCCGTCTGAAAAGATTCTGCCACTCCTCCGTAGTGACCGCCTGCAAATCTGTCGTAACTTTAATTGGTAATACATAATCGAGACTTCCCATTCTGTGTATCATAGATGTCATACGCACACCAAGCGTATCATTCTCCTGACGGGAGTAGTACAACAAATGTGATAAATCCTCTCCTTCTTTCCATGGAAAATAGCCTCCAAAACCGGCATATGCTTCCATATTCAGATACAGAACATTCTCACCTTCTGCCAGTTCTTTCCCAAACTTCAGCGCAAAGGTTGTTTTACCAATCCGATGTATCGGGGAATACACCCCTATTATTTTCTTTCGTCCATATTTTCTCCTTAAGATACTCGATGGATGTTCCGAAAGTGTCTGTACAATGATTTTCACAATATGATTGACAGACTGATACTTATTCAATTCTGTTTCTTCGATTCCCAAGTCAGCACAATGTTCTCTTGTTAAAACAATCCTCTTTCCTGCAAACACACGCTTTCTTTCATGATATGGAACCTCTTCGCTTATCAACAAGACTTTTACATTACCTATTTCTGTAAAATGCTCCACATTCTCCGGCAGCGAGCAGGTTCGCACGCCTACTGCTACCTCCTTTTTTAAAAGCAGGAACTCTGCAAGCCTTTTCACATATGCTTCTTCTGAATCGCAAATTAAAAGTTCATCTGTTATCCTTTCGTTACTCCTTTCTGACATACTTGTCCACATATTTTGTTCTTAGTTTCTTTGAATTAACTGCCGAATGGCATAAACCGGAATCATCTGATTCCCTGAGATGTGACTTTATAATTACTGACAAGCTGCTATTATAATGCCACCAAAAACGTTTTTTTGATTCTCACATGTCTTTCTTGTAAGACAGATTATATGACCTTCACTGACATTTGTCCAGTCTTATATCCCCTAAAAAATTGGTTTTGTGATAAACTGACAAAGACTGTCAGCCGCTCATTTTTTACATAATCTGATACAGTAAAATCCCGTACATCGCGCAGATTCCCGGTACACCTAGAGCCCCCGCCACTGCAACAGAATACATATTAACAGCGACTGCCACTGCAATATTTTTATCAGAAAGTACCTGATTTACAAATAAAATAATACCTGCTCCCAATACCGCACGCAGAAAAAATTTCAGAATCCATGGTGTTTTCTTATCCTTCATAATCATTCCTCACATTTTCATCTATTCCACTTTAATCTATTCATACGCAAAAATAAAAAGACCGTTTCCGGTCTTTTATCCTGAAATATCTTAATAAAACAACAACTTTCCTTTTATCTGACTCCGCATCACTGTTCCAAATGTTCTTGAATCCATAGAATCCTCACGGTTATCCCCCATGACAAACACTCTTCCTTCTTCTACAACATAAGGATATGTAATCGTTGTCCCTTCTGCTTCCGTCATACCAACACTATAAGGCTCCTCCTGTTCAACTCCATTCAGATAAAATTTTCCATCGTGGATGTCAACTTCATCTCCGGCAACCGCAACAACTCGTTTCACATAGTACTCACCCGATGGCATCCTCACGGAAATAATATCTCCCCGCTTATATTCCGGCACAATCCGTAGATAAAACACCAGCTTTTTATCCTCAAGTGTTGGATTCATAGATGTTCCCTTCACAAACGAAGCACCAATTACGAAGTGAAAAGCCAGAACAATCAATACAAAAATGATAATTAATTCTTTAAATTGACGGAACCATCCTTCCTTCTTCCCATCGTATTTACCCAAAAATCTTCGTTTCACTATTCTTCCTGCTCCCCTCTTGTTCCGACTATCGCAGCAATAATATGGAGAACAACCGCCAACGCAATCATACATGCCGCAGCAATTTTACCTGATGTACTGGTAAATGTCTGTGCAAGACCCCCCATCTTCGGCACTGTCAGCACTACTTTTCCGATAAAGTGACTGTACGGAATCGGATTCATATCATTTTCCTCGTTTGCATCTCCCTTGGTGATAAATTCACTCATAATCGTACTGTTCGTCACTACACGATGGGTAATGATAGAACTTCCATCTGTCACTCCGTAAAATGCAATGACATCTCCTTCCTGCACATCCTCCGGTGTCATATTATTAATATAGACCAGACTGCCCACTGGAATTGCCGGCTCCATACTTCCACTTACTACTGTGTAAATATGATAGCCAAGCATACGCGGCACCGTAAGCGGTACACAAACCAAAATTAAAAGAACCAGTGCGAGTGTTCCCAGTGTACTGCAGAACACTCCACCTGGATTTTTCCTGTGCTTATTCGCACTCTCTGTTTCTCTCTTTTTACTCACAATATTGTCCTTTCTGACAGTATCCCTTTATATGGAAAAGGGACAGACACTAAAATAGTGCCTATCCTCGTTCCGTCTTGTATGATATTTATGCTCTCAGTCTCTTTCTCAAAATCAGCATCAAAACGATTAATGCTCCGAGTGCTCCAACTCCAATTACAGTTGCAACCGCCATCGGGAAGCCTTCTGCCTCAGTCAGATTCTGATTGTTCAAATCCACATCGGATGCTGGTGTCTGGTTCGGATCCAAATCAATAAGATCATCCGGCTGTGTCACATCTACATTCTCATCCGTTCCTGGTTCCGTTGTTGTTCCCGGCTCAGTCGCTGTTCCAGTGCCGGTTCCTGTACCAGTTCCAGTTCCAGTTCCCGGAGTCGCAGGTATTCCCGCTGTTCCAGGTACATTAACAATTGTTGTGGTACCTTCACCGATAATTGTTACGGTTTCCGGGTCTGCCGGATGATATACGAAAGTAAATACATTTTCCGCTTCATTGTCACTCAATGTCTTTGTAAGGGCAAGTGCCTGTGGAATATAACCATCAATATATTTATAAGCTACCACTGGTTTGTCACCTACATTGCCATAGAATGTAGCACTTGCATCTAATTCATTCCCAGCTTCATCCTGATAGTTTACTGTATAACCAACTGTGTCACCCTTAATTCCATAGGCAACTACATAATCTGCGTCACCTTCTACATAAAATGCCGGTGCAACTTCCTCATTATCACGTCCACTGAGACGCACCCCTTTTACATAATATTTATCGTCTGTGACAGTCACTTTTGATAAATCAAAGGAAACTCTGTCTCCTGCCCGACAGCCGGTTAAGGTTTCTGTTCCGCCTTCCACTCCATCAAGCGCGCCCTTATCACCAGCATGTAAGGTAATCGTATAGGTATATTCTTCTGCCGAAGCAGACATCACATTCATTCCCATTACTAAGGAAAAACTGAGCAGCGCAACAAATATTTTCTTCATTCTCTTCATACTGCTACGCCTCCCTCTCATCATTTTTCCGTCTCTTCAAAGTCATTAAACCAAATATCAGAAGAATAATTCCACTTGCCAGCGCCAGACCACAGAACAAAAGCGTCTTTGCTGTGTCACCGGTTTTTACTACATTTTTGATAAGCTTATTTTCTCCCGGCTTATTGATAACCGTTGTCTCTGTGACTTTTTCTACTGCAAATGTCTGCTGAAGCTTTGCAAGGGTCTGCTGATAGCCATTTCCCATCGTCTCACCATTGACTCTTACCTGAAGTGTAACGACGCCTTCGTCTCCATCTTCCAGACGGTCCAGATAGAAATAATCTGTCAGCGAATTGGTTGCCTGATGTAATCCTTCATCCTTCGCAGCATTTTCACCACCTACTGTTTCACTATTATAAAGTTCAGTTTCTTCTCCATTTGCACCGGTATAAGCAAGACGGTATTCATAAGCACCACCGCTTGCACTTTCCTTTGCATCCTCCAGAGACTGAATTGCCTGGTTCGTCATATACCAGTCTGTCTTAGCGGAATCTGAATTCTTGATTTTTACTTTCAACGTGATGCTGTCACCCGGCTGGATATTCTTAGCTTCATCTGTCAAATCATCAGAGCTAAAATTACTTGTAATTTCTTTTCCGTTAAATTCAGCAACCCAGTTATCTTTGCCCTGATAATCTTCTGCCTTTGCACTAAAGCCGCTTCCTGCGACCAGCACCATTGCCATGACAAGGCACAATACTTTCTTTTTCATATTCTTGTACCTCCCCTTATAAGCCTAGTTTCGAGATATCCACGCCCCATGCACTCTTCACAGCGTCTGCTGCGTTGTGTGTCTGTACTGCGTCTACCTCAGCCGATACCTGGAACGTATATCCATTGTATTCATATTCGTATGTATACGTTGTACCAGCATCTGTTACTTCTGTTTTCTTTGTCATTTTATTACGAATTTCCGGTTTAATCCGAATAGAATCCGCAAAATCTACTGTCTCACCCGCTGCAAGTGCATGATTTAAATAAAGCACTCTTCGTTCTGCAGTAGCAGCATCCGTATCTTCTACCCATCCATTTTCTTCCAGAAAATGAATATCAATCAATGACGGATCCAGTGTGGTTACCGGAACATCCTTGCCTTCTTTATCTCTCCAGCTTGTTCTTACTGTAACACGGACATAAGAATCAATATTTCCTGAATTCTTTACGCTCAGAACTTCGTCATATTTCTTTCCCGGAACAATCTTTCCATTCTTCTTTACGAAACCATCCAGCAAAGTTCCTTCCGCTTCGCCCTGCCATTCACCATTATCCAGATAATCCCGGCTGCTGACAATTTCGCCATTTTCCAGAAGGCTTACCCCGATACTGGATAACTCTACCCCGGCAACATAATTTTCACTATAATAAGTAAGTGCTGCACGGGTACTTCCTACGGTACTTCCCACAAGAAGGATAGCAGATGCAGAAAGGAGCAGGATAGATTTTTTCGGAAATTTTTTTCTCTTCTTTTTCATTTTCTATCACACTTCCTTTCTAAGACCTGCTGTCCTCAAATGTTACATCCCAGTCTGCATATGGTTCTCCATTGTCATCATACTGTACTGGCGTACATTCCTGAATAACAATGACATTCAAATCCTTTTCATCGGTTACATCCTTCAAAAGTTCCTGTGGAAGAATGACATTTACCTTCTCACTAAAACTTCCCACTGTAAGGATATCTCTGTAATACCAGTAACCATCTTTGCCATCATACCATTTACCGGAACCATCATCTTCATAAGTCAGTTTGTAATTATTTCCGGCATAAGCTCGAATACGGATGTAACAATCATAATCTCCTGTATTTTCTATAGAAACGATTTTCTTTCCACCTATTACCTCTTCATGTGGCTCTGTACGGGTTTCACCTAACTCAAAGACCACATTGCCTTTCGCCTCGGAGTAAGTTGTGAAATAAGCATAAGCACTTCCTACTGCCAAAGTTCCGGTCAAAGCCAGGGCTGCCGCTGCGAGGCAAATAGTTTTCTTACTTAATTTGTTCATCATTCTCTTAGTTCACCTCCGGCTTCAAATCATTTTTACAGTCAACAGAACCATCTTTCATATAGAAGCGATTCACAATACCTGTTCCACCGTTCTGTCCGCCATTGTATTCATTTACAAAACTTACAGAAACCGGATTACCTTCTTCTTCCTCTGCGATAATCTTTGTTACCTGCGGGCCATTGTCAGGACTCAGCCTATAACTTGCACCGGTGTACTCTTCTGTTACTGTGACGGTTGCGCCTGCTGGTAAATCGTTAATGATAAGTTTATCATTTCCAGCTCCGTTAAATTCCATCTTATATACATTATTGGTAACGGTTCCATCCAGCTTTTCTACATTTACATGGAAAACAAATGTCGCTCCGCCAACAGTTGCATTATATGATGTCAAAGTCTTGTTGATTTCCAGACTTCCTAATCTCTCTTCCCGGTCTGGTTTTAATCCGATTGCATTACTTCCGGTAAGTTCATATACCCAGTCATCATTACCGCCGCCGTTATACCAGTAGTTATTCGGAAGGGAAATCAGGCTTTCCTTGAAAGTGTATGTGAAATACGATGATTTCACTTCATCGGCAACCACCAGATACATTCCAGTTGCAAGTCCGGTTATTTTGCCTGTTCCATTTTTAAGGGTAACAGAGTCCTTAGCGCCCGGTTCAGTTCCCTTCTCTATCAGCTCTCTAGCCTTAGCAGCCTTGTCAGCCCACTCTTCAGCAGTGGTCTTATCGCTAATTTTATCAAGCTTTAAATCATCAAATCCTTCGACTTCTTCATAAGCTCCTGTTTCCTTTATCTCAGCCACCTGATACAAATGAACCTGAACCCCACCCGGCAGGGTATTCAATTCTGTGAAATCCTCTGCCTTTTCACCTTTCTTATTCTCTGTTGCTGCATCATATACATTGTTCTGTAAATTAAATTCAATCGTACACTTCCGATTCACATCTACAGCCTTCGCTGCATACGCTCTTGGCAATGCCAGACCGGAAAGCGTAACTGCCAGCGTCAGAACACATGCGCCTACTATTTTTACTCTCCTATTCATCATGCATCTTCTCCTCCCTGTTTCGATTCTTTCCAAAAGCAACCTTCATTATCAATATAATAAGTAACGTTATCGACAGTCCCATGATAAGATACAGCATATAGTAATTCTGTACTGCCTTCACCATAGACTGTGAAAGTGTATTCACTTCATCTTCTTCTCCTGTATAAGGTACTCTCGTTCCTCTTACTAAGAGCCGGTGTGAATTGACACCGTATGGAGTACAGGTAAATAATGTCACCTGGTCCTTTCCTTCTTCCACCTGCATTGCGTTATCCAATGTCTCACTATCATCTTTATCAACCATCGGAAGTATCTGGTCTACTTCATATGCAAGTATCTCATCCAGCACATGAATGTAAAATTTATCTCCAGTTTCTAACTGGTCTATATCGGTGAACAAACGGGCACTTGGCAACCCTCTGTGTGCTGCCAGTACACTGTGTGTACTCTCTCCGCCAATCGGAAGCTTCGTGCCATTCATATGGCCAATCCCAGTCTGAAGCACATCGTCTTCTACACCATGGTAAATGGCAAGCTTCACATTTATTTTCGGAATGGATAGATATCCCATTACTCCGTCATTCGCAACATTCAGGACTTTCCAGTATTCGGTATCTTCCAGATTGGTATCTTCACTGCCAAACACATCCCCATAAAGATTGTTCTGTGTGAATGTATCGTTAAATGCCTTCGCTTTTTCCCATTCTTCTGTAAAATCCTGTGGTTCCATCTCCTCCATCACAGTCTCGTAATGACTGATTAGCCTGCTCTGACGATAGGTATTCCACTGATTAGCAACGGTGGGATAAACCAATATGCCAAATCCAATTAAGAATAACAGTCCAAATAAGATACTTGATATCTTTCGCTTCATATTTACTCCTTCGATTCTTTCGCCTTTGCAAGCTTCCGCTCACGACGGTATAAAATCAAAATAAATATTCCTGTAATACCAAGTCCTGCCAATACCCACAACAGATAATTTGTGTGGAAACTAAATGGTACATTTCCGGTTTCATTTTCCTGAATTTCTTCCGGATCATATGGAACTCTGTGACCTCTTACCAAAAGTCTGTGTGTATTCACTCCATAAGGTGTACAGGTGAGAAGTGTTACCAAATCTTCTCCATCTTCCACTGCAAGACTATCTGTCTGTTCCGGTTCTACTACCGAAATCTGGTCTACCTCATAGCAAAGGGTATCATCCAGAACATGAATCAGGAAATGGTCTCCCTCTGCCAGCTTATCAAGATCGGTAAACAATGCTGCACTTGGAAGTCCTCTATGTGCAGAAATAACTGCGTGACTGTTCTTCCCGCCAATCGGAAGGGAACTTCCTTCCAGATGCCCTGCTGCTTTGGCAAGCACATCTTCATCCGTTGTATGGTAAATCGGAAGCTTGATATCAATCTTCGGAATTTCTACTATTCCCATCATACCATCGCCTGCGATATTCAGGCAAGACATATACTCTTTATCCGGCTCATCAGATGCGCTTGCAATTGCAAATGAATCCGGTAAAATACTTGGAAGCAATGCCTGATTAAATGCTTCTGCCCGTTTCCATTCTGCTTCGTAATCAATCTCCCCATCTGATTCCAGCTCAGAAACTTTACTCTCATAACTGCTGATAAGTCGTTTCTGTCTGTAATTGTTCCATTCATTTGCCACAAATGGGTACAGCAATAAGGACAAACCGGCTAAAAATATAATCACAAATATTATTGTACTGGTTTTCTTTTTCATCCGAACTCTCCTTGTTGTTGTAGTTACTCTTTTTTACAGTAGTCCTGAGTGGGCTTCCACCCAGGACTACTATTACTATCACTTATGTATCTTTTTCAATTCATCAAGTAATAAATTAGTGCTGCTGTTTTTTGCGGCTTGCGAAGAATAAAGCTGCTGCTGCAATCATGATTAAGCATCCACCGATTGTGAAGATTGTTGTACCGATACCACCAGTTCCTGGAAGAGCTGAAAGCTTGGTATCAGTAAGTGTATCGCTTACAGATACATTCGTTAATTTACCATCATTTTTTGCTGTAGGAAGCTCAATCGTAACCTGTTTTCCTGCTGCATTAATAGAATATCCAGACGGAGCCTTTGTCTCTTTGAACCAGTAGGTTCCCTCGTCGAGGCCTTTCACCTGAACTGTACCATTTGTTGCAACTACTGTTGACGTTGCACCCTCTTCATCCGTTGATAATGCTAACTTATATACACCATCTGCCTCTTTTACAAAGTATAACTTATCATCCTCATTTGCTGTAACTTTGCCATTTTCATCTACAAAGTTCTTGTATACCTCAAACTCTGCTCCTACCAGCGTTTTTCTATCTGCTTCATTCTTAGCATCATCTGTCTTAGTCAGTGTGATATCGCCAGTCCAACCTTCTTCGTTATCTTCACCTGTCTTTGTTCCGTTACGATATGCATTTGCTGTATTCTTATAAATGCCTCCACCTGCTGTTCCTTCTGCTGCTGTAACGATTGCTTTATAGGTAACTACTACTTTCTGGCCTGCATGTGCATTTTCTGTTCCAATATAGTCGGTTAAATCAATGGTAACTGCGCCTGTAGTCAAATCTTTTGTCATGGTGTATTCATTGCCTTCTTCCAGTGTATCATTGCCTACTTTAAGGCTTGTAATTTCTTTAATATCCAGACCGGTCGGCGTATCTACGATAGTAAATTCGTTATCTTCTGAATCAGCTTCATCAAAAGCTGGGAATGTTGTTGTAATCTCAAAGGTAAGCTCCTCGCCGCGTTTTACAAATTTATTGCCTGACGCTTCAACCTTCTGCTGTTTTGTCAGTTCGTATCCGGACGACTTTGCAGTTACTTCTACGTTTTTAGCCTGCATATAAGTTGCTTCCGCATCATATGTTTCAGCTACCATTGGTGCGTAAGCAATTTTTTCACCTGAGGCTGTTACTACATATGCGCCCACCGGAACATCTTCAAATGTAACCATCGTATCTCCAATTTCATGCGTCCTCTTCTGCTGAATCGGATTTCCAGATGCGGCTTTGGAAAGTCCCTTCCAGTTTTCTACTGTGTACTTATTATTTGCTGTATCCAGTGTTACATAAGGCTTTGCCCAATCTGCAATCACCCATTCATTTTTATCTGCATTCAAAGTAATTGCTGCATACAGATTAACTGTTTCTCTTTCCTGTGAAGATAAGCCTTTTACTTCAATCTTACTTGTGTAAGATGTTTCTGGTGCAGCAAATGTTGTCATGCTCATTCCGAGCACCATTGCCAGTGTTAACAACACTGAAAAGAGTTTTTTGAATTTTTTCATAATCTTCTCTCCTTTTCCTTTGGGTTTCCCCAATTTTTACCTCTCTTTTGTTTTTTCTTTTTGCAGCTGAGCCGCTGAACTTTTCATAGGTTATTTATCCAGCACCTCCCTGCACTTTCTTTTATATAAAATCAGTGCTGCTGCCATCATAAGTAGCATACCACCGATTGTATACCAGAAAATTCCGATTCCACCAGTTTCTGGAAGTTCATACAACTGTTTATTGGTAAGACTAATCACTACACCATCCGTCGCATTTCCTTTAACTTCATTTCTATCAAATGTTGTCAAAAGTCCATTGCTAAATCCGAGTGTCCATCCACTTTCATGAATCATATATCCTTCAGGTGCTTTCGTCTCAATGATTGTATATTCTCCATTCAGTTTCTTTAAATCTATATTCTGTCCGGATTTCACTTTCCATGCAATCATTCCATCTTCACCAGATGTTCCAGTCGCAATAACTGTTGAAGAACTATCTTTCAATTCAAACTTTGCGCCTTTAAGATTCTTAACAGTTTCATCATCCCACTGTTCACTAACCTTTTTTGCACTCCATTTAAGTGTATTAGTGATTGTGAAGCTATCACCTTCAGAAGTTACCTCAGACAGATATCCACTTCCGTCAACAACAATTTCTTCAATCTTATAGTCATATGTGACAGGTAAGCCAGAAATCACTGTAGTCCATGGAATTTCATTGTCTCTATCTTCTTCTGTAATATGATAAATCTCATTACCATATGGCTGATATTTACTGTCATCTTCACTCTTATTCTTATAAAGAAGTTTAAACTGAATGCTCTTTGGTCTTGTTAAAATCTCTCCATCATTCCATTCTTTATGAACAGTTATTGATTTTGTTTTCAACTTATTCACAAAGGTAACATTCATTCCTGAATCTGATGTATTAAGAACTTTATCAACCTGTTCATATGAATCACTCGTCAACTCTTCATTTGCTTCATATGATACATTCTTTTTCTTAAGCACTGTTACCGTCTTAGACCAATCAGAGCTTCCGCTTAATGTAAATTTCATACCATTTACTGTAACATCAAGACTTTCTGGTCGACTACTGTTATCAACTTCATCCTGCCAAATCTTATTCATTGTCCACTGTTCTGTCTGAAGTACATTGGCAACGTAATAATTTTCATCTGCACATTTTGAATCATAAACATTTGTAATCGTTGCAATAGTCATATCACTATCATATTCATCAGGTTTGTAAGTAATATTACTTGAATAATTTACAGGAATATTTTCCTCACGAACTGCGTATGTGTAATGAACTAAATTGCTTCCGTTTCCTTCCTGCGTTGGCAAATTAGCCCAAATATGCTGCCAGCTATTATCATCACTAAGTGTAATGGTCTTGCCATACTGGACTGCAGATCCGTTATCTGCACTTTGCCATAAGCTTACGCTAATTGGAGGAGTCTCAGGTCCATTTCCTTCCCATTGTTTTACAACTTTGATAGAACCTGATGTAATTTTAGAATAACTGTTAGTTACTATTGCTTTTGTTCCATCTGTTATATCATAAGATGCTGTATATCCATCAACTGTTTTCTCCGTTACACTAGCAATCTTCTTAGTAACTGAAACAGTTTCTTCACATTTATAATCAGGTGCTGTTAATGTGATAGTATTCTGTGTTCCATCTGTATAAGTTACAGTTAATTCTACAGAAATGTCTTTATCATCAGAACCTTTCGGAATGTCTATACCATCAGGCTTATTCCAAACTTTCTCATATGAAAGCTTATGTGTTGTTACTTGAACAACTGGTTTCGGATATGTTGCACTCTTGCTTCCTGTTGTTCCATCTATTTCATAAGTAACTTTTGTCTGATTGAAGTCATTCGAATAAAATCCTTTTTGTCCTGCACTTGTACTTCCGGTTCCTGCATCACCTGTATGTGGATATTCACCATTATGACTATTATAATAACTGTTCGCAGCTTCGGATGGTTTTACCTTAAAGCTTATTGTATAAGTTGCTCCATCCTCTAACGAAGCACCATGAAGTAATTCAACTGTTACCTGTTTGCCTGTTACATTTACTGTGTATTGAGAAGAATCCAACACTACAGTTCCTGCTGCATTCTTCTTAGTAACTGTAATAGCAGGATTGCTTTCTGCAAAGTCTACATAAGTGCTGAGTGTATCTGTAATAGCCACATTTTTGTAAGTAGGAATTACTTTGCTCAGGATTGTATTCAAGGCAGCAGTAAGGTCTGTTCCATCTACAAGTTCAGAATTATTTAACTTATCCGAAAATGTCTCCATTCCTTCCTTTGTATCTGATGTCAAATATACAGAATATATTTTTGCACGACTTAACGAAGAAGATCCTTTAACTTGATTCACAGCATCTGTATAATAACTGTCGTATGTGTAACTTCCATTTCCCGTTTGCTGACCCCAATTATTAACACTATAAGTAGGTTCGCCATCTGACAGGAAAATCACAACTTTTTCATTCTTACTGCTGTTTTTCTGCGATAACAAACTAGAAGCACTCATCATTGCAGATGTCCAGTTAGTTCCTCCTGTCGCAGATAAACTATTAACTTTTTGTTTGAAACTTTCCTTGTCTGAAGTTTGATACCAGGCAGTTGGTATAGTATTCTGTTTACTTGAAAATGATACCATGGCTACCGAATTCACATTGCCATCTTTTGCAAAAATTCTGTCAATAATACCTGTTGTACTATTTGTAAGCAGCCTCTTTACAGTCGGCAACAAGTTGTTATAATCAGAACCCATACTACCTGATGTATCAACCACAAACAATACATCAACTCCCGGAGTATCCCCTTTGGCTCCAGTCACATCAAGATTTAAAGTATACTCTCCTGTGCTTGCATTGTATTCAATATACTTATTATGTGCCGGTTCACCTAAATCAGATTTCTCATTATCATTTGCAACCAATGATATCGGATTTGCAAGAAGATCGCTTGTTTTCAGTAAAATATTATAAGTCTGCTTTTTAACAGCCGCTCCTTTTGCAGTTGTTGCTGCATCTCCATCCGTTTTTACATCATCAAAATTTGTATAGTTATAATCGTTCCCATCTCCTGCAACAGCAGTTCCATTTGTTGGTGACTTGTATACATAGTCGCTGTTAATTTCGCCTTCTGTTACACGATACTGAATCTCAACCTTTACTCCGTTGTATACGTGATATACAGGTACATTCCAAGAATATTTCCATATATTCTTATTATCTGAAGCAGCATTGTGCGATGTTAAACTTACTGTTTTTGTTAAATCATCTAAAGTTTTTTCAACATTTCTTCCATCTTCTTCTACCACGATACTTGCATGTAAAGTAACATCCAAACTACTTGGTCTAGTTCCAAAGGAATTTCCATCATCATCCCATACTTTAGTGAAGTTAACCTTCTTATAATTCGCAGCCTCGTAACTGTTGGTAAATGTTACAGTTGCTGTCACTTTGCCTTTTAGCTCAGCAATTACAGCTCCTTCTGTTATTGTCGGTGTTCCATTTCCCTCAGAGACCTTCGTCTGTGCAGAAGCTTCAAGTTTATATCCATCTACCTCCGCATTTTTCTCTGTAATAGTCACCCGATAACTATCGTTTATTCCAATCCTCTTATTTGCAATTGGATATACAAGCGTTCCATCTGCTGTCTGAACCATATTCTGGCCAGAG
This sequence comes from uncultured Lachnospiraceae bacterium, assembly GCA_900554415.1. Taxonomy (GTDB): domain Bacteria; phylum Bacillota; class Clostridia; order Lachnospirales; family Lachnospiraceae; genus Allocoprococcus. Next base: position 47,596 of record USGU01000010.1, on the reverse strand, counting down.
ATTACATTTGTTCCAAATAAATCTCTTACTTCACTTTCACTAAGTTCTTTTCCATCTTTTGTTGCTGTAATCTCAAATTGGATTGCATTTTTTACTCTGTTAATATCTTCATTTCCAAGACCTCTGAATTCCTTTTCAATTTGAATTGAAAATTCATCGTCTGCTACTGGTGGTAATGTTTGTGAAAATCCTACTTTGTCGAGGAAGTTACCAACAGTATTGTTTCCAGATGCTGTCTTACCAGACATAAAGAAAAACCTTGTTAAACTTGACGTCGGAGTATATGCAACTGTCTTACTTAGGTTATGCCAACTCTGATCATTACTCGTAATTCTTACAACTAATACTCCATTTGCATTATATACAATTGTATCCGTCACACTACGTTCTGTTACAGCACAGTCAACATTCAAATCCTTCAAGTATTTTTCCAATTTCTCCTGAGTAGTTAACGCCTGTGCATCTTTAGTCGGCATAATAACAAGAAACATCGTATCATATTCTGAGTTTGCACTTGGATTTGATCCCCTTGCCCTATGTGACAACCAATAATTCAATGGCGTTCCTTCCATAGTAAGCACATCTTGATACAATGCACCTGCCGCTTCACAATTCAATTCTGCAAATTGGTTACCATCAACAGCTGCATTATTCCAATCACCATTCCAACTATATGCTGATTGTCCTCCCGAAGCTCCTTTTCGAACAATCTCAATATCGCTACCACTCTTTGTGCCTGTGCCTGTGCCTGTTGTCTGCCAAACCCCATTATTCTGTGCATAATTATTATTTGACCACTGGTAATTGAAAAAACGCTCATATACCGCTGGTGTTTCAAAACTTCCATTCTCAAGTTCATTATAATAGACCACTTGAACAGGTCCAGCTTCCACTTCTGTTCCATTAGATAAGGTGGCTTTTACTTTATACCATTTACGTGCTCCATTATCAAATGCCGGATAAAGTTCCGTTCCATCCTCAGAAAGATTAGATTTGCCTCCCTGATAATTTACCTTGCCAACTTCTGTATAATTACCATCTTTCGCATCACCTCTATACCATATATAAGAAGTAATTGTTGTTGGTTCATTTCCTTCTTCCACTGAATATTCAGCCTTTAGGGCACCTGTATTTACAATATCATCAACAAGTCGTAATCCATCAGTTTGTTCATAATCTACAAGATGCTCTTGCAAAACCGAATTGTCAAAATTATTTTGCCAGGTCAATGTAAATATAGAAAAACTGTCTGTCACAAACTCTGCTTTTTTTACTTTCATCAAAGATGTTGTTTCTACTTCTGCTGTCTCATTCTCATCAGCAACCATATCCACAACTTCTTTGACTTCGCCCTGCTCATCTTCTTCCAGATGCATTACTGTTACATCTAATGCGGAGGCATCATTCTCAGTTAATACTTGCTTTGCTTCTTCTGGAATTTCAGCCTGCTTATATTTCATCGAAACTTTTACGTCTCCGTTTGGTTCAAGCTTATTTCCATCTGCATCTACAAAAGTAATATCGTAAGCAAGGAATCCGGCGATATCATAGGTTTCATTTTCAGCCTTTTCCTGAAGCTTCTGTTCTGTCAAATCGTACTGTTCGTTGATTTCTTCTGCTTTTGCTTTTTCATCAGCACTCATAGAAGCTGTGATTTCTTTTTTCTCGATTGGTGTAACAGAAAGACTTGCTCCATCCGGAATATTTCCAGCTTCTACCGCATCTACTGTTACTTTCACTTTATCATCTTCATATGTAAGCTGGAGAATCGGCTGTGCTTCTGCTTCTTTCGGTTCTTCTGTTGCATTTTCCACCGCCGGAGTTTCTGCTTCTGCCTCAGTATTTTCTTTCGTAGTTGCTTCTGCCTCAGTATTTTCTTTCGCAGTTGCTTCCGTGTTCTCCTGTTCTTCTTCCTTCGGAACCTCTACTTCCACGGTTCCTTCATCAGTAGCCTGCTGTTCATCCTCTGCTGTTCCTTCTTCCGACTGTACCTCGGTTCCAATATCTGCTCTTCCCTCTTGTAAACTTTCTGCCAGCAGATATCCGCTTCCGCTCAACACGATGACCATGCAAAGCATTATAGCGATACATCTTTTTAACGTTTTACTTTTCATGGCTTCCTCCTTCCGCTCCGGAATCTTCCTCCAGTGCTCCATTTATCAGCTTCAGCAGTTCCAATGCACTTCTAAAATTCTGCACCTTTTGCTCTTCCATCCAAGTGACGCTGCCTTGCCAAGTTTCATTTTGTTGATTTACAATCTTAACAATAAATGTATTCGTGTCTTTTCCTTTTCCTTGTCTCACAATTTACATCGCTCCCTTAAAATCCCCTTCATTATAATTCATTATTATAAATCATTCAATAATTAATAGTATGAAGTTATTGTGTGTTTTTTTCTCATCTATTTACTGATTTTATTATACAATTTCTATTGTGCTTTTATTATATTTTATAACCTATTACAAAAAGCATTACACCGTGTTATTTTCATTAATTTTTTTAATTATTTTTAATCAATCTTTTCACTTTGTAATACTTTCCCGTCTCATTCCTCACGAACAGAAAAATACCTGAAATCTGTTTTCATAGATTATCAGGTATCTTCTCTTAATAATACTTTATCAATTTGTCTCAGTAATTCCAGCATATTCATAAAGGAAACTTTCTTTTCCTCTTCCAGCCAGACCAATTCTCCCTGCCATGTAGATTTCTGTCGGAACTTAACACAGATTGCGAAGCTTTCTCTCTTACCCCTATGGCTGAGTAACTCTTCTACATCCACTGTGCGCTCTGGTCGTTTTCTATTATATGCTCTTCTTTCCGTTTCTTTCTTCTTTTCCACAAAACATCTTGTTTCAGTCGATGCCTGAGGAAAAGCAATCTCATCAAAGAACCGATCAGCTTTTGTCATTAATTCTATAATGCTGCTGAACACTACCGGTTCTTTTCCGTAGCAATGATAAAATCTTCCTCCAATATCGCCGTTCTCCGTCTGATCCACGCATACCACGATTAGATTGGGGGCAGATAGATTCATGTGCTGCAACTCCTGATGTTCCATTATCCTTCCCCTTTTCCGCTATTTTAAATCACATTCATATAAAGAAGAAACCGTACACGTAAGTCGTTTCGCCCACGTCTTGTGTTCTCTTGCAAATGAATTTGCAATACGTTCTGCCACCAGATGACAATTCTCTTCATTAATTCCTGTAAGCATAATTAAGAACTGCGCCGGATTATATTTTGTAAATGAATCACATTTCCGCAAAGACTCTTTAATTGCCTGGAACAAAACTTCCGACATCTGGTCCAGCTTAGCACATTCTTTCATGCACTGTCCTTTTCCATCTGTAATGCTGCAGAGCATAATATACACCGATTGTCCATTTCTTTCCATATTCCGTCGCATCATCCGATATGCGTCGCGGAAGCTTGGTGCAGTGCAATAAAATGCTCCCAGCTCATCATCTTCTGCTTCCTGAAGTCCCTCTTTAATCTCATGTAAAAGCTGTGGTCTGCTGCTGATTCGTTCACTCATCGCATCAAACTGCTTCATCATTCTTTCAGATGGCGTTACTCCAAGTTCATCAAACAACAGTTTAGCCGTGTTCTCATATTCCTTCATGGCTTCTTCATAACGGTCAAGTTCAATATAGCACTCTACCTTCTCAGCCTGCCATTCATCAAATGGATACAGACGGCATGCTACGTCCACCAATTCGAGCACCTTCTCATAATCTTCCCGCTCTTTTAAATAAGTACAAAGCCATTCCAATGACCGCTCATATAGTTTCTTATATTGTGCACTTTCAATCAATACCCATTCATCCGTAGATAACTTCGGCAGGAACTCACCTTGATACATTCTACAGGCTTTTTCCAGTACTTCTGCTTTCTTATCCACATCTGGTTCCGCTTCTCCAGCTTCTACCAGTCTGCGAAATTCCAGCGCATCTACTTCCGTCTTCATCGGTGCTGTCCATCTGTAAACCCCGCCTTTTGACACAATATAATCATATGCAGGAAGACCCTCTTCTGCCAACGCTTTTTTTAATCTGTGCACAGTAACACGAAGATTATTCGCTGCATCCACCATATCTTCTCTTCCACAAAGTTCTTCCATCAGCCTCGTTCTAGGGATTCCCTCTTCACCGCTATGCAAGAGAATCAGCAGAAGCTTTGCTGCCTTTGTCGTGTTGTTACGACCTAATAGAATTAATTTGTCCCCATAGGTGACTTCTTCTTTCCCTAGCATCCACGCTCTGAGAACCTCCATACGTTCGCTCATTTCCAAATCCCTTTCCTACTTATATTACTTATTATGTAAGTATACCATTCGTTTTTCACTGTCTTTACTTCTTTGATTAAATTCTACTTTACCCCATTTATAAAGTCAAGGTTACATCCCTTTCATATAAATTTTTTAGCTAAAATTTTGTAACTTTTTCGTGAATTCCCATATTTTTTTGAGTTTTAAAATAAATCTATGCTATAATGAATGCAATATATGATGCAGGCAAGGAGTGTATTGCATGAAGAAACTTGATATAGCCAAAACCATTCAATTAATTGTGTTTATTATAGTGGCGCTTATCTGCGCCGGTCTGATTCTTTTGAATCCAGAGCTTTACCATATGATTGCTGCCGACTCCAGAGTCCGATTGATTTGTGGACTCTTATGGCTGGTGCTTTTTATTTCGTTTCTTTTTATTTTTCTTGATTTCAGCCTGCTGTCTTCCTGGAAAAAGGATTTCCGGGAATTGAACTATGCCGTTCACTCTGACCCAGTGGCAGGAATTGCCAACCGTTTCAGTTGCGACGCTATTATTGAAAAATATTTAGACCAGCCCCTTCCTGAAAATATGGGCTGTGTCATGTTCGACTTGACAAATATTTCTGACATTAACAGGGATTATGGACATATTCAGGGAAATATTCTCATTCGTGATTTTTCTAATATTTTACGAATGACCTCTTTAAATCTATGTTTTGTTGGACGTAATGGCGGCAATAAGTTCATTGCATTGTTCGAAGACACAGACCGCGCCAAAATTGATATCTTTCTTGCCCGGGTAGAGCGGAAAGTAGCAGAACACAACAACATAGCGAATGTATATCCAATTGAGTATCAATACGGAATTGCATTCCATGACGGTGATTCCGCACCTACTGTTACTGACTTAATTGCGCTTTCTTTCAAACGCATTAGCCAAAATACACCCCCGGTAAATGGTGGATATTCCGATAAAGAGGTGTTGTAATTATGGCAAAACTGGATTACAAATATATTTCCCGTCTAGTTATTCAGGCGCAAAACGGGCATAGTGATGCATTTGCCGAATTATACGCAGCTACTTATCAGGAGCAGTATGCATTTGCATACCAATATTTAGGAGACGAATATCTCGCTCAGGATGCCCTCCAGCAGACTTATATACAGTCTTTAAAAGAAATTCGCGCTCTGCCAGACCCAGCTCTTTTTCTGGCTCAGTTACATCAAATAGGATATAAGACTTGTTTTTTAATTCGAAGAAAACAAAATAATATCTTCGGAAATTTTGAAGCATCGCTGGTATCTATTGATGGAAACCAGTATTCGATTCGAAGAATTTTAAATCTTCCTTTTAGCGAATCCCAGATCATACTTATGAAATACTGTGACCACATGACGAACCGGGAAATCGCCAGAATGATGCATATCAGCCATAGTTCTGTCAGACGTTATTTAAATCTGGGTCGGAAGCGGCTTCATCAGATTATGAATGTTTAAAGGAGGCAGCACAGCCAATGAACTTTCCTTTTTCAAAAAAGAACCGGGTTCCTGAACTCAGTCAGGATTTGGCAAGCCAAATGCTTCAGAATATTTTCGAGGCATGCCAGACTGAGCCGAATTCGATTCCTTTGGATGTTTTAATCTCATACAGTAATTATAGAAAAGAACGTTTTGCATTTCAGAAATATATCTTAATTGCAACCCTGATTTTATTTGCACTGGTGCCATTTTTATTTATTTATCCGGATTTTACCGTAACACTTGACACAGAAACATCCTCTTATCCACCAGTCTATACCTTTGCACTGGATACACCATTTCCAGCCAAAAGTGTAATGGCTGAATTAAATGGAAAATCTGTCCCTGTTTCTCAGACAGAACGCCAGACATTTTCTATTGAGCCAACAGAAAACGGAGTAATGCAGGTATCTGTAACTTTGATAAACAACCAAGTCCATACAGAAACTATCGAAATAGATACTATAGACACCAAACACCCTGTATACCAATCCAGCGTGCACAAAGGAGAATTGGTTTATCTTTATGTCAGTGACGATATCTCTGGTATTGACTATGAGCATATTACCGCAAATGATTCCGATGGTAATTCTGTGAAACCATATTCTTATGACAAGAAAAATGACTGCATTATCTTTCTCTATCTGGAAACAGATTTAGATGTCTACGTTCCTGATATGGCAGGTAATACTTTACACTTAATTTTGAACATACATTAAACGATTACTATGAAGCTGCGGATTGAAATTTTTCATATCCAACAGCCTTTTACATACGAGAAAGGAGTTTCTACATATGCACAGGATATCTGTTGTTCCACACTTACGATATGCGCTTGCTGTTGTTCTCACTCTTTCTCTTTTAGCAGGAACGGTTCTTACCGGATGTCAGGGCAAACAGACTTCCACAAAGTCAGAAGATTCCTCTCCACCGGAGAATCCACGGGACACCATAACGGAAGTGCTTTCTCCACAGGCAAGTGGAACAGAAGCATATGGAAACGATTCCGTTTCTATTGATGCATCTAACACTGCAGAAGGATATTTTATGGTTCGATATCAGGGAGATTCTGATAAATCCCGTATTCAGGTCACTACACCTGACGGAACCTTATATTCCTACTGTCTTGTTCCCGGTGATTACGAAACCTTTCCATTATCAGGGGGTAATGGCACTTATCAAATTGATGTCTACGAGCATGCATATGACAACAAATATGCCCTATCTTTTTCGCAGACAATCTCTGTGACATTAAATGATGAATTCAAACCCTTCTTATATCCAAACCAGTATGTCTGGTTTACACAGGACAGTGAAGCAGTAAAATACGGAATGGAACTGTCTGCACAATCGGCAGATGATTTGGACTATGTAGAACAGGTTTATAATTATGTGATTGAAAATATTACCTATGATACAGATTTTGCAGAAGATATTCCTACTGATTATATTCCTGATATTGATGAAACCATGAAAACTCGCAAGGGTATTTGCTTCGACTATGCTTCTCTGATGTCTGCTCTTCTGCGTTCACAGGGAATTCCAACCAAACTGGTTGTCGGATATTCAGGGACAGCATATCATGCATGGATTAGCGTCTATCTTGACGAGTCCGGATGGGTAGATAATATCATTGAATTTGACGGAAAAGACTGGTCCTTAATGGACCCGACTCTTGCTGCAAACAACGATGAGGATTCCGTCAAAAAATATGTTGGTGATGGAAGCAACTATATTGTTAAGTATTCTTATTGATATGAACGTTTTATTTAACTGTAATTCAAGTATAAGCATTAGAACGGAGGACTTCTATGAGTGAAAAAAATTTTTCCAACAAACCTTTTTCCAATATGGAACTTTCTTCTTTCTGCGGACAGATGGCTTTGATTTTAAAATCTGGAATTTCTGCCACAGAAGGTTTAGACATTATGCTGGAGGATGCTTCTTCAGAAGAAGAAAAAGCAGTTCTTCATGCCCTGCTTGATGACATGACCGAAAGTGGAAGTCTGCCTCATGCATTTGAATCCGTTCACCTTTTTCCATCTTATATGATACATATGACTGCTATTGGAGAAGAAACCGGTACATTGGATGATGTTATGGCAGCCTTGCAGTCACACTATGAACGGGAAGCTGATATTTCCCGCACCATCAAAAGTGCAGTCACCTATCCTATGGTTATGATTGGAATGATGGTGTTTGTTATCATCGTACTTCTCGTTAAAGTTATGCCGGTCTTCCAACAGGTATTTGTACAGTTAGGAACCGAGATGACTGGTGTTTCCCGCGCTCTTATGAATATGGGAAATCTTATCAGCCAATATGCGGTATTCTTATCTGTTTTACTGTTAGCAATTGTTGTATTTGGATTTTATGCGGTCCGTACTGCTTCTGGCAGAGCGCTTTCCCGAAAACTCGGCTATCATATCCGTCCAATCCGGAAAATTTACGAAGAAATTGCCGCCTGCCGTTTTGCAAGCGGTATGGCACTGACCCTCAGCAGCGGACTGAATCCTGACCGCAGTATGGAACTGGTGTGTGCTTTAATTGACGATCCGTTTTTTCTGCAAAAGCTTGATACCTGCACCGAGAAACTTTCCTCTGGTGAAGAACTTGCTTCTGCCCTGTTCTCTTCCGGCATTTTCACTGGTGTGTATGCACGAATGGCATCCATCGGTTCCAAAACAGGTGCGATGGATCAGGTTATGAGTCAGATTTCTTCTCTTTATCAGGATGAAATCGACACCCGCATGAATAATGCCCTTGCCATATTAGAGCCAACCCTGGTTGTGGCCTTATCTTTAATCGTGGGCATCATTCTGTTATCCGTTATGCTTCCACTCATGGGCATCATGTCTGGTATATAAAGGAGGGCTGGCTATGCATCGTTTCGAGTATCAAAAGCATTCCCGCTTCTCTGGCCGACTCCTGATTCCAATATGCATGTTCCTGCTTGTGATGATTTTATTCCTCTCGGGTATTTCTTCTTTATCAGAGAGTACTACCGCCCGTCAGAAAAAAGCTCTGGAAAATGCGATTACCCAGAGTATCAGTTATTGTTACAGCGTGGAAGGTGTCTATCCAGAAAGTCTGGAATATTTGAAAGACAATTATGGACTGACTTACAACGAAGATTTATTTTATGTTGACTATCGTACTACCGGTGCAAACCTGATGCCGGATGTCACAATTATAGAAAAGAGGAATTAGTATGCAACTACAAAACCGAAAACGGCATATGATAGACTTGCTCTTTCCAATTGCCCTCTTCTTTATTTTCACACTGTCTGCTTTGATGGTTGTACTTCTTGCAGCCCGTATTTATCAATCATCCGTGGAAAATTCATCCCGGAATGACACAGCGCGAACAGCGCTTTCCTATATTTCAGAGAAAATGCACCAGAACGACATGGACGGCTCCGTATCCCTTGGAACTTTTGATGGATGTGATGCTTTGATTTTAAAACAGGATTATAATGGTGATTCTTACACCACTTATATATATGCTCACGACAATGCCTTAAAAGAGCTTTTTATCAAAGATGGGGCAAATGCAGATGCTTCTAATGGCAAAAAGATTCTTGATATTGAGTCATTTTCCATGACCCAGGTAAATGAAAATCTGTTTCATTTTGATTGTATTGACCAAAACGGGCATTCTGCTTCTATTGTAGTCGGATTAGAAAATGAAACAAATTAGCACGTTAAAGAAAGGATATTATATCTTATGGTTCGTAAAAACAGACCTCAATCTTCCAGTTTATTTTTAATGGAATTGATACTGGCTATTTTATTTTTCTCCATTGCCAGCGCTGTCTGTGTGCAGTTTTTCGTAAAATCCCACTTACTGAGTCAGCGTTCCCAAGAGCTGTCTCACGCAGTAAATGAATGTTCTACCATTGCCGAAATCTGTAAGACATCGGACAGCCTGCCTCAGGCTGTGGATTTGCTCAGACAGGAATATTCTTTGGCTGACATTTCATCTCCTGCTGACACGACCGACAGCATAGCTTGCATTTTCTATTTTGACAAAGATTTTAAGCTTTGTGAAGAAGGTTCTGAAGTCTGCGAACTGAAGCTGACTCTTCAGGAAGAAAATCATATGCTGACTGCCAAGATGCAAGTAATCCACAAGTCGGATGCATCAGTCATTTACGAATTAGAAACCAGTCACCATATTGCAAAAACTGTTTTTCATGAATAGTTTTTCATGAATAGAAGGAGGATTTCTCATGAAGAAAGAAAAATGCACAGATGGATTTCCCAATATCGGCTTATCCTCACTGTTGATTATATTTCTGATAGTTTGTCTGACTACATTTGCGCTCCTGGGTCTTTCTACCGCCAAAAGCGATTATACCTTAAGTGAAAAACTTGCCAGTCATCGGACTGATTATTATACTGCTTCTTCCAAAGCTGAAGAAATTCTTGCACAAATCGATTCTGCATTGGAAGAGAACCGCAGTGCTATAATCTCACAAACTGCATTTACGATAAATGATACCACTGTTTCTGTAAGTACAGATGCGGATTTCCCCATCCTCACCTACAAAGTTCCTATGGAAAACAATCAGCTCTTGTCAGTAAAAATTCAGGTCACAGACCCCGCTGAATCAGAGCATTATTATAAAATACTGGAATGGAAAGTATGCGAAAAGTAGCTGAATATCCAAAAACATTTCAATATAAAGAAAGGGAGATTTATGAGTCTTGAAATGAATTTAAAAATGATCTTAGAACAGGCAATTAAAGACAATGCTTCGGATGTATTTATCGTAGCCGGGCTTCCGGTGTCTTTCCGCACAAATGGAATAATCGGACACGTTACAGAAGAAAAACTGTTTCCGCAACATACCGAAGCACTTCTGAATGATATTTATGAGTTAGCAGGACGCCGCAGCATGGAGCGGCTGCACGCTTTGGGAGATGATGATTTTTCCTTCGCAATCCAAGGGCTGTCCCGTTTCCGTGTCAGCGCCTATAAGCAGCGTGGCTCCTTATCAGCAGTCATCCGTATCATCACTTTTGATTTACCAGATTATACTGCACTTGGTATCCCCGAACATGTCATGCAGCTCACAAATACTTCCAAAGGTATGATTCTGGTAACCGGTCCGGCTGGAAGTGGTAAATCCACCACTCTTGCCTGTATGATTAACCAGATTAATAACACCCAGCAAAAACATATCATTACGTTGGAAGATCCTTTGGAATATTTGCATCAGCATAAAAAAAGCATTGTCAGCCAGCGGGAAATTCAGATTGATACGGAAAACTATGTCTCTGCATTACGTGCCGCACTGCGCCAGAGCCCAGATGTCATTCTCTTAGGCGAAATGCGCGATTACGAAACCATTAACGTAGCAATGATGGCTGCCGAAACAGGTCATTTGCTTTTATCTACCCTGCATACTATCGGAGCCGCCAACACAGTCGACCGTATTATAGATGTATTTCCTGCCAACCAGCAACGCCAGATTGCTGTGCAGCTTTCTATGGTACTTACTGCTGTCATTTCACAGCAGCTTGTTCCTGCCATAGATGGAACCGTAGTCCCTGCATGGGAAATCATGACCGTGACACCTGCAATCCGCAATATGATTCGTGATAATAAGGTGCCTCAGATTGATGCCCAAATATACTCTTCCGCCAAACCGGATATGATTTCTATGGATAACAGTCTCCTCGCCCTCTATAAGCAGGGCAAAATCACTGGTGAGACTGCACTCAAATATGCAACTAATCCGGAAATGCTTGGAAGAAAACTTTAAAATTCTATACAAGTAAATACATCACTACAAAGTGGCAGGCACTGCCGCCCATCACAAATAAGTGAAAGATTTCATGGCTTCCGAAATTCTTATGTTTCATATTGAATATCGGAAGCTTTAATGCATAAATGATTCCACCTATTGTATAAATAATTCCGCCTGCTAAAAGCCATCCAAATTCTGCCGTGGATAAACCATTTAACATCTGACCAAAAGCCAGTACACAAGTCCATCCCATTCCAATATAAAGTACGGATGATACCCATTTCGGGCAGTATACCCAGAAAGCTTTTATAAATATACCAACAATTGCAATTCCCCATACCAGTATCAGAAGCGGAATCCCAATATTTCTGTCTAACACCAAAAGACAAATCGGTGTATAACTTCCGGCAATCAATACAAATATCATCATGTGGTCAACCTTCTTAAGAATCGTATTGACTTTTTTTGAAATATCAAATGTATGATATGTGGTGCTTGCCGCATACAGAAGTACCATGCTGACCGCATACACCGTAAGGGAAACCAGGTAAACAGAATCTCTCTCCTTCGCCGCCTGAATCAAAAGTGGAATTGCTGCAAAAATCGCCATTAACATTCCAATAAAATGAGTAATTGCACTTCCAGGATCTTTAATATGTCTATTTTGTTTATTCATATCTCACACCTCCGAACTATTCTATGTAGTTTTTATTACTACGTTAAGTATATGATTATATTACACCTGATATTCGAAGATTTCAATACCAAAACACAAAAAATAGATGCCATTTTTGACATCTATTTTTCTCCAGTTACATTTATTCATTTGATATAACGTTAATTTACCTGATTTAATCTTTCTGCCAGTTTTTTAACATATTTCTGCAGCAAACCAAACATCTCTTCATATTGTTCCTGAGGTTGTCCATACACGGATGGCACTTCTTTTTCTTCCCCGATGAACTCATTCAATGTATATACATTTTCAAATGCCGGATATTCACTCTGCACTTTTTGTTTGGTACTTTCCATCAAAGGAAATAATAAAGTATCTTCTGTCAGCATTTCTTCCTTCAAAGCTACAGTTTCAAATCCTTCTGTTCGAATTCCTTCGTTCTGCAGAAATTCTTCTGCTCTCGGATTCATTGGCTCTGCAAATAATACTACCAGACCTTTGGCACTGATTTCATATTCCTGACAGAGATTTTCTTTCTTTAAAAGTTCTGCCGCCACAGGTGCTCTGCAGTTTCCACTGTCGCTTAGAAAAATAATATTGCGATATTTCTGTAATCTGGTAATCTCTTCCGCCTGAATCACGTGATGTCCTGCTGCCTTTCCAAGACGATTCATAATTGCAGTTCCGATTCCTTCTTCTGAAAATGCTTCACTGTAAATACAGGATACATCTTCCTCATTAAATTCACGGAGAATCTTATAGAGATTTCTTGCAACAGTCTTTTCATTTTCTCTGGATCCAATGCTCTTTACAATTCCTGTCGTATAATACGGCATGGATTCATTCGTTGCAATAATGCCAACTTTCTTACCCTGACGCGTCTGCTCGTATGCCAGCTGACGGATAGCTTTCACCGCCTCTTCCGGCTCTCCTTCTACGATAATCATATCTGCATTCGGTGCATAATGGCGATATTTCATTCCTGGCGCTTTCGGTGCCTTCCCACTTTGCTCACTAATCAAAGTCTCATCTACAGCCACCTCGCCAATCACTTCACTCAGCATTTGCCTTGTAATTGCACCCGGTCTTAAAATCATCGGCGGCTCTACTGTCATATCCAGAATCGTAGATTCCACACCAATTTCCACGCTGCCACCATCTACAATCATGTCAATCTTGCCACCCAAGTCATCCTCTACATGACCTGCTGTAGTCGGACTCGGCTTTCCAGAAGTATTCGCACTCGGTGCGGAAATATAGCCGCCGCCTGCCAGAATAATTCTTCTCGCAATTTCATCATCTGGCATACGGATTGCTACTGTCTCAAGTCCTCCTGTTGTGCCAAGCGGTACACACTCACTCTTATTAAAAATCATAGTAAGCGGTCCCGGCCAGAACTTCGTCGCAATTTTCCTTGCATTTTCCGGCACTTCCGTGACGATTTTATCCAAATCTTCCATTCGGGCGATATGAACAATCAGTGGATTATCTGACGGCCGTCCCTTTGCGGCATATGTTTTCTTTGCCGCTTCTTCATCTAATGCATTTGCCCCCAATCCATAAACGGTCTCTGTGGGAATTGTCACTAGTCCACCATTCTGCAGAATATGCCCTGCTTCCTGAATAATGTTTTCATCTATGTTGTTTCTGTCGATTTTTTTAACTATTGTTTCCATGTCTTTTATTATAGCATTATCTATAAATCAACGCAAATTATTCTTCTCTTATATACTGTAAAATCCCATCACAAACTGCCAGTGCCAATTCTTGCTGATATACTTCCGTAGTCAGCTTTTCCGCTTCTTCCCAGTTACTCAAAAATCCGCATTCTACAATCACAGTAGGAACTTCTGTATGTCTGAGAATATAATATGTATCATTTGCTTTTGCCTCTCTCCTGTTGCTTGTATCCATTTTTTTCAAATTTTCCTGCAAATCCAATGCCAGCACTTTCCCTTTTTCTGAATTACTGTAATAAAATACCTGTGCACCAGATTCCTGCTCTGTAACATAGCTATTCTGATGAACACTGACCACAAGTACCGGTTTTGCATCATTCATAATTTTCACCCGCTCCTTCATATCTTCACTTTTGGAACCGGCAAGCATTTCATCCTTATCTCTTGTAAGCACAACCTGAATGTTTTCTTTTTCCAATGCTTCTTTCAGCATCTTCCCAATTGCAAGATTAATGTCCTTTTCCAATGCACCATTTACCCCGATTTTCCCCGGATCTTCACCTCCATGTCCACTATCCACAACCACCGTCAGTTGTTCCTCTTTCTTATCAAGATTCAAATTTGCTGCTACAGCTACACTCAGCCGGTGACTCCCATAAATAATTCCCATCAGAAAAAGTAATACACCAATCCATTTTATTTTTTCAATCAAAAAAAGAACCCTCCTTACATATATTCTATACCGTAAATATATGCACGAAAGGTTCCTTTCCATTCTAGCTTATATTCTGTTCCTATTCTAGTTCACGTATTTCAAAATCAAATCCCAGATATCGGAGGTTTCAAATCCCAGCTTCCAGGCTGCAGTTCCGGCAAGATTATTCTCCTTCATAAGCTGTAATTTTGCTTCCAGAGAAGAGGCATCCTCAAGCCATATTTTGTAAGTTGCTCCATCATCACCCTGCCACTCTGCATAATTCTGCTTCACTTCATCATTCCATGTAATCTCTGCCCCGGCATCTGTCACTCTGGAAAGTGCAGCACTCATCCCAAGTGCCTCACTGGTAACTTTCATGTCGTAAAGTCCGGCTTCTGTACCCTTCTGTTCTTCCAGTTCTTCTTCTGTCTTCGGAACTTCTTTCCACAGTCTGGTATAGAATGGAACCGCATTGATTACCTTATTTGCAGGAACCTCCTTGATTGTTTCTTCAATTCCTTCCTTCACATAATTATAAGAAGCAACCGAACCTGCCTCATAGGAACCGGCAAAATGTTCATCATATCCCATGATAATTACATAATCAGCAACAATTCCCTGTTCTTTTCTGTGATAATGTTCGTTATATCCCTTCGGAACGTAATTATCCACCGATAATACCAGATGATTGATTCTACATTTCACAGAAAGTTCTCTAATAAACTGAATATAATGTTCTCCAACATCCGTCGGAATCTGCTCAAAGTCTACATTGATTCCATCTACACCGGAAGTCAATGCCTCTGATATCAGCTGATTTACAAGATTCTCTCTGGCTGATGTATGGCTGAGTAATTCCATTTGGTCGATATTATCACTGAAATTATCAACAAGTGCCCATACCTCAAGCCCCAACTGATGTGCATAGTTTACATAGGTCGAACTTGCAAGCGAGGAAATGTTACCACTATTATCCGTAACGCTAAACCATGTCGGTGCAATCGTTGTAAGACCTTTTGTATTAGCAATCACCTGCAATACCGCATTGTTTGCTGTCTGACTTGTGACCTGATGCCACGCAAGATTAATTGTTTTATCTTTACTGATATTAGTAAATTCTTCCTGTTGGAAATCACGTGAAATAACTTCTTTTTCTTCTTTCTTCAGACGGTTCGTCTTCACGTAACCCACCACACCGCTCTGCGTGCACACTTTCTTCCAGTCTCCGACTTCTTCAATCGTCCTGACTTTATCACCCTTCTTGACATCAATCAGAATCGGGCTTTTTACTCCGCCACGCAAACGCACCTCGGTATCACGTTTTACCGTTGCCACCGTTCTTCCGTCAAAATCTGTTTCAATCATGACGCGATTTGGTGTGTCATACACATTGTAATCCAAATCCGTATATTCTTTCACAAAATCCAGTGCAATATATGCCGCATTTCCTTCTGTCTTCAAAATGACATAATCTTTGCTCTGCTCTGTCTTTGCAACCGTATAAGTCGAGCTCCCTACCTCCGCTCTCACAATGGACTCCGGTAATGTATAAAGCAAAAGATTCTCATTCGAATCCCAGTAAAACCGTTCGTTCAAATAATCACGGACAATTTCATATGGTACGTAGACATGATTATCTATTTGCAGTCCCTGCTGCTCCATCACTTCGTTATTAATGGTAATTCCCAAGTCTTTGTCTGACTTTATTCCAAAATATGTGTCCAAATCATATCTTTCTTTTGTCGGTCCATATTTCCACAAAAATATACTTCCAAAAGCCACCATTCCAATAATGACAAGAACAAGTACTGCAATTAATACTTTATTATTATTTCTTTTCTTTTTTCGTTTTTTCTTCTTTGTCTTTCCGGATTCATACCCTGTTCGTCTTTCGTCCACATTACACCTCCGCACGTTACATTTAGCCTATTATAGCATACTTTATGAAATTCGTTAACTATTTAGAAATACAATCTAAAACTTTTACGTGAGGTCTGTCTGTTTATTTTTTTACCAGTTTCATATTTTGTTTTATTCGTTTATGTTATTCTTCTGTCTCTGCCTGGTCCTCCAGTTCTTTCTTTTCTTCTACTTCGTAAAAATCGAGTTCTTTCAGCTTTCCATTTTCATCCATAACATAGTCCCTCATATAATTATTGGTTTCACGAATCATATGTGCAGAAACTATTTGCAGAGGGCTTGCCAGTCTTCCATCTATGTGCATGCGAACACCGGACTTTTCATACTCTGTCAGCTCTGAAAATAATTCCTGATAGCTTTTGCTCTCTCTTTTCATTGTTCTCCCTGCTTTTCTCTTTATTTCGGCAGACAGATTTTACGGCAAAAAACAGTCTTTGAAAGTGCCTGTGATATACTATTCTATTTTTCCCGATGACAAGAAAATACTCTGCTGCCAGTTTTCCTTGTTGTCTTGTTGATAAATTGTCGGATGCGACAAGAATGTTGAAACGCTTATGTGCGAAATGCGTTCATCCGGTCTTGATAGACCTTTTATTTTGAAATAGGTTTTATTTCCTTGTACCGCTATTATATGAAATCATAAATTTTATTGCAAGTATTTTTTTATTTTGTTTACATCCCACCGTTTTTTGTTTATACTAATACTGAGTAGCTATACTATATTGTGAAGGAAGTGATGATACATGAAAATCGAAAAACTCAATGACAACCAGATCCGCTGCACGCTGACACCTGCTGATTTGGAAGAACGTCAGCTAAAGTTAAGCGAATTGGCTTATGGAACTGAAAAAGCGAAATCACTTTTCCATGATATGATGCAACAGGCTGCACACGAATTTGGCTTTGAAGCAAATGATATGCCTTTAATGATTGAGGCTATCCCAACTTCTCCCGATTCTATCGTGCTTATTATTACAAAGGTAGAAGACCCTGAAGAACTTGACACACGGTTTGCAAAGTTCTCTCCATCTCCGCAGAATGGCTCTTCAAATCAGAAGAATATTTCTGTACTTGACCATTTGAAGAAATTGGAAGGCGCCGAGGAATTTCTGAATCTGTTAAAGCAGATGAAGGATACCGTTTCCGCAACACCTGAGAATACTTCTGCCGACACAACCGAAGAGGCGGCTCCGGAAGAATCAGAAGAAAAAGCTCCATCCATTCGGATGTTCTCTTTCTCCACACTGGACAGTGCTATTCGCGCCTCGAGATTACTTGTCAGCATGTATCAGGGTTCAAATACGCTTTATAAAGATGAGACAAACGATATCTATATATTAGCTTTGACCCAGTCCAATCACACTGCATCAGATTTTAACAAAATCTGCAATATGCTCTCTGAGTACGGATTGTCAGAGCAGGGAAATAGTGCAACACTTGCATTCTTGGAAGAACATTGTAATGTGATTGCGTCTCAAAACGCAGTTCAGACATTAGGAAACTTATAGAAAATATTTGTAAAACTATAAGAAACTTGCGTCGTGAGTTTCTCGCGTAAATAAAAACGGATTCCGATATGGAATCCGTTTTTATTTACGCGAAGCAACGAGCCAAAGTCCGTGCTTGCACCACTTACACAAATAATTAATCTAATGTTGCAAGATAAGCATTAAGCTTTGCTACAAGCGCATCTACGTCTACACCATGAGTAGCTGCTGCTTCATCTAATGCTTCAACCTGCGCGCATGGACAGAAAATACATCCCATACCTTCTGCCTGGAGAATATCTGCTGTACCAGGTGCCTTGCTAAGAAGTTCTCCCATAATAATTGATTTATCAATCTGCATTGCCATGTATATTACCTCCTTTATTTTTCGTACTTTCTCATTATAATACCACATTCATTTCTTGGCAACCATTATGTATTTAAAACATTTTATGTCAAAAATTGTATTTTTAAATATTCTGAATTCTCTTTACTTTTGAAACATCTTTTATCGTTTTTAGACTTTTAAAAAGTCAATACATTTTTCGACTTAATTCGACAAAATTGAAATTTTATGTAATTTATCCAAAACGCTTGTTCATTTTTTCATCCCACTTTTCCACATAAAACATATGTTTTTGTGTGGATAACGTGGAAAACTTTTGCAAATCATTGATTTTTCCACCTTTTTTTGTGCTTTTCGTGTGGATAACTCGGAAAACTCTTTTTTCTTCATTTTCCCTATTTTCTACAAATTTAGTGATTTTGCGCACTAGACAAAAATATTTTTTCTTCATATAAGAAAATCCAGAACGCATGTTTCTGGATTTTCAGGCTGACAATTTTATTTTTTGTGTATACAATTCTTTTTTTACAAAACTCTTCGAACAGCAAGAATGTTCGCATAAGTAGCGGAAGAAATTCGAATTCCCTGTGAAGGACTCATAGCATTTACAATCTGATCATTTCCTATATAAATACCAACATGTCCGTCATAACAGATGATATCTCCCGGCATAGCTTCTGTATATGAAACTCCAACTCCTGCACTTCGCTGTTCATAAGAGGTTCTTGGAAGTGCTACGCCAAAGTTTGCAAAAACCGACTGTACAAATCCCGAACAGTCTGCTCCGTTCGTAAGACTTGTTCCGCCCCACACATATGGATTTCCAATAAACTGACAAGCATAATCAACAACCTCTTGTCCAGCATTTACCATCTGTGCTGCTTCTTCCTGTAATCTTTGTTCTTCCTGCTGGCGTGATTCTGCATATACAAATTCTTCACCATTGTCTGCCATCTGCTGTGCGATACTTTCCGCTTCTTCACCCAAAATAATGTACTCTGTTTTTACATATCCTGTGACTTCACCAGTTTCAACCGGTGTCCATTCATCCACGGTTCCCGTAATCTTCATCGCAGAACCCGGATATAATTTACCGACATATTCGCTGTCTTTTGTCGGTTCACTTCTTACATATAAGAAGCTTGTGACGTTTGTAAACGCCATATCTGAATACTCACCCTTATTATCCTTCGCCAATTGAATATCTATCATAACTTCCTCAGATACTTCACTTAGCAGTGTCTCAATTCCCATGCCTTGTCCCAGTTCACCCAATTGTTTCTCCCCTTCGGATGCCATAACTGAGAGTCCCTGACTGGAAATCGTTCCCATTAGTGTAATAAGAATTAAACCCTTTTTCAGATTCGAATGCATAAAACTATCCTCCTTTATGATTCTTATCTTTTGTAAATGTTACAAATTTGTTACACTTATTACGTTTGCCATTCTAACAACAACAAATGTATTTGTCAACTGTATTTCGCTGTTTTTAATTTTCTTTACATATTTTTTATAAATATTTTGTCTGTTTTTGTATCTTAAATGTTACAAAATGTTACATTTCATTTTTCAGTATATCCATATTTTCCATTATTATACAAAGAACTTTTCACCATGGAATATTTAAATAATAAAAAGAAATAATAAAAACAAATAGCAAAATCTATTGACAATATTTTTTCACTAAGCTATAATATCAGTAACAGTTATCATTATTGTGTGTGGAGGTGATTGAAAATGGTAACATTAAAATATAGCAGGCAGCGAGAAGCAATTAAATCCTACCTTGCTTCCACCACATCACATCCAACAGCAGATACTGTATATATGCATGTCCGTAAAGAATTTCCAAATATCAGTCTCGGAACTGTATATCGCAACTTGAATCTGCTGACCGATTTAGGTGAAGCTGTTAAAATTACAACACCAGACGGTGCAGACCGTTTTGACGGAAATACCAATCCACATTATCATTTCTGCTGTCAGAACTGCGGAAACGTATATGACTTGGATATGTCGGATTTAGATGAACTTAATAAATATGCATCTAAATTCTTTGACGGAAAGATTGTGGGGCACACCATACTTTTCCATGGAACCTGTAAACATTGCTCAGAAGAAGCAAAATAAAAAATAATATAAAAAAAGGAGATTAAAACTATGAAAAAATACGTCTGTTCAGTATGTGGTTATGTTCATGAAGGAGATTCAGCACCAGAAAAATGTCCAGTATGTGGTGTTGGACCTGAGAAATTTACAGAAGTAAAAGAAGGCGAAAGAGAATGGGCTGCAGAACACGTTGTAGGTGTTGCTCAGGGTGTAAGCGAAGATATTCTCGCTGATTTACGCGCAAACTTCGAAGGAGAATGCTCAGAAGTCGGAATGTATCTTGCAATGGCAAGAGTTGCTCATAGAGAAGGATACCCAGAAATTGGGTTATACTGGGAAAAAGCAGCATTTGAAGAAGCTGAACACGCTGCAAAATTTGCTGAATTATTAGGAGAAGTCGTAACAGACAGCACAAAGAAAAACCTCGAAATGAGAGTAGAAGCAGAACACGGAGCAACCGCAGGTAAATTTGACCTTGCAAAACGTGCAAAAGCTGCAAACCTCGATGCAATCCATGATACCGTACACGAAATGGCACGCGACGAAGCCCGCCACGGAAAAGCATTCGAAGGATTATTAAAGAGATACTTCGGATAAGCTACAAGCCGAGTAAGGATAAAAAAGAGAAGTATGGAATGGGAAATTCATTTTCCAGACCATACTTCTTCTTTTTTAGACTTATTGGCACTTATTTTTACAATTTATATTTTCCTCTTGACACAAGTCCGAAATCAGACTATACTTCTTCAAGTACGATTTCAGACTTGTTTTTTATTTATGAAAGTGAGGAAATTTTATGACTCAAATGCAAAAACCACCTATTTCTCCTTCCCTCAGGGAGTTTAACCGGATATATAAGGAAATGAACGAATTTTACCATGAACTTGCCCGTACACTGCATTTATCAGATAGTGTTTTTGATATTTTTTACACTCTTTCTGAAATGGGTGATGGCTGTCTGCAAAAAGATATTTGCCAGGCTTCCTGTCTTCCAAAACAGACCGTACATTCTTCCATCCGTAAGTTAGAGGAAGAAGGATATCTGACGCTTCAGGCCGGAAAAGGAAGAAATATGCACATTTATCTCACGGATGCCGGGAGGAAATTAATCGAGCAGAAATTTTACCCTGTCCATCATCTCGAAAGTGACGCATTCTCTGTGATGACAGAAGAAGAATGCCGGAAAATGCTGGAACTATACAGCAAATATATTACTGCCATGCGGGCAGGTTTACCCAAAATTCAGGAGGATTTGTAATCATGCAAATACAATTATCAGAACATTTTACCTATAAAAAATTGCTGCGATTTGTTATGCCATCTATTATTATGATGATTTTTACTTCTATTTACAGTGTAGTGGATGGTCTTTTCGTATCAAACTTCGTAGGGAAAACGGCTTTTGCTGCCGTCAATCTGATGATGCCGTTTTTGATGGGTGTCAGTGCCTTAGGTTTTATGATTGGAACCGGAGGTAGTGCAATCGTAGCAAAGACCTTAGGCGAAGGAAAGAAAGAGCTGGCAAATGAATATTTTTCTATGCTAGTCTATGTGACAATTATCGGTGGACTTATCATTTCTATTATAGGAATGTTATCGGTACGTCCCGTTGCAATTATGCTTGGAGCAAGCGGAAAATTGTTACAAAACAGTATCCTTTATGGGCGAATTCTTTTTATTTCGCTCACACCCTTCATGCTGCAAAATGTTTTCCAGAGTTTTTTCGTTGCTGCTGAAAAGCCGCATCTTGGACTCCGTGTAATTGTGATTGCCGGTGTAACAAATATGATTTTAGACTTCTTATTTGTCGCTGTCCTTCATTTTGGACTGGCAGGAGCTGCATTTGCAACCGTTTGCGGTGAATTTATCGGTGGACTGTTCCCGGTTCTCTATTTTTCCCGGAATAATTCCAGTCTTCTGAAACTTGGAAAGACACATTTTTACAAAAGAGTTTTGCTTCAAACCTGTATTAACGGTTCTTCTGAACTGATGACAAACCTTTCCAGTTCCATTGTAAATTCACTCTACAACCTTCAGTTGATGAAATTTGCAGGAGAAAACGGTGTTGCTGCTTATGGCACAATCATGTATGTCAACTTTATTTTTGCTGCTATTTATTTTGGTTATTCCATCGGCAGTGCGCCTATTGTCAGCTATCATTATGGAGCTACCCACCATGACGAACTGAAAAATCTGCTTCGCAAAAGTATCACCCTTGTAAGTACATGGGCATTGTCATTGGTAATTCTTGCACAACTGATTGCGACACCACTGGCAACATTGTTTGTTGGCTATGACCCGGAACTGTTTGAACTGACCCGGCATGGTTTCCGGCTGTACAGTATTACCTTTTTGATCAACGGATTTAACATTTATGGTTCCGCATTCTTTACCGCACTGAATAACGGGCCGATTTCAGCCGCTATCTCTTTCCTGCGCACACTGGTCTTCCAGCTTGCCTGCGTACTCATACTTCCAATGATATTTGATATCAACGGCATCTGGTTTTCTGTTGCAGTTGCAGAACTTTTGACCTTATGTGTTACCATCACTTTCTTTGTGCGCCAAAGAAATAAATATCACTATATATAATGATGCCAGGAGCAATTTGACAAAAATCCCATCACACTAAGTTAATGCGATGGGATTTTTCTTTTTTATTTATTCTTCTATCCCAAAGAATGCATCCATTCCTTTTACAATCCCTTCCACAATTTTCATCTGATAATCATCGGAAGCCATCTGTTGGTCCTCGGAAGGATTGGTCATGAATCCCATTTCCAGAATCGTGGTCGGCACTTTTGCCCAGTTAATCCCGCTCATGGTATCTGTTTCCCAGACATTCCGCTTTACACCTCCGGTTGCCGCTGCTGTCTGATTTAAAATGCAGTCGGCCAGAGCTCTGCTTTGCTGGTAAAGTTCCCCGTTATAAGGATTGGATGGAGTCTGGCAAATCGTCATCATTCCTGCTGCGCTGCTGCTCTCCGAGCCGTCTGCATGAATACGGATAAATGCATTCGCCCCAGCTTCATTTGCCATGGTTGCACGCTCTGCATTTGAAATATTCACATCATTGGTTTCCCGTATCATCAGAACCTGATAGCCCTTTTCTTCAAGCGCATCCCTTAATTTTAATGACACCTGAAGGGTCAGTTCATACTCCGGAATTCCTGTAGCCACACCTCTTGTACCGCCTGCTACTTTTGCCTTACTTTCCGTTGCTCCCGGTCCTATCGGCTCTTTTTCACTGTTTCCCTGCGCCTGATGTCCTGCATCAATTGCAATCAGATATCCCTTTCGTGGATTTTTCTGTTCCTGTTCCACTCTAATCTGCTCTGCCACTTCTTCTGCCTTTTGTCTGGCGGCTGTTTTCGTCTGTTCTATTATAGAACTAACATTAGAATGACCGCTCGCCACAAAATTTATATTTCCCGCAGAAGATGCAGTTTTGGGGACTTTCGCCCCACATCCAGTCAGGCAGATAAGCACTGCCAGAATCACACCTGCTTTAAGTTTCCGTTTATATTGCATTTTAACTATTCCTTTTCCGTTTCTTATGCATTTACTATACAAGAAACTTTATTCTTCCGCAATCTTTTGTCCTCCTATAAAATATTTTTGCCTTGATTTCTGGCATCTATATTTTTTAAGACAGCAATTTTCGTACTGCTTCTCCGTCAAACACAACTTCTTTTACGTGTTCCACCTCGATTTGGTAAAGTGCATTTGCCGCAATATGTTCTGCCGCCTGCTCCAGATTACGGATTCCCGAAGTACCTGAGTATAGTTCAATTACGGTGTCTAATCCATCTTCGGTAATCGTACACTCATTTTCCCGGAGGCTCATTCTCTTAAGAATTTTTGGAAGTGCAAATTTCGCAAAAATCACTTTCTTTTCTTCCGGTGTATAGTCTGGAATATCAATCACTGCAAAACGTGACATCAGTGGTGCACTAATCTGGTCTTTGTCATTTGCCGTAGCAATCGGATAAACGCCCACGGTTGGCACATTACATTCCATGTAGTTATCCGTAAATCCTAAATTATCAAGCAACGTTAAAAGGACATCCGCAGGATTTCCGTTTCCTTTTCCAGCAGCTTTATCCAGCTCATTGATAATAAATACCAGATTAGACTCTCCTGCTGCCGCAAAAGCTTCCATAATAATTCCTGGCTTTGCATTGGCATAAACACGAGAACTTCCGGTAAGCTGTTCCGGGTCATTAATAGAACTCATATCCAGAGTTGTCCACGGAAGCTTTAAAATTCTGGCAACCGCATAAGCAATCTGCGATTTTCCCGTTCCCGCAGGACCAATAAGCAGGATACCGTATGCCGGAAGCGTATGGGTTCTGTTTATCTGAATAATCGTCTCAATAATTCTCTGTTTTACACGTTCCATTCCATAAAGCTCTTCATCCAGAATCCGTCTTGCCTCATCAGGGTCAATAGACTCAAAATAATTATTTTTCCACTGAATATTCATCATAATAGAAAGAGCTCTCTGTGCGTGGCGTCTTTCTTCCGGTGACACCTCATGGGATTTTGCCACGGCAAGATTTCTTCTTGCCCAGAGACGGATATTGTCAGGCAGCGTTCTTCCCGCGCAATTCATAAAATCCGTGATACTCGGAATACTTGTCAGCTTCATGCTGTCCCCATCTTCTTCCTGTTCCTCGTCTATCACGTCCTCTGTCGGTGCATTGCTTGCAAGAAGCCGCTCTATCATAAACTGTAAAAATCCATCTTCCGCTGAAAGCTTGGTGGAACCTCCAAATGCAATTTCACGAATCTTATATACCGCATAACCTTCTTCCCGGTTTTCCCCGGAAAGACGCACATTAATCCGATTTTCCCCGAGCCATTTCAGCAGACTTACAAAACGTGCATCTACCTGAAGAATATCTGCACTTACCGTTCCATCTTCCTCGTTAAACTCGAAAGATGTTCTGCTGTTTGGATTAGTAAAAATACCATGGGAATGGTGCTTCCACTTTCGGATACTGTTATCCAGAATCAGCATCGGTTTCTCCGGTGTTGCCTCTGTTTCATTTGAGCAGAACGTGGTAAATGTACATTCCGCAGGCTTCTTCTCATCCGGCGTATGTTTAAAATCAAAAACTGGCATGATTTAAATCTCCTCTTTTCCAACAACTATTTACTCTCTGCCTCCACCTTATATGATTATCCAAAAAATGTCAATTTCTTCTCGCACTCTATGGTCTGATTCTTCCTGATTTACCATATGAAGAAAAAGAAGAATTTCTCCCACTTTGCCATGAATATGACGTAGATTTGATTTCCCTCATTGCACCTACATCGGAAAACCGGATTGCAATGATTGCGAAAGAAGCAGAAGGATTTCTCTATATTGTTTCCAGTCTCGGTGTAACCGGAACCAGAAGTGAAATTAAAACGGACCTTGCCTCCATCGTCAAAGTTGTTCGTGAAAATACCAATATCCCATGTGCAATTGGATTTGGTATTTCCACTCCTGACCAGGCAAAAAAGATGGCTGATATTTCCGATGGTGCTATCGTAGGCTCCGCTATTATCAAGCTGTTAGAACAATACGGACAGGATGCTCCTGAATATATCGGTGCATATGTAAAGTCTATGAAAGAGGCTATTACCCAATCTTAATCAGACGCCCTGTTTCCGCATTTACCCTGTGCGAAATAGAAATGACGGTTCTGCCTGTGCTGACTCGTTTCAGTGCCTGCAGAACCTCTTTTTCTGTCTGCGCATCAAGATTCGCTGTAATTTCATCAAGCAGCAATAGCTTCGGTTTTGCAACTGCTGCTCTTGCAATGGAAAGAAGCTGCCATTGTCCTTGTGAAAAAATGCCCTGCGTACACACGGTATCATAGCCCTTCTCCAGATGTGAAATTGCTTCATCCAGTCCGGCTACTTCTGCTGCTTCCCGGACATCTTCCATTGTAATCATTTCATCATACAGTGTAATCTGGTCTTTCACTGTTCCCGGAACCATATGGAAGGATTGTTCTACATAACCAAACAGTTTTCGTTTTTCAGAATCTGTAATCGCATCTGCCGCCTTACCATCAATCATTACTTTCCCTTCTTTTGGCGTGTAAAGTCCAAGTAATAATTTGAATATGGTACTCTTTCCCGCTCCAGTTCTGCCAGAAAGAGTCACCTGTTCGCCTTCATTTACCTGAAAACTCAGATTTTCAAATACATTGCGGTCATCATATGCAAACGTTACATCCGAAAATTCAACCAATATATTCTTTCCCGTTTGCTCGGATTGTTTCATTTGTTCCTTTTGTTCGAATTTATCTGCTTTCTCTGTATTATCCGTTTTTTCGGTATTATCTGTTTTTTCGGTTTGCTCATTTTTCTTCGGAAGTTCTTCTAATCCGAAAAATTCGTTAATTCTATGCACTCCGGCAATGGCGGACTGTATAGTCTGGATTTCCATTCCCAGACTTTCCACCGGTGTAAAAATTTGTGAAATATAATTAATTACTGCAACTGCTGTTCCTGCTGACATGCCAAAAATCCGTAGCACTTCTGTATTTCCTGAGGCGGAGAAAAGCATAACTACTGCCACAACTACCGCATTTAATATCAGAATCACCGGAGAATAAATGGCATCATAAAAGTTTGTTTTCTCCACTGCCCGATAACTGTCTTCTATATATTTGTCATATTGCTTAGCCATATAGGTTTCTTTATCAAGGTTGTGGATGGTTCTGATATTATGAAGTGTCTCCGGCACATGTCCCGATGCACGTCCCACTGCACGTCTGTTTTCAATCTGGGCTGCCAGCATATTTTTCTGGACTACCCGTGTAAACCAAAACAGAAACGGAAGAAGTACAAGGAGCACAAATGCCAGTCCTTTATTCCGAAACCAGATGACTGCAAGAATACTGACAATCTTACAGGTATCTGCAACCATACTGATAATTCCCGAAGTAAACAGATTCTCTACCGTATCTACATCTCCTACAAATCTGGAAACCACTGCTCCCGGCTCCTGCTTTGTCAACACATCTGCTGTGAGATGGGTATATTTTTCCATCAGGCTTTCTCTGAGCGCGTGGGTGATTTTCTGTCCAAATTGAATCAGAAGTCCCTCTCTCAAGCTCTCGGTTACTCCGGTTAAAACCGTTAAAGCAAAATATAATAAAATAGCACTATAAACAATTTTGTTTCCATCTGTAATGGTATCTATGATATTTCCTAATATCAGAGGCGGCAATAATGCTGTCACGATTGCTCCGATTACTGCAATTAAAATGCCGCAGGACAACCATTTCTGTTCTTTTACGGTCTGACATATAACGCTGCTTACACTCTTTTTACTACGCATCTGCCTGCACCTCATAAAGTTTTGCATATTCTGGATAAGCTTTTTTAATGCTTTCATGTGTGCCAACTGCTGCCTTCCCATCTTCCATCCAGATTACCTGATTCATTTCCGGGAATAAATATAGTCTGTGGGACAAAATCAGCACAATACTGTCCTTTGCCAAAGCCTTCAGATTCTGAAAGACTTGTTCTTCTGTTTTTCTGTCCAAAGCGGAAAATGGGTCATCCAAAATCAGCACCGGTTTCTTATGGCATAAGGTTCTTGCCAGTGCAAGTCGCTGCGCCTGACCGCCAGAGAGCCGGACACCACTGTTTCCAACAATGGTGTCGACACCTTCTTCCATAGACTCTGCTTCCTCATCAAAACAAACTGCCTTGAGATAAGTATCCACATCTGCTTCGTCACCAAGCAGCACATTATTTTTAATACTGTCATCGAATAATTCCGGGTCATGCCCCAGATAACCGATTACTCCTGTCTGCACTGCATTTTCCATATCACGCAGTTCTTTTCCGCCAAACTTAATACTTCCCTCATAAGGGTATTCGCAGAGAAATGTTTTTCCAAGCGTAGACTTTCCGCAGGCCACGGCTCCTGTTACTCCGATAATCTGTCCAGGTTCTGCTGTAAAGGAAAGATTTTCGTAAATCTTTTCGCCTCCGGGATATGCAAAACTTAAATTGGAAACTTCGAGATTTTCTGCTTTCTGCACATGGCTTTCATCATCGGAATCCACCTCTTTCATTAACGGTTTGATTCGTTTCCATGAAACCTGTGCTTTGTGGACCGCATTAAACAGCTTGGCCGCATGTGAAGATTTAACAGCTAATTTGCTAAAGCATGCTAAGAACGTAGTAAATGTTGCCACATTCCACATTTTCCATCCAAGTCCTAATACATTTCTGCTTCCAAAATATAAGATAAATAACACACCGCCCATAGAAATAACCTGATATAACGGTGGCAGTGCTACACTCCAGATGTTTGCCTTCACTGCAGATTTTTCATAGTCAGAAAGATTTTTTTCATAAGCTTCTTTCCGTTCCTGCTCACGTCCATACACGCGATAAGTAATCGCATTGGAAGCTCTGTCTAAGGTTGCCGCGCTCAAAATTCCTGACTGCTGCTTATAAGCAGCTCCTGTCCTCTGTACAATGGTTTTCATCTTTTCTGCCAGTACATAAGAAACTGGTGGAAACAGCATACTCAGAATTGCCAGCCGCCAGTCATAATATAATAACATGCCCGCGTATGCTGCCATTGCCACACCTGTGTCAAAAATTTCCGTGGTAAATTTACGCATTCCTTCTGCGCAGTCATCCACATCTAAAATAGCTTTCGTCATTACATTTCCGGCACCTTCTTCTTCCAATTCTGCCCTGCTCTTATGGACAAGATTTTCATAAAGGATGCCTTTCATTCTCCGATTTACGTTATTCGCAAAACGTCTCACATAAAAACGCTTGATATATCTGGAAACCTGAACTACTGCTATTGCAATCACATATCCAAGCACCAATATCAGCATATCGTTAAATACTGCTTTCTTTCCCAGAATGTCTACCAGACATCCTGTCATTTTCCCTTCAAACCAAGGACCTGCTAAAAGACCCAGATTATAAATCAGCCCGGAAACCGTGACCGTTGCCAGTGCAGCCCATTCTAATTTAAAATAAGAAAGAACATGGTCGGCCCGAAATCCGCTGCTGTTTTTTTGTCTCATCTTCTCATTACTGTCCATCCTGCTCATCTGCCTCTTTCTGAAATATTGTCTTATTAGAAGTATATTTCCTTTTGCTGTATTGCAGTTTACACAAAAGGATGTACCTACATCTTTTTAGATGATAGTACATCCTTTTCATATTATCAATATATTATCCTACTAACACCGCTCTATTAAAAGATAAAATCCCATAATAAAAAACCCCCTGTCTGATTTTGAGATTATACTAACAATCCACATTAAACAAACAAGAGGGTTTTTCCTAAACAATTCTTAAACTATATTTTATTTTTCTATATTTTATCTTCTCTATTTATGCTTTTTACCGACTAACATTACTCCCGCAACAGCTCCGCAAGCCAGTGCCATCAACGAAATCCACAATATGAAATTACTGCTGTCACCAGTCTGAACACTCTTAGATGTGTTTGCTGTCTTTGCGCCAGTATTCTTATTGTTTCCATTTCCGTTATTATTGGTTGTATTTCCCGGATTGGTATTTCCATTATCCGGATTCGTGTTTCCGTTGTCCGGATTTGGTGTTTCCTGTTTAATTGTAAAAGTTGCTCTCTGTGAAAGTCCGGCATAATTTCCAATACCGTTTACAACTACAGTATAAGTTCCGGCTTCTTTCAGTTCACCCGTCACTTCTGTTCCATCTTCTTTCAGGAAAGAAAGTGTGTAATCTGTTCCTTCTGTAAGAACCAGTTCTTCA
This sequence comes from uncultured Lachnospiraceae bacterium, assembly GCA_900554415.1. Lineage (GTDB taxonomy): Bacteria > Bacillota > Clostridia > Lachnospirales > Lachnospiraceae > Allocoprococcus. The sequence continues at coordinate 17,354 of USGU01000010.1, read as the reverse complement.
TCTTTCACAACGATATTTGGTCTTAAGTCTTCTCCTGTATAAACAGCATCTGGAATTTCTACTATTGCAAAACTGTTTGTTGCCTGCTCTGTTTCATATACACCAAGGTTTGGTGTTGCATCAATTCCGGTCTTCCAGTACAAATCTTCCAATGGGTCATCCTGTACTTCATTTCCAATTTGTGTACCATCTTCTACATGTCTTTTTGCACTTGTCACTTTTACGTTACCATCTGTTGCTTTTCCCGGCTCTGCATTTTTAGAAGTACGTGAGGTTGACCCCTGAAGGAATGATTCACTTGTAGAAATAACTCCATTTCCTTTGACGGCAGTTCCTCCGTTGCCCCAGAGTACATCACCACCAACTGTAATCAGCTTACCATTTCCTGTAACAACTCCATTATCCAATTCCAGAGCAGCTCCACCTTCTGCATAAAGGAGTACATTTCCACCGCCGCCAAATGCAGCAAGTGTTGCTCCGTCTTCCAGTGTCAAGGTGCCATCTTTTACACGTAACGCAGTCTGTCCAATTTCACTTCCTGCTTCATCACCCTGAATAAATACATTGCCTTTAATTATAACATTTCCAGTTGCAGTTACCACTGGTTCCGATGTAGTACGGTCTTTCAAATCTCCATTTGCAAGATAATTTGCATGAGAATAAATGGCTGCATTTTCCAGAATTGCTCCATCTGCCAGACGAATCTGTCCACAAACAGAAGCACCCGTAGTAAATCTACTGTTATAAGCATCATAATTCATAGAAAATGTACCGCCATTTTGTACATCAATAATGCCCTGTACTACAGAATCAGATAAAGTAAGTTTTCCACCATTTTCTACAATAATATGTACACTGCTTAAAATTTCCATGTTTTCGATTGTAAGATTGCAGCCAGCCGGAATATAAAGTGTCTGTGGAATATCTCCGCTCAGCACCTGTTTCCACGGTAAATCATATCCAAGATATCCATATATTCCACTCTCATGAGAACCATACCACACTTCCAAATCTGCCGGAACACGAACACTTTCTGTTTCGCCTTCCACATTACTTCCAAAGTTCTTAATTGCCCACGGCTCCATAATATCCCATGCATAGAGTCCATTTGCAAATTGTCTCAAATTTTCTTTCTTAATCTGGTCTACTAATGTTTCTTCACCGGTGTAAATCCGGAACGGAAGTGAATTGCTGACTGCTGTACGGCCCTGCATATCGGTAATCGATACCGAAATCAGATAGGAACCTGCATCTTTTGGTGTTCCGTTAAGCGTCAAATCACTGCTGATTGTCATATAAACGCCTTCCATTCCACTGTCACTGTCTTCCGCTGTTCCCTTTGCTGTATCCGGTACAATGCTCACGCTGCATTTGCTTCCGTTCAGATTAATTTTTGCTGTATTATCTAATTCTTCCCAGTCGCTTTCAGCCGGCTCTGTTCCTTTTTCAGTCAGTGCACCGTAAACCTTTACTGCACTGTTCTTATTGCTGCTTGAACCACTTACCGTGGCACTGGACACACCGTCATAATCTTTCTGTCCCACGATGGCGGCTTCAAAAGTACCATCAATTTTTACATGAAGTTCATATGGGTCACCTTGTCCATCATCTTCCTGCAAACTTGCTTTCCCATTTGTATCAATTACAAACTTAAAAGTCAAATCTTCGTATCCATTTGCCGTAATTGTAATTACATCTCCACTTTTCAATACCGGAATTGATTCACTTGCCGCAAAATTTTTTGCTGCGAACACCAGTTTATTGTCAGAGCTGTTCTTATAATATTTTCCACCTACAGACGGGCTAAATGAAGTTGCTTCCCAGGCTTCTCCATTTACAATCACTCCGGTAATTGTAGATACATATCCATCTGCATTTACAAAAGAAAGTTCCCAGTCATTCCCAAAGAAATCGGTTCCAATGCTGACCTGACTCAGCTGAATCTTAGATGGTTCGGCAGGTGCAGGTGTTTCTCCTGAAGATGTCTTGTTCACTGTAGCAATATATGTATATGGATAAGAAGATGTATTCTTTGTAACCTTCAATTCAAGATTCTCATATCCTGTTGCTGAAATTTTGATTGTCGCAGGATAGGATGTCGGGCTCACAAGCTTCAGTGCTGTATAACTTCCATAAGCTCCTGTAACAGAACCTACTTCCCATACGTCACTGTCACCTCCCCAACTACTAATCGTTCCTTTGGTGTATTGTGTGTCATTTACCGTCACACTGCTAATACTGTTCATCCAGTCAGTATCTTCAAATTCCAAAGCAAGATACTCTGTCATAAATCCATTAGATGTGCAGGATTTCACTTCTGCCGGTGCTTCCTTTTCTGCTGCAAGTACCGGAGAAACCATTGTTGGCAGAACAAGTAACACTGCTAATACTAACGACGTTATTTTTTTCCAGATTTTTCTCATAATTCCCTCCTTGTTTTTTCTATCAATTCAATTAGAATTTCGTTTTATTTGAAACTATCCTCCTTCCGTGACATACTATGTGATAGTTTGTTAGTAAGTTCTAACTTTCATTATGTAATACTATCAACTTTTGATATATTTTGTCAATTAAAAATGCCATCTTTGTTTTGAGAATTTTTTTCATATACTTTTCAAAAAAAAAAGCTGCCGCAATCCTGCGGCAACTTTCCCGTCTACATACTCATAACAATTATGATGTTTTCTTATTTTATTTTTCCAGTATCTTCACTGCTGTTCCGTAAGCAATTACTTCTGCTGCCCCAGCCATCACCTGTGAAGAACCATACTTAATATCAATCACCGCATCAGCTCCCAATTCTTTTGCCTCATCCACCATACGCTTCGTGGCAATCTGACGTGCTTCATTCAACATTTCTGTATAACCCACAATCTCACCACCAACCAGAGTTTTCATGCCTGCCATAAAATCACGTCCCACATTTTTCGTCTGGACTACCGTCCCTTTTACCAGCCCCAGTGCGTCAATCTCTTTTCCCGGAATATAATTAATACTTAGAAGCTTCATCTTCTTCTCCTCCTTCAATCTCTTTTAATCTGCTCCGCAACACAACCATGATAGCAATCATCATTACCGTTGGAATTGCTATCAGAAACAGCAGAAGCCCGGCCGGAATCGGGTCCATACTATTTCCCCACAAAATCATCCCAATCATAAATACCATGAATAGCATCATCACTACACCGCCTATAACGGCTCCCGTTTTTTTCTTCATATGAATATCAACTTTGCTCAGATTCACAAAATCTATACCCTCCTTTTCCATTCGCTCCATCTCCTCCAGCCACTCATCGGTTTCCAGCGTATTTACCGTGCATTTCCTCTGTAAAATTGCATCAGTAAGCTGTTGCATATTGGCAAGATTCTCACGTTCTTTTTCCAGAATATCAATATGGCGCTCCAGACATTCTTCCAAAGATACGCTTTCATCTAATACGGATTTTATTTCGTCTACCGATACACCAAGCTTTCGCAAAAGTTTAATCTTCTTTAATGTGTCAATATTCTTCTGCCGATACTCCCGGTATCCGTTCTCTGCCCTTTCCGGTATGAGCAGACCCTGACTTTCATAAAACCGGATATTCTTACTGGTAATTCCTACCAATTCCTCAACCTGCTTAATCTTCATATGCAAGCCTCCACTTTCTGATAACTGTTTCGATGTGCCTTCGTTATACAGCTTCCATAAGGTGGAAGGTCAATAGGAAAACACAAAATTTATAAAAAAGATGGCAAATTTCTCATCTGCCACCTTCCAACTACATTTTTCTTCTTTTACAACTCATCTATTTTAAATGTGGTGTAACCTTCGTAGTAATAACTATGGTCAATTCCCTTCATATATATATCCCTGCTGTCAATCTTATCGGTCAATGCATTTTTCAACAAATATTTTATTTCTATATCTTTGATTGGACTTCGTTCCATGGCAAGCAAATAGTCCTCCTTATCTACTTTGCTCCAGTCAATGACCCTGCCAATTTCATTTTTCAGCATATGGTCCAGCCAAATGCGGGTACTTCGTCCATTGCCCTCTCTGAATGGGTGTGCAATATTCATCTCTACGTATTTTTCTACTATCTCATCAAAATCAGACTGCGGCATTTTATCAATATTTTCAAGAGCCGCATCCAGATAAATAAGTGGCGCAAAACGAAAACTTCCTTTTGCAAGATTTACGGTCCGGACTTTTCCTGCAAATTCATAGATATCCTCAAACAAATATTTATGAATCACTTGCAATGAAGCAAATTTTCCTGCCTCCAGATTATCTAGAATTCCCTGTTCAAATAGCTCTGCCGCCTTTTTCTTACTTATCCGTTCTTCTTCCCGTGCAAGGTCTGCCGAATTATCGATTGCTAGTTTATTTTTCAGCATCATGTCACCCCCACTTTATTTGTGATATTATTTATCTTAACACAGAAAAAACAATACTGTCCATTGTATTTTGGAAAATCGGATTACTAGCACTATTTCATTTCATAGTAACTTTAAAAATGAGTGCCTCCATACTATAATAGATATACCTTAACAGAAAAGGTCATGATCCAATGTCAGAAATTGATTATCACAGATAAAATTTTTATTTTCTGTAACGAAAACATGATAATTTGCATTAATGTATGAAAACAAAGTAAAAAGGTTAAGTTCATATGAGCTTATTCAAAAATGGTTGAAAGATAATTTTGCAGAAAGGAGGGGCGCCATGCAGTCTATGGATGAAATCTATCAGCAATATGCTTCCATGGTTTACCGTTATATATTTGCCAGAATAAGAAACGAAGATATTGCGGAAGAAATTACACAAGAGACATTTTATCAAGCAATTCGATGCAGCGAGAAATTTGATGGCTCATGCAAAGTTTCAACATGGCTATGTGCCATTGCCAAGAATCAACTGGCAGCCCATTTCCGGAAAAATCCTGTTCATGAGGATTGGGAGCAAATTGAAACAACCTCCACCTCAGCCGAGGATGACTATCTTGCAAAAGATAAACATTTAACACTGCTTAGGCAGCTACACGCTATTCCAGAACCCTATAGAGAAGTCATGTACCTGAGAGTATTTGGAGAACTATCTTTCAAGGAAATCGGAGAAATTATGGAAAAATCTGAGAACTGGGCAAGGGTAACCTTTTACAGAGGCAAAGAAATGCTGCGGGCTAAAACTTTGAAAAAGGAGGAATCATGATGTTTGAGAACAAGAATAATACAACGCTTCCATGTGAAGTAGTGAATGATATTTTACCATTATATATAGACAACCTGACGAGTCCTGTAACAAATACACTCATCGAAAATCATTTAAACTCATGTGAAAGCTGTAATAAGAAATATCTTTCTATGAAGAATCCCATAGCAGAAGAAGATATAGAAACAGCAGACAAGAAAGAAATTGATTTCTTAAAGAAAACTAAGAAGCATAATCAAAAAATAATTCTCGTAGTTTCTATCTTTATTTTTGTCATTGCTTTTTTCAGTGTCATGGCAAAATATTTTCTCATTGGAAGCTATGTGAATGCGGAATATTTAAATTACTCTCTTGATGTGGCGGAAAACGAACTGCATATCAACGGTCAGAGTACCTCTGATTCCGGAATCCAACATGTCAAAATTACAGAATCAGATGGCGTTGTAAAAATCGCCATCCGCACCGTAGAGAAAAGTCTTTTTTACAACCGTTCCTTTGAGGAAACTTTCCAGTCAGCACAAGACATTAAGCAAGTCTGGATCGGAGACCAGATTGTCTGGGCAGATGGAATGAAAATTTCACCGCTCACGGCAGCACTGAATGCCAACTATAATCCTTACGTTGGAGGTATGCCGCAAAACGGTAAATTAGTTACTACCTTAAATATGATAAGTTACACCGGTAATTTCACAAATGAACTGCAGACAACTACCGAACCTTATAGCTGGACGATGTTCTTCGCAAATGATTTTCCGGCTTCTCAAAAAGAAGAACTGGAAGAACATTTACATGCATATGCCTACATCCTGCTGGCAGAAATAGGAAACCTTGGCGAACTCACCTATGAATACACTTTGGATGGTGTTTCCCAGACACTGACCGTAACCGCAGATGACGCTTCCAAATACGCAGGGCAGAACATCAAAGATGTTGGAAAAGACATCACTGCGTTAGAACAACTGGTCCACAAAACAAAATTGAATCAATAGACTCCTATTTTGACAACCGCCTGAACTCCAACGGTGAAACACCGTATACTTCCGCAAATACCTTGGCGAATTTCCCTTGATTTTCATAGCCAACGGTATTTGCGATTTCAATGACTTTTAAATTGGTAGATTCCAGGAGTTCCGCTGCCTTTTCCATACGTTTCCTACGAAAATAAGCAAGATAACTTTCTCCGAGAATCCCCTTCACATACAGCTTGAAACTGCTCTCACTAATCCCGAACCGGTCCGCCATTTCTTTTGCTGTAATCCGTTTCGTAAGGTCCTGCATAATCAATGCTTCTGCTTCTTTTACAATCGCAATCTGCGCCCTGGTAAAATACGTATGCGATTCACTCTCGCATGGCATACTCATCAGTTCATGCAGAAGTCTGACACTGATGTACCGTAACATCCCAAATTCCGGTTCTTCTTTCATTTCCCATGCAGCTTGTACTACCTCGAAAAGTTCATCCTTCATCCTATGCAGATACAGACCATTGTTTCCACAAAATAAGTCCACCATCTGTTCCACATGAATTCCAAGTTGTGACAAAAAGTCCTCTCCATTTTCCTGCCGTATAACCGCCAAATCAATGTATATCTGCACTCCTTCGTACAGTCTTCCCGGATAATAGAAATCTTTTGTCGGCAGAATGGCACTGACACAAATCTGTCTTTCTTTCACAATAGCATATCGGTTTTGCGCTAAAGATACATCACATCTTCCCTTCATGCAGAAATTCAGAATCAGCATTTGCTCAGAAAATATGGAGCTGTCCCCCTTTGTCCAACTGCTTGAATAAATCTGATTATAGGAAATGCTGATGCCCGGTGCGAGCATATAAATATCCACACTGCCTTCGTTTTCTTTATGTAATGAAAAATGAGTTTGATTTTTCCCGTTCATGACCACATTTTAGCATTCCCATATTTTAATAACAAGATAATGCACAATATTTATTACTAAATGGATTCAAAATACTTAAATGGATTTTACACATTTCCTATAGTCTGTTAGTATGCAAGAAGTTAGATATTACTAATTAGTTACTATTTGGATTGGGGGAAATAGAATGGAAAAGTTGATGCTTTCCGATACAAAACCGGGCTATTCCTATTTTGTCGAAGAAATCAAGGATGAAGCCCGTTTGGTAAACCGTTTGTCATCCATGGGACTGATGTGCGGCAGCCAAATTGAAGTCTGCCAGAATCATCCCAAACAGCCGGTACTGATTTTTGCAAGAGATACTTTAGTCGCTATCGGGCGGGAAGAAAGCAAAAAAATTCTGGTGGGAGGTGCAAAGCATGAGTAATTGCGAACATTGTACATCAAAAACCTGTTGTAAATACCATGGCACAAGCAGCTTGTACCAAAAGGATGGGAATACACCTGTCATTGCTTTACTTGGACAGCCAAATTCCGGAAAATCTACCATTTTCAATATGATTACCGGCTCTCATCAGCATGTTGGAAACTGGCCGGGCAAAACTGTAGACCAAAAAGAGGGCGAATTCAAATGGAATGGCCAGAAAATGATTCTTGCCGACTTGCCGGGAAGCTACTCTCTTTCCGCAGGTTCTGACGAGGAAATCATTACTTCTGATTATATTACTTCTGGGAATGCAGACCTTGTTCTTATTATGGCGGATGCCTCTCAGTTAAAACGAAGCCTGTATATGTTGGCAGATTTCGTCGGAACAAAAGTGCCTGCTGTTCTGGTTCTGAACATGATGGACGTTGCCAAAGGCCAGGGAATTACCATTCACACGGAAAAACTTTCTGAAAAACTTGGTATTCCTGTTGTTCCGATGTCTGCTATCCGCAAAAAGGATTATACACTGCTCTATGAAACCATAGAAATAAGTCTGGAAACAAAATCTATGATAAAAGAAAGTTCTCTGGCTTCTGCAAAAGAGAAAATGGACTTTATTGACCATTTACTTACCGATGTTCTGACAACTTCTAAAACCATGGACAATGCATTTACAAAATTTGATAAAACAGCCCTCGCACCAGTAAAGGGAAAATTTATGGCATTTGGCATTATTTTAGGCATTTTCCTGTTGGCAATGATATTTGCCGGCATCATATCCGGTATCGCTTCTGCCATTTTAATGCCTACATCCGCAGGGCTGCGCTCCGCAATGGAACAGATAAATGTACATCCACTTCTCATTTCACTGATTTGCGACGTTCTGGTAAATGTACTTTATTTTGCCTTTATGATGGCATCCTTCGTACTCGGAATTACGTTAGGCTTTAACCTGATGGAGGAAACGGGCTATCTGGCACGTATTTCCTTCCTTTTCGATAATACCATGTCCAAAGTCGGCTTGCAGGGCAAAACCATTATGCCGTTCTTCATGGGACTGGGCTGCACGATTGCAGGAACTACCGGAACACGTGTGGTAGATAACTGGGGACAGCGTGTGCTGGCTATCGCAATGTCATGGGCAGTTCCTTGTGCAGCAACCTTATCCGTAGTGCCAACCATTGCCATTGCACTCTTTGGAAGTACAGGCGGATTCCTTGTTATTATTTCCATCTTCTTATTTATGTTTCTGATGATGTGGATTGTATACAAGGTATTTGGAAATTCTTTGTCACCTAAACAGGAACGTGTAGGGCTGATCATGGAACTTCCGCCTTATCATAAACCGGATTTCCGAAATATTTTATATGTAACCTTCCAGCGCACCCTTGATATTTTTTGTCGTGCTCTCCGGGTCATTACCATCGTGTCTGTTGTATTTTTCCTATTGACCTATGGATTCGGTGAAAATACAGAATCAAGTATCCTGTATCGGATTGGTGTCATAATTGAACCGGTAACGATGTTCTTTGGATTAAAATGGCAGGCTTTCCTTGCTTTCTGCGCATCCGCTATTTCCAAAGAATCCTTACTCGGTGTGTTAAATACACTCTACAGTACAAATGGAAATCTTGTCAGCTCCACCTTCGGTGCAAAGGCAGCCGGCAGTGCTGCAGATATCTCGCAAATTTTATCTGCCAACTTCAGCAAGGCAGAGGGACTCGCATTTATCTTCGCAATCAGCTTTAACATGCCTTGCATCAGTGCACTTGCAGCAACCTCCAGAGAAACACACTCCGTAAAATGGACCGCAAAAATCGGTGCATTCTACACGGGAGCAGCGTTGATTATTTCCTGCATTGTGTACCATATCGGGTTATTGGTTTTTTAAATCCACACATTAAAGGGGATGTAAATTTGCTTTGACAAGAAGAAGCGCACATACAGTATCCTCTTGCGTACTGTTGCCAAATATGCTATAGTTAAGATACAAAAAGGAACAACCGCCAAAGTGGTTGACCAATAAGTTAAGTATTAAGCCGCCCTTACTCTTCAAAGTACAAGGGCGGTTTTGCTACGCCTTAAAACACATAGTTTCGTACTCCTATAAAAACATTGTCATATAAATTGGAATATACATAATCCCATCTTCAAATTTTAAATCTTTTGTATAAATAATATATCGGTCTTCCATTTTTAACTGATATTTCTGAATCAGATAGTCGAAAGACTTATGAGACATATAATTCGAAGACTTCACTTCTATCGGACAAATTTTTTTCTTTTTTACCGTCATAAAATCTATCTCATATTTCTTCTCTTTCGCCGCTTCTTCTGGCATATACATATATTCATGGAAATACAGTTCATGTCCTGCCGCACGCAGCATCTGTGCCACCATATTTTCCATAATCATTCCTTGATTAATTCCCAGTTTATCTATAATAAGTGCCTTATATAAATCCTCATCCGTTTCTTCCCGATTCTTCATAATCTGAGTTACTAGAAGTCCCGTGTCTCCCATATATAACTTGAAGTTACTTCTGTCTGCAAATAATTCCAACACAACTTCCGGTTTCGTAACATTAATACATTCATTTCCAATCATAGATTCTGCAATAAAGCTTACCGCATCTACATAATTCTGGTATCTGGCACTTTTATCTACCATCGAAAACTTAAAATGAGAATTTTTATTTTCTAACTGCTCTGGTATAGTGCGATATATAATTGATGCTTTTTCCTTATTTTCTTCATCGTACTTTGCAAGATCTTCTTCATATAAATTTAAAATATTTCTTTTTATAAAATCGATTTGTTCAAATGTCCTACCATTTACAAGTGCTTCGACCGCCTGCGGCATTCCACCAACCGCCATATATGTGCGGAAATTCTTCATAATTTTTCTATGAATCGCATCTCCAAGTGCCTTGCGTCTTACAAATGCATCTTGAATTACCGGAACGGTAACTGTATCTCCCAATGCCCATAAATATTCTTCAAAATCCATCGGATACATCTTAATCCGATATTCTTCTGACGGAATTAAAATATCTTTTACATTTTTCCGGATAGAAATCAAAGAACCTGTTTCTATATACTCAAATCTTCCATCCGCCACCAGATACTTAATGGACTGTCTTGCTATAGGAAATAATTGCACTTCATCAAAAATAATCACGCATTTTTTCCCTTGCAGACTTTTCCCTTTTAATAGAAAAAGATTGCGAAAAAACGTATCCAAATCACTCATGTTTTCCACAAAGTTATTTCGAACATCCTGACTTTCCCTCGCAAAATCAAGAATCAGATAATCATCATATTCATTTTTGGCAAATTCTTCTACAATCGTACTTTTTCCAATACGTCTGGCGCCTTCGAGCAACACTGCCGACTGTCCCGCTGACAATTCTTTCCATTTTAAAAGTTTTTCATAAACTTTTCTTTTAAATATCATTTTATCCTCACACTATAACCTAAAATCTATCAACTGTCTCACTTATTAATATACTCTTATTATACGAATTTTAAAAATGTTTTCAACATTTTTTAACGAATTTCAAAAATGTTTTTCCGTACTTTTTAACGAATTTCAAAAATGTTTGTTAGTTACCCATCAAAAAAGCTGGGTAAGTACCAGTCTTATGATGTTGATTGGGATTTCGTTTTATCAAAATTCCAGACGCATCTGATACCAGACTACATTTCCATGAGTCGATTCGGAAACGCCTTCGTTCTTGAACCCGAATTTTGCATAATATGGGACCAGTCTATCCTTACAGGTCAGCACCAGTCCCTTTCTTCCCTGTACTTTTGCATCTTCAATGGCACGCTGAATCAACTGACCTGCATATCCATGTCTGCGATGTGACGGAATTGTATTTACTCCGAAAATCATCTGCCATGCGCCATCTTCATTATGCAGCTCGGCTTTCTCATACATTTCATCGGTCAGATCTGCCTCATCTGTGACGAATCCATCCACGAAAGCAATCAGCTTTTCTTCTTCAAACATTAACCAGAAATGATTACCATAATATTTTAATCTTTCTGCAAATTCTTCTTCTGTTGCTGCTTCTGCTGCCGGAAAGCATTCTGCCTCCACTGCTGCCACTGCCTGTAAATCATCCATTGTAGCTGTACGAATTATCATTGTCTTCTTCCTCCTGCTATATAACTTATCACTATGTATTACTACTACAAATCTACGCCATACACTTGCGTTTTTGTTTCCACCAGATTTTCTCCCTCATACCGAAGTTTCAATGTAAAGAAATTCTTGCTTTCTTCCATCAGCCGGAAGAAAATCTTATCTCCTTCCCAAAGCTTTAAAGATTCGATTTCCGACTTATCCACCCAGACAAGTTCTCCCTCATCACATTCTTTCATCTCGCCGCTATATTCCGTAGCAGTAAACAAATGCATATATTCCGTTCCCCACTCATCCGATAAGAACGTGACGATTCCACGAAACTGATAGGTTTTAAGCGTCAGTCCGGTTTCCTCTTTCACTTCCCGGAGCAGGCATTCTTCCGGTGTTTCGCCCGGCTCAAATTTCCCACCTACACCAATCCATTTATCCTTATTCTCATCCACTTCTTTCTTCACCCGATGAAGCATTAAATATTTTCCATCCTTTTCAATATAACATAACGTAGTAAGTCTTGCGTCCATTTTTTCTCCTCAAACTATTTATTTGCTATCTTAAGAAACTCTTGCATTGCTCTGCTGATATATCTTCCCTTTTTCCAATAGAAATGCACTTCTCGCCTGTTGCTCTCCATAGACAGTTTATAATATACCACACCAGAATGTCTCGGTACACGCATGGCAAGGGTATCACTGACAAATGCGATTGCCATTCCTGAGTTGGCAATGTTATATGCAGTCATCTGCTGGTCCACTTCCAACATAATCTGTGGCTCAAATCCCTGCCTCTGGCAAATAAGATTCGCCCGCACACGGGTATCATTTTCTTTCTTCAATAATACAAAAGGCTGCCCCTGAAATTCCTGTAGATTGACTTCTTTTACCGTTTCATCCAAATGTGCTCCGCTTCGAATCATTTCCGGTGAAACCTGATATGCCTTTAGCTTCTCATTAATGGCAAACAGCTCCGGTACTGCCAACATCAGATGTTCCTCCCGAAGTGGCCGCCAGTCAAATGTTTCATCATCCAAAATACAGTTGTCCAGCACCATATCAATGGTTCCGTTTCGAAGAAACTGATTCAATTTTACCGTAGTTTCCTCAATCAGTTCAACCTTTATCATGGGAAATTTTTTCCCAAATTCAGATAAAATCGGTGGAAGAATCAAAGAGGCAAACAAACTGCTGCCACCAATAGTCAGACTTCCCGTTTTTAGTTCGCCAAGGTCATTAATACAGTTTACAAATTCATTTTTTACAGACATTATCTGCTCCACCGCATGAATATAATGTTCCCCATATTCTGTAAGTTGAAGTGGTTTCGTACTCCGGTCAAAAATGGGATAACCAACTTTATTTTCAATACGCTTTACCGAAGCACTTAAAGAAGGCTGCGAAATAAACAATTCTTTTGCTGCCTTTGAAAAACTTTTCGCCTGATAAACGGCATAAACATACTCCATTCCCTGAAACATCTTTGTTCCCCCGTAGCTGAAATGTAACTATAATGCTTACAGATTGTTACGTGCTACGCACTCTCACATTCTGGCCCTCTATTCGCATATCGTGGAATCAACATTATAGTATTTAAGTTATAGTATTTATAATAATATATGTATTTGATTATATCACATATCCTTTCTATAATAAACTCAGTGTTTAAATTTTGTTATCGTAAGGGAGATAAATAACATGTGCGTAGAAAAGAAAAATGATTATCGTATAGAGGCTGACTCCATCGGAACCAAGGATGTTCCAGAGGACGTGTATTACGGAGTCCAGTCATTAAGAGCTGCGGAAAACTTTCATATTACCGGACTGAATATGCACCCAGAAATCATCAACAGCCTGGCTTATATTAAGAAAGCATGCGCCATCACTAACTGCGAGGTAGGTCTGTTGGACAAGAAGATTGCAAATGCGATTGTTCAGGCATGTGACGAGATTATTGCCGGCAAGTTCCATGGTGATTTTATCGTGGACCCGATTCAGGGCGGTGCGGGTACTTCCCTTAACATGAATGCCAATGAAGTCATCGCCAACAGAGCCATTGAGATTCTTGGTGGTGAAAAAGGCGATTATGATATTGTCCATCCAAATGACCATGTAAACTACGGTCAGTCCACCAATGATGTTATTCCGACAGCCGGAAAGATTACTTCTCTTCGTCTGCTGAAGAATTTAAAGAGCGAGCTGCTTCGTCTCCATGATACTCTGGTAAAAAAAGCCGAAGAATTTGACCATGTAATCAAGATGGGAAGAACTCAGATGCAGGATGCGGTTCCAATCCGTCTCGGTCAGGAATTTCGTGCTTATTCCGTAGCAATTATGCGTGATATCCGTCGTATGGACACTGCCATGAATGAAATGCATACGGTAAATATGGGCGGAACTGCTGTAGGTACTGGTATTAATGCCGACGAAACCTATCTAAAACGTATCGTTCCAAATCTTTCTGAAGTAGCAGATATGGAACTGGTTCAGGCATTCGATTTGATTGATTCTACGCAGAACCTTGACTCCTTTGTTGCTGTCTCCGGTGCGGTAAAGGCTTGTGCAGTGACACTTTCCAAGATTGCAAATGACTTACGTCTCATGTCTTCCGGTCCAAGAGCCGGATTTGGAGAAATCAATCTTCCTGCAAGACAGAACGGTTCTTCTATTATGCCGGGAAAGGTAAATCCAGTCATTCCTGAAGTCGTAAATCAGGTTGCTTTCAATATCATCGGAAATGACGTGACCATTACTATGGCCGCTGAAGGTGGACAGTTGGAATTAAATGCATTTGAACCGATTATTTTCTATTGTATGTTCCAGTCCATCGATACACTTGCTTACGCAGTACAGACTTTCATTGACAACTGTGTAGCTGGAATTACGGCAAATGAAGAAAGATGCCGTAGTCTTGTGGAAAACAGTGTCGGTATTGTTACCGCAATCTGTCCTCATGTAGGCTATAAGAAATCTGCTGAAATCGCCAAAAAAGCACTGGCAACCGGACAACCAGTCCGTAATCTGATTCTTCAGGAAAATCTGATGACGGCCGATGAACTGGACAGTATTCTTGACCCGGTACATATGACAGAACCAGGAATTTCAAGAAAAGATATTTTATTAAAGAAGAAAAACAGTGCAAACGAAACTGCTTAATTTCTTTAATATTTTTAAAATATTTTAAAACTCGACATTATCAAAATAGGGAATTTGTCTGTTGTATTTCCTATTTCATATAGAAACTTCTTAATCATAATGAAAAAAGGGTGTGGCTTACAAAAGTCACACCCTTTTTCGTTATAGAACTCGTTATAGAATTTTATCTTACTTTCTGTTTGCAGGTTCTACTGCAACTGTCTTTCCTTTGATTTTTACATTCTTCATTGCTTTCAGCACATCTGCCGCATATTCTCTCGGAACTTCTACAAATGTATATTTGTCATACATATCAATGGTTCCTACCACTTTGCCGTTCAATCCGGTTTCTCCGGCAATGGCACCAAGAATATCTCCCGGTCTTGCTTTCTGCTTCTTTCCAATATTGATGAAAAGACGAACCATACCAGATTCCCCTGCTCCGGTATCCCCAAAATCAAATTCCTCTTCTTTTTCTGCCGTATCATTCTGTCCGGAACACATTTTCAAAAATGCTGCTGCCATATCCATTGCAGTATAATCTGATTCATTCAGTCTTGATTCTACTGCATTAATCATGGATGTTAAATCTTCATTTTCAATCATGTATTCAATCTCATCCAGCATTTTTTCCATCTTTGTATTTACAACATCATTTAAAGATGGAACCTTTTGTAAATAAATTTTGGTCTTACAATATCTCTGGATTTCTTTCAGTTTGTAAACCTCTTTACCAGTCACAAACGAAAAAGCTCTTCCTTCTCGTCCTGCACGACCGGTTCTACCAATACGATGTACATAATATTCATCATCCTGCGGAAGGTCGTAGTTGAATACTGCCTCGACTTCATCAACATCAATTCCTCTTGCAGCTACATCTGTCGCAACCAGAATATCCGTCTTTCCAGAACGGAATCCCTGCATAACCCGATCACGCTGCTCCTGCTTCAAATCCCCATGAAGGGCTGCTGCAAAATAGCCTCTGCCGAGAAGTGCCTGTACCAAAAGGTCTACCTGCTTCTTAGTGTTACAGAACACCACGGAAAGCTTTGGTGCATAAATATCTAACAGACGTGCAAGTACTTCTTCCTTATTTTTTTCTTTTACTTCATAATAATACTGCTCAATATTTGGAACAGTCAGTTCCTTCTTTGTTACCTTGACAAGCTGTGCATCTTTCTGGAACTGCTTTGTGATTTCCATAATCGGCTTTGGCATTGTTGCGGAAAATAATACCGTCTGTCTTTCCTCTGGAACACTGTTCAGAATAAATTCAATATCCTCACGGAATCCCATGTTCAGCATTTCATCTGCCTCATCAAGCACCACCGTGTGAATGTGGTCCATCTTGATTGTTTTTCTTCTCATATGGTCCATGACACGCCCCGGTGTACCGATGACAATCTGTGTACCACTTTTCAGAGAACGAATCTGCTTTACAATCTCCTGTCCACCGTAAATAGGAACTAATTTAATGCCATGCATATATTTTGCAAGATTACGAATCTCATCCGCAACCTGAATTGCAAGCTCTCTTGTCGGACACAAGATGATTGCCTGAAGCTTTTTGCTTTTCGGGTCAATCTTCTCCAGAAGCGGAATACCGAACGCTGCTGTTTTTCCCGTTCCAGTCTGCGCCTGGCCGATTACATCGTGTCCCTCCTGAATCAGTGGAATTGCTTTGGACTGAATTGGCGAAGCTTCTTCAAAGCCCATATATTTTACCGCTTTCAAAATCTCACTTGAAAGCCCCATATCTTCAAATTTAATACCTTCCATCGTCTCTCCTTCTCTCAAAAAACACTCCTTGCTTTCTCATCTGTGCAAGGAGTGAAATAACATTTTTATATTTTACTAAAAACTATTTCAAAAGTCAATTTTCTCTTTCATTAACTTCATTTTTTCTTTTCGGCTGAGCTGCTTGATATGATATTCCCGGCTCATTGCTTCTTCCTTTGTTTCAAATTGCTCCTGATAGACCAATTTTACCGGTCTGCGCGTCTTCGTATACTTGGCGCCTTTCCCTGCATTGTGGGCTTCCAGACGCTTCTCTAAATTGTTGGTCCACCCAGTATATAGTGTACCGTCACTACATTCTACTATGTATGTGTAGTTCATGTTGTTTATTCCTGCCTCTTATGATTTCCATATTATTTCCATAAATCATATACTCTTTAAGAGTCTGTGTCAATCGAAGATAATCCGATATTCAACTAAATGCCGCTACAGTCTCTGGATGGAGTGCATTACGCAGATATTTCGGCAGTCTTGCTTCAAAATCAGCAGTGAAAGCTGTCAGTTGCTCATCACCGAGCTTTAAAATTTCCTGAAGACTTGCTTTATTTTGCGCCAAATCTTGACCAAGGACTGAAATCTGCGCAAAATTCATATATATTTTTTGTTTTTTTCAGCTATGTAAATCATTTGTTTCCCGAAAGCAACACAATTGCACTTGTCAATTTAAGCACTTTATAGCAGAATATATATATATAATAGAAATGAATATTTTGTCTACTTCCAATTTTTAGATAATATGAAGTGACCCCACATTTGTAACAACGTGGATTTACCTGTATACTA
>USGU01000009.1 GCA_900554415.1 uncultured Lachnospiraceae bacterium | reverse complement strand
GATCCACCAACAACAGCGTCAACGAATTCAAATCCTTTACCTTCATTAGGTTCGAACTTGATCCAAACGTGACCGTACTGACCACGACCACCAGACTGTTTAATGTATTTACCTTCACATTCAGCAGCCTGAGTAATAGTTTCTCTATAAGCAACCTGAGGAGCACCAACGTTTGCTTCTACATGGAATTCTCTCTTTAATCTGTCAACGATGACATCAAGGTGTAATTCACCCATACCAGCGATGATAGTATCACCAGTTTCAGGGTTTGTAGATGTTCTGAAAGTTGGGTCTTCTTCAGCTAATTTAACTAAAGCTTCACCAAGTTTGTTCTGGTCAGCTTTTGTCTTAGGTTCAATTGCTAATTCGATAACTGGTTCTGGGAATTCCATCTTTTCAAGGATAACGAAATCGTTTTCCGCACAAAGAGTATCACCAGTTGTAGTGTTCTTGAAACCTACTGCAGCAGCGATATCACCAGCATAAACTTCATCAATTTCTTTACGTGTATTAGCGTGCATTAATAAGATACGACCAAGTCTTTCTTTCTTATCTTTTGTTGAGTTCAATACATATGAACCAGCAGTTGCAGTACCAGAGTATACACGGAAGAAAGTTAACTTACCTACGAATGGGTCAGTCATAACTTTGAATGCTAAAGCTGAGAATGGTTCTTCATCAGATGCATGACGGTCAACTTCGTTACCATCAATGTCAACACCCTTGATTGCAGGGATGTCAGTTGGAGCTGGTAAGTAGTCAACAACAGCATCAAGCATTGGCTGTACACCCTTATCTTTGTAAGCAGAACCACAAAGAACTGGGAATAATTCTACAGCGATTGTACCCTTACGGATAGCAGCTTTAACATCTTCGATTGCAGGTTCTTCACCTTCAAGAATCTGCATCATTAAATCATCATCAAATGAAGCAGCAGCTTCTAATAAAGTCTGATGATATTCTTCAGCCTGATCAACATATTCAGCTGGGATTTCTTTTTCGATTACATCAATACCTTCAGCACCATCGAAATAGATAGCTTTCATCTTTAATAAGTCAATGACACCTTCGAATGTATCTTCAGCACCGATAGGTAACTGTAATGCAACAGCATTAGCACCTAATCTTGAATTTAATGAGTTAAGTGACATGATGAAATCAGCACCAGTAGCGTCCATCTTGTTTGAGAAAACAATTCTTGGTACGCCATAAGTAGTAGCCTGTCTCCAAACTGTTTCAGTCTGAGGTTCTACACCTGCTTTAGAGTCAAGTACTGTAACGGCACCATCAAGTACACGTAGTGAACGTTCAACTTCTACAGTGAAGTCTACGTGTCCCGGAGTGTCGATGATGTTAATACGATGCTCTAATGCGCCTGGTTTTGGTTTGCAGTTTTCCTGCAGTGTCCAGTGGCATGTTGTAGCAGCTGAAGTAATTGTGATACCTCTTTCCTGTTCCTGTTCCATCCAGTCCATGGTAGCAGTACCTTCATGAGTATCACCAATTTTATGATTAACACCGGTATAGTAAAGAATACGTTCTGTTGTAGTAGTCTTACCCGCATCAATATGAGCCATAATACCAATGTTTCTCGTTCTCTCTAATGGATATTCTCTTCCAGCCAAGGTCTTTTCCTCCTATAATTGATAACACGCAATGTATCTTAGAAACGATAGTGTGAAAATGCCTTGTTCGCTTCTGCCATTTTGTGCATTTCTTCTTTTCTCTTTACAGATGCACCAGTGTTGTTTGCTGCATCAAGAATTTCATTTGCCAATCTTTCTTCCATTGTCTTTTCTCCTCTTTTACGAGAAAAGATTGTCAGCCAGCGAAGAGCTAATGTCTGTCTTCTGTCTGCTCTAACTTCGATTGGTACCTGATAAGTTGCACCACCAATACGTCTTGCTTTTACTTCAAGTACTGGCATGATATTGTTCATTGCTTCTTCGAATACTTCAAGAGCTGGTTTGTCTGATTTTTCTGCAACTCTTTCAAATGCGCCATATACAATCTTCTGTGCTACACCTTTCTTACCATCTAACATAATGTTATTGATAAGCTTTGTAACAACTTTGTTATTGTATAATGGATCCGCTAATACGTCTCTTTTCTGAGTATGTCCTTTACGTGGCACGGTCCTTCCCTCCTTATACATGTTGGTAAAGCGTTCCGCTTTACTTGAATAATTCATCGGTACTCACATGTGTCTTTCTATGTGTATTGCTCACGGGACATCCTCTTTCCTGCCCTGAGGCAGGATTTATATGGATTAAACCCGCAACCAACTATAATCTCATAGTTCTGTTTGTGATACGATAACTCGTTACAAATGTTTTAAATATTATTTCTTAGCGTCTTTTGGTCTCTTAGCACCGTATTTAGAACGTGCCTGACGTCTCTTAGCAACACCTGCTGTATCAAGTGTTCCACGAACGATATGGTATCTTGTACCTGGTAAGTCCTTAACACGACCACCACGGATAAGAACAACACTATGTTCCTGAAGGTTATGTCCTTCTCCTGGGATGTAGCTTGTTACTTCGATTCCGTTAGAAAGACGTACTCTGGCGATCTTTCTAAGAGCTGAGTTAGGTTTCTTAGGTGTAGCTGTCTTAACTGCTGTACACACACCTCTCTTCTGTGGTGCAGATACATCAGTAGCTTTCTTCTTCAAAGAGTTATATCCTTTCTGAAGAGCTGGAGCTGTAGATTTCTTTACAGCTGTCTGACGTCCTTTTCTTACTAACTGGTTAAATGTTGGCATCTCTTTCACCTCCTATGATGTAATAATTGGTTACGTTAAACATTTCTGTTTTTGAGCGCAAAAAATACGTTACACTTTTTAGCGCCTTGGATATTGTATTATATTGCTTGAAAAAAGTCAAGGCATTCTGAAACTTTTTTCAGAATGCCTTTCTATTATCTACTATCTTTGCAATATTTATTCAGACGTGTTCGTTGAACCATCCAGTACTTCGCCCGCCTCTACTCTGTTAATCAAATCTATAATATTTGCTACAGACTGCTCGTTCGGTATCGTAACGTAAAGCGGTGTGTTTCCAGATGAATAGCAGGTCTGTTTATCACCATATCCCTCTGCCGCCACAGAATAGATATGCCATTCCGGATTCTTTCTAAGCTGCGTTTTAATCAGAGACTGAATTTGCTCCATACTAAAGTTGGTATCCACTCCATCACTGACAGAATCAATAATTTCTGTTGCACCTCTCAGCATTGCAGGAGACATCATCTTCTTAATCATCGCAGTAATGACTGCCTGTTGATGCCTTCCTCTGGCATTATCGCCATCTGCAAGTGCATGTCTTTCTCGGCAGAATGCCAAAGCACTCGTTCCATCTAAATAGTTACTTCCTTCATTTACGTGAATTTCAGCACCGGATTCCCATCCTGTGTCAAACTCTTCATCCGAAATGACCTCCAGTCCACCAAGCGCATCCACAATATTGATCAATGATGTGAAATTCACTCTTCCGAAGAACTGGATATCCGTGTCATAAAGCTGTTCCAAGGTTGCCATAGATGCATCTATTCCGTAAATACCCGCATGGGTCAGTTTATCTCTCTGGCGACCGGAAATATTTGGAATTGTTACATAATAATCTCGCGGTGTTGTCACAAGCAATATCTGATGACTCTGTGGATTAACAACTGCAATAATATTTACATCACTCCGGTCTGCGGAAGAAATTTCGTTATAAGTATCCATCCCGCTCAAATAAACTGTAAAGGGTTCTGTCATATCGGAATCCACCACTTCATTCTGGACTTCTACCACAATATTGTGTGTGTAAATAATTTTAATCGATTTTTCAAATTCCGGTATCTGTTCCTGGATAATACTGGTCTGACTGGAATTGTAGATAATTGCCTGCACTTCGCCATCTAACAATGCATTCGCCTCATCAATCAAATTGTTATATTCCTGAACATCCAGGGTTTCTCCTGCTTCATTTTCAATCTTACTAAGTCCGGTGCGCATCTGGTCTCCATACGCGCTATACTGGATACCAAATTTATAGTGTGCCGCATCCTTAATCTTCTCTGCCTTATCCTCTGCCTTTACCGCAACCACAATTGCACTGGTAGACTTATTGCTGCCAAAGATTTTGCCTGCCGCTGCATTGACCTTGCCAAGATAGAAGGATCCTGCTGCTAATACGATACACATAATAATACAGAATATCTTTCCGGCCATTCCTTTCCCCTTAGCCAATATCTGGCTAAGCAAAGTAATACCTAACAATATTACCAAAATTCCGATGGCAACACCCACATAAGTCATCGGTAACATATTAAAAAACAATACATTTACCACCAGAACCACCGACAACACAAACTGTACAATTGCAAGTAAATATCCGATTGTTTTACTTACC
Source organism: uncultured Lachnospiraceae bacterium (assembly GCA_900554415.1). GTDB lineage: Bacteria > Bacillota > Clostridia > Lachnospirales > Lachnospiraceae > Allocoprococcus. The sequence continues at coordinate 77,746 of USGU01000009.1, read as the reverse complement.
AGATTCTTACGTCTTCCACGGCGTTTCCGCTTATGTTTACCATAGTCCTCCTCTTTACGCTTCGGACCGGACGACTTCTTCATTTTTCTTACATCCTCTTTATAATGATCCTCTTCATAATATTTTGAAGAATTCCTTCTGTCTTCTTCATAGGAATAACGGTTTTTCCCTTTGCTTCTTCTGCTTACCTCTCGGTTGTTGTTGACATTTCGCATATTGATATTGGCATTTTCACGGGAACCTCTGTTCCGCTTATTTGACCGGTTTGTCTTCTGTTTCATACATTCTCCAATTCATTACTCTCGATAATCTGCCTGTCGCAAGATTATTAATCATTTTGAATAAAGTTACATCAATATATATTATCCTTTTTTACCGATATTGTCAATAACAATCAGTTCTTTTTGGAAATGGTTCAGCACTTCACACCCATCTTCCGTAATCAATACCAAGTCTTCGATTCTGACACCAAAGTTTTCTTCCGGAAGATAAATACCCGGTTCTACCGAAAAACATTGACCCACCTGGATGATTGCTTCGTTCGTAGAAGAAACATCTCCATATTCGTGGTCTTCCAGACCAATCGAATGTCCTGTTCTGTGGGTAAAGTATGCGCCATATCCCTGTTCTTCGATATAATTGCGCGCCGCCAAATCCACGTCGCACATACGGTTTCCAGCCCTTGCAGCCGCAATTCCCCGTAGATTTGCTTCCAAAACAATATTGTAAATTTCTTTCTGGCGCTCTGAAACTTCCCCGAGAAATACTGTTCTAGTCATATCCGATGCATAATTATCTTTCATGCCACCGATATCAAGTACCACACTGTCTCCGGTCTTTCCTTTTGTATCGTCTGTCATATGATGCGGATCCGCTCCGTTTTTTCCAAAAGCTGTTATCGGAGAAAAGGAAACATCTTCGCAGCCATGAGAATCATACAACTTTCTGACCGCTGCACTCAATTCTTTTTCCGACATTCCTTTACCGATCATCGAAATCAGTTCTCCCATAACTTCATCATTAATCTGGGAGGAAATCCGCATTTTTTCCTGTTCTTCTTCATCTTTTACTATGCGGACTCCATCTACAATCGGAGAACCATTCACATAGCCTTTTGCTCCGCCCAATTCCTGCAGTCTCAATAAAAATCTGGCAGGCCATGTCTTATCAATTCCAATCATCTTATCATGTTCCAGAACTTCATTTAATATTGCCACTCCATCCTGCATGTCGTTATACCAGACGAGTTCCACACCCAAATCCTTATTTTGCGGAAACAGTTCATTAATAACAAGCTTGTGATTCCCATTTATATTCAAGTAAAGTGCGAGCAAGCGTTCTCCCGGATGAATCCATTTTCCTGTCAGATAAAAAATTGCAGTAGCATCTGAAATAATCATCTGAGGAATTCCGCTTTCTTTCATAGCATCTAATATTCTTTGTACTCTTTGTTCTTTCATTTTGTTGCCCTCTTATCACAAAAGGAGGATTCTGTTCAGAATCCCCCTCATTTTTATTTTATCCTTATCGAAAACAGTTTTACGATATATCCAGCAATTATTCTGTTACGTCTACAGTTTCAAATTCAGAAACGTCTTCTGTTTCCACATTTTCGCCAAGAGATAACTCTTCGTCCTCATCATCGAACTCGTTGAGCATGATTTCTTCTTCCTTGGTAAGTTCGGTATCCAGCTTTACATTACGGTATTTCTTCATACCTGTTCCTGCCGGAATCAATTTACCAATCAGAACATTTTCTTTCAGACCGATTAAGTGGTCAACTTTACCCTTGATAGCTGCTTCTGTAAGAACTTTGGTTGTTTCCTGGAAGGAAGCTGCTGACAGGAAGGAATCTGTTGCAAGAGAAGCCTTGGTAATACCAAGCATAATCTGTTCTCCTGTTGCAGGTTCTTTGCCTTCTGCAATCATCTGTTCATTTACATCATTGAACTCCAGAACATTTACCATTGTTCCTGGGAGGAATTCGGTATCTCCTCTTTCCTCAACACGAATCTTCTTCAGCATCTGACGCACGATTACTTCGATATGCTTATCGTTGATATCTACACCCTGAAGACGATATACTCGCTGTACTTCCTGAAGCATATAGTCCTGTGCTGCACGCAGACCTTTAATCTTCAGAAGATCATGTGGGTTTACACTACCTTCGGTAAGTTCGTCACCTGCTTCCAGATGCGCACCATCCTGAACTTTGATTCGTGAACCATAAGGAATCAAATATGCTTTCTGCTCTCCAGTTTCCTGATTTGTAACGATAACTTCACGCTTCTTCTTTGTGTCGTGAAGAGTAGCAATACCACCAAATTCTGTGATGATCGCAAGTCCTTTCGGCTTTCTTGCTTCGAAAAGTTCTTCGACACGAGGAAGACCCTGTGTGATATCGTCACCGGCAACACCACCAGTATGGAAAGTTCTCATGGTAAGCTGTGTACCAGGTTCTCCGATAGACTGGGCTGCGATAATACCAACAGCTTCACCAACCTGAACCGGTTCACCAGTTGCCATGTTTGCTCCGTAACATTTTGCACAGATACCAACATGTGATTTGCAGGTAAGGATTGTACGAATCTTCACTTTCTTAATTGGTGCATTTCCGTTTTCATCCACACCGTCTTTCACAATCTTTTCTGCACGTTTTGGTGTAATCATGTGGTTTGCTTTTACAAGCACATTTCCATCTTTATCATAAATATCATAGCATGAGTAACGTCCTGTAATACGATCCTGCAAGCTTTCAATCTCTTCATTTCCATCGGTAAATGCATGCACATACATTCCCGGAATTTCAGCACCTTCTGGAACGCAGTCCACATCACGGATAATCAAATCCTGAGATACATCAACAAGTCGTCTTGTAAGGTATCCTGAATCGGCCGTACGAAGAGCAGTATCGGAAAGTCCTTTACGTGCTCCATGGGCTGACATGAAGTACTCCAATACGTCAAGTCCTTCACGGAAGTTTGACTTGATAGGCAACTCGATTGTACGACCTGTTGTATCAGCCATAAGTCCACGCATACCTGCAAGCTGTTTAATCTGCTTGTCAGAACCACGGGCTCCTGAGTCAGCCATCATGTAGATGTTATTGTATTTATCCAATCCATCAAGCAGTGCTTTTGTCAAAGCTTCGTCAGTGTTCTTCCATGTTTCTACGACTTCTTTATAACGTTCTTCTTCTGTAATAAGACCACGCTTGTAGTTCTTAGTAATCTTATCTACTGTATTCTGTGCTTCAGCAATCATTTCCGGTTTCTGAGGTGGTACAGTCATATCAGAAATAGAAACGGTCATAGCTGCTCTTGTAGAGAGCTTGTAACCCATCGCTTTTACATTATCAAGTACTTCTGCTGTTACAGATGCACCATGTGTATTGATTACCTTTTCCAGAATCTTCTTCAACTGTTTCTTTCCTACATGGAAATCAACTTCCAGAAGAAGATCATTTTCTTCCTTGCTTCTATCCACAAATCCAAGGTCCTGAGGAATGATTTCATTGAAAATAAATCTTCCCAGTGTAGACTCTACTGTTCCAGTCTTTGTTGTTCCGTCCGGCATCTGTTTGTGTACACGGACTTTGATTCTTGAGTGGAGTGTAACAACACCATTTTCATAAGCAAGAATTGCTTCGTTAATACTCTTAAATACTTTACCTTCTCCGATTGCTCCCGGTCTTTCCTGTGTTAAATAGTAAATGCCAAGGACCATATCCTGTGAAGGAACCGCTACCGGACCACCATCAGATGGTTTCAGTAAGTTGTTTGGTGAAAGCAGAAGGAAACGGCATTCTGCCTGAGCTTCTACGGAAAGCGGCAGATGCACAGCCATCTGGTCACCATCGAAATCGGCGTTGAACGCTGTACAAACCAGTGGATGAAGCTTAATAGCCTTACCTTCTACCAGAATTGGTTCAAATGCCTGAATACCAAGTCTGTGCAGAGTAGGAGCACGGTTCAGCATTACCGGATGTTCTTTGATTACATCTTCCAGCACATCCCATACCTCTGGCTGAAGACGTTCTACCATCTTCTTTGCATTTTTAATATTGTGTGCAGTTCCGTTTGCAACAAGTTCTTTCATAACGAATGGTTTGAAAAGCTCGATTGCCATTTCTTTTGGAAGACCACACTGGTAAATCTTAAGTTCTGGTCCTACAACGATAACCGAACGTCCTGAGTAGTCAACACGTTTTCCAAGAAGGTTCTGACGGAAACGTCCTGATTTACCTTTCAGCATATCAGATAATGACTTCAGTGCACGGTTTCCAGGTCCTGTTACCGGACGTCCACGACGGCCATTGTCAATCAGGGCATCTACCGCTTCCTGTAACATTCTCTTTTCATTTCGAACAATAATGTCCGGAGCTCCCAGTTCAAGAAGTCTTCTCAGACGGTTATTTCTATTGATAATTCTACGATACAAATCGTTCAAGTCAGATGTTGCAAAACGTCCACCATCAAGCTGTACCATAGGACGAAGATCTGGCGGAATAACCGGTACTGCTGTAAGAATCATCCATTCCGGTTTATTTCCGGATTCACGGAAAGCTTCTACTACTTCCAGACGTTTTACGATTCTTGCACGCTTCTGTCCGGTTGCTCCAAGGAGTCCTGCCTGAAGTTCTTCGTATTCTTTTTCCAAATCGATTGCTTCCAGAAGTTCTTTGATTGATTCAGCACCCATACCTACACGGAAAGTATCTCCCCATGTCTCTCTGGCTTCCTGATATTCGCTTTCTGAAAGCACCTGTTTATACTGTAAATCTGTTTCACCCTTATCCAATACGATATAAGAAGCGAAATACAATACCTTTTCCAGTGTTCTCGGTGATAAGTCAAGAATCAGCCCCATACGACTTGGAATTCCCTTGAAATACCAGATATGAGAAACTGGCGCAGCCAGTGCGATGTGACCCATACGTTCACGTCGCACAGTTGCCTTTGTAACTTCTACACCACAACGGTCACAAACGACACCTTTGTAGCGGATTTTCTTATATTTACCACAGTGACACTCCCAGTCTTTGCTAGGTCCAAAAATTCTTTCACAGAACAGACCATCTCTTTCTGGTTTCAATGTTCTATAATTGATGGTTTCCGGTTTTGTCACTTCACCTCTAGACCATTCCAGAATCTTTTCCGGAGACGCCAGGCCAATTTTAATCGCATCAAACGTCATTGGCTGATACGTTGCTTCGTTTTTTGTTTCTGTCATATCGGCATCCTCCCTATTCTAAGTCCATATCATCAAAATCGTCGTATTCATCATCAAATGATTCGAAATCGGCTTCATCTTCACTTTCTTCTTCCTCTACATCAACCAGTTCTTCACCCTGGAATTCCTGTTTGCTGTATCCATGTTTTCCGTAATCTTCTTCCTCACGGTTGTAACGTCTGTCACCTTCGATAATATGATTCAGATTGGTATCGCCATAATCAACGCTTTCCATAATCTGTACTTCTGTATTATCGTCGCGGAGTACTCTTACATCAAGACCAAGGGACTGAAGTTCCTTCAAAAGTACCTTGAATGATTCCGGAATACCTGGTTCAGGAATATTTTCTCCCTTGATGATAGCTTCATATGTCTTCACACGTCCTACAACGTCATCGGATTTCACAGTAAGGATTTCCTGAAGAGTATAAGATGCACCATAAGCTTCCAGCGCCCATACCTCCATTTCTCCAAAACGCTGTCCACCGAACTGCGCTTTACCACCAAGTGGCTGCTGTGTAACCAGTGAGTAAGGACCAGTTGAACGAGCATGGATTTTATCATCTACCAAGTGATGCAGCTTCAGATAATGCATGTGTCCAATCGTTACCGGACCATCAAAATATTCTCCGGTACGTCCGTCACGCAGTCTTACTTTACCATCACGTGAAATTGGAACACCCTTCCAGAGTTCTCTGTGGTCTCTGTTTTCATACAGATAATCCATTACTTCTGGAAGAAGCTCTTCTTTATGTTTTGCTTCAAACTCTTCCCAGGAAAGATTTACATAATCATTTGCAAGGTCCAGAGTATCCATAATATCTACTTCGTTTGCGCCGTCAAAGACTGGTGTTGAAATGTTAAATCCAAGTGCTTTTGCAGCAAGACTCAGATGGATTTCCAATACCTGTCCGATATTCATACGTGAAGGTACACCCAGTGGGTTCAGTACGATATCAAGTGGACGTCCGTTTGGAAGGAATGGCATATCTTCTACCGGGAGAACACGGGAAACTACACCCTTGTTACCATGACGACCAGCCATCTTATCACCAACAGAAATCTTTCTCTTCTGTGCAATGTAAATGCGGACTGCCTGATTTATGCCAGGTGCAAGTTCATCACCATTCTGTCTTGTAAATACCTTTGCATCTACTACGATACCATATTCTCCATGAGGCACTTTCAGAGAAGTATCTCTTACTTCACGGGCTTTTTCACCGAAAATTGCACGAAGCAGTCTTTCTTCTGCAGTCAGTTCTGTTTCTCCCTTTGGAGTAACCTTACCAACCAGAATATCTCCCGCACGAACTTCTGCACCGATACGGATGATACCTCTGTCATCCAGATCTTTCAGCGCATCATCACCGACACCAGGAATATCACGGGTGATTTCTTCTGGTCCCAGCTTTGTATCACGTGCTTCTGCTTCATATTCTTCAATATGAACAGATGTATATACATCATCCTGAACAAGTTTTTCGCTCAGAAGTACGGCATCCTCGTAGTTGTAACCTTCCCATGTCATGAAACCAATCAATGGGTTCTTTCCGAGAGCCATCTCACCATTGTAAGTAGATGGACCGTCTGCGATTACCTGTCCAGCCTCCACGCGCTCTCCTTTTACTACAATTGTTCTCTGATTGTAGCAGTTGCTCTGGTTACTGCGGAGGAATTTTGTTAACTTATATGTCTTCTTTGTTGTATCATCCTGACGGATTGTAATTTCATTTGCTGTCGCACGTTCTACGATACCACCCTGTTCTGCAACAATACATACACCAGAGTCAACCGCAGTCTTCACTTCCATACCAGTTCCAACAACAGGTGCTTCTGTCACAAGAAGAGGTACTGCCTGACGCTGCATGTTAGAACCCATAAGGGCACGGTTCGCATCATCGTTTTCCAGGAAAGGAATAAGTGCTGTAGCAACTGAGAATACCATCTTAGGTGAAACGTCCATGTAATCAAACATTTTTCTTTCGTATTCCTGTGTCTCATCGCGGAAACGACCAGATACATTCTTACGAACGAAATGTCCTTCTTCATCCAACTGTTCGTTGGCCTGTGCTACATGGTAATTGTCTTCTTCGTCAGCAGTCATATATACTACTTCGTCTGTTACAACCGGATTCTTCGGATCTGACTTATCAATCTTACGATAAGGAGCCTCGATAAATCCATATTCATTAATTCTTGCATAACTTGCAAGAGAGTTGATCAAACCGATGTTTGGACCTTCAGGTGTCTCAATAGGACACATTCTTCCATAATGTGAATAGTGAACATCTCGAACCTCGAAACCTGCACGGTCTCTTGACAAACCACCAGGTCCAAGTGCAGACAGACGTCTCTTATGTGTCAGCTCACCAAGCGGGTTGTTCTGATCCATGAACTGTGACAGCTGTGAAGAACCGAAGAATTCTTTCACTGCTGCAGTTACTGGTTTAATGTTAATCAGGGACTGTGGTGAAATACCTTCCAGATCCTGTGTTGTCATTCTTTCGCGGACAACTCTCTCCAGTCTTGACAGACCAATTCTGTACTGGTTCTGGAGTAATTCACCTACGGCACGGATACGTCTGTTGCCCAAATGGTCAATATCATCATCATTTCCCATGCCATATTCCAGATGCATATTATAGTTAATAGAAGCAAAGATATCTTCCTTGGTAATGTGTTTTGGAATCAAGTCAGAAATATGCTTGTGGATTGCTTCTTTTAATTCATCAATATCTCCTGCTGTCTCTTCTAAGAGTTCAGCAAGTACAGGATAATATACTAATTCTGTAACACCAAGTTCTTTGGCATTCACATCAACGATAGTTTCAAGATTTACCATCATGTTAGAAAGCACTTTGATATTGCGCTCTCCTTCTTCCCTTGCAATCCATACATATGGTACTGCTGCATTCTGGATTGCATCTGCGATTTCTCTTGTAACCTCTGTTCCTGCTTCTGCAATTACTTCACCTGTAATTGCACTCACAACATCTTCTGCCAGAATCTGTCCCGCAATTCTGTTCTTCAGAAGAAGCTTTTTATTGAATTTATAACGGCCAACCTTAGCCAGATCATAACGTCTTGGATCAAAGAACATGCTTGTAATCAAGCTTTCTGCACTGTCTACTGCAAGCGGTTCACCCGGACGGATCTTCTTATACAGTTCGAGAAGACCTTCCTGATAGTTTTCTGCAGTATCCTTTGTAAAGCTTCCAAGGATCTTCGGCTCTTCACCAAACATCTCAAGAATCTCTGCATTTGTTCCAATACCAAGTGCACGAATCAGCACAGTAATCGGAACTTTTCTTGTTCTGTCCACACGTACATAGAAAACGTCATTTGAATCCGTCTCATATTCAAGCCATGCACCACGGTTAGGAATTACCGTGCTGGAATATAACTTCTTACCAATTTTGTCATGTGCAATTCCGTAGTAAATACCAGGTGAACGAACCAACTGGCTTACGATAACACGTTCTGCACCGTTGATAACAAAAGTACCTGTTTTTGTCATTAACGGCAAATCTCCCATGAAGATTTCATGCTCATTAATTTCATCAGTTTCTTTATTGTAAAGTCTTACCTTTACTTTCAAAGGTGCTGCATAAGTTGCATCACGCTCTTTGCATTCTTCGATTGAGTACTTCACTTCATCTTCGCATAATGTGAAATCTACTAATTCCAGGCTTAAATGACCACTGTAATCAGTAATCGGAGAAATATCTTCAAATACTTCTTTTAATCCTTCATCCAGAAACCACTTGTAGGAATCCTTCTGAACCTCAATTAAATTCGGCATTTGGAGTACTTCTTTTTGTCTGGAATAACTCATACGCATGCTTTTTCCGTTTGTGATGGGACGAATTCTGTTTTTCTCCATTGACGTTTCACTCCTTATATAATAAATTTTCGGATATTTTCCGCCTAGTATATCAGGGCGCACTAATGGCATATTTTTCCACAATAGTGCATTTTTAAATATAGCATATTGTCAATACGCTTGTCAACTATTTTTTCTATTAGTTTATAGATTTGTTTATAGATTTTATCTAACAGTTTGCAGAACACTCCGGCTATCAGCCTTCTGCAAACAATTAGATCACCAGCGCAGCCATGATATGCATTGCAAAGCAAAAGACCGCACAGTCAACGCCTGTGCGGTCCGAATGTTCTTTCCTTGAAAAGGCCAAATTACTTAAGAGTAACTGATGCACCTTCAGCTTCAAGTTTAGCTTTGATTTCTTCAGCTTCAGCTTTAGAAGCAGCTTCTTTGATTACCTTTGGAGCTCCGTCTACTACTTCTTTAGCTTCTTTAAGTCCAAGACCTGTGATTTCACGAACGATCTTGATAACCTTAACTTTAGAAGCACCTGCTGCTGTTAATTCTACATCAAATTCATCTTTTTCTGCTGCTGCTTCTGCAGGACCTGCTGCTGCAACTACAACACCTGCTGCTGCAGATACACCAAATTCTTCTTCACATGCTTTAACTAAATCGTTTAATTCTAATACAGATAATTCTTTGATAGCTTCAATAAATTCTGCTGTTGTTAATTTTGCCATTTTATTTTCCTCCATTAAATGTTATTGTCTTATTAACTATGTCCAACACTCTGATTATTCAGCTGCTGGTGCTTCTGCTCCGTCCTTTTCAGCAATCTGATTAAGTACACGAGCAAGATTTGTAATAGGTGACTGTAAGCTTCCAAGTAATTTGGATAACAGTACATCTCTTGCTGGAATGTTTGAAAGTTCTTCTACACCTTTCTGATCGTATAAAGTTCCCTCAACAATACCTGCTTTAACTTCAAGAGCTTTAGCGTCTTTAGCAAATTTGCAGATGATTCTTGCAGGTGCTGTTGCATCATCTTTCGAAATTGCAATAGCGCTTGGTCCTTCAAGGAATTCATCTAACTGAGCAAAATCAGTTCCTTCGAAAGCTCTCTTCATCATTGTGTTCTTGCAGACTTTGTAGATAACACCAGCTTCTCTTAACTGTTTACGAAGTGCTGTGTCTTCTGCCACTGTTAAACCACAGTAGTTAACTAAAACTGCTGACTGTGCGTCTGTGATATCTTCTACGATTGCCTGTACAACTGGTTGTTTTAATTCAACTTTTGCCACGAATCTGTCTCCTCCTTGTATTATTTTCTTTACTGCCACAAGGAAATATGGTTTAAAAAACCTCTATATCCGTAAGACATAGAGGTGTAAGTTCAATCATATGAATCTTGCATTCCTCGGTAGGCGTTTTCGTCCTTATGCCTCGCGGCACCTACTGTCTTCGGCAGCTACCGTAATATAATAGCATCGTGTATTCTGTTTGTCAATGTTTTTTTAATTATTTTATAGATTCTTTCACGCATTTATTCTTATGGACTATTTTTCATACGTTCCCTTTTTGACTATCAATCCATTGTCCATGAAAACAGTGCCTCTGGCAATTACCGTCCGCAGGTTCATTTCTGCATCCATAAGCAACAAATCCGCGTCTGCCCCTTCTGATATACATCCTTTTTTCCCTGAAAGTCCCAGCGCTTCTGCTACGTTTTCGGTCACATACGGAAGTGCTTCTTCCAATGTAAATTTCTGCGTCTTCACCATAGATACCAGTTCTTTCCACAGCGCATCTACTCCCGACACACCAATTTCCAGAAGTCTTCCATCCTCTCCATAATTAGACCAGCTTCCATGTCCATCTGAACTGATGGTAATATGTTCTACCGGAAGTTCCTGTTCTATCGCCTTTCGGATACATGCCCCCGGAGTCAAATCTGAATTTGGCATACAGGTAAGGTCAATATATCCGCCCATATCCAAATAGCCAAACGCTTCTCGTAAAAGTCCCGGATTACGGTTTACATGAGTTGGTCTGAAAATAGTAACCGGAATTTCGCTTTCATCTAATGCTCGGAATACAGGCGCAAGCCGTTTCTCGGAATCCCCCATATGAAGGGTTACTATTCCCGGTTTTCCGCTGAGCATTCCTGCCACACGGGTCTTACTTGCCAGCTGAATCAATTCCCGCACGGACACATTCGGCGCCCTGTGGTCCGAGATTGCCAGTTTTACCCCTAATATTTCTTTGATAAATGTTATATCCCGTTCTACCTCTCCCGTAATCGTCGGGCTCGGATAATCATATGCCCCTGTCAGCATATATGCAGTCACACCTTCTTCATTCAGCGCAGCGATTTTGGCATACAGATTTTCCACCGTTCTGGTGATACCATCTGTTCCAAGCAATCCAACTACCGTGGTAATTCCGCCTTCTATCAGTTCTGATAAATTCAGTTCCGGTGTACGTGTGCGGAAACTTCCTTCTCCGCCGCCCCCGGTTACGTGAATATGCTGGTCAATCATCCCCGGAATCATTTTCATTCCCATTCCATCAATTATTTCACACGCTATCGGAATCTCTGGTATGTAATCTTCTAGTGCGACAATCTTTTCATTACAAACCAGAACATCTTTTTTCCCGATATACTTCGGACTATAGACTTCTGCATTCTTAATTAATAACATATCTCTATCACCTCGTTTCTCGTCACAACAGCGGATAAAACACACTTTGCGAATTTTATCCGCTGATTAGCGGTCGGCGAATGCAGCCATGTAAACATGCCGCATTCACCTCGTCGCTATAACAAAATCCCCACAGGAAATTCCTGTGGGGATTAAAATTCTATTGCCGATTTTCAATAAGGCAATTCAGCAGATTAACCCAATTTAACCGGGTTAACTTTTACGCCAGGTCCCATTGTAGATGTAAGAGTTACACTCTTAAGGAACTGACCTTTAACTGCTGCTGGTCTTGCTTTGTTGATTGCATCGATAAGCGTCTGGAAGTTGTCCGCTAACTGTTCTTCAGTGAAAGAAGCTTTTCCAACTGGTACATGGATGATGTTTGTCTTATCCAATCTGTATTCAATCTTACCAGCTTTGATATCGTTTACAGCTTTTGTTACGTCCATTGTTACAGTACCAGCTTTTGGGTTTGGCATTAAACCTTTTGGTCCAAGTACACGACCAATACGTCCAACAACACCCATCATATCTGGAGTAGCAACTACAACGTCAAATTCAAACCAGTTTTCTTTCTGGATCTTTTCGATAAGTTCCATTCCACCTACATAGTCTGCTCCAGCTGCTTTTGCTTCTTCTGCTTTAGCGTCTTTTGCAAATACAAGGATACGAACTTTCTTACCTGTTCCGTGTGGCAGAACTACTGCACCACGAATCTGCTGGTCAGCGTGACGTCCATCACAACCTGTTCTGATATGAGCTTCGATTGTTTCATCAAATTTTGCTGTCGCACTCTTTTTCACTAATGCGATTGCTTCTTCTTTATCATAGAGAACTGATCTGTCGATTAACTTTGCAGCTTCTACGTATTTCTTTCCTCTTTTCATTTTCAATACCTCCTAGTGGTGATTACGGGATTTCCCTCCCACGTGTTTGTTTACAGTTTTCACTCAAGTTGCAATAAGGCACCGCTTATTCTACAACTGTTACACCCATGCTCTTGCAAGTTCCTTCGATCATGCTCATAGCAGCTTCTACAGATGCTGCATTTAAGTCTGGCAGCTTAAGTTCTGCGATTTCTTTTACCTGAGCTTTTGTGATCTTAGCAACTTTTGTCTTGTTAGGTACACCAGAACCTGATTTAAGGTTGCAGGCTTTCTTAATAAGAACTGCTGCTGGTGGTGTTTTTGTGATGAAGCTGAAACTTCTGTCACTGTAAACTGTGATAACTACAGGGATAATTAAATCTCCCTGATCTGCTGTCTTTGCATTGAACTGCTTTGTAAATTCCATGATATTTACTCCGTGCTGACCAAGTGCTGGTCCAACAGGTGGAGCTGGTGTTGCCTTTCCGGCTGGAATCTGTAATTTAATATAACCTGAAACTTTTTTTGCCATTTTAAAGTACCTCCTTGTGGTATTTGCGGGGATTTCCCTCCCACGTGTTCTTATGCTTTCTGCATAAAGTTACATCTGTTTTACTTCTGCGAAACTGATTTCTACCGGCGTTTCGCGCCCGAATAACTCAACATTGATAATAAGACTCTGCTTAGCTGCATTTACAGACTGAACCATTCCTACCGTTCCTTCCCATGCGCCCGCAGTAACCGTCACGGTATCGCCCTCTTTGAAATCAACGATTACGTTGTCTTTCTGGATTCCGAGAGAAGACATCTCAGCGTCTGTAAGCGGAACCGGTTTTGACCCAGGCCCTACGAACCCGGTCACACCTCTGGTATTTCTCACAACGTACCATGTGTCATCATTCATAAACATATGAATCAGCACATATCCAGGGAACATCTTCTTCATAGATGCTTTCTGAACACCGTTCTTGAGTTCTACCACTTCCTGCATAGGAACTCTGACTTCTAAAATCTCATCTTCCAGATGACGGTTCTCGATTGTCTTATCAATATTGGCTTTCACTTTGTTTTCATACCCAGAATAGGTATGAACCACGTACCATCTTGCTTCTGCCATAAAATCACCTTTCTCGTAACTTTATTTATCAGTAACTATCTAACTAATAAATCAATTCCGTATTTTACAATGACATCAATCACCGAAATGATAATGCCTAAAACAACGGAAACAGAAACGACTGCTACAGTCTGTTTTGCAAGAGTATTTTTGTCTGGCCAGAAAATCTTCTTAAACTCAGCTTTTAACCCTTTAAAGAAAGGAGTTTTTTGGGTCTCTTTAGAATCTCCCATACATTCACTTCCCTTCAAAGACTATTTCGTTTCTTTGTGTAACGTGTGTGATTTGCAGAATCTACAGTATTTCTTTGTTTCCATGCGTTCAGGATGAGACTTCTTATCCTTAGTCATGTTGTAGTTACGATGTTTGCAATCTGTACATTCTAATGTAATTCTTGTACGCACAACTTCCACCTCGCTTTTATGTTCTAATTTTCAGTTACATGACAGCTTGCGAGGCTGTCTAAAAATAGGCATAAAAAAAAGACCTATACTTCCATTCGCCCTAGTAGAATATCATAGGATTCCTGTAAAGTCAAGTCTTTTCTTTAAAGGAGATGCTGTATACAGCAATGTTGCACCTCCATATTATGATTATAATGTATTACTTATGCATTGTAGATTTCCAGATACGCTTTTACCACTTCAACTAATTTTTCATAGCTCATAGATGATGTGTTCAGACAGAAATCATAATATTCACTGTCATTCCACTCATGTCCGGTATAATACCGGTAATAATCGGCACGATATTTGTTAATGCGGTTAATCTTTTTGACTAAATCTTTTTCGTCTTCGCCCGATACTTCTTTCGCTCTTCTGATGCAGTCCTCCATCGGAGCATAGAAGAACAGACGTACCACATCTTCTCTGTCTTTCAAAACATAATCCGCGCAACGTCCCACAAAAATGCAAGGACCTTTGTCTGCGAGATTTTTGATTGTCTGTGCTTCAATATTAAAGAGATTATCTCTGGAAGTATAATCCGGATGTCCAGGCGGAAGGAGTTCCCCTGTATACGGTTTCGTTCCTTTGAAAAGATTAAGACCGGTTACCTTCTCGTCAGCTTCCCCAAATAACTGCTCATTAACCCCGCTCTCATCCGATGCAATCCGAATGATATTTCTGTCATAACAAGGAATTCCAAGCTCTTCTGCCAGTTTGATACCAAGTGTACGTCCGCCGCTTCCGTAGCTTCTCGCAATCGTAATTATGGTTTTCTTCATACTCGACACCTACTCTCCCAAATATGCTTTCTTAATTGATTCGTCATTCATCAGAACTTTCGCGTCACCTGAAAGAACAATATTACCAGTCTCCAGCACATACGCTCTGTCCGCAATGGAAAGTGCTTTCTTCGCATTCTGTTCTACCAGAAGTACCGTTGTTCCTTCTTTGGAAATTTCCTGGATAATATTAAAAATTTCCGTTACGAAAATTGGTGACAGCCCCATAGATGGTTCATCCATAAGCACAATACTCGGTTTCGACATCAGCGCACGACCCATGGCAAGCATCTGCTGCTCTCCACCACTCAAGGTTCCTGCCATCTGATTCTTTCTTTCTTCCAGTCTTGGGAAATGTCTGTATACCATCTGAAGGCTTTCCTGAATCTCCTTCTGATCATTTCTAGTATACGCTCCAAGCTTCAAATTGTCCAGTACACTAAGCTGCGCAAACACACGTCTTCCCTCAGGCACATGTGCCATACCCATCGGCACAATTTTGTGTCCCGGCACTTTTGTAATATCTGTTCCGTTAAATGTGATGCTCCCCTTCTTAGACGGAATCATCCCCGTAATTGTCTGAAGTGTAGTGGTCTTTCCGGCACCATTTGCACCAATCAGCGCAATGACTTCCCCTTGATTTACTTCAAAGGAAATGCCTTTGATTGCCTGAATCATTCCGTAATACACTTCCAAATCTTTTACTTCAAGCATTGCCATGATTCTTCTCCTCCTACTCTCCAAGATATGCTTTGATAACTTCCGGATTATTCAGTACCTCGCTGGTCTTGCCCTGCGCAAGCACCTGTCCGAAGTTCAGTACAGTCAGTTCCTCACAAATACCTGACACCAGTTTCATATCATGTTCAATCAGAAGAACAGTCATGTCAAATTTATCACGTACAAAACGAATGGTTTCCATCAGCTCAATGGTCTCATTCGGGTTCATGCCGGCTGCCGGCTCATCTAACAGTAACAGCTTCGGTTCCGTTGCAAGAGCTCTTGCAATTTCCAGCTTACGCTGTTTACCATACGGAAGGTTCGATGCAAGCTGGTCCGCCTCTCCGTCAAGTCCAAACACTTCCAGGAGTTCCATTGCCTCTGCATTCATTTCTTTCTCTACTTTATGATAACTCGGAAGGCGGAGAATGCCCGCTAAAGTAGAATATTTATGGTGATTATGAAGTCCCACTTTTACATTGTCAAGTACAGTCAGTTCCTTGAACAGACGAATGTTCTGGAATGTACGGGCAATTCCGGCCTTGTTAATCTCAATGGTCTTCTTTCCTGTAATATTCTGTCCATCCAGTTCAATCAAACCATCTGTCGGTTTGTAAACACCTGTAAGCATATTGAAAATGGTAGTCTTTCCTGCTCCGTTCGGTCCAATCAGACCATAGAGCTGTCCCTTTTCAATCTTAATATTAAATCCATCAACAGCACGAAGTCCGCCGAAAGAAATCCCTAAATTTTTAACCTCTAACATTGCCATCTTACTCTGCCTCCTTCACATTCTTTTTGTGGAAGGCGCCTTTAATCGAATGTGCTTCACGCCATTCTTTTACCTTCGGACTCCAGTTGAAAATCATCATCACAATCATGATGACCGCATAAATCAGCATACGGTATTCCCCAATCTCACGCAGAAGTTCCGGAATCATTGTAAGCAGAACTGCCGCAATAACAGAACCTCTCATATTTGCCATTCCGCCAAGTACCACATATACCAGAATCATAATGGACATATTATATCCAAAGTTCTTAGGCAGAGCTGTTAAAGAAGACAGATTATGTGCATATAAGCATCCTGCAAGTCCGGCAAGAGATGCAGAAATTGCAAATGCCATAATTTTGTATTTTGTAATATCGATACCTACGGATTCTGCTGCAATACGGTTGTCACGGATAGACATAATCGCACGTCCTGAGCGTGAATTCATCAGATTCAGAACAACTACCAATGTAAGAAGCAGTAAAATAATACCAATAGTAAAGGTAGACTGACGGGCTGTTCCTGTAATTCCCTGTGCACCTTTAATAATAATCTTTCCACTGTCTGACATATTCAATGACATACTGTCTTTCATAGAAAAATGGAATCCGTTCTCATCTCTTCCTACATATAAAGCATTGATGATATTCATAATAATTTCGCCAAATGCCAGTGTTACAATTGCAAGGTAATCCCCTTTCAGTCTCAGAACCGGAATACCGATTAAAATTCCGCAGATTCCCGCACAAACTGCCGCAACGATAAATGCAAGGATAAAACGAAGCAGATCATTTGTAATCGTGTCTTTCATACAGGCTGTAAAGAATGCACTTGAAAATGCTCCAATACACATAAAGCCCGCTTGGCCAAGGCTCAGTTCTCCAAGTACACCTACTGTAAGGTTCAGAGAAACTGCCAGTATAGAATACGTACAAAGCGGAACAAGAAGTCCCTGCATCAGACTGGATAAATTTCCTGTTGCAGAAAGAGTCTGAAAAATCAC
The DNA here is from genome assembly GCA_900554415.1 of uncultured Lachnospiraceae bacterium. Lineage (GTDB taxonomy): Bacteria > Bacillota > Clostridia > Lachnospirales > Lachnospiraceae > Allocoprococcus. The sequence goes on along the minus strand of USGU01000009.1, from coordinate 60,283 downwards.
ATAAGCAACGATAACCATTGCGTATGTTATAAAATTCTGTTTTGAGGTTTTACTCATTGTCATTTTCTTCATCTTCTCCACCTACACTTTCTCACTGATTTTCTTTCCAAGAATACCCGTAGGTTTCACAAGCAATACTATAATCAGCACTGCAAATACGATTGCATCTGCAAGCTGGGTAGATATGTAGGCTTTGCTTAAGATTTCAATGATTCCAAGCAAGATTCCACCAATCAACGCACCCGGAATAGAACCGATTCCGCCAAATACCGCTGCGGTAAATGCTTTAATACCAGGCATAGCACCAGTTGTTGGTGTAAGGTTCGGATAAGCAGAACAAAGCAGCATACCAGCTACTGCTGCAAGTCCGGAACCAATTGCGAAAGTAAGGGAAATGGTCTTATTTACATTAATTCCCATCAGTTCTGCCGCCTGACGGTCTTCAGCTACTGCAAGCATGGCATGACCGGTCTTTGTTTTATTTACAAACGTATTCAGTGCAACCATAATGACAACGCAGGAAATAATGGTTACAATGGTTTCTCCTGAAATAACCAGCTCGCCGCCTGCCAGTTTAACTGCCTTTAACGGAACGACTGATTTGAAAGATTTTGCATTTGCTCCATAAATAATCTGTACTGCATTCTGCAGAAAATAGCTGACACCAATTGCGGTGATCAATACAGCAAGGGACGATGTCCCTCTAAGCGGACGATATGCAATTCCTTCAATTACCACACCTAATACGGTACATATTATAATAGAAGCCAGAATTGCAACCGGAACCGGAATTCCTGCCATTGTTGTTGCGGTAAAGATTACATAACTGCCGACCATAATGATATCACCATGAGCAAAGTTCAGCATCTTTGCAATTCCATAAACCATGGTATATCCAAGCGCAATCAGTGCATAGACGCTTCCAAGACTGACTCCACTGATTAAATAAGATAAAAATCCCATTTCAACACCTCTTTCTCTTCCTTTTCCTCATGTTATCTTTTATTGAAAAATGGGAGTTGTCTTAAGACAACCCCCAAAGAAAAAACTTAGATTGTTGTGATTGATTACATTGCTTTGTATGCACCATCTGTGATAATAACAGCTTTTGGAGCTTTGTCAACCATTCCGTTTTCATCCCATTTCATTGGAACGCCTTCTTTTGATGTAATAGCATCTACTTCGATGGTCTTCATCTGTTCCACAAGTGCATCGCAGATATCGGAAGCTGACATATCACCTGTAATTTCTGCTGCTTCTGCTGCTGCCTTTACTGTATAAACTGCATCGTATGCATCTGCTGCAAACTGGCTTGGTGTTGATCCATAAGCTTTTTCATATTTTGCTACGAAATCCTGTGTAGACTGTGCCATGTCATCTGCTGCGAATGGTGTTAATAACATAACGCCTTCTGCAAGAGATTTATCAAATCCATCTACTCCAAGGATACCGTCTAATCCGTCACATCCGAAAAATGTTGGTGCGTACTGCATATCAGAAGCCTGTTTTAAAATGATGCATGCCTGCTGATAGTAAACCGGTAAGAATACCAATTCTGCGCCATTGTTCTTAGCATCCTGTAACTGTACGCTGAAGTCTGTATTATTGCTTGCTGTAAATGCTCCAGTAGATACGATATCAAGTCCTTCTTCTTTTGCTTTCTTTGCAAAGTTTTCATAGATACCTGATGAGTATGAGTTTGAGCTGTCATAGATTACAGCAACCTTTGTTGCAAGTTTATTGTCTGCTATGTACTGAGCAGAAGCAATACCCTGGTTCGGGTCTGAGAAGCAAACCTGATATGCGTTCGGGCTTGTTACACAATCTACAGATGAACCAGATGGTGTAATCTGAAATACGTTGTCAGCAGCTGTCTCTGCTTCCAAAGAAATAGTTGCATCTGATGTAGTAGCACCAACCATTATCTGTACGCCCCAGTCCTTTAATGTATTGTAAGCGTTGACTGCCTTTTCTGCATCTGCTTCATCATCCTGGAAATTATATTCAATCTTCATTCCGTTGATTCCGCCTGCTTCATTGATTTCATCAATGGCAATCTGCGAACCCTGTTTTACTTCTGTTCCATAATAAGCAGCTCCACCTGTGATTGGTCCCATACCACCAATCTTGATTGTGTCTGCATCTCCACTTTTATCTGATGAGCCGGAGTTACCGCCACATCCTGTCATAGCTACAGCAGCCATTGCTACTACTAATGACATGCTTAAAAATCTCTTCTTCATAATTTGTTCCTCCCTGTCTAAAAAAGCTATGTTGGTATACTACAATAATTTTTCATCAAAAACAATGATGTTTCTTATCATTGTAACACTTTACCACGTGAAATTGCTAGTTAAAAAACATCAATCGTTCTATCCAAACCCACCTTGCGTATACCATACAAATCCGATATACTACATAATAAGAACTATATTTTCATGTAAAATGAAGGAGGTATTTTAACCATGAATTTTTCAGATATGAAATATCAACGTCCTGACTTGGATGATCTGAAGGCGCAGATTGCAGCCCTTACAGACCGTCTTTCCAAAGCCGCTGATTATAAGGAAGCAAAAGAAATCTTTCTTGAAAAAGATAAGCTGGACCGTCACATCAGCACGCTTTCCAACCTTGCTAATATCCGCCATACCATCGATACACGCGATACCTTTTATGATGAGGAAATGCAGTTTTGGAACAGTGCCGGACCTCAGTTAAATGAATATGACCAGAAATGGACCATTGCCTTATTGCAGTCTCCATTCCGTGCAGATTTCGCCTCTGAATTCGGCAATGTAACCTTCTTAAATGCAGAAATCGAATTGAAGCAGTTCTCTCCTGAAATCATTGACGATATGACAGAAGAAAACAATCTGACAAATGAATACGAAAAACTTCTGGCCTCTGCCCAGATTCCATTTGAAGGAAAGACTTACACCTTGAGTCAGCTTACTCCATTAAAGAATGACCCGGACGACGCCCGCCGCTTAGCTGCATGGAAGGCGGAAGGAAACTGGTATAAGGAAAATCAGGAAAAACTGGATACCATCTATGATAAGCTAGTCCATCTCCGTGATAAGATGGGACGCAAATTAGGCTACGATGGATATACAGAGCTGGGATATTACCGTATGATGCGTAACTGCTATACAAAGGAAGATGTGGCGAAATTCCGTCAGGCCGTTGTAACATATCTGGTTCCTGTGGCAGATTCTATTTATAAAAGACAGGCTGAGCGCCTTGGAAAGGAATATCCGATGAGTTTTGCGGATAACGCTCTCCAGTTCCGCACCGGTAATCCTAAACCCGCAGGAAGCTTCGATGATACCATTGCAGCCGGACGTAAATTCTACGATGAACTTTCACCGGAAACCAGTGAATTTTTCCACACCATGCTGGATATGAAACTGATGGATGTTCTTTCTACAGAAGGCAAAGCAAGCGGTGGCTACTGCACCTCACTGGCTGATTATGAAGTCCCATTTATCTTTGCGAACTTTAATGGCACACAAGGAGATGTAGAAGTCATTACACACGAAGCCGGGCACGCATTTGCCGCTTACACCAACCGGAGCCGCGTTCCCTTTTCTACTGTATGGCCTTCACTGGAAGCCTGCGAGGTACACTCCATGTCCATGGAATTCTTTGCGGAGCCTTGGGCAAAAGATTTCTTTGGAGCAGACGCAGATAAATTCTTATACAGCCATCTGGCAGGAGCGCTTACCTTTATTCCATACGGAACCATGGTAGACCATTTCCAGCACGTTGTATATGAAAAGCCAGATTTAACTCCTGCCGGACGCCATGCCGTCTGGAAAGAACTGCTCGGCATCTATATGCCATGGATGAAGCTGGACGGAGAAATTCCATTCTACAGTGAAGGAGAAGGCTGGCAGAGACAGCACCACATTTACAGTAGTCCATTTTACTATATTGACTACTGTCTGGCGCAGACCGTTTCTCTTCAGTTCTGGGCAAGAATTCAGGAAAACCGTGAAGAAGCATGGAAAACCTATATGAAGTACACAGTTCAGGGCGGAAGCGAGGTATTCACAAAACTTTTGGGAAATGCCGGACTGGACAGCCCGTTTGAAGAAACCTGCCTGAAAAATGTATGCGAAAAAGCCAGCAAATGGCTGGAAGCTCACAGACTGTAAAATCTTGCATCTAATCTCTGTCCTTCTACTATAAACGCAAAACAACAAAGAGCTGTCGAACCACAATGAATCATCTGTAGTTCAACAGCTCTCCTATTTTTCTCCGTTTTTTTCTCCTAATCACTGTTTGTCTTGACTTTTTATAATTCCTCTGAGATAATCATTTTTAATATTTGCACTGCATATTTTATCTACAGTACAAACTGAACAGGCCGGAAAGTACTTCTTCCGGAGCCGGGTCACTTCCGTGACAGTGGATGACACATCCATGGGACAGTAGTTGCTATTACTGGAACCACGGGTGCTTTTTTTACCTTTTCCAGTAAGCATGTGCATATCCACAATTATCTCAGGAGGTTATTACTTATGGAAAAATCAAATGTTCTGGAGAAATCAAAACATCCAGAAAAACCAAATCACCCGAAAAAAAGCAATCATTTCGAGCAAACAGCCACCCGCGTCACTATAGTCAGCATTCTCGGCAACCTGCTTCTATCTGCCTTTAAATTATTAGCCGGACTTCTGGCGCATTCCGGTGCTATGATCAGTGATGCTGTCCACTCTGCTTCGGATGTATTCAGCAGTATTATCGTCATCATCGGTGTCAAAGTATCCTCACGGGAATCTGACAAAGAACACCCCTATGGACACGAACGCTTCGAATGCGTTGCCGCCATTATCTTATCCGTTGTTCTGTTTATCACCGGACTCTTCATTGGTATTCAGGCTGCGAAAAATATATTTGGCGGTAATTATGTGTCCCTCACTATTCCTGGTGTTCTTGCCCTGATTGCTGCCATTATCTCCATTTTGGCAAAAGAAGCCATGTATTGGTACACAAAGATAAATGCACAAAAAATTGACTCCAGTGCACTCATGGCAGATGCATGGCATCACCGAAGTGACGCGCTCTCCTCCATAGGTGCATTAATCGGTATTGCTGGAGCCCGCCTCGGTTTCCCGATTTTGGATCCCATTGCCAGCGAAGTCATCTGTATCTTTATCGTAAAGGCTGCCATCGACATCTTTCTGGATGCCATCAGCAAAATGGTTGACCATTCCTGCGATGCTTCTACAGAAGAGGCCATTCGCACATGTGCACTCGACCAGAACGGTGTCATACAGGTAGACTTTCTGCAGACCCGCGTCTTTGGAAACAAAATCTATGTTGATATTGAAATCGGAGCCGATGGCAACATGACCTTGTACGAATCACACAGTATTGCTGAACACGTACACGATTCCATCGAAACAAAATTTCCAAAGGTAAAACATATAATGGTGCATGTGAATCCCTGTTAGTTCAGGGGCTCACATGCACCATATTTTCTCTACTTATATGCCATTCTCAAACATATCTAATGAAATACTTATCAATCTCTTTATTTGTGATTATGCATCAAAATCTACATGATATACCTTGTCTCCATCATGAATGTCCACATAATGTAGATCAAACTGATCATCCATAATCTCCATACATCCCTTATAAGATAAGGTATCACTTTTCTTCAACAAGAACATATACGTTCCATTCTCCTGATCATCCGCCTCTTCACTGACATCATGATAGAATGCTTCTCCGTCAACGATTCCTGTATATCCAGATGACCGGATCTTTTCCTCAATCAATCGATATAACTCTTCCATTACATAACCCTACTTCTTTTTCTCAACCGATGAATAGTAACCCTCGTAGTTATCCTTCTTGTATTCCTTGCCATAATACTTGTTATAGTAACCAGAATTCTTCTTACGTTCCACCTTATTCAGCACCACACCAAGTATCGGAACACCCGTATATTCCAGTTTCTCCTTGACAGACTGTGCCAGACGGTACTTCGTCTTAGCCGATTCTACCACAAGAATGGCACCATCACATTCCTTCGCAACAATTGCAGCATCCACCACAAGTCCCAGTGGCGGGCAGTCTATAATAATATAATCATACACCTTACGCATAGAATCAATCATTCCCTGGAAACGCTTCGTTTCTAAAAGCTCAGTCGGATTCGGCACAGCAGGCCCCGCCACCATCAAATGCATCTTCGGAATATTCGTCGAAACAAGTGCATCCGCAAGTACACACTGACCTGACAAGAAATGGGACAATCCCTTATCTACATTCGTCGCCTGTAGCCTGGATACCATCACAGACTTTCTCATATCCGCATCTACCAGCACTACACTGTTTCCCATCTCTGCGATTGATCTCGCAAGTTCAATCGACGTGTCTGTTTTTCCTTCTCCCGGAAGACAACTTGTCATCAGAATCACCTGTTTATCGTCCCCACAAAACCGTAAATTCGTGCGAAGGGTCTTCACCGACTCCCGCACTCCATACGTCTTCTTATCAATTGTAATATTAACCTTCTTCATATATTCACCTGTTTTTCCATATTCTTAATGGATTCTCATAGAAAATCCTTCTGGCATAAGCTTTCCCCATCTTCTTCGTCACATAGGAAGCACACTTTTCCAGATTCAGCTTTCGGCTTGTTGTATTATGCGTATCTGACCCAATAAAATCCACCAGATTCCGATTCATAAGCTCCTGACAGAACTTCTGAATCTTCCTACCGTCTTCTCCTAAAACAGACCCGGCATTCACCTGAATCAACGCTCCCAGATCCTTCAGTTCCTGCACATTCTCCAAATCCTGGCAGCAAAAATAGCGTTCCACATGTGCCACGACTGGCCGATATCCCTTCGCAGTCAACTCGTAAATGTAATTCCGAACAACCGAAAACAGATCGTTCGTCGAAAACTCCACCAGAACATACCTGCTGCCCGCCATCGTCGGACGCCGCTTATGATTAAAATCTTCTACTATCTGTTCATCTCTATAATATTCACATCCGAGGCGAAGCGTAATCCCCATCCCCCCGGCAATTTCTTTCATCTTCTTATAAGAATACAATACCCTTCTCATAGAAGGCTCAAACATCTCTTTTCGAAAATGCGGCGTAACAATCGCATGCCTCACGCCCTGCTTCCGCATTTCCATCAAAACACGAATCGCCTCTTCCACCGACCCCGGACCATCGTCCACCATCGGCAAAATGTGGCAATGGATATCAACCAAATCCATATCCTTCTCCTGTAAATAGAAAACTCTTCCTTCTGTCGGATCATCCGCCACAAAGAAGAGCCTTCCTTCTAATCCTGATATTCAAATCCGATTAGCGTTCTTTCTTTTTCAGACCATAAGCACCTGCAACTGCTGCAAGTCCAAGAACTGCTACACCAGAAACTGCTGCTGCGCTTGTCTTTGGAGATGATGCTGTACCAGAAGCTAATGTTGTCTTATCAACAACGAATGCAACTGGAGACAAAGAAGTGAATGTACCTGTCATAGTACCTTCCCCCATCTTTGTTGGAATCTTTTCCCATTCCTGTCCATTCCAGTGAAGAATCTGACCTTTTGTAGATGCTGTTACACCCTTCACATTGAATGTGATATCAAATTCTCCTGTTGGAGCTGGTCCTTCGATAGAAGCTTCCACTACATCTGCAACTGTCATGTTCGCACTAAAATCATTACCAAGTGCCTTCTTAAGTCCAGCTTCAGACTTAATTTCTGTCACTGCACTTGCATGTTCAGCAGGAACTTCGCTGATGATAATCTTAGCATCTTTTGCAGTTGTTGTAGCACCTGTTACTACAGTGCTTGCAGATGGACTTGGTGCTGCAAATACTGTCATACCAACGCAAGCAACCATAGCTGCCACAAGTCCGATAGTCTTCATGATTCTCGATTTCATGACTCTCGTCCTCCTTATTAATATTATTGCTTTAATGCAAAACTAAGTTTTTAAACATACACACTATAACACATTACTTACTATTTGTAAAATATTTTGAGGATAATTTTTTGTAATTCATCATTATCCACGATAAACTGTGCATGTCCATCCTTCAAAATCACTTCACCGGGAACGCTAATGGTACTGGTATCTATATCATATTCAGATAATGCTTTCATTTCGTCTGCAGTCATATTCGTTGTCATATATGGTTCCATCTGTTGATAAAGGTTCAAATAATTACCAGTTCCGTTAATACTCTGCAGTTTTTTAATCAATGCTCCCATAAACTGAGACTGCCGCTGCATTCTCTGCACATTACTGTCCAATACCTCTGTATCTCTGGAGCGCACATATTTTTCTACCGTCTGTCCATCCATAGTAATTGTTGCACCTGCCTCAAAAGCCGAATCAATCCAAGTATAATCTTCCGGTATGGTCATTGTGATACCACCAATTGCATCTGCTGCTTTCACCATTCCTTCCATTGTCAGTGAAAGGTAGGAATCCACATTCACTCCATACAAAAGTTCTGAAACTTTTTCCGCAGTGAGATGGCAGCTTTCTTCTTCCCCATCGCCATATGCATACTGAAGTGCAATCTGTCCCGGTTCCGACATCATCTTCTCACCCGATGCAGAATAGATATCAATATCCACCATGGCATCGCGGGAAATCTGCAGAATCTGCCCTTTCTTCGTCTCTCTGTCAACTATCAGAAGATTCAAGCTGTCGCTCTGCCCATTCTCACCTGCACGACCACCCATATCGCTCTTTGCCGCTTTATCAATTCCCATGAACAGCACGGTCTGTATATTGGTATTTAAACGATATTCCACACCATCTACGACCACAGTATCTGAGGTAATATCTTTATTATCAGAAACGGATGAAGTCACTTCTTTATCCTGATTTTTATCTTTCCATACGGTATAGCCTACTCCACATACCAGAATCGCACATACAACCGCAAGAACTCCTATATATATATTCTTATTTTTCATCTACCAGTACTGCCTCCACAAGTAATCTGTGTGATGGTTCTGTCGAAACGCATGTACTTAATGACAGAATCCGGCTTTCTGTTGTCACATCCACATCATTACAAAACTGATTCCGTAAATCTCTGGAATTATAAATAGAATCTATAAAATCCTGACGTTCGCTGTTCATCACATAGTTATAATGCTGAATCAAATGGCGATCATCGTATATTACTGCCGCAAATACTTTATATGTACGAATATGCTCTGGTGTATAGATTATAATCTCACGATGGGACTGCATAAAGTCAGCGTCCAGATAGCTTCCAAGCTGATGAAACATGGTCTCCACCCCATCTCCCATCTGATGTCCATATAACACCGTATTAAAATCTGTAAAATCCTTCGCATTACATGCTTGTGAGAAGATTGCTCCTTCCACTGCACTCATGCCCTCCCAGGAATGATTCAGATAATACGAATCATCTTCTGCATTCTGTAACACCGGATAATCAATTACCGTTCCAGCAATCTGAATCCATGCATACACATCCGGATTAGTTGCCTGAAGTGAAGCAAAATCAATCGGAATCTCCACTTCTTCCTCAGTTGCTTCTTCCACCACTTCCGGGGACTCTTCTTTTTTGGCAATCTCTTTCGCATTATCCTGGGATTTTTCTGCTTTCATTGCAGAGCCATAATACCAGAGCAGATAACCCGTACACGCAACCGCGATCAGAAGCAGAACGATTGTAAGTGCCTTGCGTATCTTCTCCTTCATTCCTTAACGCCTCTTTTCCATCGGCACCGCTGCAAGCGTATGCAGATCCAGATACTTTCTGACATCCTCTTCAGTCTGAATTGTATCGTTCATTAGATAAAGCACCGTAATCACCGCCATTGCAAGAACCATGCCAAGAAGTCCGCCAAGGACCGTATTCTTTCCCACACTTGGACTCGATGGATGCTTCGGTGTAACTGCTTCTTCCACTACCTTCGGCTTATCGGTTGTCATAATGTAGGCAACACGCTCTGCCGTCTCCTCAGCAAATGTATTCGCCATCTCCTTCGCCAGTTCCGCATCCGCATTCTGTACATTAATTCTTAAAATACGTGTATCCGAAGGATTCTCTGTCGAAATCATTCCTACAACTTCCTCATAAGTATAATCCAGGTGCAACTCCTTAATGACATTCTCCACAACCGGACGGCTCTTTGCAAGAACCGCAAAATCACTGGTAATCTGTGCACCCATCTGAATATCTGCAAGCGATGTCACAGTGGTTGTCTTCGTCAAAATATAAATCTCCGAAGAAGCTGTATACATCGGTGTAATCAAAAGCTTCGTTGCACCAAAGGCAAGCCCTGCACCAAGTACCAACAACAAAAGGATCAGCCACAGCTTATGTATCATTGCCTGAAAAAGTTCCAGCAAATCAATTTCCATCTCTTCATCCTGTTTCTCTCTTGGCTTCATATCTATCATCTGCGTTCTGCCCTCTGGTACGGCCATCTTCTTCAATTCACTCATTGTATTTTCCTCTCTTGTCTATCGATTACTTTCCATTTCATCTTCAAGCTTTCTATTTAAGTCATCTGGGTATCCCCTGATTATCTATGATACTAAACCAGTCCTAAGAAGTCAACAAATTAATGTTAACTTCCAGTATTTTGCCCCAGCTAAGATTTATCTGCACGAAATACTTTTTCCGACGCATCTCTATTCTTATATAAGGTGATTGCTTTTTTCGCATCCATTTTTTCAGATGAGATAATTGCAAAGTAATCCCATATCTTTTACCGTCTTGCTGATGACCATATATGTGCCTGCCTTCAAATAAGCACTACAGAAACTCAAGTCAATTAATGGTTTTAAAATCCCTTGCCTTAGCTGGTGATGGAACCCCAATTTATACTTCTGCTCAGGAACGAAAAACAAGAACCTGCAACTGTCTGGAAAATGGAGTTCGCGACTGCAAATGCAACCGTATTAATCACCAACCTGACTGTGATATCGTTTTGGATTCCTTTATGTCCTAAGGGATTTCCTATGAAACATCTTGATGCATGGACTTTGCCACAATGTCAAGTGATGAATTCAAATTATTTTTCTCAAAATTTATGAAACCCACTTGACAACGCATATTTTTTTCTCTATAATGTGTAGTATGCTACAGATTGAAGGAGGTGTGATAGTGATAATGGAACAGGGAATCGGATATTACTTTAAGCTGATTTCAGATAAAATTAAGGTAAATGCCGATGCAGACTTAAAGCGGCAAGGTCTCACCCTTTCACAGTCGAGGGTTCTCGCTTTTCTCCATGAAAAAGGCGGGCAGGCGACTCAGAAAGAGATTGAAGACCGTCTTCAGGTATCTCATCCCACAGTTGTAGGTGTTGTTTCCCGGATGGAGCAAAATGGTTTTCTGGTCACCTGGTTTGATTCTGAAGACCGCAGAAACAAAATTGTACAGCTGACAGACAAAGCCGCTGCCGTTGGTCAAGACATTGAGAATACCGTGAGTAAACAGGATGAAATCATGCTGCGGTCACTCACACCAGAGCAAATTTCTGAATTAAGGGATATGCTTGTAACGATATACGGAAATTTGGACAATTCATAAGGCCGGTATGTTGCCGGCCAACTTTTTCGTCAAACATGTAGCGTACTACATTTTATAAAAAGGAGTGATAACATATGTTAATGACATTAGCCAAAAGCCTGCGAAGCCACCGGAAAGGCTCACTGCTGACAATCTTTTTCTCGATTGTGGAAGTTGTGTTTGAAATTATAATTCCACTTTGCATGGCCGATCTGATTGACTTTGGAATTAATCTTGGGGATATGGGAGCCGTCTGGAAATACGGTTTCGCCCTGCTCATATTTGCAATTTTAGAACTGGGAACCGGAATGCTTTCCGCACATATCGGAGCAAAAGCGTCCGCTGGGTTCGCCGCTAACCTGCGTCAGGATATGTATGACAATATTCAGACATTTTCTTTTTCCAATATTGACAAATTTTCAACAGCATCCCTGGTAACGAGGCTTACCACTGACGTAACCAACATCCAGAATGCATACCAGATGCTGATTCGTATGGCCATTCGCGGGCCGGTCATGTTGATTTTTTCTATGGCCGTATCCTTTGGCATCAATAGTGAAATTGCCATGGTATTCCTGTTTGCGATTCCTGTCCTTGCGTTCCTACTGTTTGTAATTATCCGGAATGTGCAGCCGATTATGAAACGGGTCTTTGCCACCTATGATGAACTGAATAATGTGGTGCAGGAAAACGTTCGTGGAATCCGTGTCGTAAAATCTTTTTGCCAGGAAGAACATGAAACCGGAAAATTCCAAGGAATTTCCAAACGGATTTACAATGACTTTTCAAAAGCAGAGCGTCTGATTGCGTTGAACTCTCCGCTGATGCAGTTTTGTATGTATGCCTGTATGATTCTGATTTCATGGATTGGTGCTAAAGCAATCATTGCCAGCGGGAACAATGCCGCTCTTGGTCTGACTACCGGAAACCTGACTGCCCTCATCACTTATGCCATGCAAATTTTGACCAGCCTGATGATGCTTTCCATGGTATTTGCCATGATTACCATTGCCGGTTCCTCTGCGCAGAGAATTGCGGAAGTATTACAGGAAAAAACAGATATTACAAACCCGGAGGAGCCTGTATATGAAGTAAAAAACGGAGAAATTGAGTTTGAAAATGTGGATTTTGTCTATGCGTCAAAAGCAGACCGGAAAGTGCTGGAGCATATCAATTTCCACGTCGAATCCGGACAGACCGTTGGCATCATCGGCGGAACCGGTTCTTCCAAAACCTCCCTTGTACAGCTGATTCCCCGTTTATACGATGTAAGCAGTGGAAAACTGACTCTTGGCGGGGTTGATGTAAAGCAATATGACCTGGACACTCTGCACCATGCGGTTGCCATGGTATTACAGAAAAACGAATTGTTTTCCGGAACGATTGCCGAGAACCTCCGCTGGGGCAACGAAGGCGCAACAATGAAGGAAATTCGGGAGGCCTGCCGTCTGGCGCAGGCAGATGAATTCATCTGCGCCATGCCGGATGGATATGACACTTGGCTGGAACAGGGCGGAACAAATGTCTCTGGAGGACAAAAACAACGTCTATGTATTGCAAGGGCGCTCCTTAAGAATCCCAAAGTGCTGATTCTCGATGACTCTACCAGTGCAGTAGATACCCATACAGATGCCTTGATTCAAAAATCATTGCGGAAATATCTCCCTCAGACGACAAAAATCATAATCGCACAAAGAATCAGCTCTGTACAACATGCCGATTTGATTCTGGTCATGGATGATGGAAAAATTGCCACAGTCGGAAAACATGAGGAATTGCTGAAATCCTGCGATATTTACCGTGAAGTATATGAATCCCAGCAGAATACACAGAAAGGAGCCAGATAATATGAACGCACCGGAAAAACTGAATCCACAGACAGTCAAACGTCTGCTGTCTTACATGAAACCTTATAAAAAAACGTTGATTCTTGTTGCCATATGTATCCTTTTCAGCGCCATCGCAAGTGCAGCGTCTTCTATGTTTTTACAGACGCTGATCGACAGTTATATCGTTCCCATGCTTGGAATGGATGAACCGGTTTTTACAGGACTGCTCCATGCATTGATTACCCTTGGCGCTGTTTACCTGATTGGGACAGCCGCCAGCTGGATTTATAACCGCCAGATGGTAACGGTGGCGCAGGGGACGCTTAAAACAATCCGTGATGAAATGTTTTCCAAAATGCAGAAGTTACCCATCCGGTATTTTGATACCCATACTCACGGCGACATTATGAGCCTTTATACCAATGATACAGATACACTGCGGCAGATGATTGCACAGTCTATGGCACAGCTTGTCTCTTCTGTATTTACTATTGTGGCCGTATTTTTCTGTATGCTCTACATCAGCGTATGGTTGACTCTGTTTGTCTGCATTGCTTTAGCCTGCATCATGCAGATTGTGAAAATAGTTGCAGGAAAAAGCGGGGGATATTTTACGGCTCAGCAGGAAACCCTTGCCGATTTGGATGCGTATGTGGAAGAAATGATTAACGGTCAGAAGGTAATCAAAGTGTTCTGTCATGAACAGCAGTCCAAAAAGGAACTGCGCCGCCGAAACCATGCATGGGAAATCAATTCCGGCAAAGCAAACGGCTACGCCAATTCCATGATGCCGATGATGAATGCCCTTGGCTATGTCCAATATGTGCTGATTGCAATCATCGGCGCTTATCTGGCGATTGCAGGAATAACCAATCTGGGGCTTTTCGGATACAACACCATGACCCTCGGAATGATTGCCTCGTTTTTGACTTTGTCCCGTAATTTTACCAATCCCATCTCGCAAATCGCCAATCAGTTTAATTCCATCATTACAGCGCTTGCCGGCGCTTCCCGGATTTTCACTTTTATGGATGAGGCTCCGGAAACAGACGACGGATATGTTACGTTGGTAAATGTCAGAGAGGAAAACGGTCATCTCCTGGAGTGTAAAGAACACACCGGAACATGGGCATGGAAGCATCCGCACCATGACGGCAGCCTGACTTACACAAAACTGCGGGGACATATCGTGATGGACCATGTGGACTTTGGCTATGTCCCGGAAAAACAGATTTTACATGACATCTCTGTTTATGCCGAGCCAGGACAGAAGGTAGCCTTTGTAGGAGCTACCGGGGCCGGAAAGACAACAATCACAAACCTGATTAACCGATTTTATGATATTGCAGACGGAAAAATCCGTTACGACAGAATCAATATCAATAAAATCAAAAAGACAGATTTGCGCCGGTCACTGGGTATTGTATTGCAGGAGGTCAATCTTTTTACCGGAACTGTCATGGAAAATCTCCGTTATGGGAATCCAGATGCGACCGATGAAGAATGTATTGCCGCTGCAAAACTGGCAAATGCGGACAGCTTTATCCGTATGCTGCCTCAGGGATATGATACGGTATTAAAAGGCGATGGTAGCGGCCTTTCTCAGGGACAGAGACAGCTTTTGTCCATCGCCCGTGCCGCCGTTGCCGATCCCCCTGTCATGATTTTAGACGAAGCAACATCTTCTATAGACACCCGCACAGAAGCGTTGGTACAGGAAGGAATGGATCGGCTCATGAACGGTCGGACGGTATTTGTAATTGCCCACAGGCTCTCTACCGTCCAAAATGCAGACGTCATTATGGTGCTCGACCATGGAAAAATTATTGAGCGGGGCAGCCATGAAAAACTGATTGAAGAAAAGGGCACCTATTATCAGCTCTACACCGGCTCTTTTGAATTAGAATAGAGGAATGAAAATCGGTCTGCTCTTGATAATATCGCAGCACGGCTGCTCGAAAAGGAAATCTGCCCATTCCAATGGCCGGAATGGGCAGATTTCTAATCTTTTATTACAAATATTTCTTCATTGTTGGCACAAGAATGTTCATATTTACAGGCTTAGCAATATAATCATTCATTCCAACAAAAAAACACTTTTGTATATCTTCTGCAAAGACATTGGCGGTCATTGCAATAATTGGAATCCTGGCTTTTTTCGTATCTTTCATCTTTCGAATAGCTAATGCAGCATCATATCCGTTCATAACCGGCATCTGAATATCCATAAGAATTATCTTGTAATAATCAGCATCCGCCTTTTCAAGCATGTCCATGCATGCAGCTCCATTATTTGCAGTCTCAACTACACATCCTTCTTCCATCAATAGTTCTGTTGCGATTTCTGTGTTAATCTCATTATCTTCCACTAATAAGATTCGAACACTGTTCAGGCAATTCTTATTACACAGTTTCCTGTTTTTCTTCACCATAGAATCTTCTTTTGACGCTTTTCTGCAAGGAATCGTCACTGTAAATGTGGAACCCTCACCTTGCTTACTTTTCACTTTTATCGTGCCATCCATAAGTTCTACAAGCTTTTTTGTAATACCCATTCCGATGCCGCTGCCCTCAATATGACTGGCTGTAGAAGTGTGTTCTCTTTCAAATGTTTCAAAAATATGCTTTTGAAATTCTTCTGACATACCAATTCCATTATCAGTAATGGTGATAATCGTATTGCACCAGTCTTCTTTTTCACAGGATTTCTGTACAAGATTACAGGATATCGTACCACCTGTATTCGTATACTTTATAGCATTACTTATTATATTGAAACAGATTTCTGACAGGTGCGGTGCATCCATATATACATGCGGATATATAATTTGTTCCGTCAGAGAAAGCGTCTGATTTTTACTTTCTGCCTGCTGTTGGAACATAGCGACACAATTTTCAAAGCATTCATGGACATTCGAAACAGCGTATTCCATATCGACCTTATTATTTTCAATTCTTGCAAGATCCAGAACATTACCAAGTAACGACAGCAGTCTTTCTCCGCATATTTGAATTTTTTCAAGGTATCTGTCAAGTTTTTCTGCTTCTTTCAAATGTCTGGACGCCAGGTCTGCATAACCAATGATTGCATTCATAGGAGTACGGATGTCATGTGACATATTGAACAGGAATGCTGATTTTGCTTTATTTGCACATTCTGCTTTTAATTTGGCTTCCCGCAATTCTTCCTCTTGTCTTAATTCCCGCATTTTTTCATCTGTCACATCTCGATTTGCGATCAGTACGGAAGTAACATTTCTATTTTTGTCATAGGTCTGAGGAACCACCATGGAAAGAAACCATGATCCATCCTTTTCTTTGAATTCGCAAGACATAGATTCTTTATTATGAAGCCGTGCTGCCATAGTTTGTATATCAAAAAAATCTATATACTTCTGCACAAACGGTTCTGCTATCACACCTTTAATAATCTCAAACTGAGGCTCCCAATCTGCACTGTCTTCTTCAATATCCATAGTCATTTTTCGAGACCTCTTGACAAGTGCCACCTTCTTTGTTTTTAAATTCAAACTTGAGATATGATAATAGGCAGTTCCTAATGCATGAAGTGCCTGCCGGGTTTTCTTCACCTGTTTTCCTAATGTAAGAGGAAATTCTTCACCGCTCATCTGTTCCTGGTCCGGTACTGACTGATGCAGATGCTGAACTAACCATTTTCCATTCGTCCGCCTATAGATAATCGTAAATCTTGTCTCCATTTTAAAACAGATCGAACCATCCTTAAACAGACCAGTAAAATCTACTGTTCCGTGTGCAAGAACATGGTCATCATCAAGCCGTTCTTCTTCCTGATGTAAATTTCTTACTTCAATTCTGATTTTCCCTCTTCGTTTTACATCAAATTCAAATGATTCTAAAAACTCATGCAGGTTCCTGTAAAACTCATGTTTTCCTGTTCCAATCAGACTGATATTTTCATCAAAGTAATTCTCGATGCCTAAATCCTTTACTGATTCAGCGTTACTATATAGTTTAAAAAGTTGCTCTGTAAGTTTTTTGAAATCATCCATACCCTTTTTTTTCCCCCCCCCCGAAAATTTTAAATAATTTTTAGTTTCCTTTATCCATATTTTTTCCTTTGTCCATTCGGGTTTTATGAAATTCCAGAAACTCACTTCAGATTATTCTGTAATGTATCAATCAATTCATCTATAATGATTGGCTTGGATAAGAATCCATCCATACCGCATTCCTGTGCTTTTTTTCTGTCTTCTTCAAAAGCATTGGCCGTCATGGCAAGGATTGTAATCCCCGCCAGTGCCGGATCAGCCAGGGCACGAATCTTCTTTGTCGCCTCATATCCGTTCATTACAGGCATCTGCACATCCATCAGCACCAGATCATAATTACCTGGTTTTGAATTCTTAACTTTCTCCACTGCCTCTTCTCCATTTTCTGCGGTATCAACAAGGAAACCATATTCATTAAGAATCTCCACCGCAATTTCACTGTTCAGTTCATTGTCTTCCACGAGCAGTATACATCTGCCTCTGAAATCTGAACTTGCAGCCGGAAGAATTGTATCATCTGTAACATTCTGCTTCTGACCGATGGCAGCCATCAGGGTCTCTCTGATATCTGACATGAACAGAGGTTTCGCACAGAATGCGGTTACCCCTGCGGCCCTGGCTTCTGCTTCAATGTCTGACCAGTCATAAGCTGTCAGGATTATAATCGGCGTATCATCACCGAGGCTGCGGATCTGGCGGGTGACTTCAATGCCGTTCATATCCGGCAGCCGCCAGTCGATGATATACGCATGGAATGCATCGCCCAGCTCCATAGACTGCCGTGCACGCAGAACCGCTTCCTTACCGGAAAGCGTCCATTCCGAACGCATTCCGACCTTCACAAGCATCTTTGTCACACTGTCACAGGTGTTAAAATCATCATCTACAACCAGTGCTTTAAGTCCCTCAAGCTCTGCAATCTTCTCTATACGTTGGTGCTCAGACTGGAGCCGCAATGTCAGGCGGACAATAAATTCGGTGCCTTTTCCCTGTTCTGTCTGAACTTCAATGGTTCCGCCCATCATATCCACGATATTCTTGGTAATGGCCATGCCAAGTCCTGTGCCCTGGGTCCTGCTGACAGTAGAAGTCCGCTCACGCTCAAACGGAGAAAAAATCTTCTGCACAAATTCCGGACTCATACCGATTCCATTATCTTTAACCCGGATCTCGTACATTTCACTGCCTCTTTTTGTTCCCGGATACTGTCTGAGCCGGACAGAAACAGTCCCGCCTGCAGGCGTAAACTTGATCGCATTGGACAAGAGATTCAAAAGCACCTGATTCAGCCGCGTCTTGTCACAATAGACATTCTCATGCGTCACATCCATCGCATCCATATAAAGTTCCAGCTGCTTCGCATGGATCTGCCCGCTGACAATGGTCTTCAGATCATGAAGCACCTCAGACAGACTGACTTCTGTTTCTTCCAGCTGTATCTTGCCGCTCTCAATACGGCTCATATCCAGTATATCATTGATCAGAGAGAGCAGATGATTGCTGGCCGAAAGAATCTTGCCCAGATAATCCCGGACCTTTTTCTTGTCATCAATATTACTTACAGCCAGTGTGGTAAAACCGATGATTGCATTCATCGGTGTCCGGATATCATGGGACATGTTGGAAAGGAACGTACTCTTTGCCCGGTTTGCTGTCTCTGCAGCCTGCACCGCCTCTGAGAGTGCCTGATTCATCTTCCTGTCAGATGTACGGTCTGACATAACCAGAATATATTTCTTCTTTCCGTTTATCTCACTGCACATTGCCACAATATGAAACCAACGTCGTTCTCCTGTTTTCTGATGAACATATTCAAAATCCCATTCCCGCTGTTCCGAAGTCTTGATTTCCTCCAGATAATTTTTGTTCGAATCTTCCGAATCCCATGGATGCAGTTTTCCCAGGATCCAAATATCCTTTTGAATCTGTTCTACCGTAAATCCCATTAATTTTTCCGCATTCGGACTGACGTAATCCGCTTTATATGTTTTTGCATCCAGCATCAGGAACACATCATCCACATTCATTGACAGCTTTTGAAACAGCTCATCCCTGTACAGGATCTCCACATCCTTTTTCCTAAGGCTGCTCCTGCTTTTTTGAATAATAAGACTGATAAGAAATGCGGCAATACAGAGCACAACCGCACTCACAAGGAGTATCGTACTAAACTGCAGATTATTCATGCTGGCATTGACGATATCCGCCTTTACGAGTCCCAGAAACATCCAGTCCTGGATATCTGATTTTTCATAGACCAGATAATAGTTCTCTCCATCCAGATTTACCATCACCGCATCGTTATGTCCCTCTTTAAACTCCTCTGAAAGTGCAAGGATCTCTTTTTCAGACATCCTGGAATGCTCTCTTAACACTCCAAAGAAATTATACACCTTCCCCCATAACTCGGAAGAATGATCGATCACAACACGGCCATCCAAATGAACGACATAACTCTGGGCATTTCCATTAAAAGCAGAAATATCCAGTACCTTTACGATATCAGCATTTTCATAAGCAATCGCGATCGCATCATATTCAAATCCCTGATAATTTCCATGAGCCCTGGGAGTCGCAAAAAAAAGCAGCTGGAATTTACCCGGAACTGTTGCATTTGTTACAACATCATTTCCCTGCCGGATTTCCTCTTCAATTTTTTCCTGTAATCCAAGATATCCGGTTTCACCTGTGACCATCTTATACTTTCCATCAGCTGAGAGAAAATAGAAATCTAAGAAGCCTGCATCTTCCTGCGCGTTCTCTATATAATCACGGATTTCGCTTTCACTGGAAAGATTCTGCAGATTCTCACCCCACATATGGAGATAAGTCAGATTCTTATTTGTCAGTTCCCTCAGCATATTATCAGACTGATGAAATACTTCCGTCAGATGAGAAACACTTTCCTCATAAACAGTTTTCGACACAAATTTATAATATCGAAACACAGCGAAAACGACTCCTATAAAGGCAGCTGTATAGACAGCTACCCTTAACCATTTTCCCATGACCGTTTTTTTTCTTTTTGTATTATGATTCTTAACACCCATTCTTCTCACCTCAGAGTCATGTAGTCTTCAGGCTCTGCAAGAATGGCATTACCACCTGAAACATATTCCATCCAGGTATCTTTCACAGAGGTATCCCCTCCCTCAAATACCGTATTATCATCTGCCAGATAAGCTTCCATGTGCTGCGATGTGGCAAGACAGCTTACCGTGAAAATATCCTCATCCCGAACTGCCTTTCCATCCTTTGTAACTTTACTTAATGTATAGCCATCATCCGTTTCTTTAATTTCCACAGAAATACCACTGACCACTGGCAGAGAGCCACGGTTAAACGGAATAAATCCTCCCTCATAGCCTTCTACAAAGTTTTTAACTGTCTCTTTCAGTTCAGCACCGCTCATTTTGCTGTTGTAAGCCAAAAGACCATTTGGCATGATCATGTCACCCGCCATCTTTTCCGTATATCCTGCCTTCAGTACGTTTCCCGTAAAACTGTTTCCGGTTGCAATCAGCACATCTGTACCATAAATGCTGCGCAGAGTGTTTGCCATAACAGAATAGGCTGCATTCCCCCCACTGCAGTGAAAACGATTGGAATAGGCATTCTGTGAATCCAGCACAATATTCTCAGATGTGGATTGCTCTTCCAGAAGCTGAGAATTAAATGACTGGTATGCCTGCTCTGCATCATATTCTCCTGCAATCATCTTAGAAACCACGTCCTTGGAAACAGAGAAGAAGTCATTTGACGCAATACGGATATACATATGATTTTCTTCGATCACAGGTTTCACATCTTTCATATATTCCGTAAGATGGAGATCCACATCCTGACTGTAGCTCAGCAAATCCTGACCATCACTAATGACCCGGTTCTGCGCCTCCTCTGAAAGCATTGTGTTCAGTACCTCCATCGCTTTCTTTTGGCGTGTCTCATCCTGTGTCAGATCACGGTTTAAAGCCACCTGGAAATATGGTGTGGTCATCAGCCACTTTTCGCCGTTCTGCTGGAAGAATGGCAGAAATGTTGTATCAATACCCTGATCCTGAAACATTTTTACACCGGCAGAACTTCCAAAGTACATGGCAAGCTTACCACTTTTGAACATATCTATTACCGCATCATAGTCCATATCCAGATCATCCCGGCTAAGCCCTGTATCCTGAATAAACTGATTCATGCGTTCAAAAGCCTCCGGCCAGACGGTACTGTCCAGACCTTCCCTCTTTGTATTCCCCGGATCACTGTAAGTAGTGCGCCACTTGCGTCCGTCCACAGTAGACAGTTCTGACGCTGACAATCCCTGCAGTGTTTCCATACAGGTATAATCATAATAATAGTCTGCAGAAAACCCACGGATACCCACTTCTTCAAATGCCTGGCAGGCAGAAACGAAGCTTTCATAGTCTGTTGGCAGAGGAATATCATACTGTTCAAATAGATCTTTGTTCACCACGAAACCATGGGCATCTGCACACACCGGAAGCCAGTTTATACTGCCATCCTCGTTCCTGAAACTGTTGAGGTAGGTATCATAGACTGCACCTGCCGCATTGGTTGTTGAAAGATCCATCAGACTGTCTTTCAGCGGACTTGCATCATGCAGTGAAAAACGACAACAGGTTATAATATCCGGCAATCCACCGTTTTCTTTCAGAAACTTATAAAAATCCAGATCATTATTGCCTACTACAAATTCCACGTTGATGTCCGGAAGCTGTTCCTGGATGTATGGTGCATATTTTTCATACAGATTTGTACTCCATAAATACACCGTGATGGTTTCTGCATCTTCTTTTTCTGCTTTTTCCGCACTGTTCCCCATACAGCCTGACAATAACAATATGACTGATGCCATCACTAAAAGTGCCGACAAAACCCTGTTCCTTTTTTTCTTTTTCATAGAAGTCCCCCTTCTGAAATTGTTCTCACTAACCCACCAGTTTATGAATTACTTTTACCAGCAATTCCCCGTCAACAGGCTTGGCAACATGTTCATCCATTCCTGCTTCTTTTGCTCTTATTCTGTCCTCAGTAAATGCATTTGCTGTCATTGCAATGATCGGTATAACCTTTGCATCCTCTCTGTCCAAAGAACGGATCTTCTTTGTGGCTTCATAACCATTCATGACCGGCATCATAATATCCATAAGAATCACATCAAATTCTCCAGGTCCACTTTTTTGGAATCTCTCCACAGCCTCCTGTCCATTCCAGGCTTTTGTCACGGCAGCACCTTCATTCTGAAGCATAAATTCAGCGATTTCCATATTCAGCTCGTTATCTTCTACTAGAAGAATATGCAGTCCCTTTATAGATTTCCCTGATACATCTTCCTGTTCTTCACATTTATCCACATCCAGGTCTATTTTAAACGGAACCCAGATCACAAAGGTGGTTCCTGAGCCTTCTTCACTTTCAAAGGTAATGGTTCCACCCATTTTCTCGACCAGATTCTTTGCAATCGACATTCCCAGGCCTGTTCCGACAAATTTGGTGCGGCTTCCGTTATGTTCCTGCGCAAATGGTTCAAACACACATTGCTGGAACTCATCTGCCATTCCGATTCCAGTATCACGGCAGACAAATTCCATCGTCGTCATTTCCGGCTGTTCTGATGGAAACTCTCTGCAGCTGATATAAATATATCCGTTTTCTCTGTTGTATTTCACCGCATTGGACAGGATATTCATCATCACACGTTTCACATACTCTGAGCTTCCAATAAAATCCCTGTGTATGATTTCTTTTTTCTCCCACTGGATCCGGATATTCTGTTCTGCAGCCATCTGCTCGATTACAACAAGTACTTCCTTGTAAATACTGCTCAGATTGAATGGAGCCTCTTCCAGAACCACTTCCCCTGATTCCAGCTTACTCATGTCCAGAACATCGTTTAACAATTCCAGCAGTATATGAGAAGCCGCTTTGACTTTTTCCCTGCATTCCGTCTGTTTCTCCATATCCTCTGCATAATGGTCTGCCACATTAAGCATACCGCAGATTCCATTGATCGGGGTCCGGATATCATGACTCATCCTTTGGAGAAATTCCGTTTTTGCCCGATTGGCGGCTTCTGCCTTTTTTGCTGCTATCAGAAGTTCTGCTTTATATTTTTCATCTTTTTCCAGTTCCTGTTTATGGTGTGCCAGATTGGTTCTGTATGTCCAGAACCAGAATATACTGTATATCAGGAAATAAAGAAAAATAACGCTTATCACACTTAATGGAAGGTTATGGAACACTTCCGTATCCGGAAGATACGCATAAATATAATAATCCCGCTGCTTCAGCATGATTCCGTAGCATCCGGCTCCTTCATTCTTCAGATGAAAAATATGCTGACTGTCTGTATGCTTTTTCATTGCCTGAACAACTTCGTTGTCGGCTGTATCCTGTCCCAGCAGGGGCTCATCATTGCTGGCAACGACAGTTCCTTTGTCTGCAACAATAATCGTTCCATCTTTCTGGACGCTATAACCATTTAAAAGACCCTGTATCGTCAGAGTATAGTTTCTGGCAAATTCAGGAGATGTATAATAGTAGATTGCAACGATACCCGGTGCATCTTTTCTGGCGCAGGCTGCAATGTCGATATGTGACCCGTCTTCCCTGGTAAACCGTTCCGAATAAGATCTTTCTTCATATCCGACAAAATCCATGATGATATCTTTTTGAAGATACTCTGTAATCTCATCGGTCAGGGACTCATCCATGCTGTATTCACTTTCCGTCTTTCCCTCTGCATCCAGTACAATGATACCATCCACCCAGAGAGTCTGCAGATTTTCTTTCAGAAACTCCTGGCTTAGCTGACCACCGTTTTCTGTTTCCCTCTCAATATTCATACTCATCTGTCTGGCGCTTTCAATGGCACGAAGGAGACTTTTGGATTCCGAAGATTCATTGTAATGGGTGTAGGTAGAACACTGCACTTTAATATAGTTTACAATCTCCACCATTCTTTTCTCTGCTTCTGTCTTTTCCGCATGAAAAAAATAAAATAAAGAGACTGCAGCCACACAGATTCCAAGCAAAACGCCGATCACTTGGATTCGTTTTTCTTTTGTTTTTTTCTTAATACCCAAGATCATCCACCTCCAGATACTTCTGGGGATCATCCAGATATTTTCCTACGATTTTCAGAGTCGTGCCATCCTGTCTCATTTCTTCCAAGGTCTGTTCCATCTGCTCACAGATTCCCCGGTCATCGTTTTTTGCGAAAGCAACACCTATTCCGGTGATCATCAGAGGTTCTTCCAGGATACGGAAGCTTGCATCATAATCCTTCATATACTGGACGATAGATTCCTCATGTGCGGCTACTGCATCTACATATCCTTTTCCCAGAAAGGTATAGATCAGTTCCCTGTGCCCGAGACTGATCAGATTCTCCAGTTTGGGGATTCTCGTATCTGTCCGATTCAGAAAGATGCTTTCCGGTTTGGTTGTGGACTGGACGGCAAGATTCTTTCCCTCCAGGTCGCTCAGCTCATAAATATCACTGCTCTCATTTACAGCAACCACCTGGCGGCTTGCTATATACGGTCCTGCCCAGCGGTAATCATCAAGTCGTCCTTCCATGGAAAAGCAGCCCATGATACAATCAATCTCCCCGCTCTCCACCAGTTCTTTTTTCTCCTCCCAGTTGATCTGAACAACATCCACCTGATATCCCATTCTTTTGAAAGCTTCTGTTGCCAGTTCTACATCTATGCCCGTTGGAACACCATCCTCATTCAGATAATTATATGGAGGATAACTGTCACTGCCAAGCGTAATGACCGGCTTTTCTGTTTCTTTTTTCGTGCTATCTGTATCACTGCACCCTGTCAGAGTGCACGCTAAAATTCCTACAAGCAGAATGCCTGCAATCACTTTTTTTCCTTTCATCTTTCTTCTATTCCTACTGTTATTTCGTTTTTTATCAGCTCTGAATCCTTGCCCTTTATCACCAGTGCCAAAAAAAGCACTGCCAAACAGACAGTGCACATTATTTCTTGCAACTGGCTACCATTTTACAGGCCCTATAGCTTTGCGTCGCAGACTTTCGTCTGTTTTGCCGATTGTTCTATTACCGCTGTAAATTTATAAAAAAACTGGTTTTATTATACTCCCAAACTCCACTATACACAAGAAAAAAACACCGTTTTAAAGCTTAAAAAAGCAAAAAAAGCGCCCCGGACGATACCATTTCACTTTATGGTTTGCAATTATTGGTAATAATGCTCCAACCAGAAGCAACAATATACAGTTCAATAAATTTTCTTTTAGCAGTTCCCAGTCTTTGTATTTAAAAATTGCCTTCCATGACCAGAATGGTATCAATTCATACTGACGAACGGTACTTGTTCTGGTAAATATCCATTCTATTCCCTTTCCATTTTAATCGGACCAAACCGCAAGAATATCGAGTACAGATAACCTGCTCACTAAGTTCAGTATGATACACCCCCGCCGTAATTAATATTTTGCGTGTTTTCATTAAGGTAATGCTGAACTGCTCTGATATTTGCCGTAATGAATTTGCTGATTCACCGCCTGCTCCAGACATATATGCTTCAACAATACAGTTCATAAACTGCTCCTCATTTGTTTATTCATTTCCCATTTCTCCTAAAAATCTGACAATTTTGCCGTCATGATTGTATGTAACATCTGCATCATATTATACTCAACAATACTGGAACCACAGTGCACCCGATCTCTTACGCGAAAATCCTCTACACCCCTTCCATCCTGTTCCTCCGGCATCATCCAGGGCTCAAACATCGCACTTGGCTCTGGAATCTTGGCTCGTTCCATAATCCGAATGGCATAGCTTTCCTGAACATCAAAATCCTGATACAGTTGGTCAATACGCTTTCTTCTTCCTGAACTCAGTTTCCATGGATGCTTCGATGTTATCTCGATTCCCTTCCCATTCACCTTGAACTGTGCAAGCCTCTGTCGCACCGCTTCTGCCTCTTCCACCTTATAATAATGGTTTCTATACAACGCATATTGAAATGCCTCTTCCGAGAAAGAAGTAGCTGTCCGAATCTGCTCTATAATATATTCCGCCTGTTTCAATCCTTCATGTGGATAAATCCGTTCTCCTCCCTCCATCATCTCATAAACACGCTGGCTCAGTTCTTCGTGATGTCGAAACCGCAATTTCTCAAATTGAATATCCTGCTGTAACGGCATTGGCATTCGCATATAAATCCCATAACCATTTTGCATGTGACAACGCATAAATGGCTGAAATCCTAACGGATAAATCAGATTCCCTACTTCACCACGATAAATCGGGTAAGTCAGTCTACCATAAATTTCTTTCCCATCCTCTGTCCTGCCTACAACCTGATCTGTCCATGGCAGAAATTTCGGTATTGCCATTCCCCACCTAGACGGCATCTGAAAGCTTGGCATATGATAAATCATACCGTACTGATGACATTCATCGATTTCCGTATCCGCTTTCGTAAGCGGTACCCATGCACCATTCTTCCATTTACACGTTGCAAAAAACAATGCCACATTAAAATCATTGGTAATATCCAGCCATCCCGTCTCTAGACCATAATGCTGCGCCAAGGCTTCATAAAGAATATCACTTACCTTCCAATTCTTCACATGCTCAAATTTCTGAAGCAAATATGAAAATTCAGCGATCCGCATATCAGCAACCATTCTATATAATTCTTTTTCTTCTACTGTAGCATATTTCTTCAGTGTTCTATGTAAGGACGGAACACTCTCTTCATAAATCCGATTTTCCCCACGATAGTAATTACGTCTCGCCGCCTGATTAATGATCACACCATGTGGATAATAAATCCGCATCCCAGAAGTCCGTGGATCCCTTACCAGATATTCCTGTTGCAATTCGTAATGGAAATTGTCGTATTTTCCGTAATAATTCTCCCCTCGATAGGAGGACTGCGTGATTCGCTCTGACTCCTCCGCTTCCTTAAGGTTGTCCTCATACAACAACCTCAACTGTTCATATGAAATATCATGAACCCTATTGTCCAGTTTTCCCTCTTGTATTACATACTCCATAAAAAACCCTCAAAATAACTGCAAGTATTCCGTACCACTAGAATCCATCTGAAAACCTGTAAGATTACTGAGCCCTGAAAATATCCTATGCATCTATTCTAGCATAATTCTTATAGCAGCGCATGCACTAACGTACAGAAAGAATGAAATTTTTCGCAAGACACAAAGTGGTGAAACATACAAAAGTATTACTATATACTCCGCCTTCCACAAATTCATCTTTAATTCTGTTTTCAATAACATTTTATCTCTTCCCCAAAATCGAACATTCACTTTATTTTCCATAATTATTGACACTATTCTGTTATTCTGATAATATGTAAATGTTTTAGACAGCTTAAGTTTTACATTATAGATGTGATTAATAATAACATTGGGAGAAATGAATATGAAGAAAATATCTTATCAGAAAATGGCTGATACAATTATCGCCAAAAGAAAAGAACAAAACCTGACACAATCTCAGCTTGCAGAAATGACTGGCATACACAGAGCCATGATCAGCCGATTAGAAGGACAAGATTATATTCCTTCTATCGATCAGCTTCAGGCAGTTGCCGATGTACTCGGATTCGAAGTTACCGACTTATTCGAAGAGGAAAAACCAGTCGTAAATAAGCCTGTTCTTGATAAAAAATACAACATCGCTGTTGCCGGTACCGGTTATGTAGGTCTGTCCATTGCGACACTCCTCTCTCAGCACAACCATGTAACAGCCGTTGATATCATTCCAGAGAAGGTAGAACTCATTAATAATAAGAAATCTCCAATTCAGGATGACTATATCGAAATGTATCTCGCTGAAAAAGAACTGGATCTTGTCGCTACATTAGACGGAGAAG
The DNA here is from genome assembly GCA_900554415.1 of uncultured Lachnospiraceae bacterium. Taxonomy (GTDB): domain Bacteria; phylum Bacillota; class Clostridia; order Lachnospirales; family Lachnospiraceae; genus Allocoprococcus. The sequence continues at coordinate 31,973 of USGU01000009.1, read as the reverse complement.
CTGCTTATAAAGATGCAGATTTCGTCGTGATTGCTGCTCCTACCAACTACGACAGTAAGAAGAACTTCTTCGACTGTTCTGCAGTAGAGGCAGTGATCGAACTTGTATTAAAAGTAAATCCAGATGCAACCATGATCATCAAATCCACAATCCCTGTTGGATATACTGCATCTGTAAGAGAAAAATACCATACAAAGAATATTATTTTTAGTCCAGAATTCTTACGTGAATCAAAGGCTCTTTATGATAACCTGTATCCATCCAGAATCATCGTATCCTGCGATGAGGAATCAAAGGCAAAAGCCGAAATCTTTGCAAAACTCCTTCAACAGGGAGCTGTCAAGGAAAACATTGACACCTTGTTCATGGGCTTCACAGAAGCTGAAGCTGTTAAGCTCTTTGCAAATACATACCTTGCACTTCGTGTATCTTACTTCAATGAACTAGATACCTATGCTGAAACAAAAGGATTAGATACACTGGAAATCATTAACGGTGTCTGCCTGGATCCACGTATCGGAACCCATTACAACAACCCAAGCTTCGGTTATGGCGGATACTGCTTACCAAAAGATACAAAGCAGCTCCTGGCAAACTTTAACGATGTGCCACAGAATATGATCTCTGCTATCGTAGAAAGTAATAGAACAAGAAAAGACTATATAGCAGATCGCGTTCTTGAACTGGCTGGTGCTTATGAAGCAAACAGCTCCTGGGATCCAAGCAAAGAAGGCGAAAAAGTCATCGGTGTATATCGTCTCACTATGAAGAGCAACTCTGACAACTTCCGTCAGTCTTCTATCCAAGGTGTTATGAAACGTATCAAAGCAAAAGGCGCAAAAGTTATCATTTATGAACCAACATTAGAAAATGGTACCACATTCTATGGTTCCGAAGTCATTAATGATTTAAAGAAATTCAAAAAGAAAAGTCAGGCAATCATTGCCAACAGATATGATTCCTGTCTAGATGATGTAATAGATAAAGTTTACACACGAGATCTCTTCAAAAGAGATTAATTATGAGGAGAAGCTTGAAATGAACCAAATAGATTTAAAAAATAAGACTATTTTCGTTACAGGTTCTGCCGGTTTTATCGGCAGCAACCTCGTACTGGAACTCCTTAGAACACAGTCACCAATCAACATTATCGGTCTCGACAATATGAACGACTACTACGATGTCAGCATCAAAGAATGGCGTTTAAAAGAAATTGAAAAATGTGTCGGCGAACATCCAGAATCTAATTATGTATTTTACAAGGATGACCTGGCAAATAAAACAATCATCGACAAAATCTTTGCAGAGCACAAACCGAATGTTGTCGTAAATTTAGGCGCACAGGCTGGTGTGCGTTACTCCATCAGCAATCCGGATGCTTACATCCAGTCAAATATGATTGGATTCTATAACATTTTAGAAGCCTGCCGCCATTCCTACGATAACGGCGAAAAAGGCGTGGAGCACCTTGTATATGCTTCTTCCTCTTCTGTATACGGTACAAATAAAAAAGTGCCATACAGCACTGAAGACAAAGTAGACAATCCGGTGTCATTATATGCTGCAACGAAAAAATCAAACGAACTGATGGCGCATGCATATAGCAAGCTATACAATATCCCTTCAACCGGGCTTCGTTTCTTCACAGTATATGGACCAGCTGGAAGACCAGATATGGCTTACTTCGGATTTACAAACAAACTCCTCAAAGGAGAAACTATTCAGATTTTTAACTATGGAAACTGCAAGCGAGACTTCACTTACATAGACGATATTGTAGAAGGTGTAAAACGCATCATGCAAGGCGCACCGGAAAAGAAAAATGGAGAAGACGGGCTTCCGATTCCTCCATACGCTGTATATAACATCGGAAACAGCAATCCGGAAAATCTGCTCGATTTCGTAACGATCTTGCAAGAAGAGCTGATCCGCGCAGAAGTGCTCCCGGCAGACTATGATTTTGAAGCACACAAAGAGCTTGTTCCAATGCAGCCAGGCGATGTACCGATAACATTCGCAGATACAAGCGCACTGGAAAGAGACTACGGATTCAAACCAAATACAAGCCTAAGAACCGGACTTAGACAGTTCGCCGAGTGGTATAAGAAATTTTATAATGTATAATTTTCAAGCTAAGTAGGAGCCGCGAGCTTCCGGAAAAGATTAGGAAACCAAAGTAAATGTCAGCCACGAGAGCGGCATATATTTGTCAAGGTACTCGCTATGGTGCGTTTACATATGGTATGCGATAACCACCTCCTTTAAGACGTGAAAAAGCATCAGACTTTTCATGGCCTGATGCTTCACATTATAATTTATCTTTGTAATTTTCTAACTGATGAAAGATTCCAAGTACATATACGACATTGTCCTCAATCCGAAAGATCAAAATATAGTCCATATCCTTCACTACAGCTTCTTTATACCCTTTCCTCTTAAGAAAAGAATCTCTACAATCTGCAAATTGATACGGATTATCCTCCAAACGGTCATACAACTGTTCAATACCGTCCAGCAAATGTCTCGCTGCCTGTTCATTCCTGAATTTATACAGAATATAATTTACCAGTTGTTCAAGTAATTCTTCTGCCCTTTCAGTAATAATAAGTCTATAAACCATATTTTTCCCTCATAGAACCTAAAGAACTTCTTGCATCTTTTGTTCTTCCTTCTGTAATTTGCTGTTCAGATATCTCAAGTTCTCTATAAACATTAAGTCTACGCATCGTCTTTTCGTAGTTCTCCATGCTCATGATAACCATATCTCCATATCCGTTTTTGGTTATATAAATTGGTTCTTCCGCTTTGTGACACATTTCTGAAATTTCTGAGGTATTTTTTAAGTCTTTAATTGGAATAATCTGTGGCATAATATGCACCTCCTTAACTATGGGCTAATTATACCATTATTATCCCACTTTTTCAACCATTTATTTATCACTAATTTTTCCTTCATCGTTTCAACACTGACATCCGGATAAAAATACTGCATAATAGCATCCTTTGATATTTTTTTGACAATATCATAGATTAGCACCGACAATTTCTTCATATGCCTTGTGTATCTTCCGACCATTGAATTTATCAAAATAACTCTTCATAACCCCAAAATCATACAGACCAAATTTGGAGGTATTCAGCAAATGTATCGTAACAAGCAAAACAAAAATGTTGATACCATAGAACAGCACCAGGGGAAATTCCTTACGAATCCAAAAATCTCTGATCTGATAATCTGCTATTCCTACATTGACCGAAATATAGACACCAGCATTTATAAAAACAAACTGATAGACAAAATCAAGCACCTTATACCACAAATTACTAAGCAGATCACATTTTACTTTATCATCACTTAAATATTCCTCCAAAATAAACATAGAGAGAAACAGCATCACCGCCGTAAGTTTCCAACTATACTGAGAAATCAACTCCATTGCAATGGTAGTCGCATAAATCAAAGATACCTTCTGTCTTTTTGAAAAATGCTGATAACTAAAAATTACGATACAGGACAAAAAATATACATATATAGCATTATTATTAAACACTTGTGCTTCCATCATCAATCATCGTTCTCCCCTGTATAAATTTGAAATTCAACTCTGACCGGGATTCCCTCCTGATCCTCCGTCTTCGTTTCCCAGGCTGCTTTTTTCTTATTCCAATGATAATTGCCATGTTGTATATATTGTGCTACCGGTTTAAACGCATAGCCAAACAGGTGCAATACCGGCAGATACTCACCACGATCTATAAATATATCATTCTCTAATGTAAACCGCCTTCGAAGTCCCACCTTCTCCATTGGTAATGCGGGCAGTATTCTAGAACTTTCCATATCAATAGAAGCACTCAAAATTCTTATCATTTGATACTCCTCTTCGGTAGCTTTTTCTGGCAGTTTGAATTTTATATGATAAAAATCCTCAATTTTCCTAATATCCTGCATCTGTTCTATCCAGTATTCGGTTTTTCTAACATTTTGCTCCCACTCCTCGCATGGCAGAGCGGTGGCAAACGAAAGATTATACTGTTCATGGTTGCACATTTTAATGAAAACTCTTTCTGAAGAAATGTAGCGTCTGACCAAATTCAAATAATATAACCGTTCTTCTGCTGTATCAATTTTAGAAAAATGATACGAAAACGCAATATTACAGATTTCATGATCTATCGTTGCTATACAAATGCATAGCGTATCATTATAAATCACGAAATTGTCTACGACATCATAAAAGAAATGAACCACTGTCGCCTTCATAAAAGGCGCAATCTCCGCATCTAAATAGATATAAGCCATAAATGTATCTCTGACAACATTCTGAAAGAAAGGCATACATTCGAATCTCTTATTAGAATGAAATGCAGAATTTACCTCATACAGAAACATTTGTATTGCCTCTTGATCTGTTTCATCCCCTTTCAAGCGTGTTCCCAACTCTTTTTTTACTTCTAAAAAGCCATTTTCTTCCAACATCCTTACTTTATCTGCTGTAAGATTATGGATATTGAATACACATTCATGTTCCGATATTTTTTTAAATTCTTCTGAATGTACAAGCGCCGCGACCTCTGTTTCAACCGCTTCATCATTATCCAAAACAAATCTATATACACTTCGATCCTCTTGATTGCTGGCAAACGGATATAATGCCCAACCATTCGGCGAATCCCAATAGTGGATGGTTACACTTCCTTTCCCATTCACCGAGTCCATTTCTCCAATTGCGATACAACTTTTCGTATCTGCTCCCTCATAAATTAGATTTCCACATTGAAATTCATAAAAATAATCTCGTTGTTTCCGTAACAGATCATCATGTTCATGTCCTGCAATCCAAAGCTGTACATTATAATCCATCAATAAGTTACACATCATATTTTGCTCGCTTCTTGTCAAAAAATCATAAGAATAATGCGTCAAAATGATTGTGGTTTTCTGCGTATTCACCTGCTTTAGAACATTCATTACCTCTTCCATTCCAAGAATCAGATCTCTTTGTCGTTCCTTCGTATACGATATCGTCGAATCTATATGTACCACATTAATATCTTCCGTTTCAATGCAAAAATGCAGCTTCTTCTTCGTATCATAGCAGGCAATCCTATCTGGATCCTCGTCATAGATTTCCTTAATCACTTCTATAAATGCTTCCCTGCCTGCTTTTAAATCTCCTAAAACAGGCTGTTTTATCACGCCATTTTTGGAATCATACCCATTTTTAAAAAGATTCTCGACCGCTTGCTTTCGCACTACATGATCTCTGTCTATGTCATGATTACCAGGAACAATGAATAAATTCTTTCTTTCTACCCCAGCAACTTCACATAGCTCCTTCAAATATTTGGCTGTATCTTTATGAAATGCTCCCTCCGGTGCATATCGCAAATCTCCCGTCAAAAAGATATAATCAAATTGCATATGATTATGTTGTAAATACTCCAGTAACTTCTGACGCATCCGTTCATTATCCACGCCCCGTTTGTTCATGTGGATATCTGACAAATGTAGCCATTTTATCTTCCCCATTTTATTACCTCTCTTGCATTTAGAATGCCTGTGATTTATTCCACCTACTCATTAACCCCTCAATTATTTTTTCGTAAACGCACCATAGTCGGTACTGTCATTTAACTTGCCGCTCAAGCGAGCGGCAATGAGTTTTATTTTTTCTTGCAATCCGCTGGTAGATTTTCTGACCAAGGAAGCAGACTTTCGCAGAAATCATCATTCTTATTCTCAAGGTGTTTTGGGACTAACCTCCAATACTATAGTGGTATAAAAAGTTAAGCCTCAACTTTTTATACTTGGTAAGTCTATTGTCTCAAAAATTTAGTGTGAATTCTACACACCCACTATGGTGCGTTTACGAAACCAAAGTAAATGTCAGCCACGAGAGCGACATATATTTGTCAAGGTACTCGCTATGGTGCGTTTACCTGGTAATTACCGTGACCGGACTTACACCGGCAAGTGTGGTCCAGCTTTGCTGGACCACACAAGAAATAAAATGTGCCGCCCATTGGGCAGCATTTATTAAAATACAAGATACCGATGATTACGTACTTACGTCTTATCAGCATGCCCTTTTTTCTGAATCTGTATTTCCAAGCACCAAAACATCCTCTTGCACATGTTTCAATGCAAATTCGAACAAAACCTCGAACACCTAGCTTAATAGCATTGCTTGGTCCCACAAAAACTTAATAGTGCCTGACACCAACATGTTCGATTCTCTAGCATCCCTTCGAAATGCTATCTCCGTATTCACTAACTGTGGCTCCTTCAAAACCTTTAGAAATACGCTCAAAAATGATCTCCAAATCGTGATAGAGCTTTTCAATATCCTCTTCGGTTTTGAATGTAGGACTTCCTCCTGGCATCAATTCTGAGGAATGAATCATAAACATAATATAATCATCTGAAGATTTTTCTACACGGTCAATTAAGTACAACATTTCATCCAGGTTATGCCCATTAGGTCTAAGCCATAAGTTTTGACCTTTAATAAAATGATAGACACTTTTCAATTTTCCCTTAATAGAACTTGCATTTTTCCAAAAAATTCTGTGTGCATTTCTTATTGTCACCGGTATTTCAAAAATCTCCTGCATTCTGTAAGGCTTCTCTGACACTTTCGAATAATCCGATCCTTGTGATTGCTTTGTCTGTCCTCCATTGCCACTCCAATCGATATGTGGCGTAGCTGAACAGTCATAAAGATATCCATATTTCTTTAAAAGCCGAAAATATGTCTCATTCATTGCCCAACGACCTGCTCTGTGAGATGTCGGTGTGACGCCTGTTTTTTCTTTTATAATATTAGTCATAGAACAGATTTTTTCTTCCATTATATGCTCCGGATATTCAATTAAATAAGGAGCATTTTCTTTTTCTGCTTTCAAAGAGTATTCCGGTGGTGTCGACCATGCATGCAAATGCATTCCGATTTCACCTCTGCCCTCATTCACAACCTCCGTGATAAACTGCACATAATTATCATCCATCATCATCTCATAATTTGTAAGCCAAGTCGGCTTAAAACCATACTTATCACAAAGTTTTTGAAATCTTGGTAAATATTTCGTATTATCTGTTCCAATAGGATCTCCATCTTTCCATTGCCACAGATTATCCCCCTCTGTATCTATCGTAATTAAAAATTTCTTCATATTATTTTTTACCTTTCGCTCATCTTCCAGCCTTTTAATCGCATCATTCACACGTTCGCTTGCCTTCCCCGCAAGAAACCATATGTGATTTGCAGCTTCCGCATCAAATTCTTCGGGCAACGTATTTTGAATGCGCACACACTTGCCTTAATCATCCCATCTAACAAACGAATCGCACTCTTCCAATGGCGATAGGAAATCCTTGATATTTGCGTCTAAATCCTCTAATCGATCCGCTTCTTTTACCACAACTGCATAATATAGCAAATCTACATTCAACATTTCAATCGCCTGATTCATTTCATAGCAATATACATTTGTACCATAATTATGCTTCCTACTTATAGACAGCTAACACGTCACCAAATATTCCAGTTTCTGTCATCTTTTATTTCTAATTCTTATGTTTCGTAACAAAATTCATTATTGGAGAAAGCAATATCTCAAGAATTTTTTTATTTATAATAACAGATATAACTGCAACAACACAAAACGCTATAAAATGCACTACTGTACTCTTCATGTAATATGTAACAAATGCTAATATTGCCATAGTGCATAAAATAAACAACCTATTATAAGATAGACCTATCTTACAATGTCTCTTATTAATATCATATAAGCGCCAAAAACTTACTACTGCATATCCACATATAGAAGATACTGGTGCAGCATATGCTCCAATATGTTTTATTAATAGGACATTAACAATTATATTAACTGCAGCGGCTATTGCTGTAGAAATTGCAATTTTCTTGGTTTCATTTTCAATCAAGTATATTGCACTAATCATGCCTATAACTGCATTAAAGAAAACCGCAGACATATAAAATGGAACTAAACCATATGCATTTTCAAATTTCTGATCAACCAAAATATTATATACAAATGGCATACATACAATTATTCCTATCGCAATACATCCAAAAAATGTAACCATCTGTTCAAACATACTGTTCACATATTTTTTTCCACCCTCATCTTTATAATGCAATACTACTTGTTCTGTCCATGATGTATTAAAGATTGAAAATCCCGTTGTGTATATTGCCGAAAACTTTGACGCAACAGCAATTAACCCATTTGCTGCTATACTCAAAAAATGAGAAACAATTATTCTGTCTGATGCATGGATGACAGACCAAGAAAGCTCATTCGGAACCAATGGCACTGCGTATTTAAGTACCATTTTTAAATCTTTTTTATTTACAGATTTTAATTGTATGTACTTAAATATATGTACTCGTTTCACAAGATATAAACATCCCAAAGCAGGACCTATTGCATATGCAGCCAGCATAAATGCTATATTTAATCTGAATACAGCTATAAATAACACATTAAGAACTAACGTAACAACGGCTGAAATAAAACTTCCTGTTGCATAATCTGTATTTTTTCCCAATCCTCTTGCGATTCCCGACATTAATTGAAAAAAGATTGTTGTTATTACATGTGCCAAAAGAAACCACTTACATTGTAAATTTATTGTTTTATATAAACCTAAAAACAACATCGTATATCCTAGTATAGCAATAAATGTCGATGCAACAATTGTTGATGAAATTTCTTTAATTCTTTTCTCATCATTTCGCGCTGTGACTAAAAAGCGAAAAATTGCTTGACTCATCTGTAAACCAACAATGACACTTATAAATGCGGTATATGTAGTCAACAAATCCACAAGACCGTATTCTTCTGTTGTAAGTAATGACGTGTATAGCGGTAAAAGGAAAAAGTTTATTAATTTAGTACTTATCTGTCCAATTGCTATTATTCCCGTATTAGTAAAAAGTGCTTTATTTGTTTCTGTAGTATTTATTCCAGACATTTTTTATACTCCTCTTAATAAATGGAGGCAACATTTTAGATATAATTTTCTTTAAGAGTTCAACATGTAATAACCATTTCAATTCATTTTTTATTATACGTTTAAAACAAGCTTTGAAAATTGCTCGTTCAAAGCTCCTTCCCCTTGCATACGCATTTCGAAAAGCGATAGCTTCTTCACTTAACTCTGTTGCCTCATGCAATTGCCTTTCGTAATTTGTTTCTTCTTCGATCGGTCTTTCTTCTAGATAAATCATATGCAATTCGTGCATTTCCTTTATTCGATCAATTCCTTTTTTTGAATTTGCCAATATGCATGAAACATTTTTATTTGTATATTCTGTTGGTATCACAGAACCAACTCCACTAAAATCAGCTAATGATATATCTCCAACTCGACTTTCTTTTGCATATTTACATGAATAACAACAATCTCTGTATATTACCCCTTTATGATAGCCTACCTGATAAGCATCATTTCTATATACCTTTTTCTTATACTTTACTTTACCATTACTACTCATTGTAAAAACATAATTTTCTGTTCCATACAATGGATTTCTGAAATTTATATCATCTACTTCAATGTGTTTCTTTTTTTCTATATACTGAACATGTTCTTGAAGATAATCTGGGGAAACACATCCATGACATACGAGATCCACACAAAATAATTTTTCAATATTTATTTTGGAAAACATCAAATATTTTTTTAATCCCGCGACATGACAAGGTACACCAATAAAAGTTACGCTTTCCCCATTCTCTAAGCGTTCTTTTACTTCATGATATACTTTATTCGTATCACCCAACGTATATTTAGAATTTTGATACTGCTTTATTTCATTTAGATCCTCGCCAATTGTGTAAATTGCCTTGTTATTTTTTATACTTACACCAACAATTGCACCCGATATATGCTGTAATTCATATCTATATAATTCAGTTGCTATTCCTCCAGATGCTGACTGTTTTCGTATGATTGAATTCAATGACCACGCTGCATAACATTTTTTTATATCATTTAATTCCGTCTCCTTGTTGGCAGGACAAACCTTTTCACACAAATTACAATTAATACATTTTTCTCCTTTAACTGCATATTCATTATTTAAGACATCTTTTTTCAAAGCAACACATCCAACTGGACATATTGAAACACATGCCTTGCATAAAGTACATGTCTTTTCTGAACATATTGTCGTTTTATTGTTCATCTAACATTTCTCCCAATATTTCAATGGATTGATTTCTAAAACACTCTATCTTCTTGTTCACTAATGAATAATCAATATCTGTATTGACAATTTCTAAATCTCCAAGCCTTTCTTGCACACCTAATATTTTTGCCAGTGAAATAACTCGAGAACTGTGCGCTCTAGTATAAAAATAGAATTGTTTATTATAATATAACGAGAATAGCATACCATGATACGATGCTGTAAATACTGTTGTTGCATATTTGATCAGTCCTAAAAATTCCTCTAGCGACGTTGGTTTGACTGTTTTAGTATTTTTTGCATGTATGCCATAATTAATATAAAATACTTTTAACTTCTTCTTCTCAGCGTAGTTAATTGCATCTTTTAAACATTTGCTTCCCGGTGAATCAAAATAAACCAAAACATACTCTTCTGTATATTTAACCGGGCGCACAACCTGCTCCCACTCATCTATAGTTAACAACATCGTAGGATCACATACTAAATCTGCTTCTTTATCAGCAAGTTTTCGTACCCATTTTTGAGCTTCTTCTTCTCTTACAGCAATCTTATTAAATCGATTTAACAATTCCCCGATATACTCATCATCATTATACACACTATAATCTCCAACAGAAGATGAAAATGCATATTTTTTTTCATCCTCATCAAAAAATTCAAGGAAATAATTATAGTCGTGATTAGTAATATCGCGTCCCCACACAATATCACTTCCGACAATAATTTTATCATAAGAAAGATGCTGAATATTATCAGCATAGACAGGATTGGTCATTTGGGTATTCTTCTCTAAAAACGCATTTAACTTTTCAGCCTTTCGTTTTATTGTTGGGTAAAATAGTACTCTTTTTGTCAATTCACGCACTGTAAATTTAATTTGATTATTTAATTCTTCTCTTGATTCAATTTCATCACAACGATAATCAATTATTTCCGGAGTTTCACCTAGCAATTCTATTTTTTTATAAAGACCATATGTTTGTAGTAATGATCCAAAATTTGTTGTTCTATGAAATGTGATTATTCCTATTTTCCCCACTGCTATTTCCTCCCATCAGAAATCTATTTCAAATGTTTCTTTAAATACTTCTTTTTGTCAATTTCATATTGTTTAATATCAACTGATATCATCTTTTCCTTAGATTTTCTTGCATACTCATCTGTCGACGTAATAATTCGAGCCGGATTACCAGCTACAACCATACCGTCTGGAACATCTTTAGTAACCACACTTCCTGCTCCTATTACACATCTTGAACCTATTGTAACTCCTGGCAGAATTGTTGTGTTACATCCTATAAAAGAACGATCGCCAACTCTTATTCTTCCGTATTTTATAACGTCATTATATTCATCTATGTCTCGAAATGCCCATGTGCCACCATCATGATTAATAAATGTAACATTAAAGGAAATGGTAACATCGTTTCCAATCTCTATTAAATACGGTTCCGAGCCGAAATTGACCCCCCCATAATTCTTACGTTGTTTCCTACGATCATCCCTTGAGATATAGCAACATTTAATGAGCCTTTTATTTTATCTCTTAGTGCTCGTACAATATTTTTCAAACGCATAAAACAAATTTCCTTCTTTCCATCAAAAATATTAAAATTATATATCAAACAATCTTCTTATATATTAATACTTTATACCCTCACCTTTAACATTTCTCTATCATCGTATCATATTTCCTTTACATCCCAGTAGCATAGATACATAAAGGATTATAACTAATCCAAATATGGCAGGTAATCTTATAAACTGAATTGTTTGAATATATACAACAAATACAATCGGCAATATATAATAAAATAGAGCAGGTTTTTTTGTGAACTTATATCGTATATTTTTTAAAACAATTACGGTTAACACTAACACCGCAACTACTCCTATTATTCCCCAGCATAATAATATTTCTTGAGTCGCATTATGCGGAGAATTATGAACCCCTGATTTTTCCACTACATTTTGAAGTCCGATTCCAAAGGTAACTCTTTTCCAATCCGAAAAAATGTATCTATTATACTCTTTCAGTAGATCATTTCTTCCGGTTGATAAGTCTGCTGCTTGAAATCGTAATATTACTCTTTGAACTTCATTTAAAAGTACCGTATTTATTGCATAGACTACACCTGTAACAGTAACTACTGTAATACCCAAGGCTTTGAAAAAAGAAAGTCTATAAATGTACAGAATAAATAATGTCACCATAAAAACAAGACATATAATAAATGTTTTAGACGTTGTCAATAAACCAAAAAATGAAAAATATATTATCAATAAAATATTCTGTATTTTATTTTTTTCATCATTTATTAAAAGCACAAGTAGAATGCCAATTCCGACCAACGCAAACAACCCCACCATATTCTCATTATCGAAAAGTGTTGGCTTATCAACCACATAATCTTCTAACGTTCCAAATCGAAAACCACTACTTACAAGCGTCGAGAAATTCAAATATTTTATCGTTACCAAAAGAACCTCTAACATAAAATATGCATCCATGAATACAAAAGCCCTAAGTACAATTTTCTCGTTTTTAAGTAAACTCTGTATTTTATATTCGCCCAAAATCAATGCAATATAAATAAAGCTGAACATATATCTTGAATATTCTGAAAACGAAAAATCTGGAATAAAAGCATGTAACAATTCATATAAACATAACAGTAACACAATCGCGTGAACTTCATTGATTTTTGTGCTCCTTCTAAATCGTACTATATACATCACGCATGCAATCAACATAATATAATTTGTTTGAATTCCATGATTTAATAAAGGTAACATTGCGGATACTGCTAAACACTCATCATAAGAGAAAAAACAATAGGCCATAGAAAAATAAACCAAAAATAAAAGTAATGGTATATTCACTCCAATTACATCTCTTACAAACAATAACAAACAAAATACACATATATATAACGGGAAAAGACTTTTAGTTTTTACTTTTTTCACTACAAACACCATTTATATAACGATTCAAAATCGATCATCATACTTTTCCTTCCTACTACTTTAAATGTTTGAATTGAATATATAACAAAATTATTCTAAGAACTTATTTCTCTATATAATTTCATATATTCTTTTGCCATTTCACTGGAAGAAAATCCAGCAGACAATTCAACAGATCTTTTTTTATAATAATCCAATTCATCTGTTCTTAAATCACGAAATCTTTTCATAGCTTGGTATAATTCTTCTACATTTCCAGGGCTAATTAAAATAGCATTATCATCAACAACATCTCTCAATCCACCAACATCCGTTGCGACAATCCCCAATCCCGATGCCATTGCTTCAATTATGGACAACGGCATTGCTTCTCTAAACGAGGCCTGTACAAAAACATCTGCTTGAGCCGTATAGTTATATACATCGTTTACTACACCCGTAAACTCAACGTCCTCACTCAATCCATTTTCATTGCAAAATTCTATAAGTTCTCTGTGTTTAGGACCATCTCCAACTAAAATGAGTTTGATATTTGGACATTCATTTTTTAATTTTTTAAATGCTAATAATATTGCCATTTGATTTTTATTTTCATTTTGTGAGGCAACATTTATGTATGTGAATTGATTATGTTTAATCGTATTAGCAAACTTAGTGACATCAATTCCGTTATTAACATAAGCACACATATGATTACTATTCAACCACATCGTCATATCTTCAGCATTTTTCTTGGAAACAGCAACAATTCTTATATTGTTTTCACGATGTTTTACCAACCATCTAATTAGTCTTTCTACTTTTTTATCAAACGCTTTATCGGGTCGTGTATGTGCTGTAATAAGTAATTTGCTTTTTGGGTGAATAATAGCATATGGAACAGCAAATACAACACCGCCAAGATGCGCATGGATAATATCTGGTTTAAATTTATCAATCAACGTAAAAATCTTAACTAATGTTTTAACTCTCAAATGATTAACATTGCCAAATACCACATCAAATCTATTACAAACTTCTTTTTCAAGTAGAGTATTACTCACATTTCCTGTACATATTATTTGGATTTCATATTCATTCGGATCTATGTTTTGAGCTAATTCATATACCATCCTCTCTCCGCCACCTGTATTAAATTCACCCAATATTAATAATACTCTTTTTTTTCTCATTGTAATTCACCTTTTCTAACAAAACTCATACTCCATAAAACTCAGTACATTATATTTATTTCAAATCATACAAGGGAAAACATATCCACACACTCTCAACAGAATCAATCCCCTCTATTCTCATGAATCAAAAATAATATCAATAAATTCTTTCGTTACAGCCTCTATATCGTATCCACTTTCTGTCATTCGTTTTTTTACAACACTTGCAGTTTCTTTATTGCTATTAATACAACTATTAACCCACTTCTCTTTTGGTTCATCTAATGATATATATTTTACGAGTCCAGTCACATTTGCATCTCTTGTTATAGTATCCGCGATTACACATGGAAGCCCTATTGCTTGAGCTTCGATAATTGTATTTGGCATACCTTCATATAATGACGGAAATAAAAATACATCCATTGCTGACAACAAATTGGGAATATCAGATCTTATGCCGGCAAATATAACACTTTCTATTAAATCATTAGCTTCCAGCCACTGTTGCACTTCTGATTTTAATTCACCTTCACCTACTAACAAAAGCTTCGCATTTGGTTTTATCTTTTTTAACTCTTTGAATACTTCAATCAGGAAAAAATGGTTTTTTTGTTTGTTAAATCTTCCCACATGTCCGACTACGAATTCATCTTCAAGAATACCAAATTCTTTTCTAATATTATTTCTAGCATCATCAGAATACTGAAAAACATTCAAATTAATACCATTATGTAAAATATATACATTTCCCTTGCTTATTTCTTTTTTTCCAAAAGTAAATTCTGCAGCTAATAATGATGGTGCTAACTTTACTGTTGCAATTTTATTAAACAAAGGACGAATAATATTGCAAATTAATGTTCCAACTTTCCCCATATTAGCAGATGCATTACAAGATCTAACACAGATTCTTTTCGCTCCACCCCATTTTGCAGAAACCAAATCGAAATAACCTTTAGGTGTATCACAAAGTTTTAATACAACATTATAATTATTCTCTTGAACAACTTTTTTTATGGCAACGAAAGTTTTTACTGGATGTTTCGTTCTTAGGGGAACTCTATGTATTTTTCCTCCTAAAGCAAGAACTTCCTTCTCATAAAAACCTGTTGATGCAGAAACCATAAAATCCATTTTATATTCACTTGGAAATGTTCTAAATAATTTCATCATCATTGTCTCAGCTCCACCTGTGTCAAGTGAACTAATTATACATAACACTCTTTTCATTTTATGCACCTTTATTTCTCTATTCTTTCAACTATCCTTTTTACATACATATCCGGTTGATACTTTTTTGCTGTTTTTATACACTGTTTTTTCATTGCAATCATTTCACAGTTATTCTTTATAATACATATTATTGCATCTTTTAAAGTCTTTATTTCCTCATTCGGATACAAAATTCCATTAATTCCGTCGTCTACTATTTCACCATTACAATTCCAATCCGTAGCAATAACTGGAATTCCAGCCGAAAATGCATCTACAATTGTTCCTGGAAAGCCTTCACCATTCCAATGCGTTGGAAATAATAATGCATAATAATCTTTAATTGCATCTACGCTTTTATCATATGGCACCATACCTTTGTAACAAATTGCCGATGTAACTCTTTGTAAAATCTCATCAAATCTCTTAACATAGCCATCATCAATACGACCATATATATCCAATTTACAAATTGTTCTCCCTGTTTCTTCATTGATTTCTTCTATAGTTTTTATGGCGTCTTCTATCCCTTTTTCTTTCATAACTCTTGAGAAAATACAAAAACAATACGGCTCTGAAAAATTCATCTTTGTAACATCATTGCTAACAATAGGCAATCTTTTAAAATTCGGCATTACTTCACAATTCTTTATTTTTTGTTTCTCAAGTCTTTTTTTCATTCCATCCGTTTCTACCCAATTAACCTGGAAAGAATTAAGATACTCCTCAAACCTTGGATATTTTGAAACATATAGATCCAAATTACCGCCAATTACATCATGGTAAACTCTCGTGTCAAATTTACGCGAAAAAAAGCTTAAAAGTGGAAAATAAAATCGCATTCCGTTACCAGAAAGTAATACAATAATATCTTTTGTATTAAACAAACATTTGAACGTATCAACAAGTAATTTGATTGGATTTTTCTTCTTGTAATAAGTATCAACTTTAATTATTTTCCAATCAGTTGTTTCATCTAATTCATTATACAAAATTTTTGTTTTTATAGTCTGGCCATCTAGTATATTCTCTTTTCCACCAAAATGACCTATAATTCCTATTTTTTTATTTTTTCTATTCATCCTTAATTTCTTTCTATATCCATGCCATATTCAATAATTTTAACAACCAACTCTGAAAAATTCAAACCAGCAGCACGCGCAGCATCTGGAACTAAGCTCATTTCTGTCATACCTGGTAGAGTATTAACCTCAATAACCATAGGTCCCTCTTTTTCATCAATAATAAAATCTATACGTGAAATCCCACAAAGATTCAATTTTTGATAAACTTTAATTCCTATCTCAATTACTTTTTTTCTATTAGCCTCACTAATACGTGCAGGAATAATATGATGGCACAGACCTGCTGTATATTTTGCTGTATAGTCATAAAACTCTCTTTCAGATGTAATCTCTATATCTGGTAATACTAATAACTCTTCATTTCCAATTATAGGAAGTGTAATTTCTGTTCCGGACACAAACTTTTCAACCAGTAACCGATCTCCATAAGAAAAAATATTCTGAATTGCATTTATTAATGTATCCTCTTTTTTGACAATTTCTACTCCTATACTAGACCCCTGACAAGGTGACTTAAGCACAACTGGTAAACCAAATTGCTTAATAATTAACGTACAAATATCAGCAATATTCATATTGTTTTTATTAATTTCAATATAATCTGACGTTGGTATATCCGAAGCTTTTAACATATTTTTTGTATAAATCTTATCCATACAAATTGCACTAGCAGCTACACCTGGGCCTGTATATGGAATTCCGGCAAGTTCAAGTACACCCTGAATACATCCATCTTCCCCACCTTTCCCATGAAGTGCCAAATATGTCAAATCTGGTTTCAAAGAAAGGAGCTCTCCAATATTGTCTTTATGTAAATCAAATAAAACTACATTTTTAAAGCCAGCCTCACCTAAAGCTTTATATACCGCTTTTCCACTTCTTAAAGAGACTTCTCTCTCTGTAGAAATACCACCATAAACTACTACTATTTTTATTTCCTTATTCATGTTTTTCTCCTCTATCTCCCCTATAAATCTTTTTTCAAATGGCTAATGTCTAATTTATCACCTAATTTTCTATCAGCAGATAATGGTTCAAACGGTATCAATGCCCCTCCTGGTGTAAAAGTCATTTCTGATAGAATTATTTTTCCATTAATATCAAATAAATCAACTCTTACCATTGGAAAATCTTTTGCCAAAAATTCTGCTGTTTTTATCATTTCTGCTAATAACGGAGATAGCGGATCTTCTTGTGCTGGATATGATTTATTCTTAAAATCAGCAACTGTTCCATTTGGGTTATAATATGTTAAATGTTCATCTACACCTTCACCTAATCCTCCTGCAACCGAAAAGAATATAGCTTTTCCATTAAAAACATAAATGTTGTAATTTATTACATCTCCTTCTAAAAATTTTTCACAAATAATTTTTCTTTTAATTTTTCCATAATGGGGTTCTTCATTAAAAGCAGAGAAATCTTCTTTCATCCATTTATCCAATGTTTTTATAACTTCTTCTTCATTCATCATGGACTTATCTTTACATATAATATTATAACCACAACCATGATTACACTTTAAAACAAATTTATTAGGCAATTCTTCCCAGTTAATGTCTTCTGCTTTATCCCAAGAATTCAAAATATCATTTAATAATTCTTCTTTACCAACATTTTTTATGTACTCTCTGACAGCATATTTATCTGCACACTTAATTGCATCTTTATTATTAGCCCAATAATAGAGTTTAAGCCATTGTAATTTTTCATTTAATGTTTGAGGATTTTTTAAATCTAGTTTATATCCTAACACTATACGAAAATATAATTTTGACATAAATTCTGGTGTCATCAACTTATGCGCTACTAATTGCATTTTACGTCTTATTGCATATAAATATTTATTCCTTTCCATGTTATGCTACCTCCCTAGCTAATTCATTCACTGCAGGGAAGCGAGATATACACATAACTACATCATCGTACCCCCCCCCTAATATTTTTTCTTTCCTGAATTTTAGATATATCCATATTCTCTCCCCATTCTAAATCATATTTGTCTGGATTAAACGGCATCATTCCACCACTAGGCGTAAAGGTTAATTCTGCAAAATAATATGTTCCATTTGCAATAAAAAAATCTACTCTAACAAATGGAAAATCTTTACATAATACATCTGCAGCCTTCTTCATGTCGTCAAAAAAATCTGGAAGTTGTTCAATATCCATAGGTTCATAATCATCTCTAACCAATGGCATTTTTGTTCCATCTAAATAGAAGAAACCAATTTGTGCTTGTCTATCATGTATCAAATCTGAAGATATATATATATATTCCGGTTTACCATTAAAGCAAAAAAACTTATAATCAATAATGCAGTCTCCAAGAAACTTTTCGCATGTAATATGTGGCTTGATTTTTGAATAATGTGTCTCTATATTAAAAGCACCAAAATCCTCTTTCATCCATTTTTTTATTTTTTTAATTGCACCATCTTTGTCAAATGTATTTTTGTTATTACAAAGAATATTGTATGCACATCCATGATTACATTTAAGGACAAATTTATCCGGTAACTTTTCCCAATCAATATCTTCTGGTCTATCCCAATGTCCAAGTAATGGAACCAATATATCTCCAAGTCCTTTCTTTTCGACATAATCTCTTACTTTATATTTATCAGCACCATTTATTACTAATTGGTTATTAGGATAATCATGTAGTTTTAACCATTGAATTTTTTCATTGAAAGTCCTAGGATTTTTTAAATCCACCTTTTTTTTAAGAAGAATTCTTGAATAGAATCTGCACATTATTTCATCTGGCATTATTTTCTGTGCAATCACTTGACATTTTCTTCTTGCTTTATACAACAACGAATCTCTTTCCATTTATTTCTTCCCCAATCACATCTGTTTTTCATAGTTTCTTTTCTTTAACACACCATAAAACATGTTCCAACATGTATACCATGCAGCTACAACCGCTGGTTTTTCATCACACATATGGAATAAATCATAATGGCTTTTGAATTTTCTTCTAAATTTATCATGACTGATACTTACTTTACGTACTCTATACTTTGCAAGATTTTCCTTCAGCAAATATGCACAAGTTCCTGGCTTTTTATATAACTGCAAGCGAATCGCATAATCATTATTTTTCTTAATATCTTTGATCTGAATAAGTCCAAATTCTTTTGCACTATACATCATTGTAAGCTGTCCGATATAATCATAATTATACATCTTTCGCTTATTAACCTTATCAGGTCCAGATACATATATATTTAATGGATTAGACTCTTCATCAATCTTTTCATATTCTGTAAAAGAAAGTGTATATCCATTTTTCTTCATAAAATCAATCTGGTGTTCCAATTTCTCCGGTGTCCAAAGGTCATCGGAATCAAGAAATGCAAGCCATTCTCCCTTTGCCTCTCTCATTGCTTTGTTGCGTGTCAATGCTGCACCAGAATTTTTTTCATTGTGAAAATATTTGATTCTTTCATCTTTAAAAGAAGCAACTACCTCATCGGTATTATCAGAAGAACAATCATCCACAATAAGCAGCTCCCAATTTGTATATGTCTGATTGATTACAGATTGTATTGTCTCTGCGATAAATCTTTCAGCATTCCATGATGGCATAATAATTGATACCAATCCATCAACTACTTCTCTATTTTCCATATCTATTATTCATAATCCTTTCCAAGCACTGCAAACACAGTTCTGAACATTGTAACAATCTCTCCCACAAATGAAAATCTTTCAATACTCTCAAGGTTGTACTTCATTTTTCCCGGAAGAACTTCTTCTATATATACTTTATCTACATCTTCTGCGCCATCTAACAATTCAGCTTCATCCTTATATCGAATGCTTGCCTCACTTGTGATGCCAGCCGGAAGTAACAATGTCGCCATATATTCTGGCTTATACTTTTCGACATACTTAACAGCTTCCGGTCGTGTGCCTACAAAACTCATATTTCCAGAAATAAGATCAAAAACCTGCGGCAACTCATCAAGTCGGCAACCTCTAAGTTTTGCACCTACTTTTGTTATGCGGCTATCGTTTCCAACAGTTACAGCTGATCCAATCTTATCCGCATTACTAACCATTGTTCTGAATTTATGGATTTTAAAATGTTTACCGTATGTTGTAACTCTTTCCTGTCTATAAAACACTGGTCCTTCAGAATCCACCTTAATCATTACAGCTATGATTGCCATTGGAATAGCTAATATAATTAATAGAATCACTCCACCGACGAAATCCACTGCTCTCTTCAAAAACATACTTATTTTTTTCTTTTGTAGTGAATTGTAATAACCCCTAACTTCATCATTCTTCATAAAATCTGGCAGAGTTTCCCATTTTTTGAGCATTAATCAATCTCCTTCTATGAAATATATTCTCTAACCACTTTTCTAAAGTTCTCAATCACATATTCCACATCTTCATCGCTCAGTTTTGTATGCAGTGGCAATGTGATCAAATTCTCATAATACGCATATGCATTCGGGAAGTCCTTAATATCCCATCCCATTTCTTTATATGCTGTCATCATCGGAAGTGGTTTATAATGAACGTTTGTATTTACGCCTCGTTCAGCAAGCTTAATGATGATTTCTCTTCTTGTTTCATCACTGATTCCCGGAATACGTGTCAGGTACAAATGGTGAGAAGAGTTGAAGTTTTCTCCACTGTGAATCAAGTGTTTTACTCCAAGTTCATCACACATTGCATCGTATTTTGCAACAATTTCTTTTCTTCGCTCAAGCATTCCCGGATAGCGGTCTAACTGGCGAAGTCCGATGGCTGCCATGATGTCTGTCATATTACATTTATACCATGGGCCTACAATGTCATACTCCCACGCACCAAGCTGTGTTTTTGCAAGTGCATCCTTACTCTGTCCATGAAGACTATATAACTGGAACTGTTTATAAATCTCTTCATTATCAATGCCCGGAATATCACGCCATGTAGAAGCTCCGCCTTCAGCAGTTGTAAAGTTTTTTACTGCATGGAAGGAAAAGCTTGTAAAGTCAGCCCATTCACCGGCCATCTTTCCCTCTTTACTTGCTCCCAATGCATGAGCACAATCAGCAAATACCATTACTCGACCGATTGCCTGCTGAATCCTTGCTCCAAGACTATCGCCCTCTTTTGCTTTGAACAAATGTTTTTTGCTTTCAATTGCAGCATATAATTTATCATAATCACAGACAATACCACCAAGATCAACTGCTACAACTGCTTTTGTTTTTTCTGTAATCGCTTCTGCAACTTTGTCATAATCCATTTCACAGTTATCTTTCTGACTGTCTACAAAAATCACTTTTGCTCCACAGTGGATTGCTGCAGAAGCTGATGCAGTGTAAGTATAAGCCGGCACAAGCACTTCATCCTCAGATTCGATTCCACAAACTCTTAAGTTCAATTCTTCTGCTGCTGTTGCTGAATTTAAACAGACTGTTTTTGATGTATGACAATACTCTGCCAGCCTTCGCTCTAATTCTTTTGTTCTTGGTCCAGTTGTGATCCATCCAGAACGAAGGGCCTCTGCTACTTCTGCGATTTCTAATTCGCTTATATCTGGCGGACTAAATTTTATGATTCTTGTTGGTATGTTTTTTTCAGCATCGACTTTAGACATAATTTTACTATCTCCTTCTAATTGTACTTATTTAAAACATTAAAGTTCTGTAACCATTTACAAATTTATTGTTATTGACTTTCGGAATATTTTAGTATATTACTATTTGTATGTAAGTGCACTTTTGTATCTTTTATTATTTCTAACCACAAATAACTCGCAAGATTTCTCTTCCAGGCTCAGATTGATTTGCATCTTATAATACTTTTCGTATACATATAGATAAAGGCTAAAAATGACCAAGAGGAAGCATTTATGCCTCCTTTATCATTCATTATGTTGGTTATGTTCATACCTCTTTTCATCCATTTTGATATTAAGCAATCTCTTTATTTACATCTTCCGGTCTTTTAAATGTTGGAACAACACTTCGGAGAGCTTCTTTTGCAATCAGATCATCGCCTGTATCACATGCATCTCTAAGTACTTCAATCTTTTTATAGATTTCATCCTTACTCAGTGCAGTATCTCTTTCAATAAAGATCAGGCTGTTCTCTGTTTTATCCAATTCCTCTGTCTTAACTAGCAGTTCCTCATACAACTTTTCTCCTGGTCTTAATCCAGTTTCAACAATTTCAATTCCCTGAACACCAGATAAACGAATCATATTTTCTGCCAGTTCCATAATCTTAACCGGTTGTCCCATATCCAGAACGAACAGCTCTCCATTATTGGCAATCGCACCGCTCTGAAGTACAAGCTGTGATGCTTCCGGAATTGTCATAAAATATCGAATGATTCGCTTATCTGTAACTGTAACCGGTCCGCCATTAGCTATCTGGCGTTTAAATAACGGAATAACTGATCCAGCACTGCCCAGTACATTTCCAAATCGTGTAGCACTGTATTTTACTTTCCCATGTGTACTTGCACTTTGCACGATCATTTCACACATTCTCTTAGTTGCACCCATAACATTTGTAGGATTAACTGCTTTATCCGTTGATACCATCATAAAGCGTTCTGCACCATACTCCTCACAAAGCTCTACCAGATTCTGTGTTCCAAATACATTGTTGTAAATAGCTTCTACACAGTTATGCTCCATCAAAGGAACATGCTTATGAGCGGCTGCATTGATAATAATCTGTGGATGATATTTTTCAAATACTCTTTCAAGAGCTTTTCTATGAGTGATAGAACAAATTTCAATCTGCAAATCCAGTTTATTTCCATAGGCAATCTTCAATTCCTGCTGAACATCATATGCACCATTTTCATAAATATCTAAGATAATAATCTTCTTCGGATTCATCTTGGCCAACTGTCTGCACAGTTCTGACCCAATAGAACCGCCACCACCTGTAATCAGTACGACTTTATCTTTGTAATATGCATTGGTACGTTCATCCGAAACAACCAAAGGTTTTCTAAATAAAAGTTCTTCTATATCAAATTCTCTAAGATGTCTCTTTCCTCCTGCTGCATACATAGTCGGATAATCATAAACTTTCAATTTATATCCTGCATTTTTGTAATATTCATAAAGAGCTTTCTTCTTGTCTGCATCCATTGACGGGATTGCAAAAATAATCTCCTGTACTTCAAATTCTCCCAGTTTGTTAAATGTTGCTTCGTCTTCTGACCAAACCGGTATTCCATGAATTTCACGTCCAACTTTTTCTTTGTTAATATCTATAAAACATCTCGGAATATATGCTGCTTCCTCATTATTTAAAAGTTCTTCCGCCAGACTTACACCAACTCGTCCCGCACCAATAATTGCAACTTTGATTTTCTGAACTTCTTTTTCATTTCCTGCTTCTATACCAGAAAACATATGTAATAATGTAGAAAGAATTTTTCCTCTTGTTGTCTCCTGGTTTCCACATTTATATGCGTAGCGATACATCATACGAATTGCTAAGGCTCCTAAGAGATTGAGGCAGACAAGCGAAAGCATTCTGGCAAATGTAATTTTTTGAACTGGAAGTAATAACTCTAGACACAGATAGGCAACAAAAGCGATAGAGTCAGTAAACAGCAAGCGGATATAACACTGAATCCCACCATATCTCCATACTTGCCCGTAAATTTTACCTATTAGACGTGCTGTGAAAATACACAGAACAGAAAGACCTACTTGTTGAAGTATTCCTGTAGTTGATAATTTATCCATTCCTCCATACAGAACCAACAGTATTACTGCTACTGCTGCATACACAATCAAATCATACACGACCAGCATCCATCTGATATTTGGCGTACTGTTCTGCTTTGTACGATTCACGTTCATATTATTCTCATTTCCTCTATTCATTGTTTTTTTTCCCCCCCCCCACGAAAATTGGGTAGGTTTCATCCTCTCATAATTCTTTTTCAATTTTGTGATTTACTTCTTTTCAAGTGGTGTAAACAAAACAGTTCCCTGTTCTGTTTTAGTTCCCATTTCAAGTACGCTTGTATCTTTTCGCACCATAATTAGGGTTAAAAACAAAAAAGCAAAGACAAATCGATTATATAGCAAACCTCCAGCACATCGAATTACTCACTTGCCTTCCTTTACTGTCCTTCTAACATTCGACTTTGTTTTTGCTTATTTGTCTAAACCCTATTTTTTAATCCGTATGCGAACTATGTAATAGTATACCTTTTCTCTCCTAATAGTCAAGGTTTTTCGGCATTCTATTTCACCTTTCGACATTTTTCGATATGTACGTCCGATTTTTAATATTGTCCTCTGGCAGGACAACCTTCCTGACAAACTGCCTACTGTTTCCACATCAGACAGCCACCACTTTTCTTTGCATGAATCAATGCTTCATCTGCCCGTCGGATTAATTTTCCTGATATCATTTCTTCTTCGGTGCACAAAGCAATCCCTACGGAACATTTTACAGAATCTTTTTCTTCCAATTCTTCGTAAAATGCTTTACAGATTTCTTCTCCTTTGCGCACTGCAATTTCATCATTTTGAACCCGTTTTAAAACAACGATAAATTCTTCTCCTTCATAGCGTGCCAGTATATCACCGTTGCGTGTGTGCTGTTTCAATATCTTACTAAATCGTCTGGGAATCTGTTCTTCTGTCTTCTCCCTGTCTTGTCCCCGGAGTTTTTTATTTTTCTCCAGTTCAAACACATATACTGCAAGTGGAAGGTCTTCTTTGCGAAGCTGTCCTGTTGCAATATCGAATCCTCTCCTATTATAAAGACCGGTTTCATAATCCATGCATGCTTCGCTTTCTAATTGATATTGCCGTTCCCTGCTTACGTTCAATCCCATGAGTCTGGACACTCGTTTATGTAAGGAATATTCAGTATGCGGTTTCCATGCGAAATCATCCGCTCCGCATTTCATCGCCCTTTCTTCCAGCATTTGTGAGTATTCTCCCTCGTCAGCCGTTGCCAGCACCGGCATCTTCCACGCTTCACGAAAGTTCCTGATTTCTTCTAAGATACGAAAGCTTTCCTCATTTAGAAGTGTCATACTCAGAAGAATCACTGAAAATCCCCTTTTATGTTTCTGCATCTGTGCAAATACTTCTTCTGCCGAAAATGCTTCTTCTACTTCAAATTGCCCTTCAAAGATTCTATGTACCATGCTGCGGTACTCTAAATCTTCGTCTACAATCAGAATTCTCTGCGTATGTAAATCATCACATTCCAGATTTCGGTTGAGACGCATTTTCAGAATCGGTGCTTTCTGCAGCAACTCTTCAAATTCTTTCTGTGGAATTGGTTTTGAAAAGAAATATCCTTGTACATAGTCGCAGCCGATTTCTCTCAGCCGCTCCAGCTGTTCTCTGGTTTCTACCCCTTCTGCAATTACGGTTAATCCCATCCATCTTGCCAGTCCGACAATAAAATGCAGGATTCCCTGTTCTACAGATTTGGCAATCTCGCTCTGGATAAACTTCATATCCAGCTTCAGGATATCCAGTTTCATCTTATTTAACATATTTAAGGAAGAATAGCCGCTTCCAAAGTCATCCATTTCAATCACAAATCCTGCTTTGCGGAGCCGGTCAACTGTATTAATGATTTGAGCCGCATTTTCCGTATAAACACTTTCGGTAATTTCGATGTGTAATACTGCCGGATTAATCTGGTATTTTTCAACCAACCCTTTCATCGTTTCCACCAAATCTATCTGGTAAATATCTGCTCTGGATACATTTGTTGATACCGGAATCAGCGGATAGCCTTTTTCTTCCCAGCTTTTCAGTATTTTGCAAACCTTCTCCCATATATACAAATCAAGCTGTGTAATAAATCCGTTCTTTTCAAACAGCGGAATGAAGTCGCCCGGCGAAATAAAGCCAAGTTCCGGGTGATTCCAGCGTACCAATGCTTCTGCTCCAGCCAACAGTTCGCCTTCTAATTTATATTTTGGTTGTAAATACACTTCAAACTGTTCTTCTGCAAGTGCATTTTCCATAATTTCGGTCAGAGCCTGCTCTCGCAGCATTCTGTTTCGCAATTCGTCATCATACAGGGAAACATTTTTCTTATACTGTCCTTTAATTCGCTCAGCCGCCAGAAACGCCCGGTCACACATTTGTTCTACGCTGACATTCCGGTCTTTGATTTCGTAAATCCCCCATTTAATTACTACATGTCCGCCCACAGCCTGATTCAGTTCTTCTGTAAATTTTCCAAGCTTCGCTACGCTGCATATGTCCGCATTTTCAGACAGACACATGAAACGGTCTGCTCCCTGCCTGCCGCAGATTCCCTTCCCACCTACCATTTCATTAAGCTGCACCGCTATCTGTTTCAGCAGTTCATCTCCTGCTGCCATTCCAAACAAATCATTATATAGTTTAAAATTCTCCACATCAGAACAGATAATATAATGCGTTTTGTCCAAATCCCGTCTTAGTATTTTCTCAACTTTACGATAGAAAAATTCCTTATTCTGTAGCCCGGTCAATGAGTCATATTGGAACTGATTTACCATTGCCGCAGTTTCTCTCAGATTGATAATGCTGGCGATTCTGTGCAAAATCACTTGGGGTTTATATGGCTTTGGCACAAAATCAGTAGCACCATGTGATAGTGCATTTACCTCATCTTCTTCGCTGTTGCTCTGCGTGGTAACAATCACGGGAATCAATGATAATTCCGAATCAGATTTCACGATTTCCAGAAAAGTATACCCATCCATAATCGGCATCATCACATCCAAAAGAACCAGTGCCACATCTTCTTTGTGGCTTCGCAAAAGTTCTAATCCGTCTTTTCCATTTGACGCTTCCAGCACACTATATTGGTTGGACAATATTTCTTTCAGCAATTCTCTATTGATTGCATTATCTTCTACAATTAATATTTGCTTTTGCAAAGTCACACCCTTCATCTCAACTCTCTCCTATGCTGTCCTACTTAAAAAGGTTTTATTCTGATTGTATTTGTTCTTTTTATTGCTACTTATTTTATTTCAGTCCTAAAAACGCAAGTATTTCTTCTTTTGGTCTTGCTCCTACTGCGCGGTCTGCTTCTACACCGCCTTTTACTAAAATCAGTGTTGGAATGCTCATAACACGGAACTTTACCGCAAGCTCCGGCTGTTCATCTACATTGACCTTACAAACTTTCACTTCGCTTCTTTCTTCTGCAATTTCTTCTACAATTGGTCCTACTGCCTGACATGGTCCACACCATGTTGCCCAGAAATCGATAAGAACCGGTTTCTCGCTTTCGAGAACCTCTTTCTGAAAGTTTTCTTTTGTTATTTCTAATGCTGACATATATTCGTCCTCCTACTATTTGTAATTGTAAATATCTATTTCCATTTTGCTGAATCGTATGCGTGCTAACTAATCCATAATATAACATATATCGTGCAGATTGGATAGTTTTTCATTAAACTTGTTGTGGCTAAGAAACGGTAAAGGAATCCTATGCCTTATGTCCTAAGCTTAATTATTTAAGATTAACTGCTCCAGCTCAGAAGCCGCAATACTAAGGGGCATATCTTTCCGTTTCAGCATACAGATATTCCGGCTCGGAATGGGCGGTTTCATATTTAATATAATCAGATGTTCCATATTTTCTTTTTCCAGAAAATCTGTCGGCACAAAGCCGATTCCCAAATCTGATTTTATCATCGGCAGAATCTGGTCTGAGGTGGCCGCCTCTATATCCGGTGTGAAGGATAATCCCATCTGATTAAAAAAGCTGGAGTAAAAGGCAAAGGAACCCGTCTGCTCGCCCAACCCAATGAGTGGATATTTCTGAAGCTGTTCATCGGTCAGGGATGAGCCTGTGGTGAGAGAAAATGCGGTGCTGCAAACAGGCACTTCCTGAATGCTTCTCAGAACTTTGGTACAGAATCCTGCGGGCAGTTCATAGGGTTCTGTGACAATGGCGAAATCCGCCAGTCCTTTCTTTACCAAGTCAATCGCCTGCGGTGTGGACTGGTTCGCAATCCGCACACGGATGCCGGGATAATTTTTCCGGAAATGCTTCAGAACCGGAAGCAATACGCAGTGCAGGGCAATTTCGCTTGCCCCTACCGTCACAATTCCTGACTGCAAGCCTCTGTCTCTGGCAATCTCTTCTTCCGCATCTAAAATATGTTCAAATGCTATGGAAATATGTGCATACAGTTTTTCACCTTCCGGTGTCAGCAGAATGCCGTGTCTCTGCCTTACAAACAATGCACATCCCAGCTCCTCCTCCAGCTTTTTCATCATGCGGGTGATATTTGGCTGATTGTTGTAAAGTGCCTTTGCCGCTCCTGTAAAGCTTTTATATTTTGCAACGTAATAAAATACTCTGTAATAGTCATAACTAATATTCATGGCAACCCCTTATATATCAAATACATATATCAAAACTATAAAATAGATATTTTACACATGTCTTGTAACCGATTATAATACACCCGATGTCAAAAAACAATATTTTGACTCGCAAATATGTTACCTATTATAGAAGCAAATCAAAAATATTATAGGAACGAATCAAAAGAGGTGTCTTTATTATGAAAAGTATTATTTGTATAGGACGAGAGTATGGAAGTGGTGGACGTGAAATCGGTGAAAAGCTGTCAACGGAACTTGGCATTCCGTGTTACGATAAACTGCTGATTAAAAAGGCTGCACTGGAGTCCGGCTTAAGTGAAGATTTTATCGCAAAAGTGGATGAATCTCCAATCAACAGCATTCAATTTCTGAGCGGTAATCCTTATTCGGATATGGCCGGAATCGGAAATACTTTCTATTCTGAAAGCCAGCAGGCTTACAATGCTGAGAAAGCTGTTATTGAACAGATTGCCGGACAGGGACCATGTGTTATCATCGGCCGCTGTGCTCCTGCGATTATCCCGAAGGACAAACGGATTTCTCTGTTTATCTATGCAGATAAGGAAGATAAAGTAAAACGTGTGATGAAGCGAAATCAGTTGACCGAAAAGGAAGCTGCTCATCGAATCAAACACATTGACCGTATGCGAAAACAGTTCTTTGAATTTTATGCTGATACCGCATGGGCGGAACCGGAAAGTTATGATTTCATGCTTTCCAGCAGTAAATTCGGTATTGACGGATGCGTCAGAATGATTATGGAAAGTATCAAAGAATTGGAGGCTCACGAAAATGAATAAGGATTTGACTGTGGGAAATCCGCAGACCGTACTTTTTAAATTTTGCATGCCATTGTTTGGCAGTATCATTTTCCAACAATTATATAATATCGCAGACAGCTTAGTAGCCGGAAAATTTATCGGTGAAAACGCACTGGCTGCCGTAGGAAACAGTTATGAAATTACACTGATTTTCATTGCATTTGCCTTCGGATGTAATATGGGATGTTCCGTCATTGTATCGAAGCTTTTCGGTGCAAAGGATTTCAAAGGAATGAAAACTGCCGTCTATACCGCATGTATTTTCAGTGCCATCGTATGTGCTATATTAATGCTTATCGGAGTTGGCGGTTCCGGTACTCTGCTTCGTTTAATCCGTACTCCTGATGAAGTATTTTCAGACTCTAAATTATATCTGGATATTTACGCATGGGGACTTCCGTTTGTATTCTTCTATAATATTGCAACCGGTATTTTCTCAGCACTTGGAGATTCGAAAACGCCATTCTATTTCCTTGCAGTTTCCTCTCTATCCAATATCGCAGTAGATATCTGGTTTGTAACTGCATTTCACATGGGTGTTGCCGGTGTGGCATGGGCAACCTTCCTCTGTCAGGGTGTAAGCTGTATTCTGGCCATGACCGTGGTATTCCGCAGGCTTGCCAAAATCGAGGGCAAGGAAAAGGCTCCAATCTTTGACGCGCAGATTTTAAAACAGATTATCATTATTGCTGTTCCAAGTACTCTGCAGCAGAGCTTTATTTCTCTTGGAAATATTGCAATCCAGAGTATCATCAATGGATTCGGTGCACCGGTTATGGCAGGATATTCCGCAGCCGTTAAATTGAATAACTTAGTAATTACTTCATTTACCACCCTTGGAAATGGTATTTCCAACTACACCGCCCAGAACCTTGGAGCAAAAAAATTGGACCGTGTAAGGCAGGGCTTTGGTGTTGGTGTCAAGCTGGTATGGGCACTCAGCCTGCCTTTGTTCCTCCTGTATTTCTTCGGTGGAAATATTGTGCTGAAGCTTTTTCTGGATGCTCCGACCCAGACCGCTCTGCACACCGGAATTATGTACTTACGAATCCTGTCACCATTCTACTTTGTTGTATCTGCCAAGTTAGTGGCCGATGGTATTCTGCGAGGCGCAGGTATGATGAAGAACTTTATGATAGCAACCTTTACAGACTTGATTCTCCGTGTGGTACTTGCATTTGTCTTCTCAAAGACTGCACTTGGCGCAACCGGAATCTGGTGCGCATGGCCAATCGGATGGTGCGTATCCACTATACTGTCTATCCGCTTCTATCTTCATGGACCTTGGAAAAAAGCAGGGGTAGAAAAATAGTCGCAAGCACCATGGTTTAGGTTTAGGTTTATGCTCAGCATCATAGTTTAGGTTTAGGTCTCAGCATCATATAAACTACATAAAAGGTTTCACTGAAAGCCAGATACAAAAAATGTATGAGGATACATTTTCTGTACTGGCTTTTTTGTGTGAAGCAAAGCATGTTTCGTATCCTTATGCCGCATAATTATTGCCAATTTTATTTTTTTCAATTTGTGCTTGACTTTAGTTCAAAAACGAACTATAATTCTTTTTGTTCAATTTTGAACTAATTATATTGTGATTGAATTACTCGTGTCGCGGAAAGCAATTTCAAACTATATACTCAACACAATACAAACTATCACGCAAGTCCAGCTAATAAATGTCAATAGATAAACAAAAAATATTTTTTGCCTAAAAAAGGGTAGACTTTTCCCTTGGTGAAAATATCGTTTTTTGAAAGATATTGATTCTTTGGGTTTACAGTATTTTATGCAGCCATGTCGCATTTGGCAGTATTGTATTGTTTGATATGCTCCTGTGGAGCAATGATTTTAAATGGTTTGCTGTCTCTGAGTATCGCAAATATAATGTTACATACTTTATGTGAAACAGCACCCATTGCTACGAGCTTTGGTTTTGAATCACACTTCTTGAGATAGTATTCACGAAGGACTGAATTTTTAGCTTCTCCATTACGGGAGATACTGATGCTTTGTAGGGTTAACGTGTGAATCACACGTCTGGCTATGGCAGACCCACGCTTAGACATTTGAACCTTGGTACCTTCAAATTTTCCGGATTGTTTTACTGCCGGATCAAGACCGAAATAAGCGAAAAGTTGTT
>USGU01000008.1 GCA_900554415.1 uncultured Lachnospiraceae bacterium | reverse complement strand
CCTCTGTGAGACCTCCACGCTTAAGGTGCACGCTCTTTCTCTCCATATATCCGCCACATTTACTCTGCTACTACAAAAGTGATAGTTATTAGACTTCGTTGCTTTTAGCCAACTTATCTCTCATAGCCTAGCCTTATATGTGATTTCTGTCCGTCGGACCAGAGATTTGCTTACAGCTTCCTTCAGATTCCACCTCGCGATGGACACCCTTGCTGTTCAGCTATACACTTCCCACTATCTGGGCATGTTCGGGACTTGCACCCGTTAGAACGCGCCCATGGCGCGCAAACTAAAAAAAGAGAATATGATTCACATATTCCCTTCTTGCGTTCTAATATTCTAACTCTAATAAGACCTGATTTTGTCATCTTCATCATCATGGCTGTTGACAATCTCACGTATTTCCACATCATAAGAATAGGTTTCGCTCACGGTAACACTGACCGTATCGCCAACCCTGTGTCCTAAAATTGCTTTTCCAATCGGAGATTCTATACTGATATAGCCAGTCAGCGAATTTCCACGCACGGAAGTCACAAGCTTATAGGTTTCCTCTTCGTCATCCTCAACAAAATATACGGTTACACGGTTATTGATTCCGACTACACCATCCTCTGATGCATCGGAAACAATTTCTGCTGTCTTTAACATTCTCTCAAGATAGCGAATCCGGCTTTCATTACGGTTCTTATCCTTTTTTGCAGCATGATACTCAAAGTTTTCACTGAGGTCTCCATGAGCTCGTGCTTCTTTCACTGCCTCAATGGCTTCTTTTCTTACCACAAGCTTACGGTATTCAATTTCTTCCTGGATTTTCTTTACATCACTTTCTGTTAATTGCTCACGCATTTTCATCCGCCTGCCTTTATTTAGAAAAATATTCTCTTAATATCATTAAACATTACAAACGCCATCAGTAAAAGTAAACATACCATACCTGCCAAATGGACATAGCCTTCCTTTTCCGCTGGAACACGCTTTCCCCTGATAAGTTCAATAACCAGAAACAATGCTCTTCCACCATCCAGCGCAGGAATAGGCAGTAAATTCATTACCCCTAAATTTGCGGAAAGCAAAATTGCAATACGAAGCATATTTAAAAATACATAATATACTCCATCGCTTTTACTTTGCTGATAAGTTTCATCCACAGCACTTACCACCCCGACCGGTCCGGAAAGCTGGTCTACACCTACCGCACGTGTCAATAACTGTCCAAGGCTTTCCAGCGTCATGTCAATCCAGTATTTCACTTCATAGACACCGTATTTTAATACTTCAAAGACATTTCCCTTTTCGTAGCCTCCACTGACAATTCCGAAAATATAATATCCACTTTCGTCTTTCTGCGGAGTAAGTAATACCGTATGGCGTACCCCGTCTCTTTCGTATGTGACTTCAGTTGCTTCTCCCTGATGGAACTGATTATACAGTGAAATCTCTCTGAAAATATGAATTGATTTATTATTCAATTTTACAATCACATCTCCGGATTCCAGTCCAGCTTCCGCTGCTGGTGTTCCTTCACTTACCCGGTTGATAACTGGTTTGTCAAAGCCTACACATGCAATAAAAATGACTGCACACAGAAATGCAAGAATAAAATTGAAGAAAGGTCCTGCCACAATGACCGAAAGTCTCCTCCATGGAGATTTACTGTTAAAGCTTCCCTCTGACATATCCTCGGCGTCATCTTCGCCCATCACACAGGCACCGCCAAGCGGAAGAAGCTTCAAACAGTAGTCTGTCGCTCCAACCTGCTTATGGACTAAAGTAGGTCCCATGCCGATCCAGAACTCATGCACAGTAATCCCATTCTTTCGTGCCACAAGAAAATGTCCTAACTCGTGGAAGAAAACAATAAAGCCAAATAATAAAATTGCAATTATAATTCCCATGAAATTTTCAGTTACCTCCTGCTGAGAATGCGTTCATATGTTGCTGCTTCAGTTTCCAATATCTGCTCCACTGAAGGATTAGCAATGTTGTGATGGGAACGCATACAATCCTCAATAATTTCCGTAATTTCAAGATATTTGATTTCCCGGTTCAGGAACTGGCTGACTGCCAGCTCATTTGCCGCATTAAATACAGTTGGAAGACTTCCGCCCTCACGACCTGCTTCATATGCCAATTCCAAAGCATAGAAAGTATTCGTATCCGGCTTTTCAAAATCCAGATGTCCCATAGACCAGAAATCCAGTCTGTCACCAGATAAAAATCTCCGGTTCGGATAATAGAGAGCATATTGAATCGGCAGCTTCATATCCGGTGTTCCAAGCTGTGCAATCACTGCACCATCCTCATACTCAACCATAGAGTGAATCACACTCTGTGGCTGCACAACTACCTGAATATTATCCACCGAAACATCAAAGAGCCATTTTGCTTCGATGACCTCCAATCCTTTATTTACCAAAGTTGAAGAATCTATGGTAATTTTTCTTCCCATCGTCCAGTTTGGATGCTTTAATGCGTCCTCTACCTGGATATTCATTAATTCTTCTTCTTTTCTTCCACGGAACGGACCACCGGATGCAGTAAGCAGAATCTTGTGGATTTTGTTCTGTTCATTTCCCTGTAAAGACTGGAAAATTGCACTATGCTCACTATCCACCGGAAGTATCTGCACCCCACATTCTTTTGCAAGAGGCATAATGATATGCCCTGCTGTTACCAAAGTCTCCTTATTGGCAAGGGCAATATCCTTCCCTGCTTTCATGCCCGCAATCGTCGGACGAATTCCAATCATACCCACAATGGCTGTTACAAGAATCTCTGTTTCTTCCATTTGTGCAATTTCAATCAGACCCTCCATCCCTGTTAAAATCTCTACGGATAAGTCTGAAACCTTCACCTGAAGTTCTTTTGCTTTTTCCTCGTTCCACACCGCAGCCTTCTTCGGATGGAATTCCCGAATCTGTTCTTCCAGCAGACTGATATTACTTCCAGCCGCCAGACCAAGGACTTCAATATCTTTATTTGCTCTTACGATTTCCAGAGTCTGGGTTCCAATGGAACCTGTTGACCCAAGTATTGCTATTTTCTTCATTTCTTCCTCCATTACAACACCAGCTTACAGTAACAGAACTGCAAGATAATAAATGACAGGTGCCGTAAAAATAACGCTGTCAAACCGGTCTAAGATTCCGCCATGTCCCGGGATTAAAGTACCATAGTCCTTAATCTCATGGTTTCGTTTAATCGCAGATGCGGCAAGATCCCCTACCATGGAAATCATACCGCCAATCAGACAAATGACTGCGTATTCCAGCGGCGGCACATTACCTCCGCCCCAATGATTCACTGCAAGTGCATACAAAGCACCGAGAAGGGCAGCGCCTGCAAGTCCTCCAATTCCACCTTCAATGGATTTCTTCGGACTAAGTTTCGGAGCCATTTTGTGCTTTCCAAATAAGACACCTGCGCAGTATGCACAAGTATCACATCCCCACGAGCATAAGAAAACAAGTGGTACAAGAACAAGTCCATCTGCTCTCATTCTTGTCTGATAAATGAAAGACAGCATCACTGACACATAGAAAACTCCAAAAAATCCACCACTAATCTGTTCGAATACATATTTGGGAAATGCAAACACATATACAAACATAAACACCACTAACACCGCAATCACAAACAGCATCGGGTCTATGGAAATTCCTCCAAGTAAAAGGAGATAATAAACCAAGGCAGCCAAATATCCTGCAATTCCAGGTAAGGTTTTGTCAATCTTAATGACTTTATACAACTCATTCAATCCAATTAAGCTAATGCCGCATAAAGTAATCCAAAGTAATGGACCACCAGAGTAAATTGTGATAAAAGCAATAATGACAAGCACAATTCCGCTGATTAATCTGGTTTTAAACATTAGTCTTCCTCCTTTATTGCCCCATAGCGCCGGTCTCTATTATTATATTGAGCGATTGCCTTTTCTAATTCTTCTTTTGTAAAATCCGGCCACGGTACATCTGTAAAATAGAATTCTGTATACGCAAGCTGCCATAACAGGTAATTCGACAATCTTAATTCACCACTGGTGCGGATAAGAAGGTCGGGATCCGGAATGCCATGCGTATCCAGATAATTTTCAAAAATACTTTCCGTAATATTCTCAGGCTGAAGTTTTCCATCCACACAATCCTGCGACATCTTCCTCATGGCACGAATCATTTCATCACGGCTTCCGTAATTAATCGCAATCTGAAAGTTCAGTCCATCGTTATTCTTAGACGCTTCTTCTAATTCCTGAATTCTACCTCTGATATCCGCATCCAGTCCGGTTTTATCTCCAATCACACGTACTCTCATCCGGTTCTTCTCTGCTGATTTCAGACAGGTTTTCATATAATTCCGCAAAAGCGTCATTAACATATTGACTTCACTTTCCGGGCGTTTCCAGTTCTCAGTAGAAAATGCGTATACGGTTAAATACTTGACTCCCATCTTATATGCCACTTCACAGATTTTTTCTACATTCTTACTTCCCTGTGTGTGTCCATAATTACGTGGCATTCCTTTTGCCTTCGCCCAGCGTCCGTTTCCATCCAAAATAATCGCTATATGCTGTGGTACATTCATTGTCTTTCCCTTTCCTCAGAATCAGTCTCTGTAATTGATAAGCGAAAAGATAAATAACTCCTTTTCATCTTATATCTGGTAACGAAAAGAGGGGCCCGTACTCTTACTGCCCCTCCCTGTATTCTCTTATACTGTCATTACTTCTTTTGATTTGGCATCTACTGCATTTTCTACTTCTTTGATATATTTATCAGTAAGTTTCTGAAGTTCATCTTCCAAATCTTTGATTTCATCTTCTGAAATTTCTGTACCTTTTAACTTCTTAAAGGCATCATTTCCGTCACGACGGATATTACGGATTGCAACCTTGGCTGCTTCTCCTTTTTTCTTAACATCTTTTACTAATTCTTTTCTTCGTTCCTCTGTCAGTTCCGGGAATACAAGACGGATTACATTTCCATCATTTGTAGGGTTGATTCCGATATCTGACATCTGAATTGCTTTCTCGATATCACGGATGATCTTCCTCTCCCATGGCTGAATCTGAATTAATCTTGGTTCTGGAACAGAAATATTTGCCACCTGCTGGATTGGTGTTGGTGAACCATAATATTCTACGGTAAGTCTGTTCAGAATATTCGGATTGGCACGGCCTGCACGGATGGTTCCGAGTTCCCCGTCAAGACTGTTTAATGTTTTCTGCATTTTATCATCATACACTTTGATTTTTTCATTCATTTTCAATTTCCTCCTGCTATCTGCATTCTTTCTGTTCTGCACATTTCTTATACGGTCACTTTAGTACCGTTAAATTTACCACTCATGGTATTTACAATGCTGTTTTCTTCATTTAATCCAAATACCAACATTGGCATTTTATTTTCCATACACAGGATGGTTGCTGTAAGGTCCACTGCCATAAGCTTCTTATCCAACATTTCCTGTATAGATATCTCACTGTATTTCTTTGCTTCCGGATTCACCTTCGGGTCGCT
The DNA here is from genome assembly GCA_900554415.1 of uncultured Lachnospiraceae bacterium. Classification (GTDB taxonomy): domain Bacteria; phylum Bacillota; class Clostridia; order Lachnospirales; family Lachnospiraceae; genus Allocoprococcus. Next base: position 76,846 of record USGU01000008.1, on the reverse strand, counting down.
GTCATAAATACCGTCAATTGCTTTCGCAAGAAGCATTGCATCTGCTTCGATTTCAATTGCACGAAGAACTGCCCCGGTATCTGTAGAAAAATAAGGATGTCCTGTTCCGCCTGCGAAGAATACAACCTTTCCCTCATTCAATGCTTCTACAGCCGCATCTTTGGAAAACAGTGTTGTAAATGCTCCACATACAAAAGGTGTGAACACTTCTGTCTTCATCCCTACATGACGGAAAATATCGGATACATAAATACAGTTCATAACTGTCGCAAGCATTCCAATCTGGTCAGCCTTTGTCCGGTCAATGGTCTCACTGGTTCTGCCTCTCCAGAAGTTTCCGCCTCCGGTCACAATTGCAACCTGGATGCCCTGATCCACTATCTCTTTCACCTGTCTGGCAACACCGATACATGTTGCTTCGTCAAATCCTGTCTTTTTATCGCCTGCAAGGGCTTCTCCACTTAATTTTAAAAGAACTCTTTTCATATGTCTTTGCTCCCGTCTCAATTTCTTCGTACATTATAGCATAGATAACTTCAAAAGTGAAGCCAATTATTGTTTACTGCACTCCTGGTTTTGGGTTGGAAGCTGGGCTAAAATAATGGCTGCAAACATCAGCACACATCCCACAATTTCTTTGCCGGCAAGTGTCTGTCCAAGAATGAGCCATCCAGCCAGAACAGAGAATACCGACTCCAGACTAAGAATCAGCGAAGCAATCGTCGGATCCGCATCCTTCTGGGCTACAATCTGAAGCGTGTAGCCGACACCACAGGACATAATTCCAGCATACAACAGAGGTGCCCAGGCTGCTAAAATCGTGGAAATGGATGGCTTTTCACTGATAAGCATCGGAACACCGGACAAAATTCCCGCCACCAGAAACTGGATGCAGGACAATTTGATTCCATTTACCTTAGGGGAAAAATAATCAATCACTAAAATATGAATGGTAAAGACCAGTGCACAAAGTAATACAAAGAAATCACCCTTTCCAATCCGGAATTCATCTGTAATACATAATAAATATAATCCCACAACTGAAATTGCCACACTGAGCCATACACGTCCAGATACTTTCTTTCTGAGGAAAATCCCGAAAATCGGAACCAGAACAATATAAAGTGCTGTAATAAATCCAGCTTTTCCTACCGTCGTATATTTAATACCAATCTGCTGGAGATTTGACGCTATACAAAGTGCAAGGCCACAGCAGATTCCACCAATCAGCAGCGTTTTAGTGTCTTCTTTCTTTTCTTGCTTTGCTTCACCTTTCTCACGTTTGTCAAAAAACAAAATACACGGAATCAGTACAAGGCCTCCCATAATAGAACGGATACAGTTAAAGGTAAAAGGTCCGATATAATTCATTCCAACACTTTGTGCTACAAATGCCATCCCCCATATCAACGCGGTTAACACCAATAAAATCATACTTTTTATACTTAGTTTCTTCATTTGCTTCTTTCATCCCTTTTTCTAAAATTCAATCGGTAAATGCATCTATAAAATCAGATTCACTCTGTAATTTCCATATTATCCGCAATTTGTCTGCATCCAAAACATTTTCACTGCCTCTTCGTATTCTGCCAGACTGGATGCGTGTCTGATTCGTTGTATCTGGACAGCATCTGGATTCTTCATTCCATGAAAAGCATAATTCCATAATTCTTTCATTTTGAAAATTACATTCTGCTCCCCATGAATGGTCTGCAGATATCCTTCCAAAAGTGTATCATGAAACTGTCTGTAAACATCTTTTCCGTAATGCCTGTCTTCTTTTATTTTTCCAAGTATATCTGGTGAGAATAATACACCTCTTCCTAACATCACTGTATCTTCCTCTGGAAAATGCTGTCTCCATTCCTGATATTTTTCTCTTGAAAAAATATCCCCATTATAGCAGACCGGATTTTTACTTTCCTGTTTTGCTTCTTTATAAATCTGCCAGTCCGGCTGATTCTTGTAATAATCCTTCTGTACTCTTGGGTGTATAATCAGTTCTTCTAAAGGATACTGATTGTAAATTCTGAGTAGTTCTTCGAATTCTTCCGAATTCCAGAACCCGGTTCTAGTTTTAATCGAAATCTTCATATCCAGTGTCTGAAAGATTTCTTCTAAAAAGCGGTTCAGCTTATCCGGCTCTTTCAGGAAACCCGCGCCCCGTCCCTTTGCAACCACGGTTTTCGAAGGACAGCCCAGATTCAGATTTACCTCGTCATATCCCATACTCTGAAGCTGCTTTGCCGTCTGAATAAAATCCTCTGCCCGGTTCGTAAGGATTTGAGGAACCGCATACATGCCTCTGTTATGTTCCGGAAGCACATCTGCCAGTTCCCATGGCGCAAATTTTCCTTTCGGATTAGGTGAAATAAATGGCAGAAAATATTTATCAAAGGATGCAAAACATTTGTGATATGCATTACGATACACAAATCCGCCAATTCCTTCCATAGGTGCCATATAAAACTGCATCTTACTCCTCATCCCTTTGCAACTCTACTTTCAAAACAATCAAATTTCCATGTTCTACCCGGAATTTGATTTCCATTCCATCATAGCTCATTCCATAAATGCGCTCTGCATCTTCCTGATAAGACGGTCTGGGGTCTTGCTTTAGAATCTGTACCAGTTCCTGCTTCTTTTCTTCTCCATAAGGAAATGCAGCTTCCCACTGCACACAAAGTTCGTATGCCTTGGTTTCTTCGGTAAATCCACCCACTGCATCCGTGTGGCAGTCCACATAAGGCAGATAAGGTTTGATATCATAAACTAGGGTTCCGTTCATCAAGTCTGCACCGGACACAATCAGAACCACTCCTCTGTCTTCTGTTTTCCGCACTTCCAGCAATTTTACACTGGACAGACCAATTGGGTTGGGACGAAACGGAGACCTGGTTGCAAATACACCCATCCGTTTATTGCCGCCCAGTCTTGGAGGTCTGACCGTAGGATGCCATTTTTCCTCCTGCACCATAGAAAATCCCCAAATCAGCCAGAGATGTGTATACCCTTCCATTCCCCGAAGTGCATCTGCATTCCGGTACTCCGGTTCAAATACGATTTCCGCTTTGGTATCTGCCAGACCGCTCTGTCTTGGAATGCCGAATTTTTCGGTAAAACCGGACTCGACTCTTGCAATCACTTTCAAATCCAGATTCTCGTTCATCTTCACACTGCCTTTCTGTAATTCTACTTACACAAAACCGCTTATCTAAACATTTTACTCAACTTCGATACGCTGTTTTTTTATATTATCACGAATAATTTCCATTGTAAAATGATTCTTTTCTATTTATACTGAAGATATCAATTTACTCGAAAGGATGAACGACTTATGAATTATAACGAAATGCTTCTTCAGGCAAGAAGCTGTATCGGTTCTTACTGTAAAGCCTGTAATGTCTGTAATGGAAAGGCATGCCGCAACCAGATTCCGGGACCGGGTTCCAAGGGTGTAGGTGATACTGCTATCCGCAACTATGATAAATGGCAGGAAATCCGGGTCAACATGGACACGCTCTGCGAAGGTGGCGAACCGGATACCTCTGTCAAATTGTTCGGGAAAGAATTCCGTTTTCCATTTTTTGCAGGTCCTGTAGGTGCGGTTAATCTTCATTACAGCGATAAATACGATGATATTTCCTATAATCAGATACTGGTTTCCACCTGTAAATCCTGTGGAATTGCTGCATTTACCGGTGACGGAACCAATCCACTGGTTATGCAGGCAGCCGCTAAAGCAATTAAAGAAAATGACGGGTTCGGCATTCCAACCATCAAACCATGGAATCTGGATACCATTAAAGATAAACTCTCTCTTGTGATTGACGCTGACGCTTTCGCAGTGGCTATGGATGTTGACGCTGCCGGACTTCCGTTTTTGAAAAATATGAATCCACCGGCAGGAAGTAAATCCGTAGAGGAACTTCGCGAAATCATCTCCCTTTCTAACATTCCATTTATCGTAAAAGGAATCATGACGGTAAAGGGTGCTTTGAAAGCCAAAGAAGCCGGAGCTTCTGCTATTGTAGTATCTAACCATGGTGGCCGTGTTCTCGACCAGTGTCCTGCGACTGCCGAGGTATTGGAAGAAATCGCTTCTGCCGTAGGTGATTCTATGACTGTTCTCGTGGATGGCGGTATCCGTTCCGGAACCGATGTATTCAAGGCACTCGCCTTAGGTGCTGATGGTGTGCTTATCTGCCGTCCATTCGTTGTAGCTGCCTATGGCGGTGGTGCAGAAGGAGTACAGACTTACATCGAGAAAATTGGTGCAGAGTTAAAAGACACCATGCAGATGTGCGGTGCACATTCTGTTTCCGAAATCACACGGGATATGGTCCGTAAATAATCCAACGTATATTGATTTTTTTCTCTATTGTAAAAGAAACCGATTATAAGAGAAACCGTATATGTCAAAAGAACTGCTTCCTCATCATTTCACATGAATGAAGAATGCAGTTCTTTTTTGAACCTCAATATCTTATCTGCCTGATATCCAATTTATCTATACTATTTTATTACGATACAATTTTGGAAAGAGGCTTAATTGCAATCTGTTCTTCTGTCAGTTTTTCCCGGATTTTTTTCACAAATTCCAGTGCTTTGACGCCATCTCCATGAACACATACAGAATCGGCTTTAATAGAAATATCTTTTCCGGTAATTGCAGTAAGCTTGTTTTCTTTTATCATCCGCACAACTCTTGCGATTGCTTCATCCTCATCGGTAATAACCGCTCCTTCTTTTCTGCGGTTTACCAAAGTACCGTCTTCTTCATACGCACGGTCTGAAAAAAATTCTAATGCAGTCCGAAGCCCAATATCCTGTCCGGCACGGACCAGTTCACCGCCTGAAAGAGCAAGCACGATTAAATCTTTGTCAAATTCATAAATTGCCTCGCAGATTCCACGGGCAAGGTCATAATCCTTTGCCGCCATATTGTATAAAGCGCCATGCGGTTTCACATGCTGCATTTTAACTCCCTGGGTTCTGCAGAATGCCTCCAGTGCCCCAAGCTGATATAAGGTATATGCCTTTGCCTCTGCCGGAGATACACTTAAGTTTCTTCTTCCAAATCCCATCAAATCTGGAAATCCAGGATGTGCTCCGACTGCTGTTCCGAATTTCTTTGTCATAGCAATGGTTTTCTGCATTACTACCGGGTCTGAGGCATGATAACCGCAGGCTACATTTGCAGAAGAAATCAGTGGAATTACTTCTTCATCCATGCCGATTTTGTAATTTCCAAAGCTTTCACCCAAATCGCAGTTTAAATCTATCTGATACAATGTTCTCTCTCCTTCTACCGCTCTTATCCGAGCTTCAAAATATTGGCAATAAATCCCGTATCCGCTTCTCCTGCCACAAAAACAGGGTTACACATAATCTGATACTGGAAATCCAGATTCGTATTGACACCCATTACTACCATTTCATCCAGAGCCGCCCGCATTTTCGCAATAGCAAGCTCACGGTTCTGGGCATGTACGATTACCTTGGCTATCATAGAATCATATTCCGACGGAATGGTATAACCGGCATAAAGTCCCGTATCTACTCTCACACCATTTCCCGCAGGCAGATGAATATGTGTCACCTTCCCCGGGCTTGGCATAAAGTTCTTTTCCGGTATTTCTGCATTGATACGGCATTCGATGGCATGACCGCGAAGCTGGATATCCTCCTGGGTAAAGCTCAATGGCTCTCCCATGGCAACCCGGATCTGCTCAATAATCAGATCGGTGCCCGTTACCATCTCGGTCACACCATGCTCTACTTGAATTCGGGTATTCATTTCCATAAAGAAGAACTCACCCTTTGGGCTTACAATAAATTCAATAGTTCCTGCATTGGTATAATTAACCGTCTTCGCTGCCAGAATGGCATATTCGTTCATCTTCTGCCGGGTTTCTTCTGTAATTGCCGGAGACGGAGACTCTTCAATCAGTTTCTGATGATTTCTTTGTACCGAACAGTCACGCTCTCCAAGAGCTACCACATTTCCCTGTGTATCTGCCATAATCTGGATTTCTACATGGCGTGGATTTTCTACAAAACGCTCAATATACATGGTATCATCACCAAACGCATTTGCAGATTCTCTCTGCGCCATATTAAACTGAAATTCAAATTCTTCCTCGTCCTGGGCAACACGCATTCCTTTTCCGCCACCGCCCGAAGAAGCCTTGATCATAACCGGATATCCAATATCATGCGCCAGTGCTTTTCCTGTCTTAGCATCATAGACCGGTTCTTTTGTTCCCGGAACAACAGGAACACCCGCTTCCATCATAGTCTTTCGTGCCTGAGATTTATTTCCCATCTTATCTATGACATCTGCTTCCGGTCCGATAAATGTAATTCCATTTTCCTGACATTTACGAACAAACTCACTGTTCTCTGACAGGAAACCGAAACCAGGATGAATGGCATCTGCTCCTATATTTTTCGCTGCTGTAATAATCTGGTCCATGTTCAGGTAACTGTTTCTTGCCGGTCCTTCTCCGATACAGATTCTCTGGTCAGCAAGCTTCACATGCAGGCTTCCTGCATCTTCTTTGGAATATACAGCTACACTGCGGATTCCCATATTTCTGCAGGCACGAATGATCCGGACTGCGATTTCCCCTCGGTTGGCGATTAATACTTTCTGAAACATCTTTCCAACCTCCTTGCTCCTATAACTTCTTTACTCTGAATAATGGCTGACCATACTCTACCTTCTGTTCATTGCTCACCAGAACAGCCTCAATTTCACAATCGTAATCACTCTGAATCTCATTCATCAACTTCATGGCTTCCAGAATGCAGACAGTCTGACCTGCCTTCACCTGGTCACCTACTCTTACAAATGCCGGAATGTCCGGTGCCGCTGCCGAATAAAATGTTCCTACAATCGGTGAAGTGATAAACAAGATTTCATCTTCTTCGTCCTCTTCCTCTGCCGGTGCTGCTGTATCTGCAACTGGTGCTACGGGTGGAGCTGCAATCATTCCTGCACCCACAATCGGCGGATGATTTAATTTGCTCATTGTGATTTTCAAATCGCCCTCTTCAATAGAAAATTCTGTGAGTGAAGAATTTTCTATAATGTTCACAAGACCTTCTATTTTCTCTAAATCCATTTACTATGCTTCCTTTCTACATGTCTATATGCTATATATCTATACATTTCTCAGTGTATTTCCTAATCTATTGCTCCTCGTCAAACAACCTTGTCAGTCGTTTTGCAACCAGACGACACTCCAATACCTCTTTACATGGCTGATGTATCCGGTGTCGCATATCATCCAATTCCGTCATTTCGTCCATATACAGCTTTTGTGCTTCCTGAACGGAAATCGCCTGAAAATGAATCTTATGATCCGTTTTGCGCTGAACAAGCTTTGGAATATCTACGGAGGCGACTGTTGCAATCTTCGCATAACCACCTGTAGTCTGTCTGTCTGCCAACAGAATAATTGGTTTTCCATGAGATGGAACTTGAACAGAACCTAATGCAATTCCATCTGATATTATATCGGAAGTAGTTTTCGGTGCGATAAATGCCCCTTCTAGTCTGCATCCCATCCGGTCGAACTCACTGGTAACCGTATATTCTGTACTCAGAAACGTATCAATTCCCTGCTTAGAAAACATATCATCCTGAGGTCCCATAATAACCCTAAGAGTTGCTCCCTCTTGTCCAAAATCCTCCGGCTCCAGACTTCTGGAAAGGAAAAATGGAAGATAACGTCGTTTAATACGGAAATTAATATAATCTCCATTTTCCAGTTTCCGTCCTTTAAATCCACCAATAGAACTCTTCATGTTGGTACATCTGCTTCCCATCACAACCGGAATTTCCAGATAACTGGAAAATGCAATGTATCCACGGCTTCCAGTACGGGCACTTCCAAATGCCAGAATGTCACCTTTATGCATATAGATAGCTGTATACATTGGTGCCGGTTTTCCATTAATCGTCGGTGTAAAATCACCACCGGTAATTGCAATAATTGTTTCGGATGTAAATTCCAGAGTAGGACCAATTAAAGTGAATTCCAACACTGCTTCATTTTCCGGATTATCCAGAAGAAGATTCGCAATCTTAAAAGAACGCACATCCATAACTCCTGCTACACTGAAGCCCTGACTCTGATAACCAGTCCTTCCAATGTCCTGAACCGTAGTCAGCATTCCGCTTTTTAATACACGAACTCCCATACTACACCTCACCTTCGTGAATAACACATTGATATTCACCTTTTTCCACTAATTTCTGAATGCGTAAGAATTCTTCTTCATCGATAGGTATAAACCGAATATAATCCCCCGCCTCCACAAGAATCGGTGTCTGTCTTTTCGGGTCATAAGTCCGTACAGGAGTCAGCCCCATCAGTTGCCAGCCTCCCGGTGAATCCAATGGATAAATACCGGTCTGGGAACCTCCGATTCCTACGCTTCCTGCCCGGATCTTCAGTCTTGGACTTGCAAGCCTTGGTGTATAAATCCGTTCATCCAATCCTCCCAGATAAGTAAATCCCGGCAAAAATCCAAGCATATAGATTAAGTAATCTTTTGACGAATGGATTTTTATCACTTCCTCTACGGAAAGTCCTGCATGCTCTGCGATATTTTCAATATCCGGTCCATATTCTCCGCCATAGCACACCGGGATTTCAAAAATACGTTTCCTTGTAGCTTCTGTTTTTGTTTCCATTTTCAGCAGATGTTCCATTCGTTCTTTCAATTCTTCATAAGAAAGTACTCTCGGATCATAATTGATGAGCAGAGAGCAGAATGCAGGAATCACATCTACAATTCCTTCGATATGCTGTTCTCTCATCAATTGCACAAGTGCTGTGATTTTCCGGTTTGTCTCCGGATCGATTTCTTTTCCAAATTCTATCAAAAGTGCGGAATCGCCCGCTGTTAAAATTCGGATGTCAGGCATTTCTCTATACCTCCTTAGCGAGTTCTTCTTAGAAGAGAGAACTCATATTTGAAATAAATGTTGTTACACCCAGATAAGCTGAAATCACGACAACAATCAGTCCCAATACCCAGAGCCATGCTGGATGTTTATAGGAATCCCCTACAATATTCTTCTTTTTCGCTGCAATCAGACAGATTCCTAAGGTAATTGGAAGAATCAGTCCATTTAATGCACCAGCAAGTACCAGTAAAGTTGCAGGCTGTCCAATTAATAACATAATAAGAGTTGAAACCGCAATAAATGCAATGATAACTTTATTTTCGTTCTCCTCAATTGCAGGATGGAAGGTTTTCAAAAATGATACGGATGTATAAGCTGCACCTATAATAGAGGTAACCGCTGCACAAAGCAGTACCAGTCCGGCAAAACGATAACCGATTTCACCAGCACCTGCACGGAATGCATCCGCTGCCGGATTTCCGGAAGTGCTTAAATCAACTCCTTCTTTTACAACAACTCCGAGTACAGCTAAGAAAAGCAGTACACGGACGATTGTCGCAATCCCGATTCCCATAATAGAACTCTTATTGATTTCTTTTAAATTCTCTTCTCCTGTAATTCCTGCATCAATCAGTCGATGTGCTCCTGCGAAGGTAATATAACCGCCTACGGTTCCTCCGAGCAAGGTAATGATAGCCGGAACCAGAGTGTTCATGTTTTCTGATGGAAGAACGGTGTTCTTCAATGCATCTCCAACTGGAGGCTGTACTACAATAATGATTCCCAGAATAACCACAATCATAATTCCTGCCAGTACCTTTGTTAAGGTATCCATAGCTGATTTTGCATTTTTCACTAAGAATACTGCAATTGCTACAGCGCCTGCCAATATGTATCCGGCCTTTGTAGGAATTCCAAGCAGTGTATTAAATCCGAGTGCACCACCGCCTACATTACCAATGTTGAATACCAGACCGCCAAGTGCTACCATGAATGCCACAAAATAGCCCAGACCCGGAAGTACTTTATTCGCTACATCCTGTCCACGAAGTCCTGTCACGCAAAGCACACGCCATATGTTCATCTGTGCAATGGCAGATAAAATGATGGAAGCTAAAATAACGAACCCGAAACTCGCCAAATGCTGTCCTGTAAACTTTGCTGTCTGTGTTAAAAATCCTGGTCCAATAGCAGAGGTTGCCATCAAAAATGCTGCGCCAAAAAGTGCGCCCCCGCTCTTTTTTTCTTTTTTCATACTGTATACCTCCATTCACTTTTATAAGTCAGTATTTTACCACATTTTTCATCAGAAGCCAAGACTTTTTCTTTAACACTTTACCATTTTAAAAGCGGAATGTGCTAAGCAAAGCATATTCCGCAATTATTTCTTTCATTTTTAACTGTTTTTCAGCTATTTCTGAGCTGATTTTGCATATTTCTGTTTTGCATCCTGCACTTTCTTTTCTTCGGCAGCCGGAGTCTCATAGAATCCTCTCTGATGCATCATATCAAACACATCCACCTGAATCACATGTTCTTCATTCAGAATCTTTAAAATTGTATTTCTCACATTGTCATGCACACACTCATTTGCCGACATATTAAACAGACTGGTTGCTGACTTCTGAGCCGCCAGACCGTCTGCCAGAATTTCTTTCTCTGTATATTCCTGATATTCCTGCATATCCCTGACCTCCTATTTCAAATGTGCGTACAACGCATCAAAATGTCCCTGATGCTGTTGTGAAATGCGTTCATATTTTTTCTTGATTTCTTCATCATTTGTATGCGATGCGAGCATTTTGAATTTTTTCACTAACAGCTCTTCATCCGCAAGTAAGTCATTTAATGCAGCTAATTCTTTTTCCGATAACTGTCCCATAACGTGCCTCCTGAATTTTTATTTCAGGATTAGTATGTATGACAATCTGTTTTTTATTCGAAAGTGTTCTTCTTTCTCAATATATCCAAATTTATCCAACAATTTTTTCGATAAAATAAGAAAACTGCTTCTGCCACCAAGGCCAGTCATGGTTTACATCTTCACCCCAGAAATCAACCCATGCCGGAACGTGAAGACGGTCAAACTGTTCTTTTAAAATACCAGAATCTGCTTTTGCCTCATCTTCCCATGCTCCCTGACCGCAGCAGGTAATAATCTCTCCCTGGCGATACTTCTCCGCCCACGGATGGTCCGGTGACATATTTGGCAGGAAATCCACTGGCGAATTGTTATAAATATCAAAATCATCATAATTCGGGAAGAAATATCCGGCATGAAACAGTCCACTTAAAGACAGACATCCCCCAAACAAATCCGGTCGCCTTAAATAAAAATTCACTGCATGATAACCGCCCATGCTTGCTCCGGTCAGCATCACCTTTCCCACATAAGATTTTTCATCGGTCTCACTATGAATCTGATGTAATCGTGGCAGAAATTCTTCGCAGAGATAGTGGAACCACTGCTCATGCCACATAATTCTTCCGTGGTAATCCCCGCCTTCCGCACTCCATGTTTCTTCATCTACACAATCTACGCAAAATAACTGTAGCTTGCCGTCCTCAATCTTATCCGCCACCGTATCAATCATTCCCCGATTTTCAAAATCAAAAAAGCGTCCATTCTGACATGGGAAAACAATAAACGGAATGCCTGCATGCCCATAAACCTTAAACTCCATGTCACGATTTAAATAGTTGGAATATTCTTTGTAATATCTGATGTACATAGTTTCGCCTTCTCATTTATTAGTTCTTCTGTTCATTCAATTCATTTTTCCTTAAGTTTCTATAAAAATAACCCTTACAAACAGTGTCGCCATCGTTCATAAGGGTTATTAATCATTGCAGAAATCTAATACAGAATCTGTATTACATATTAGCCTGTGCTGCCACTTCAGCTGCGAAGTCTTCGTTTTTCTTTTCCATACCTTCGCCTACTTCAAAACGTACAATGTTCTTAATTACAAGAGCACTGTTTACTGACTTAAGATATGCAGCAACTGTCTGTTTTCCATCTTCAGCTTTAACATAAGTCTGATCTAATAAGCAGATTTCTTTTAACTGTTTAGAAACACGACCTTCGATTGCTCCATTGAAAATTTTGTTTGCCATGATATTTTCTTTATCTGCCATAGCTAAATTTACAAGTACATCTTTTGCTTCTTTTGAAAGGAAGTTGAATAAGTAATTCATATTGCTCTTCTTTTCATTGTAAATAGCAATGTCTTCGTCGCTCCAAAGTTTTTCTGTACAAGCTTTGTTAATCAAATCATTTAAAACTGGTTTTGGAAGGGAAGCAGGATCGTTCAATGAAGAGTCAACAATGATTTCTCTCATTTTTGCTACTGCTTCTGGAGCAATATCATCTCTGCTGATGTATTCTGGTCTCATAGCTGCAACCTGCATAGCAATATTGGTAAGCACTTCTTCTACACCTGTTGCACCATCTGCTGCAATAACTACACCAATCTTGCCACCTGCATGAAGATAGCTTGCTACACATTCACCAGAAATTTTAGCAAATCTACGTACAGACAATTTTTCTCCGATTGTAGCAGTTTTATCGATTAATTCATCTTTAAGGCCATTCATTTCAAGAAGAGCTTCTACATCTTCTCCGTTTAAACCACCATTTAAACCTGAAACAAGTGCATTGTCAGCTACTAACTGTACAAAATTCTGGAATAATTCATTCTTTGCAACGAAGTCTGTTTCAGAGTTAACTTCTACAACAACTACTTCATTGTTATTCGATGCAACGCGAGTGATACCTTCAGCTGCAATACGAGAAGCTTTCTTTTCCATCTTAGCTGCACCGCTTTTCTTTAATACTTCAACAGCTGCTTCCATATCTCCGTTTGTTTCTGTAAGAGCTTTCTTACAGTCCATCATACCAGCACCTGTCATTTCTCTTAATTCTTTAACCATGCTTGCTGAAATTGCCATGATCTATTCCTCCATCTGATTCCTAATACAATTGATTATTCTTCAACTGATTCTTCTACTGCTTCCACTTCTTCTGCTTCGTAATCTGCTCCGGTTTCACCCTGGTTAGCTTCGATTACAGCGTCTGCCATCTTAGAAACGATAAGTTTTACTGCTCTGATAGCATCATCGTTACCCGGGATTACATAATCAAGTTCTTCTGGGTCGCAGTTTGTATCAGCGATACCAATCAAAGGAATTCCAAGAGTATGAGCTTCCTGAACGCAGATTCTTTCTTTCTTAGGGTCAACTATGAAGATTGCATCTGGAATTTTCTTCATTTCTTTAATTCCACCAAGGTTCTTTTCCAGTTTTTCCCATTCTTTCTTAAGAGCGATAACTTCTTTCTTTGGTAATACATCGAAAGTTCCGTCTTCAGCCATTGTTTCAATTTCTTTTAAACGGTTGATTCTGCTCTGGATTGTCTTAAAGTTAGTAAGCATTCCACCTAACCATCTTTCGTTTACATAGAACATTCCGCAGCGTTCTGCTTCTGTCTTGATTGCGTCCTGAGCCTGTTTTTTAGTTCCAACGAAAAGAATCTGTCCGCCTTCTGCTGCAATATCAGAAATTGCATTGTAAGCTTCATCTACTTTTCCTACAGATTTCTGTAAGTCAATGATATAAATACCATTTCTTTCTGTGTAGATGTATTCAGCCATTTTAGGGTTCCATCTTCTTGTCTGGTGTCCGAAATGTACACCTGCTTCTAAAAGTTGTTTCATTGAGATAACGCTCATGTTTTTTTCCTCCATTTGGTTTTTACTTCCGTATGCTTCATTATACAAACCGGATATCCGGCACCAAAGTTAACGGCATACGTGTTTTTTTGCAACATTTATAAGATAACATAAAAGCCCTGCATATGCAAGGCTTTTTTACAGTCAAATATTTGATTTCAAGTAAAAACTTCACCGGAAAATTTCAAGTAAAATTCCGATTTCAACAGGCAAACATCTGATACCCGACTACAAAACATAGGATACAAATCAAAATCCGGCAAAAATCACTTGGCAGGAACCTTCCCAGTATGATTCCTACAGCAATGAAAAATAACGCAAATCCTACCACCCGTTTCATGGCATCACCTGATTTTTGCTTCTTACTCCAATTATATTCTTTTGACTCCGATATCATTACTCCTATCTATGCTTATTCCTTTTCTGCCGCATCCAGAATATCAACTACATCCTGCTCTGTCATCTTTTCTTCCTTCGGACCTTTTACACGGTCAATCACATCCGGCACCATATCAAGAATCTTGGTGATTGCATCCTGATTCTTAATATTTACCAGACGGGTTGTCCCATTCTGAATCACAAGCACTGCACACGGAGTCATCTTACCGCCGAGACCTCCGCATCCTTTTTCTTTGTGGTCTGCATTAAACGCACCTGCCCCAATCCCAAAGGAAACATCTACCAATGGTAAAATAATGGTATCTCCTATATGAATCGCATCTCCTACAACGGTCTTGGATGATAACACACCGTTGATTCCTGAAAATAAGGATTCTACTGTCTCTTTAAATTGTTTTTCAGCCGCCATTTTCTTTCCTCCTGTTTTCGCACATATCGTTCTATTCATAATGTTCTATTTCAATGTTCTATTTCGTACTATTTCATAACCATGTGTATTACTTCCATGATTGTCTTCCGGGTCTCTTTGTGTACAAACAGTTTCACCGCAAAAACTGCCAGATGAATCATCTGGATTCTTCCTTTTATATGGATATCCCCTTTTAAAACTTTCTGTTCAAAATCCGGTTCTATCTCCATATTATCTCCAACAAAGGGATAAACCATGCCAAGTAAACCTAAAATCTGTCCCGTCAGACAGGGGTCTTCAAATCCATAATTTAAACGGACTTGAAAGATTTTCGGCTTTAAAAGACGTTTTATCCAAATCAGTTCTTTCTTCACCTTCCGGAATGCACTTCTATGGACTTCATCATTCAAAAAAATCTGAATTGCTTCTTTCGTATCCGAAATATTCTTTGATATGTCTTTTATTTTACCACATATCTTTGCAAAAGTACATTTTATCTTCTGCCAGATGGTGATGATTTTCCGTTTCAGACGCTCATATACCGATGACTTCTTTTCTTTTTTCCTGTTTTCCTGATTTTCCCTCTCCGTCCACTTTATCGAGGAATCTTCCGGTATTTCTTTAGAAGATTCTTTACAGGTTTTCTCCGCCACTTCAGTTTGCGGGATTTTTGTTGATTTTTTAGATACTTCTGTTTTTTCAGATATTCCTTTTATATCCGTTGTTTCTTTTTCATCTGGCTCTTGTTTTGCGTCAGGCTCTTTTTTTATATCTGGTTCTTCCTCTGTTTCTTTGTCAGGCTCTTCTATCTTTGGAAACTTTTTCCATGCCACACGAAGCCACCACGCAAATTCCTGTTCTTCATAGTAAACCCTTGCAGAAAGAAAATGTAACAACCACGTAAGCCTGAATCTGACTTTGGCGCTGCTTAGTTCTCCCGGAAATTCTGCCTTCAGTTCGTATCGGACAGGCACAAACAGCAATATGAAAAGAAATAATAACAGAAGTCCTATGATACCCAGTAAAAGAATTCCCAATATTCGTAAAATCAATCCAATTATATGTAGCATATTCTACACCTCTGTCTTGTTATTTTCCTCATATAATCTCTGTTGTTGTAAAAGATAAGAACGCAAATCTGCCTCTCCTGTCTTCGCAAACACTTCTTTTGTGATTTCTTCTACCAGATAAATCGCATCCATATAGCTTTCTGCAAGTCCTACTACAAAAATATCCTCTGTCGAAACAATGCTCTGATACAACATATTTGCACTATAAAATTCCAACTGGTCATCTCCAGTCTCACACAATGCAAGAATATATGCCTGAAGCGGATATTTCCCAGCTTCTATCTTCTTCATCCATTTTTCTTTTTTCTTTTTCAGGCCTTCGCTGACATACAGATTGTTATAAAACTTCATACTCACCTATCCATCTCATCTGACATTTTCACTCTACTTATAATAATAAGCATTAAAAATCTGTTTTGCAACACTGACTCCGGTTATGGAAGAAGTATCTGCATTTTCAACGACAACTGCTACTGCCAAATCCGGATTATCCACATTTGAAAATCCCACAAACCAGGAATGTACCTGCGTCTTATCCATACTTACTTCAGCAGTTCCCGTTTTACCAGCTACAGTGTAAGATTCACCAGAAAGGGAAGTTCCTGTTCCATAAGAAATAACCCCTTTCATATACTCAGTAAGTACAGCCGCTTCTTCTGAAGTCATCAAATCTGTATATTTTTCAGGCATATATTTCTTCACTCTGGTTCCCTGATAATTCGTAATCTCATCCACCAGATATGGTTTCATCAGTTTACCGCCATTCGCAATAGCTGCTGTAATCATAGCCATATGATATGGACTTACCAGTGTATCCCCCTGCCCGATTGCAGTCATCATAACAGATGCACTGTCTGCACTCTTGTCCAGAGAAAAGCTGCTCTGATTAGATACTAAATCACATTTCAATTTTGTATTAAAGAGTAAATCCTTTGCCGTATCCTGCCATTTTGAAATATCAAGCTGAAGACCAATTCCCGAAAATGCGGTATTACATGAATTTGCTACTGCATCTGCGAGAGTTTCCCGCCCATGGGCCTGATTTGCATAACAGTGAATCGTCGTTCCATCTACGGTCACTTCTCCGGAACAATCATTCAAATATGCCTCGTAATCTGCATTCTGCCGCATAAAGGAAAGAGTTGTCACCAGCTTAAATACAGAACCCGGAGCATATTGTCCCTGAGTTGCACGATTTACCAGTACACTGTTCGTATCATTGATTAAATTGTCCCAGTTCTCACTGACTGTATTTGCGTCAAACGAAGGCTTGGAAACCATAGCCAGTATCTTTCCTGTACTTGGTTCCAGCACTACCACTGCACCTTTGTTATTTCCAAGTGCATTATAAGCTGCGGTCTGTAAATCGGTATTGAGTGTCGTTATTACATTATCCCCAATATTCTTCTGGTCCTGAAATTCTTTCATCAGTTTTTCCAGAAACGGTGCATTGGATGTAAGCAGATTAAAATTCTGAATAGACTCTACTCCAGATTTTCCTTTCACCGCATATCCCACTGTATGCGTAAACATATCTCCATATGGATATTCTCTTGTCTCCGTTCCATCATCTGCTGTAACGGTCTGCGCCAGAACATTTCCTTCACTGTCCAAAATCTTTCCGCGGACTACCCGCTCTGCCAGAATATCCTGTCTGATGTTATACACACTGTTTATCACATCTTTGCTTTTTACCACATTAAAATAAACCAGATATCCAATCATCACAAGGAACAAGGTAACAAACATATAGGTTACCCTTGTAATCTCCTTGTTGGTCATCCGCTTTGTTTTCTTTTTCTTTGCTTTCTGCTTCTTAGTATTCTCTTTTTTAGTGTTCTCTTCTTCTCTCTGTTCCTGCTGAAGCTTTCTTTCTTCTCTTGCCTTTTGCTGCTGGCGTCTCTGTCTCCTCAGCTCTTCTTCGTCCGGAAGATTTGCCAGTTCCATATCCAGATCGTCTTGCCCGTAATTGTTCTGCTTTCTTTCTTTCAATGTCTTCTTCCTCATCTTCTCTTAAAATATACAATCCCTGAATGATTGCAAACATAATCACTGTACTCAGTACGGAACTTCCACCATAGCTGACAAGTGGAAGGGTAACTCCGGTTGATGGAATGAATTTCGTAACTCCACCGATCGTGAGAAATACCTGGAAAATATAACAGGTTCCAAGCCCCAGCGCTACCATTTTATAGAAACTGTTCTTAAGCTGCATAGATATATTTAAAAACATAATATACACACTGACGCAGATGAGAATCAGACAGATGCCGAAAATCAGTCCCATTTCTTCTGCGATTGCTGAGAAAATGAAATCTGATTCTGCTACCGGAATCTTATCCGCTGCTCCCTGCATCAGTCCCATTCCAAACCAGCTTCCGGTTCCGATTGCCATCAGCGACTGTGCTACCTGTTGTCCACCATTCTGATAAATCGCAAATGGGTCCTTCCATGCCAGTACACGTACTCTCACATGGCTGAACAGATAATAGGCTCCCACGGAAGCCACACTTCCGGCTCCCAGTCCCAGAAATACATATCTTGCCTGCTGGGTTGCTACATATAGCATTACCAGGTATACTGCAAAAATAATCAGTGCTGCTCCAAGGTCCTTTGATATGACAAGAATCAACACATGCAACGCTGCCACTGCAGTTGTAATAACAATGTTCCGGAAACTTTTATCCTCCCGGAAGCTTGCCGCGACAAAAAATACAAATATGATTTTTACCAGCTCCGAAGGTTGTAAGGTAAAACCTCCAATCTTAATTGCAAGCATGGCACCGCCTGTAACCCGTCCGCCTACAATAACCACTGCCAGCATCACAATTCCTGCTATGGCATAAAATCTTTTCCACTCCGCAAGTGCTTTTACTTTACGGATAATAACCGGTACAAAAAGACTGATAATCAGCGCCCCTGTCGCTATAATAAACTGCTTCACCGCCAGTTCATAGGACAACCGGGTAATCATGATAAAGCCTATTGACAGGAGCATACACATATTATTGACAACCAGCCTTGATACTTTCGGATATATCATATGGTAAAGTACCAAGATTGCAATAAACAGAATGACCTGCATTCCGTAAAATCCAAGTATTTTCTTTTCTTCTTTCTGAAGAAACATCACCATGAAAGCTACAAAATGTATCAAAAACATTAATACATTCTGTCTCCTTAATATACTCTTCTTTGTATGCGGGTCTTCAAACCCAAATATCGCAAAACATTCAAATGTGTAGATTGCAATAGCTAGAATCATGACATATTTTGATAATTCTACTACAATATTGACCAAACTCTCACCTACTTTATTCCATTTTTCCAATGTCCTCTGGTAAATGTGCCTTCTTCCATTGGCTTTTTCTGTTCAAAATTTTGCAGAACCTTTCTCATTTCTGCGTCATCCTCTGTCGTAAACATCAGTCTGCAGCTTTCCGGATGAATGTCATATACTTCCTGCATTTTATCTCCCAGATACAGTGGCACCTGATTATAAATTACATTATAGCAATAATCACATTCATTTTTTACCACAAAATCCTTTCGATATCTGTCGGTAATTGTCATCATTCCCGAAACATTTTTACAGTGTCCCAAAGTTTTCTGCACACATCCTGCCGATACCATCATCGGCAAATGTCCATATACAAGGACATCTCCATTCGAAACACCCAGTCGTTTCATTTCTTTTTCGGTCAATTCCAAAGGTGCTGTAAAGGTATCCACATCCTGTTCTTTCCAAAATGCTTTCGCCTCTGAATTAAACTGATACATATTATAATCTGTCCGAATAGTTTTGTCATATCCATGTTTCCTCAGGAACCCAAAGCTTTCATAGTTGCGAATCAGTACACCATCCCATGGAGCGTCGAAAATGCTCTCATAGGCTGCTTCATACTGTACCCGTGTATGTTCGCGGAAAATGTATGGCATGATAAAATAAATTTCTTTCTGGTTTTCATGGGCCTTCCGAATCAGTTCTTCATACACCGTCTTCTGTTCTTCAGATACTTTCCATAACTTTGGAAACGCGCTGCAATCTGCATAAATCCGTTGTATCATCGGTTCTGCTATCAAAATCTGTAATTGTTCCAAAGTCTGTGCCGATGCCGTAAATACGCATTTTTTTCTATCTTTACCATCTACTGTTTCACATTTACCCTTTTCTTCTAATACAGGTTCTGTTCTCCAGTATGCTTCTGTAATTTTCTTTTGCAGTAATTCCAGCCCCTCTCTGCGCAGTTCATTTAAACTCTGCATTGGAAGGAACACATTTCCCTGAATCTGTACATCCAGTTCTTCAAATTCAAACTCTGTATTTCCGGTTTTCTTCATCTGTTTGATGACACGTTCCTTATCAATCGGCTGATTTAAAGCTTCCTGAACAAAATCTCCCTGAACTGCAATTTCTATGTCACCGCACCATACCTTAAATGTAGCATAGTCATTGGAAGATAAAATTAAAATTCCCTTAATTTTTTCTTTTATTTTCCCTTCCACATAGGTCTTATGCAATGACTGAATCAGCTTTTCATTTCGCGTGCGGTTCCACACCATTCCTTTTTGAAATGGAGTATCTGCAAATACAGACATAAGAAATTCTTTTCCCTGCGGTACTTCTTCTTTGCAAGTATAAGCATCTGCCTTGTCTTTTCCCTTTCGCACCGGAAGTTCAATTACATCCTGTGCAGAAAGCGTAACAAGTGCTTTTACAGTCACTTTATTTCCCTGTTTTTTAAGCACCTTTACAGCCGGAACACCGGCATGATTCGGTCTGTCCAACGAAACCATTTCCCTGCCATTGCGGGTATAATAATATCCTGTGTGAAAACCACCACGGTTATATAAATCCATCAGTAAAATCTTATCTTTTTCTTCTACCGCGTATTTTTTGCCTGATAAATATAAATCTACATACTTCCGGTACATAGCCACAACACCCGCCACATACTCCGGCTTTTTCATTCTGCCTTCAATCTTAAATGAATAAATGCCTGCCTTGTCCATTTCTGGAATGCACTCTAATGTACAAATATCCTTCAGACTAAGCAGATACTGGCTCTTCTTTTCCCCTTGTGCCTGATAAAGCAGACGGCAAGGCTGCGCACACTGCCCACGGTTTCCGCTTCTTCCACCTAAAAAGCTGCTGAAAAGGCACTGTCCTGAATAACAGTAGCAAAGTGCTCCATGTACAAAGCTTTCTATTTCCACGTTGGTGTGCTCTGCAATCTGCTGAACCTCCTTCATGCTCAGTTCTCTGGATGTAACAACACGCTGTACACCCTGTTCTTCCATAAATTTTGCCCCATCAATTCCTGTAATTGTCATCTGCGTACTTGCATGAATCGGCAAATCTGGAAAATATTTTCTTACAAACCTGAGAACCCCTACATCCTGAACGATTACTGCATCCAGTCCTCGTTTATAATACGGCAGCAAATATGCATATAGTTTTTCTTCTAATTCCTGTTCTTTCAGCAGCGTATTGACTGTCATAAAAAGCTTTCTGCCATGTAAATGCACATAGTCAATCGCTTCTAGTAATTCTTCTTCCGAAAAATTATTTGCATAGGCTCTGGCACCGAACATACTGCCGCCCACATATATTGCATCTGCCCCGGCAGCTACTGCGGCCTTCAGACAGTCCATTCCGCCCGCAGGCGCAAGTATTTCAATCTTCCCTTTCATAACAGACCTCTGTCTCCATCTATTTTTTCTTTCACCTATTATGAAAAATAGACTGCCTTCAGACAGTCTATTTATTACGGTGATTCTTCATCTCAGTCTCTAACTGTACGATTTTCATTTGCAGTTCTCTGTTCTCTTCCTTCAACTTATCCAATGCTTTCTCTGCATTTTCATATTTAATCTGAACAGAAATCAACTCATGCTTCAGGTCGTACATTTCTTTATCTTTGGTTTCAATATCACTTTCCAAAGCCCCGCCCTGCTTCTTAGCCTTGAAGTAGTCATCCGCTACATTCAATGCAAGAAGTACACTTCTGGTCTCGGCACTTTGCTTGCGATATCCTTCACTGCTTGTGCACTCGTCAATTTTATGATTCAAATAAGTAGATACTTTCTGTAAATAATCTTCACTTTCAAAACCGCTCAATGTAAACACTTTACCGCCAATCAATACTTCTGTATAATTCTTAGATGATGCCATAATGAACCTCCTCGTTCATATTCCTAACGGTATTATACATGATATTTTTCCAAAAACCAACTATTTTTCTGTATTTTCATTGGTTTTCGCCAGTTTTTGTCAGGATTGAGTGAGATTTTCTATTCCAAGATGCTGATATGCTGCCTCTGTTGCTATTCTTCCTCTTGGTGTTCTCTGAATAAATCCGTTTTTAATCAGAAACGGTTCATATACATCCTCAATTGTTCCTGCATCTTCTCCGATGGCAGCCGCAAGCGTATCCAGCCCCACCGGTCCTCCACCGAATTTTTCAATTATGGTAAGTAACAGGTTGCGATCTACGTGGTCCAGTCCACAGCGGTCTACATCTAATAAATCAAGCGCGTAAGAAGCTACCTGGGCAGTAATGACACCATTATATTTTACCTGTGCAAAATCCCGTACTCTTTTCAGCAGACGGTTTGCAAGTCTCGGTGTTCCCCTGGAACGCTTTGCCATTTCCAAAGCTCCCTGATCGTCGATCTCCACATCCAGTACTTTTGCAGAGCGCAAAATAATCGTCTTTAGTTCTTCCTCCGTATAAAATTCCAGCTTATTGACAACCCCAAAACGGTCACGAAGCGGAGCTGTCAGCATCCCGGCTCTCGTAGTAGCCCCAACCAGAGTAAACTTTGGTAAATCTAGACGAATAGAACGGGCTGATGCTCCTTTTCCAATCATAATATCGATGGCATAATCTTCCATGGCCGGATATAGCACTTCCTCAACCTGTCGGTTCAGCCTGTGAATCTCATCTAGAAATAAGACATCCCCTTCCTGAAGATTATTGAGAATTGCAGCCATCTCTCCCGGCTTCTCAATCGCAGGTCCTGAGGTAATCTTCATGTGAACTCCCATCTCATTCGCAATAATCCCGGCGAGTGTAGTTTTACCAAGTCCCGGCGGTCCGTAAAAAAGGACATGATCCAATGCCTCACCACGGGATTTCGCCGCTTCAATATAAATCTTCAATGTCTCTTTTGCCTTCTTCTGTCCAATATAATCATCCAGCATCTGAGGGCGCAGATTATTCTCTATCTTAATATCTTCTTCTAAATTTTCTGTTGTAATAATCCTTTTTGCCATAGTTTTCCTCTTTTACCAATCCTGTATACCTTTCATTCCTTATAGCATGATTCACACCTTAGGTGCTTCCCGCTAACGCTCACTATATCATAAATTTTAATGCCTTTTTCAGAATCTCTTCCACTGATTCTTCCTGCTCCGTCATCACATTGGTAACTGCCCGTAATGCCTCAGTACTTCCATACCCCAATGTCACCAATGCCTGAACTGCCTCTGTCTGGATTTCCCTGGAAAAGGAAACATTCCCTGTTACAGATTCTGAAGTTGTCACTTCTTCCAGCTCTATAGACCCCAGCTTGTCTTTCAGTTCCAGGATCAGCTTTTCAGCCGTCTTTTTGCCAATTCCCGGCGCCGCTGAAATTGCTTTCACATCGTTTGACATTACTGCAAACCGCAAATCATCCGGAGTCAGATAAGATAAAATACCAAGTCCTCCTTTTGGTCCAATACCATTTACACCGATTAAGAGTTTAAATATCCGCAGTTCATCTTTCGATAAAAATCCATATAACTGCATCAAATCTTCTTTCACATTCAAATACGTATATAATTTTACCTCATTTCCTTCCAGTGGTAATCTGCTTATCGTATAAGAGGATACAAACACATTATATCCGACTCCTCCCACATCAATAATAACCCGGTCTAATTCCACTTCAGCCAGACTTCCCTTGACAAATGCAATCATCTTTTTTCTCCTTTATGTATTCCATCGTTTGGTTTTAATGACATATCCACAGTCTCAAGACGCTTTAACATTTCACCGGACAATATTCCTATTACCAGTCCAGCAACCATTCCTGCTACCAACAGTACTGGTACATAATAAAAAATACTGACCGTCTGCGTCACTAACGCAGCCATAAGAAGCTGCCCTATATTGTGCATCACTCCACCTGCTACACTGACTCCGTAAACACTGAACCAGCCTTTCTTTTTCAGTATAATCATCACAACCAGACTAAGGATGCTTCCTGCTATGCTATATAAAATACTAAATGCATTGGAAAATAAAAATCCAGAGACAACAATGCGGACAATAGATACGGCAAATGCTGCCTGATTTCCCATCTTGTACAGCACAATCACAATAACAAGATTCGCAATACCAAGCTTCACACCCTGAATCCCGATATGAAATGGAAATATTGCCTCTATATAGCCAAAAATAATAGCAAGTGCCGCAAGCACGCCAAAATACGCTGTTCTTTTTCCCACAACAAGCCTCCTAATTCGTCACTGCATCTAACCCGGATTCTTCTCCATTTACAATTTCAAGTACAACCTGATTTGGCAGACAAATGATACTTTCATGATTTCGATATATAGGAACATGATTCACGCAAATCTGGTCCGGACAGTCTGCTTCCTTCATAGATACCTTACCATCGTGTACCGATACCTGATTTGTCTTATCCGGAAGCCAGAAATCCTGATTTTCTTCCAGAGAACAGGTCTTTATCACTTCTCCCTTTACTTTCACCACAAGCTGTGCATCTGCCTCTGTTTCTCTATTGGACTGAAAAAAATAAAATACAGCTGCACAAATTAAAATACCGATTATAAGAATGACATCACTCTTTCTGATTCCGCGTTTCACATTCTCACCTTCCTTTCGTTATTCTAACACAACAGTTTTACAAATACAACCAAATGTTCGATTGATTTTCTGTTCTTCATTTTTTATAATAGACACATCTTTTATGATTCAGGAGATCTTATGAAACGAACTTTACTTAATAAACCTACAGTGTTGGGATTTTTGATCTGCATATTCTTCTTTTTAACTGGTTGTGCTTCTTCATCCACAAATCCTCTGACCTACCAGGACACTCTTTTCGATACAATTATTCAGATTCGTGTCTATGATACGAATGCTGCCGAAGCACTTGAAGCATGCAAAACTGCATGTAAAACCTATGAAAATCTGCTTAGCCGTACCGTGGAAGGCAGTGACATTTACCGTTTAAACCATGCAAACGGCGCTCCAACTGAGCTTTCTGATGAAACCATCGCTTTACTGAATCTGGCACTTAAATATTGTGAGCTTTCTGATGGAGCCTTTGATATTACTCTTGCCCCATTAAGTGATTTATGGGATTTTCAAAATAATTCCGGTATTCTTCCTGATACCACCAATATTACAGAAGCTTTATCTCATGTTGGTTATCAAAATATCCATATAGCAGGGAATACCGTTCAGCTTTTAGATTCACAAACAGAAATTGATTTAGGCGGAATTGCCAAAGGTTATATTGCGGACAAACTGAAATCTATTCTCGAAGATTATCATGTAGAACATGCTCTGATTGACTTAGGTGGAAACATTCTTGGTTTAGGCGGCAAACCAGATGGAACGGCTTTCCGAATTGGAATACAGAAGCCTTTTTCTTCTTCTGGCGAGGCTGTGACTTATGTGGAAGTTAAGAACCAGTCTGTCGTTTCATCCGGAGTTTACCAACGCTATTTTAAAGTTGACGGCACAATTTATCACCACATTTTGAATCCCAATACCGGATATCCTTACCAGAATCATTTGTTTGGTGTTTCCATCCTTGCTGATTCTTCTGCAGATGCAGATGCCTTAAGTACCACCTGCTTTGCTCTTGGTGCTGAAGAAGGGATGAAGCTTATTAATTCTCTTGATTATGCTGAGGCTGTATTTATCACTGACCAATACGAACTTCTGTATTCTGATAATTTTCCGCAGCACTAAATAGGTGCGCTGAACCTTTTGTTATATGCCTGCCACCTAAAATAAAAAATCAATCAAATCTCTAAAACCAGAAAAAGGTCCTTCCGGACCTTTTTCTTTTGTCAATTATCTCAATTTAAGTAACTTCATTCCACGATAAAGTACACTTCCATAATAGTACGTCATAGGCGCTTCATATGGGAAAAAGTGAATCATACGATAAAAATAAAACAAAACCATTCCAACTACTATTATCAGTAAATATTTCAGTATACTTCTGCATTCTTTTTGAAAGATATATCGTCTGCTTAAGAACACAACACCGTAAATTAACCATACATAGGAAAATGGATGAAGCCTCCATGCACCGGCAAATCTTCCCTTCAAAATAAGTATCATTGCCCGTGTCATCCCACAGCCGGGACAGGGAAATCCAGTCAGCACAACACTGGGACAGGAACTGTAAAACCATTTTCTCATAACCAGAAAATATATCCCAATCAAAATGAAGCCAATATGATAGTTCCTAATGTCTTTTACCAGAAGCCTGACTACTTCTTTCATTCTTTTTATTGCTTTTTCAGTCATTCTAATATTAACAGATAATTTTCTTTGGACATTTTTCTGCACATCTTCCGCAGTCAACACACTTGTCATAATCAATATGCGCAATATTATTTTCTACTTTCACTGCAGCAACACCACAAAGTTTTTCGCACATTTTGCAGCCAATACATCCACCGGAACATACGCTCATTACATCTTTTCCTTTGTCCTGTGAATTACACTGAACCAAATGTTTCTGTTCATATGGCACTAACTCAATCAAATGCTTCGGACATACTGCGATACATTTTCCACAAGCTTTACACGCTTCTTTATCCACTACCGCAATTCCATCTACCACATGAATCGCATCAAACGGACATGCTTTCACGCAGCTTCCAAAGCCCATACAACCATAGGAACATCCTTTTGGACCGCCATTCTGCATATTAGAAGCAATAACACAATCCTCAATTCCTGTATATTCATATGCCTGTTTTGCTTTGTCACAAGTTCCTGCGCATTTTACAAATGCAACTTTGTGCACGCTTTCACCGGCTTCTTCTCCAAGAATACCTGCTATTGCCTGTGCAACCGCAGCTCCACCTACAGGACACTGGTTTGCCGGTGCTTCCCCCTTGGCAATTGCTGCTGCAAGAGCTGCACAACCTGCATAACCACAGCCACCACAGTTATTTCCCGGAAGTGCTTCCAATATCTGCGCTTCCTTTTCATCAACTTCAATAGCAAATTTCTTTCCTGCCACACCGAGGAAGACGCCGATAAACAGACCCGTTCCACCAACAATCAGTGCGGCTATCAGTACACCTGTTATACTCATGATTTGTTCCTCCTCTTAAATCACTCCTGAAAATCCAAAAAATGCAATTGACATCAGTGCTGCCGTAAGCAATACAATTGGCGTTCCCTGAAAAGCTTCTGGGATATCATTGTACTCGATTTTTTCACGAATACCGGCCATAATCGTAATGGCAATTGTGAAACCTACTGCCGTAGCAAGTCCATTTACCACACTGGAAAGAATCCCATATTCTTTCTGTACATTGGTAAGTGCCACACCAAGCACTGCACAGTTTGTTGTAATAAGCGGCAGATATACACCAAGTGCCTCATAAAGCGGCGGCATAGCCTTTTTCAAAAACATTTCTACAAACTGTACCAAAGCAGCGATTACCAGAATAAATACTATGGTCTGCAAATATTCAAAGCCAGCAGGCACCAGTATAAATTTGTAAATCAGACTCGTACAAAATGATGCTATAGTAATAACAAACACAACAGCTCCACCCATGCCCGCCGCTGTATCAATCTTTTTTGATACTCCGATAAACGGACAGATTCCGAGGAACTGACTGAGTACAACGTTATTTACAAGTGCAGAACTCACTGCAATAATTAATAATTCTTTCATCTCATGCTCCTCCTATTCTTCCTGTCCCGTAGGGAAAATCTTCTTATCACATCCACTGCAGGAAGCACAACCGCCTTCTGCACATCCCTGTGCCTTCGGAACTTCTTTTCCCTTCTTTTCCAGATTCCGCATGATTTTATTTCTTGCAGCAACCAGAAAAGCAAGAACAAGGAACGCACCAGGTGCAAGAATGAAAATAGTAATCGGCTCATAGGATGCCGGCATAACCTGAATACCAAAAACGGTTCCGGCACCAATTAATTCACGTACAATTCCGATACAGGTTAATCCAAATGTAAATCCAAGTCCCATACCAACTCCATCACAAATAGATAATAAAACCGGATTTTTAGACGCATAGCTTTCCGCACGTCCAAGGATAATACAGTTTACAACAATCAGAGGAATATAAATTCCAAGCGCTGAATACAGACTTGGGATATATCCTTCTAACAAAAACTGCACAATCGTTACAAAGGATGCCACTACTACGATAAATGCAGGCATTCTGACCGAATCAGGTATAACCTTTCTCAGCATGGAAATCAACATATTTGACAAAATCAAAACTACTGTTGTAGAAAGTCCCATACCAATTCCATTGGTAGCCGATGTGGTAACTGCAAGAGTCGGACACATTCCAAGCATCATAACAAAAGTAGGATTCTCTTTGATGATTCCATTGTATAATCGTTCCATATACTTATTCATTTCCAGAACCTCCTAACTCATGGTAATAAAAATCAAGCGCATTATTAACAGCTCCTGTTACTGCACGCGAAGTAATGGTAGCACCACTTAATGCATCAATCGGTTCTCCGTCACCGCCATCTTTAGATACATAAAAATGATTGGTCTGTTTTCCTGCATACTGATTATAAAATTCCGGTTTCTTTGCATTCATTCCAAGTCCGGCTGTCTCACTGATGGATAATATCGAAATACCATTTACCGTTCCATCAGAAGTGATTCCCACGGAAATCTGGATATTTCCGCCATAGCCTTCTTTGCTGGTTGTTGTAATAACGTAACCAGCATCCGCTCCAGCTTTTTTTACTGTATAAACCTGATCAATTCCTTCTGTAAGCTTCACATCTGCCACTTCAAATGCATCTGCGTCTGGAAAAACCTGCAGACAAGCTTCCTGCGTTTCTTTCTCTTTTGCCTGTGCAATCGGTTCTTTTGTAATCTCATACACCAAACCAAGTGCAGTTCCTGCAATTACTGTAATTGCAGTAAGAATCAATGTATTTTTCAAAATTTTATTCATTATTTTTCTCCTCCTTTCCCGAAAGGTTTCGGAAGAGTCACTCTTTCAATCAGAGGCACAAGAAGGTTTCCAATAATAATCGCATAAGATACCCCTTCTGCAGAACCTCCGAAGAGACGGAAGATTCCCGTTAAAATACCAAGCACTATGCCGTATACAATCTGCCCGGTCTTGGTAATTGGTGCAGTCACATAATCCGTTGCCATAAACCATGCTCCAAGCATAATTCCACCACCACAAAGTTCAGCAACAATATAATTTGAATTAAAAAATCCAATGCCGTTTACAAATCCACCACAGATACCAATAAAGATAGCAAATGTAGCCAGATAACTTCCAGGAATCTTCAAATCAATAATTCCAAGTCCGATCAGAAGCATTGCCCCTGCCATAATTGCAAGTACGGATGTTTCTCCAATGGTTCCACCAATATTTCCAATCAGCATATCCATGGTATTCACACCGGATAATAATGCATTTCCACTCTGTACATTGGAACGGATAATCGCAAGTGGTGTTGCACCTGAAATACCATCATATACAAAATTCGTCATTCT
This sequence comes from uncultured Lachnospiraceae bacterium, assembly GCA_900554415.1. GTDB lineage: Bacteria > Bacillota > Clostridia > Lachnospirales > Lachnospiraceae > Allocoprococcus. The sequence continues at coordinate 47,536 of USGU01000008.1, read as the reverse complement.
TCCAGTAAAGGAAATCAGCAAAAAGCATCTTGCACCAAGAGCCGGATTCATGAAATTCTGTCCCAGACCGCCAAATAACTGTTTCACGATCAGAATAGCAAAAATACTTCCGAGTGCTCCCATCCAGAGTGGTGCTGTCGGTGGCAGGTTTAATGCAAGCAATAAGCCGGTTACCACTGCACTGAAATCCTGAATGGTTATCTTTTTGTGCATAAGTTTTTCATAAATGTATTCTGTAAGAACTGAAGTAGCAACTGTAACCAGTACAAGAAGCCACGCATTAGTATCTCTGAAATTATAAATTCCAAAAGCTGTTGCCGGTAAAAGTGCAATAACAACCCACATCATAATATTGCTGGTTGTAGCTTTGGAACGGATATGTGGAGATGATGAAATCTTTAATTGTTCACCCACGTAGGTTCACCTCTTTCTCTGTTTCTTTCTATTTTTTACGTCTGTTTGCCAGTGCTGTTTTTCTCATACTTCCGATTGCCTGCTTTAACTGTCTCTTAGCCGGACATACATAGCTGCAGGAACCGCATTCCATACATTCCAGACCATTCATTTTTATAAATCCTTCTTCATCTCCGCGTTCGGAAATTCTGGCAAGGCGTGATGGAATCAGTCTGCTCGGGCAAACTTCCACACATCTTCCACAGTTAATGCAAGGAGTCGGTTCCATAGCAGAAACTGCATCTTTCTTAAGACAGACAATTGCTGATGTGGTTTTAGTTACCGGAACATCGAGTGAATACATGGCAAATCCCATCATTGGTCCGCCGGAAATCACCTTTTCTGTTCCTTCTACAAGTCCGCCAGCCGCTTCTACGAGTTCACGCTGATTGGTGCCGAAATACACTTTAAAATTCGCTGCTGATGCAATGCCATCACCACTTACCGTTACAAGGCTTTCCATGGATGGACGTCCTTTCACGACTGCCTGATAAATATGTATCATCGTCTCTACGTTATCCACAACACATCCTGCATCTGCTGGAAGCATTGCAGAATGAATTGCTCTTTTGGTTGCTGCATAAATCAACTGTCTCTCGGAACCTTGTGGATATTTTGTCTGAAGAACCTTTACCTGCATACGAGGCTGGTCTTTAATCAGTGCCTCTATTTTCTCTACGCAATCCATCTTATTATCTTCTATTGCGAAAATACCAGTTGCATTATCAAACAGTTTCAAAATCACAGCCATTCCATTTACCAGGTCTTCCGGACTTTCTATCATTCTGCGATAGTCCGTGGTAATATATGGTTCACATTCTGCGCAGTTTGCGATTACATAATCAATCTTATCCGGTTCCTTCGGTGATAATTTCACCCTTGTAGGAAATCCGGCTCCACCCATTCCTACAATACCGGCTTCCGCAATAATATTTAAGATTTCTTCTTTCGTTAATTCTTCCCAAGGCTTTGCCTCTGGATATTCCACCTCTTCATAAAGCTGGTCATTTTCAATGACAATGGATTCTACTTTACCTCCTGTTGGAGTAAGACGGGCTTCAATTGCTTTTACTTTTCCGGATACAGAAGCATAAATAGGTGCAGATACAAATCCACCTGCTTCTGCAATTTTCTGTCCACGCAGGACACGGTCCCCTCGCCCTACAATTGGTTTAGCCGGTGCGCCAATATGCTGCGAAAGTGGATAAACAAGATCCCCTTTTGGTAACAGCTCCGTAATTTCTTTGTTCTTAGAAAGGCTCTTCCCATCATCTGGATGCACACCGCCCTTAAATGTAAATTTAACCATCTTCTCACCTTCCTTTTTCACGTTCTCACTTTAATATACTAAAAAACTATACACAAATCCAGTCAAATTTTTATTTTTTAAAAGTTATTTTCTTGACAAAATTGTTATACGTAAAATTATTTTATATGAAAAGAGACAGGAAACTTTATCCTGTCTCTCTATCATCTATCTCTGTAATAACTTTGACTATCTTATTCTTCTACAGCTTCTTCCTGTTCTGGAGCTGCAAGAGCTTTCATACTTAAGCTGATTTTCTTTTCAGCTTCGTTTAAATCTACAATCTTTGCAGTAATTTCCTGTCCAACGGATAATACATCAGAAGGTTTCTCTACATGATTTCTTGAAATCTGTGAAACATGAAGTAATGCATCAACACCTGGAGCAAGCTCAACGAATGCGCCAAAATCTGTCATTCTTGCAACTTTACCAGTTACTTCTGTTCCTACTGCATATTTCTCAGCAGCATTAGCCCATGGATTTGTCTCTGGGAACTTTAAGCTGAGTGCAATCTTTGTATCATGAATATCCTTAACAAGAACTTTGAGTGTTTCTCCAACAGTAAATACTTTCTTAGGATTTTCAACTCTTCCCCATGACATTTCTGAAATGTGAAGAAGACCGTCTACTCCACCAAGATCGATGAATGCGCCAAAATCTGTTACATTCTTAACTGTACCTTCTACTGTATCTCCAACATGAAGTTTTGCAAATACTTCTTTCTGTTTTTCAGCTTTTTCAGCAACAAGAAGCTGTCTTCTGTCACCGATAATACGATTTCTTCTTGGATTGAATTCGCTGATTACAAATTCGATTTCCTGATTCTGATATTTGGTCAAATCTTTTTCATAAGTATCTGACACAAGACTTGCAGGGATAAATACTCTTGCTTCATCTACAACAACACTTAATCCTCCACCAAGAATCTGAGCAACTGTTGCTTTCAGAACTTCTTTGTTCTCATAAGCTTCTTTTAATCTTTCATTTCCTTTTTCTGCAGCAAGTCTCTTATATGTAAGAAGAACCTGTCCTTCTCCATCATTGACTTTTAATACTTTTGCAGTCATTGTATCGCCTACAGAAACGAGTTTTGTTAAATCGGCATTTGCTTCATTCGTATACTCATTTCTTGTGATGATACCGTCGGCTTTGTATCCAATATTTAAGATGATTTCATCTGGTTTCACGTCAATTACAGTACCATCTACGACCTCTCCATTATGAATTGTTTTTAATGATTCTTCTAACATTTGTTCAAAAGTTAATTCTGACATTATTTTGAACCTCCTCAATTATATTGTTGGGCGTGGATGCCCCTGCTGTAATACCTACTGTTTCCACGGACCTCAATTGATTCATATTCAAATCGCCTAGTGTCTGTATATAGTACGTATTGTTACATGCTTTTTTGCATATTTCAAATAACTTCTGGGTATTGGAGCTATGCTTATCGCCGATTACAATCATAGCATCTACCTCTTCCGCAATGCTCTGGGCTTCTGTCTGACGCTCTTTAGTTGCATTGCAAATTGTATTTAAAACATTTATATCATAACCCTTTTTCGAAATAATTTCAACCAATTCTTTGAATTTCTTGTAATTAAATGTCGTCTGTGCAACGATAGAAACAGAAGGGTTTTCTGATGTTTTTTTATCCTCTCCGGATGGCAGGAAAAATGACTTTGCTTCTTCCTGATTCCGGATAATAAATACCGCACCTTCTACCCAGCCCCGGATTCCCTGTACTTCAGGATGACTCGGATCTCCTATGATAATAATCGTTTTTCCTTTCCTGCTTTCTTCCTGTACAATATTATGAATTCTTTTCACAAACGGACAGGTTGCATCTACATAAGAAATTCCCTTTTTTTCCAATCTGTCACAAATTCGTTTCGGGACTCCATGGGAACGGATAATTACCAGTCCTTCTTTAAGAGCTTCCAGTTCTTCCTCCGAACGCAGTACTTTAACCCCATGCTTTTCCATATCCTTAATGACTTCTTCATTATGAATAATTGGACCATATGTGTATATCTGCTTTTCTTTTTCCTTTTCCACCTGCTCATACACGGTCTCAACGGCACGCTTTACTCCAAAGCAAAAACCTGCGCTTTTTGCACGAATGACTTCCATCACTTTACTCCTTTTATAAAGAAATCCTGACGGATACCTGTCCGTCAGGATTATGTTTTCTTTTACCGGTCTTATTCTACCAATATCTTCTGTACCAAGGTCTGCCGTATACACTCTGAATTTTAACAACATCGCCCGGCTGTGGTGCATGAATCATCTGACCACCACCGATGTAAATTCCTACATGTCCGGAATAACAAACAACATCACCCGGCTGTGGATCGCTGACTGCCTGACCACCTGACCCCTGAGGACCAGAAGTTCTAGGAAGGCTAATGCCCGCAACTCTGTGACAATACTGTACAAGTCCCGAACAGTCAAGTCCTACATTCGGTGTAGTACCGCCCCAAACATACGGTGTTCCAAGCTGACTATATGCAGCATTTACAATGGCAGAAGCAGTGCTGCTGTTCCCTGGACTTACATAATTACTACCACTATTATTAGAACCTGCTGAGGAATTATTGTTCGAATTATTCGTTGTATTATTCCTATTATTCGCTGCGGCAATCTGCTGCTGACGTCTTGCTTCTGCCTCTGCAGCAGCCTGTCTTTCTTTCTCAATTTCTTCCAATGCCGCCTGATACTCTGCATCCAGATCAGCCACTTCATCCTGCTTGCTTTCCAATGTATCATTCAAGCTTTGTTTCTTTGCCTCAAACTCAGTCTGTTTTGATTCCAGTTCAGCCTGTTCTGTCTCTAATGTACTCTTCAGCTCTGCAACCTGTTCCTTTGTATTTACATATTCCTGCAGCTGCTCTCTGTCATAATTATGTACACTCTGAATATATTCTGCCTTATTCAGAAATTCTGTGATACTTCCAGACTCTGTAATCTTCTCAAGAATCGTGGAATTTCCTTCTTCATACATGTATCTGATACGAAGCTTCATAGCTTCATATTGTTCTTTTTCTTTTTCTTCTGCTACTGCAAGGTCTTCTGTCGCCTGATTGATTTCTTCACCTGTGGTAATCAGCTGTTCTTCCAAATCATCAATCTCACGCATTACACTTGCAATCTCTTCCTGCAAGGAAGAAACTTCAGCCTCTGCTGCTTCCTTCTTATCTTTGATTGCATCCGCATCCGGAGCGGCATAAACGGATGATATAGTGAGTGAGCTAACTGCCAGTGCTACAACAAATGCACGAAATAACTTATTTTTCATCTATAATACCTACCTCATTTGTTTTATTTATAATCCCGCATTATAGCGTACACTATTTTCCCTTGTTTTTCAAGTTTAATTTACGGGACTAGACAATTTGTAGTTTACTATAAACTATTATAGTGGAATGTTTGCTTTTTTTCAATACTTTTTAACATTTTCGTAACAATTATTCGTGAACATTTTGTGAATAAGCCTTTGCAAAATACAAAATCATGACAATTGCAGCCATCATTAAACCAAATGTGACAAAAATCCAAAAGTAAAAATTTCTCAAAAGCATGGAAAAAATATTAAGCCAGGTACAAACCAGGGAAGTCATATTCAAAGTCACATGAAACAATATGGAAGCCTTTAAAGAACCATATACCTCATATAAATACGCCATCACTGCTCCAGTAATGAGTGCAAAGATAAACTGGACGATATTCCCATGATTTACCCCAAAAATAATTGCACTGCCTAATACCGACATCCATAGCGGAAGCATACTCCGCATTCTCCGGTAAAGCATCCCACGATAAACCAGTTCTTCTGCCACCGGGGCAAGAAAAGCCACTCCTGCCAGTTGTATAAAAACGGATGCACCGTATATCGACTGACTTGTGGTCTGATAAGTTTCACTGTACTGTGAAATGCCACTCCATATAATAATGCTGTTCAGTGAAATGCAAATAAAAATTCCACACATCACAATTGCAAGAATATCTTTTCCTGCAAGTTTATTCTTCTTGCGGCAGCTCGCCCCCTCATTCTCCCTCTCTCTCTGATAGATTTTTCCAAAAACAAGAATCGTTATCAACGATACAAGAATCGTCGTCTCCATCAGATAATTTTCAGCTTTCTCCATTCCGACAAACGCAATCACCATCAACTGTATTATTATCGAAAGTCCCCACCTCAGTGCCAGTGGCTCCACCAAATATAAAAAGGGATGTCTTTTCTTCCTGTTCTGACTCACACTTATTTCCTTTCTTCTATCTCAAATCTTCTTACTTACCATGCTCTTTTCTGCTATCTTGCTTTCTTACACCAACGCTCTGCTTTCAGATTTTCTTCGCATTCTCATAGAAAGCAGCTTCGATATCCTGTCGGTTTCCCTGAATCGTTCCCTGAATCATATCTGGCTTTCCGCCACCTTTTCCACTAAAGCTTTGATACAGATATTTTCCAAGCTCCTGCATATTCTTGTCTTTGCTTCCAATAACATAGCGGTATTCTTCTTCGTCCTTACAGCAGAAAACAGCGCAGATTTTCACACCTTTATCCAGCATAAGGTTCATAAACTCTCTTGCAAGTCCCATGTCCATATGTTCTTCGAATATGCAGACTTCCGCATCAGCGGAAATCTGTTCTACTTTCATCCGCAGCATACTTCTTTCCAGTTCCAATATCTGCATCTTCAACGTATTATTGTCTTCCTTCAACTGCTCTACTGCTTCCACAACCAGTTCTTCCTTTGCAGCAAGCAGAGACATAATACTTCTCACACTTTCTTCCTTTTGCTGGTAATCAGCCAGTGCCCTGTCACCGCTTAACATTGTAATCCGGACTCCGCCTTTATAGTTCTGTACATGAACCATTTTAATCAGACCGATTTCTCCTGTTCTTTTCACATGGGGAGCGCAACAGGCACACACATCGTACCCAGGTATTCTGACAATTCTTACCTGACCCTCGATTTCTATTTTACTTCGATAATCCAGTTTTTCCAGCTCCGCTTTCGACGGATATAAAACTTCTATCGGAATATTCTGAAACACTGCTTCATTTGCTTTCCACTCAATTTCCTTCAACTGTTCTTTAGAAAGTGGACCATCTAAATCCATGGTACAGTAAGTATCAGCCAGATGGAATCCAACATTCTGATAACCGTACTGTTTATGAACCAGTCCGGAAATAATATGCTCTGCTGTATGCTGCTGCATTTTTGAAAAACGTTTTGCCCACTGTATTTTTCCATGAACAGTTATACCCGTTGAAATCATATCTTTGATATAGTGGTAAATATTTCCATCCTTTTCCTGTACATCCAACACTTCTGTATCATCCAGCCATCCTGTATCGGATGCCTGTCCTCCCCCTTCTGGAAAAAAGGCAGTTCTGTCAAGAACTGCCCGGTATCCTTCTCCATATAGTTCGCAGGAAATAACAGTGGCATCAAATTCTTTCAAATGGCTGTCCATATAAAATAACTTTTCCGTCATACTCTGTGCTTCCTTCTTTTTTTGTTTTTCGATGAACATCTGTCAATCATATAGCCCATACTTCTATAATAACTACATTCTCTCTGGTGCTTCAAAACCAAGCAAATCGATGCAGGTATTTAACACATCTCTTGTAAGTGTAAGAAGTGCAATATAACTCTGCTGTTTTGCTTTATCTTCTTCTGTCAGGATCTTTGTCTCATGATAGAAACGATTAAATGCATTTGCCAGATCATAAATGTAAGCGCAGATTTTATGCGGTGCGAGTTCTTCGTAAGCCACATCTATTACGCTGTTATATTTAGCAAGTTCTAACATCAATGCTTTCTGGCTTTCATTTTCCAGAGCAGAAATCTTCAAGCCTTCCACCTGATTGCCAGCTTCCTGATATTTATTCAAAATAGACTTAATACGGACAATCGTATATAAAATGTATGGTCCTGTATTTCCTTCGAATGAAGTGAAACGGTCTACATCAAAGACATAATCTTTCGATGCCTGATTGGACAAATCTCCGTATTTTAATGCCGACATTCCGACTATCTGTGCAGTGCGTGAAGCTTCCTCTTCCGCTACAGTACGATTATCCGTAATCTTCTCCAGCATCTTATCCGTAATATCCTTAATCAGAGTTTCCAGACGCATAACGCCGCCTTCTCTTGTTTTGAAAGGCTTGCCATCTTTTCCATTCATAGTACCGAATCCTAAGAATCGAAGTGCCGTTTCTTCTCTTACAATTCCTGTCTTCTTTGCACAACGGAATACCTGTACAAAATGCAGTTCCTGTCTCTTATCCACAACATAGATAACTTCATCCGGATGATATAATTCTTCTCTTTCCACAAGAGTAGCCAAATCTGTTGTATCATACAGTGCTGCTCCGTCTGATTTCAAAATCATACATGGCGGCACTTCTTTTGTATCAGATTCTTCCTTTACATCTACAACCAGGGCGCCATCATTGTAATATGCATAGCCGTCATTCTTTAAACGTTCTACCATATCAGGGATATACTTCTGTGCGTCTGCTTCGCCTTTCCACAAATCAAATTCTACATTCAGTTTTTCATAATTCTTCTTCAGATCGGAAACCGACACATTCATGATATGCTTCCAGATTGCACGATATCCCGGCTTACCATTCTGAAGCAGGAAAGTTGCCTGAAGTGCTTCTTCACGGTATTCTTCATGTTCCTTTGCGTAAGCAGATGCTGCCGGATAGATTTCTTCCAAATCAGAAATTGTAAACGGGGCTTCTTCCGGATATTCGCCTGTAAATGCATCATCAAAATACGGAAGCTCCGGCTGCCGTTTCTTCAGTTCTGTAATAATAAGTCCCATCTGATATCCCCAGTCACCCAGATGAATATCTCCTACTACTTTATTTCCCTTAAATCTGGTAATGCGCTTAATGCTTTCACCGATAATCGCAGAACGCAGATGACCTACATGAAGTGGCTTTGCAACATTCGGTCCACCATAGTCTACCATAATCATCTTAGGACTTTCTTCCGCATCTACCCCAAGCTTGTCCGACTGCACCATCTGATTTAAATATTCTGCAACAAATTCCGGATTGGTCTTAATATTAATAAAACCTGGTTTTACAGATTCTACTTCCCGGATACATTCTTCTTTCGATATATTAGCCACTACTTCATCCGCTATCATAAATGGGGCTTTATGGTATTTCTTTGCTCCTGCCATTGCACCATTACACTGATACTCACACAAATCTGGTCGGTTGGAAAGAGTTACCTTTGCTAATTCCTTCTCATATCCCGCTTCAACAAATGCTTGTTCCAGTTCTTCTGTTATAAGCTCCAGGATTTTTTTCATATCTATCTTCCTCGCTCTCTTTCATAAGTAAACATTATCTTTGATTATAACGTAATTCCTATATTCATGCAAGAAAACTCTTGATTTTTCCTCCTTGGAATGCTATATTAATTAATGTCTCTGTAGCTCAGTGGATAGAGCGCCGCCCTCCGGAGGCGGGTGCGTCAGTTCGATTCTGATCAGAGACGTAAAGCACTGACTCTTGTCAGTGCTTTTTTCGTTTTTAGAAAAGTCCTTTCCTAATAGACAAATTTCTGCATGGATATGCTTTATTCTGCATTATACAGAAATGCTTCCTGTTTCTCTGTCATAATAATACACCGTATCCGACAATACTTCTTCCTTCGCCACTTCTGTCGCATTGATTTCTCTTACCATGACCTCTAGTTGCTGTCTGTTCATTCCAAAACTTTCCGGAATCAGAATCAGCTCATGAATACTGCTCGGAATGATAAAAAAGTTTTCGCCTATTCCTGCAACTGCTTTCTTCCACTCCTCATACAGCATGACACCGGCTCCCAGACTGTGTGTCCTGTTGGTAGCAATATACATATATTCTGTGACACTTTCCATCTCCATAGGCAATAGCTGTGGTGTATTTCGTCTGGCTGCCTGAATGACATCTTCTTTTCTGACATTCCATCCTTCTATATGCTCATTACGAATCAACAATGTTGCGGTTCCAAACTCCGTTTTTTCCAGCAGTACATAATATACAACGGCCAAGTCCAGAAATTCTTCATGTGGCAAATCTTCCAGCAGATGTTCATTAGCCTGTTTCTGAATCAGCTTATATACAATACGGTTCTGAATCTGCGAAAATTCCAGAATATGCTGATAGGATATGGACTGCTTTATCTGCACTTCTTCATAAATTTTCCGGAGTTTCTGTGCAAGAACGTCAAAAGTGGCGCCTTGTAGATACTGTTCATAAAATTCTTCCAGATAAATCGTAGGTGATATGTTTACTCCTGTCTGTGTAAACAGCAATCCTGTACGAATCATTCCGTTATTTTTCACTGTCCGGTAAACTTCCACCTTCACCTCTGGCTGCATCTCTGCTCTCATTCTATCGTGCATAGTAATAATAAATGTCTGATAATCCATTCTTCTTCCTCTTTCTATTCTATGCACCGACAAAAGATTTTGATTTGGACGTAGGTTCATTATACCTGTTGTTTTCTCTTATCGCAATGGACAATCTCCGCACCAGATTTTCCATTGACATACAAAAAAGCCGGAATCAAAGGCTTCTCCCTTAATTCCGGCTTAAATATGCTTTTATATTTTGTGAAAAACTTACAATTATGCTCTTGAAAGATATTCTCCTGTACGAGTATCAATTTTAATTCTTTCACCCTGATTTACAAACAATGGCACTAATACATTTGCACCTGTTTCAACAACAGCTGGCTTTGTAGCACCTGTAGCTGTATCTCCCTTAACACCTGGTTCTGTTTCTGTAACTTCCAGTTCTACTGTAAGAGGTGGTTCAATTGCAAATGCTTTGTTCTGGTAAAAGCTGAGTGTAACTTCTTCGTTTTCTTTTACAAACTTCAAATCTTCATCAACAACATCTTCACCAACTGGAATCTGTTCATATGTTTCCATATCCATGAAGTAATATAATTCTCCATCATTGTAAAGATACTGCATTTTCTTTCTTTCGATGATTGCATCTTCAAATTTTTCTGTTGGACGGAATGTTGTTTCTGTTACGCTTCCTGTAAGAATGTTTTTAATCTTTGTACGAACGAAAGCTGCTCCCTTTCCTGGTTTAACATGCTGGAAGTCTAAACATTTGTATACGTTTCCCTCCCATGTAAATGTCTTGCCTTTCTTAATATCTCCTGCTGTAAATGCCATTGTAATCCTCCTTATAAGTGCACGTGCACCATCATTTTTCTAACATAGTACAATTAATTTTATAATATTATTTCTCATTTTTCAACTATTACTTTTCGGTTTTTCACAAATTTATCCATTCTGATGAATACTTTCCAGTATCTCAAACAGTTTTCCGGCATCAAACTGTCCTGGTGCAGACGATTTTTCCACTGTTCCAAAGGTAACAGCAGATCCGAATATTTCTCCGGAAATACGGCTGATACTGCCATAGCTTCCCATGGAAATCGTAATAACCGGAATCTCAATTCCCTTGGTTGTCACTTCTTCTGTAGCCGAAAGCAGTGTAAGCACATCTTTCTTTTTCTGCGGCATAACTGCAATCTTTGCAATATCGGCTCCCAGCTTCTGCATAGAATCCAGTCTGTAAATCAGCTCTTTCTCCGATGGAGTTTTTTCAAAATCATGGCTGGAAATAACTCCGTAAGCCTTATATTCATGTGCCGTTTTCAGAATTTCTTTTACTGTGTCTTCTCCCGAAAAAAGCTCGATATCAACCAAATCTGTCATACCCGACTTACACACATTGCAGTTCAGTTCTCTGTATGCGGCCTGCTCAATTGCCCGTTCTCCACCTTCCTGTAAGGTTCGGAAGGTAAATAGCAGTGGCATATCTTTCAGTGTATTTCTCAAATCTACAAGCACTTCATATACCTTGTCAGGCTCCATAACAGACTCATACCAGTCTGCCCGCCATTCTACCATATCTGCTTTCGACTGTGTTATCTTTTCCGCAAAACTCAGAATCTCTTCTTTGGTTCGTTCCACAATCGGAACGCAGATTTTCGGTCTTCCACATCCAATTGTCAGGTTTCTTATCTGCACTGGTTTCATAACAGCTTCTCCTTTTTACTCCGTTTGTAAAAAAAGAGAACGATTTTTTCCAGATACCGTTTCAGAACAATCTGAATCTCTTCTTTCGGATGAATCGGTTTTACCAGAATACTTTTTATTCCGGTGCGTTTTGCTCCCCATACATCCGTAAAAAGCTGGTCGCCTACAAAGAGCGTATTCTCTTTTCTGGTTTTCATTAATTCCATGGCTTTTTTATAATTCTTTGTGGACGGCTTATGTGCATCAAACACATATTTACTCCCAACCTTATCTGCAAACGGCTGTACTCTCGGTTTCTGATTATTTGAAATCAGACAAGTATCGAACCCTATCTTCCGAAGCCTTTCAAAAAGCACAATTGCTCTTTCATCTGCCGGCGCACCATGGGGAACCAGTGTATTATCAATATCAAATATAAGTCCACGATATCCTTTTTTATACAGTTCTTCAAAAGGAATGACATAGGTGGATGCGATATAGTCGTCTGGATAAAATGTTTTAAGCATTGTTCTCATCCATTTCTAATAATTTTTGAATTAATTCTTCACAAATCTGTAAGACCGTTTTGCCATCTGTTGCCACAACTACATCTGCAGCAGCCTCATATTTGGCTCTCCGTTTCTCCATCAGATTCTGAATGTCTTCCACATTCTTCTTACCTTCTAAAAGTGGTCTGGATTCATTCTCTTTCACACGCTCCAGAATGGTCTCCGGCTTGGCTGTCAGAAGTACCACTCGTCCATTCTTTTTCATCTCTTCTACATTGCGTTCCCGCATTGCAACACCGCCACCGCAGGAAATGATTGCATTCTTTCTTCCCTGTGTCTCAATCAGAAGTTCCGTTTCCAGATTACGAAAATATTCCTCACCTTTAATCTCAAAAATATCTGAAATTGACATGTGTTCTCTTTTTTCGATAATCTGATCCATTTCAATAATATCCATAGAAAAAATAGAATTCAAATAATCAGCCACGGTACTTTTCCCTGCCCCCATAAATCCAATCAGGACAATATTGTAATCAAACAATTTTCCTCCCTGAATTTTACGGCTGTTTCGCTCGATTCTGCCAAACACATCCAGTACTTCATCTTTATGGCTGCTGTTTTGAAGTAAAGCTTCCAGATTCTTATTCCGTTTTTCGCCCTGAAATGGCTGAAGGATAGGAATTCCATACTCTTCTTTATATTTCACAATTTTTTCGACAATTGCATAACGTTCATTCAACGCATCTATAATTTTTTCATCACAATGGGCCAGTTCTTCCCGAAACATTTCCAAGTCATTCATAGCTCTTATCCCTTTCTCGTGTCTCATTCCGCATTATTATAACAAAAAATCCTGCTTTTTATCAATAGGTTTCTTAGTTGTTTTCACTTGTTTCCTCTGTGCCCAGTTCTCTTGCCTTCTGAACTGCATCTTTAAATGCATTCCATGCGTCCTCATGCTCCACAAAATATTTCGGGCAAATCTTTCCAGTGATATCATAGTGACGGATAATATCATCCTTATTCAATTCAAATTTCTCACTGAGCCATGCCGTAAGCTGTACAAGCGACTGATAGGTAGCCTGATTCAGTTCTCCTGTTTCATCCGGGTGACAGCACTCAATAGACACTGTATCCTTATTGCGGTCATTGGAAGCATAGGCGATTTCCCATGTCGGGACACACTGGATAATCTCACCGTCAAGGCCAATAACAAAATGACTGCTGGCACTTGTGATATGTGTATCCTGAAGGTCATTAAAATAGTCCCTGTTCTGCTGTGCAGTAGAACCCGGATTTGCCGTATAATGCACTACAATGCCTGTAATCTGCCCACTTTTGGTCCCCGGTCTGGAATAAGGGTTCACATCCAGAAGTTCCACCTGAATGTCCGGTTTTTCTGCTGTAATTTTATCGTCTGCCACTTCTGTGTATTTTTTCGTCGGCAAAAGATTGGTAACTTTCAGGATAATCAGTAAAAGTAAGGCCGCAATTAAAATTCCGATTCCAATTCTCCGGTTCCTCTGCATGATTCTTTTCTCTTTTACTGTCAGATTTCTTCTTTTGCTTCTCGTCCGTCTTTTCTTCATACTCATCCCTCGGTACTATGTATTCTTTATATAATATATCTGCTTTTTCTTTTCTACACAATGCACTTTTGAAAACCTTAAGAAATCTTCTCTTATTCTTCAAAAATGTAATGTTTAAAAGGTTCATTGAATCTTTATTTACAAATATCAAAAAACATAAAAAGAGCTTCCAGCATGCTGAAAGCTCCAAAGAGCGACAGACGGGACTCGAACCCGCGACCTCCACCTTGGCAAGGTGGCGTACTACCAACTGTACTACTATCGCACGCTTTTGTGAAGCAATCATCGCTTCAACAAAAGCTATTATACATTGACTTCATTCATATGTCAACCTATTTTTTTATTTTTAGATTACAACATATTTCAGAATGAATAATACTGCCAATACATACATCAGCGGAGACACTTCTTTTCTCTTTCCGCCAAGGACTTTAATAATCACATGTGAAATAATTCCCATAGCAATACCTTCTGAGATACTGTAAGTAAATGGCATTGCAATGATTGCAACAAATGCAGGAATTGCATCTGTGTAATCACTAAAGTTAATCTTTGTAATAGATGTCATCATCAAAAATCCTACCAGTACCAATGCCGGTGTTGTGGCAAAGGATGGAATTGCAAGGAAGATTGGTGACAGGAACAGAGACAGTCCAAAAAGAATAGCTGCCACGATTGCAGTTAAACCTGTCTTACCACCTTCGGCAGCTCCTGCAGCACTTTCAACGAAAGTAGTAACGGTAGAAGTTCCCATGACTGCACCTGCTGTTGTACCAACGGCATCTGCAAGGAGTGCTCCTTTGATTCTAGGAAGTTTTCCATTTTCATCAAGCAGTTCTGCTTTTGCAGCAACACCAATCAGTGTTCCAAGTGTATCAAACAAATCTACAAACAGGAATGCAAACATAATTACAACAAAGTCACTTGTAAATACTTTACTGAAATCCATTGCAAAGAAAGTTGGTGCCATACTTGGAATGGAAATTCCGTTGCTGAAATCAGGAAGCAGACTGTACCATCCTGCATCAGCAGATGGTGTGTAAAGTCCAGTAAACTGGCAAATAATACCAAGTCCCCATGTAATCAGAATTCCCCAAAGAATATTTCCCTTTACTTCTTTTACCATCAAAATAGCAGTAATCAGAATTCCGATTAATGCCAGAAGAACTGTAATACCTTCTGTTGAGAATGTACCGCCTTCTACTGATTTTTTGAAAGAGAAAAGTGTAACCAGAGTAGAGGAATCTACAACCACATGTGCATTCTGTAAACCAATAAATGCAATGTAAAGTCCAATACCTACAGAAACTGCATGTTTCAAATTCATTGGAATCGCATTAAAAATTGCTTCCCTGATGCTGGTAAGGGAAAGAATAATAAATATAATACCTTCTACAAAAACTGCAGCCAAAGCTTCCTGCCATGTAAATCCCATACCCATAACAACGGTGTATGTGAAATAAGCATTCAGCCCCATACCAGGTGCCAATACAAATGGATAATTTGCTAAAAGTGCCATAACACATGTTGCAATAAATGCAGACAATGCTGTCGCAGTAAAGATAGCCCCTCTGTCCATCCCTGCCTCTGACAGGATATTCGGGTTAACTGCCAGAATATATGCCATTGTCATAAATGTAGTGATACCTGCGATTACTTCTGTCTTAAAGTCTGTGTTGTTTTCTTTCAGATGAAAGATTTTTTCTAGTGCGCTCACTCTCGTTCCTCCTCATTCCGCCTCTCTTCTAGTTGTCTTTTTTTAACAGTTCCAGACCCAGTTCCTCAAGCTGTGATGTCTCTACAGCTGCCGGTGCCTCTGTCATTAAGTCAGATGCATCTTTTACCTTCGGGAATGCGATTACATCACGGATGCTGTCCTGTTTTGCCATAAGCATTACAAGTCTGTCCAGACCGTATGCAAGTCCTGCGTGTGGTGGAACACCATACTTGAATGCGTTCAGAAGGAAGCCAAACTGTTCCTGTGCCTGTTCTGGTGTAAATCCAAGCACCTCAAACATTTTCTTCTGAATTTCCTGATTGAAAATTCGAACGCTTCCGCCGCCGACTTCTGTTCCATTCAGAACAATATCATATGCTTTTGCACGGACACGTCCCGGGTCAGAGTCGATATACTGCAAATCCTCTTCCATCGGCATTGTAAATGGATGATGCATTGCAGTAAAGCGGTTTTCTTCTTCGCTCCATTCAAGAAGTGGGAATTCTGTCACCCACAAGAACTTGTATTCCTCTTTATTCAAAAGTTCCATCTGGCGGGCAAGCTCCAGACGAAGTGCTCCAAGTGTTGCCCACACGACGGTATTCTTATCTGCTGCAAATAAAAGTAAATCGCCATTTTCTCCATCCATGGCTTTGATCAGTGCCTGCATTTCTTCCTCTGTCATAAATTTAGCAAAAGAAGATTTTACAGTTCCATCTTCCTGAATCGCAATATAAGCAAGCCCTTTTGCGCCGTAATCCTTTGCAAAATCAACTAATTTATCAATTTTCTTTCTTGGCATTGCACCCTGTCCCTTTGCATTGATACCACGGACAGTACCGCCATTTTCAATGGCATTCTTAAATACAGCAAATTCGCAACCTTTTACGGTCTCTGTGACATTAACCAGTTCCATTCCAAAACGAAGGTCCGGCTTGTCTGAGCCAAATCTGTCCATTGCTTCCTGCCATGTCATTCTCTGGATTGGAAGCGGTACATCGATATCCAGTACTTCCTTGAACAGTTTCTGAAGCAGACGTTCATTTACCGCAATAACGTCATCTACATCTACAAAAGATAATTCCATATCGATCTGTGTGAACTCCGGCTGACGGTCAGCACGAAGGTCCTCGTCACGGAAGCATTTTACAATTTGGAAATATCTGTCATATCCTGAACACATTAACAACTGCTTGAAAATCTGTGGTGACTGTGGGAGTGCATAGAAATCCCCCGGATGTACACGGCTTGGTACAAGGTAATCTCTTGCTCCTTCCGGTGTACTCTTAATCAAAAACGGAGTTTCAATTTCCAGGAATCCTTCGTCAGCAAGGAACTGACGTGTCAGTGTAGCCACTTTGCTTCTCATCATCAGATTTCTCTGAAGGTCTGGTCTTCTCAAGTCCAGATAACGATATTTCAGACGGAGTTCTTCTTTGGTCTTAGAGTTTTCCTCGATTGGGAACGGAGGAGTCTCTGCCTCTGACAGAATACGAAGCTCTTCCGGTTTGATTTCAATTGCACCTGTAGCCAGATTTTCATTGACTGCACCGGAACGTGCCTCTACGGTACCTACCACTGCAACTACAAACTCACTTCTGAGCTTTGCTGCTTTATCCAGCAATTCTTTCGCTGTACTTCCTTCTTCAAATACAACCTGTATCAGTCCTGAACGGTCACGTACATCGACAAATACAAGTCCTCCCTTATTTCTGTTCTTCTGCACCCATCCCATGATGGTTACTTTCTCACCAATATTCGCCTGGGAAAGCTCCGCACAACGGTGCGTTCTCTTCAGGCCCATCATTGATTCAGCCATCTGTTTTTCCTCCTGTATTTATATTTACATAGACATAATAGAATCTTTATAACAATCTATAATCTCTTCGTATCCTTCTGCAATCATCTGGTCTTTCTGGAACTTCTTATTCTTCTTCATATTAGAAATCAGAACCTGGCAGCCTGCCTCTCTGTCTTTTCTTGCCATCTCAAGCACCTTCAGAAGACCTTCCTGATGCATATTCTTTTCTAAAAGATATGCTTTCTTCTGCTTCTTTGATGGAATCTGATAGCCATTTTCCAGCATCAGCATAACAATCCGCTCAAATCCAATGGAAAATCCACATGCCGGAGTATCCTGACCTGTGAATTTGCCAATCATCTTGTCATAACGTCCGCCGCCTGCAACAGAACCACCGAATTCATCCATAGTAACTTCAAAAATCGTACCTGTATAATAAGACTGTCCACGGACCAGCGTCGGGTCAAACTTCACCTTAAAGTCAGCTTCCTTCATCTGCTCCACGCAGGTAATAATCATTTCCATACTGTCGGCAACATTTTCATCCAGAAATCCTGCAAGTTTTTCCTTACAGAAACGGATACCTTCGATATCACTGCTGATTTCATCAAAGAGTCCAAGATATTTTTCAACATTTTCTGCGGTATATCCACCCAGTTCCTGCAGTTCTGCCTGAACTCCCTCTTTGCCAATCTTGTCCATCTTATCCAGGATAATAAAGACTTCATCATAGTCCTCTTCTTTAAAACCACTGTATGCAGCCATTGCCTTCAGGATATTTCTGTCATTGATACATACGGTAAAATTATGGAAATCCATTTTGCCAAGCATGGCAGTGGTTGCAAGAATCAGTTCGATTTCTGCTAGATTCCCCGGCTCACCCAGAATATCAATATCGCACTGTACAAACTGACGGAAACGACCTCTCTGCGGGCGGTCAGCTCTCCATACATTTCCAATCTGCATTGCTTTAAATGGAGATGGCAGTTCGTTCGCATGATTTGCATAATATCTGGCAAGAGGAACTGTTAAATCATAACGGAGTCCTCCGTCTACTAAATCAATTTCTTCTTTCGCTTCTTCAATCTTCAGCTTTTCCCCACGCTTTAAGATTTTGAAGATTAATTTTTCATTATCTCCCCCCTGCTTGCTGCAAAGGTTTTCAATATGTTCCATACATGGTGTCTCGATGGAGATAAAACCAAATGTCTTGTAAGTATCCTTGATCATCTGTAATACATAATCCCGGATTTCCATTTCATTTGGCATAATGTCCTTCATACCGGTAACCGGCTTTTTCTTTAACGCCATAGCCATTCTCCCTTTCGCTCTATCATTTCGTCGATTCGTGTGATATATTCATTCACATCCCTGACGTTCTCTATTCGAATCAAATTCGTCTTCCTTCCGTTCTTACTTCCCGGAGCAGGAATTTCATATGGAAGTACCACTTTTGTCGATGCTCCTGCGCCCGCAGCAACGATGGACTGTTTTTCTTCCATAATAAGTATATTGTATATTCCGGCTTTGTCAACCTTCGCATAGCCCACATTTTCAAAATTTCCCGCAATATTCTTCTGGCGGTACAGATAATATGGAAGAAGTCCCATCTTTCTTGCACTGTCGGCAGCCATATGAATCATTTCTTCCAGTTCCACTGCCATCTGCTTATAATTTGGTCTTTCCTCGGCTTCTGCCCGCTCACGGCTGAGTCTGGAACCATGCTTCATCGCCAGTGCATGCACCGTCAGGCTGTCCGGCATCAGCTCCTCAATCTGTCTTAAAGTATCTGCCATATCTGCCGGTGTTTCCTCCGGAAGTCCCGCAATTAGATCCATGTTGATATTGTCAAATCCGATTTCTCTTGCCAGTTGAAATGCCTGAACGGTCTCTTCCACCGTATGTCTGCGTCCGATTAAATCCAGAGTCTTCTGCTGCATGGTCTGCGGATTAATGGAAATTCTTCCCACATGATGTTTGTAAAGCACTTCTAGTTTCTCTCTGGTAATACTGTCCGGGCGTCCTGCCTCTACTGTATACTCCTGCAAATATTCCATATGGAAATTCTGCTCCAAATGGAATAATAC
This sequence comes from uncultured Lachnospiraceae bacterium, assembly GCA_900554415.1. Taxonomy (GTDB): domain Bacteria; phylum Bacillota; class Clostridia; order Lachnospirales; family Lachnospiraceae; genus Allocoprococcus. Next base: position 28,012 of record USGU01000008.1, on the reverse strand, counting down.
ACGCTCCATCTGGGCTGCACTCAAAGTAGTCGGAGTACCACCGCCCATATAAATCGCATTTAACTTCTTTTCTTTGGAGACTTCTGCAATATAAGACAACTCTTTTAATAACGCATCCACATATTCATCTACCCGTTTTTCCCATTTTGCAAGCGGATAAGATGTAAAGGAACAATAACTACAAGTAGTCGGGCAAAATGGAATTCCGATATACAGGCTGTATCCATCCTGATAATCCAGCTTTTCCAGCTGTGCTTTCTCTCTTTTTGCGATTTCTATGCCCAGTCTGGCTTTTTCTTCTTCCACGACATAGACCTCATGCATATAAGTGGCGATCTCGTCATCTGATTTTCCTTCTTCTAACTGCTCCATCATCATTTTGGTCGGACGAACCCCCGTCATATCTCCCCATGCATGAGTTTCACCCGTAAGCTGACTTAAAAAGCAGTATAGTTTTTTATTGATAAAACGCTTTTGTTCCCGCTTTTCTGCGATTTTTTCAATCTCCTCCGGCAGTACCCGAAAACACACTTCCTCTGATTCTGAAATGAGAAAACAAGAATCACTTCCGACGGAAATCGTAATCAGCGATTCTTGTTCTTCATCTACTGTCTGAGTGATATCTGCATCGGGAAAAAATGATTTTACAATATGATACATATCATAGGTAAATCGTTCATTCTGACACTTGATTAAAATCATTCTCTCGATATCCTCTCTACACGTATGGGTTATGTTCTTTTTCGTATCCAATCGTTGTCGGATGACTATGTCCCGGAAGAACATTGGTTTCATCCGGCAATAAGAACAACTTGTCTTTTACAGAGTGAATCAGGTCTTCCTTACTACTGGTAGCAAAATCAAATCTTCCTACAGAACAGCGGAATAAGGTATCTCCACTGAAAAGTACCCCTTCATCTGCCACATAATAACAGACTCCGCCTGCGGTATGGCCCGGTGTATGGATTACCTGAAAGTCATGTCCAATGAAAGAAAGCACATCGCCATCATGAATCACATTTCCGCCCGGATGACTGTATCCTGAAGTGTAAATCATGGACTCGTTCTGGTCTGCATTATTCAGAAGTGCCAAATCATGTTCTTCCACATAGATTGGCATTTCACCAAAGGTTTCTATTGTTTTATCAATACCCATAATATGGTCAAAATGTCCGTGCGTCAGAAGAATTGCCTGTAATTTCAGTCCTTCTTCTTCAATATAAGCTATCATCTTTTTCGTCATGCCTGCCGGGTCAATAATAATAGCTTCTTTTGTTTCTTCATTGCTCACGATATAACAATTTGTACTGATAATTCCTGTTACAAATAATTCAATCTTCATTTCTGTTCTTACCCCACTGCTCGTTCTATATCAAGGATTCCTGGCAACTGTCTGAGCTTTTCGATGACACGTCCAAGTTCATCCCGACCATTTACAATAAAGCCTGCTTCAATCGTAGCCGTTCCCTGCTTACTGGTTCTTACATTCATTGATTTCACATCAATGGTCATCTCGGTAAATACCTTCGTCATATCCATCAGCAAGCCTTGTCTGTCCTGTGCATAAATCTTGATTTCAGCCATGTAGCTTGCTGCTTCCGTACCGCCTTCCGGTTTGCCCCATTCTGCTGGAATCAAACGGGCTCTTTCCGCATCTGGAAGATGGAGAATATTGATGCAGTCTGTCCGGTGGATTGACATTCCACGTCCTCTGGTAATAAAGCCCACAATCTCGTCTCCCGGAACCGGATTACAGCATCTGGAGAACCGGACTGCCATATCATCGATTCCTTTTACCACGATACCACTCTTGGATTTGGCAACGTGTACCTTATTCTTGGATGCCTCTGCCACCTTTTCCAGAATGGTCTCATCTGTAATCTCTTTCTTATGGTCTTTGCTGTATTCTTCCACCAGACGGTTGACAATCTGGCCTTCCTTTAAACCGCCATGTCCAAGTGCTGCCAGTGTGGAATCCCAGTCTTTAAAACCATACTTTTCCTGCACTGCCTGCATATATTTCGGCTTTAACAAATCCGAAAGCACCAGACTCTTGGCTCTGCAATAAGAGGAAAGTAATTCTTTTCCACGTACGATGTTTTCTTCTTTAAATTCTTTCTTAAACCAGTTATTGATTTTATTCTTCGCCTGTGTACTCTTGACAATATTCAGCCAGTCACGGCTCGGTCCCTTGGAATTCTGGGAAGTCAGGATTTCGATACGGTCACCGTTCTGAATCTTGTATTCAATGCTGACCAGTTTTCCATTTACCTTTGCCCCGACCATCTTATTGCCGACTGCCGTATGAATCGCATAGGCAAAATCAATTGGCGTAGAACCGTTCGGCAGATTCTTTACATCTCCGTTCGGTGTAAAGCAATATACATCCTCTGCAAATAAGTCCAAATCCCCTTTTAAAAGATTCATAAACTCTTTGTTGTCCGACATATCCGTCTGCCATTCCAGAATCTGGCGAAGCCAGCTCAACTTCTCTTCTTCTTTGGTCTCCACACTCTTCTTGCCGTCATCCGACTCTTTGTATTTCCAGTGTGCCGCAATACCATATTCAGCCGTCTTATGCATTTCCTTGGTACGGATCTGAATTTCAAACGGCTGTCCAACGGAGCTCATCAGGGTTGTATGCAGAGACTGATACATATTCGGTTTCGGCATGGCAATAAAGTCTTTGAACCTGCCTGGAACCGGTGTGTACATCTCATGGATAACACCAAGTGCCGCATAACAGTCCCGTACCGAATCTACAATAATACGCACGGCAAACAAGTCATATATCTGGTCAATGGTTTTATCCTGATTGACCATTTTTTTATAAATACTGAAGAAATGCTTTACCCTTCCATAGACATCTGCCTCAATCGAAGCATTCTTCATATGTTTGGACACTTCGTCTACAATCTGCTTGATAAATGCCTCACGCTCTGTCTTACGTGCATTTACCTGCTTTACAAGGTCATAGAACACTTCCGGATTGGAATATTTCAATGCCAGATCGTCCAGTTCAATCTTAATCTTGGAAATACCAAGTCTCTGGGCGATTGGCGCATAGATATCCATGGTTTCTTTCGCTTTTTCCTTCTGCTTTTCTGGCTTCATGTATTCCAGTGTACGCATATTGTGCAGACGGTCAGCCAGCTTTACAATAATGACACGGATATCCTTTGCCATGGCAAGAAACATCTTACGAAGATTCTCTGCCTGTACATCCAGCTTATCCGTAGAATAAGACAATTGTCCCAGCTTGGTAACACCGTCTACGATCAGTGCCACTTCGTCACCGAATTCCTGCCGGATTTCTTCATCGGTCATAACTGTATCTTCCACTACATCGTGTAACATACCTGCAACAATGGTTTCTTTGTCCATTTCCAGTTGTGCCAGTATGGTGGCAACCCATAATGGGTGGATAATGTATTCTTCTCCCGACTTTCTTTTCTGTCCTTCATGCGCATTTTTCGCAATGTGGTAAGCCTTCTCTACCATGGAAATATCTGCCGATGGATGATACTTCCGGATACGTTCAATCAGGCTTTTATATAATTCATCCGGGTTCTGATAATCAACGGGTGCCTTTACAGCATGCCCATCTACAATTTCCAGCTTTTTGTCAGATGGTTCTATTAACTGTTCTTGTCCAATACCAAATTCGTCTGCCATATCTTCCCCCTCCTTCTCACGTATTTTCTAATCTCTCACTTTACTAGTTACCAGGATACTGAATCACACTCTGTACATCATATCCCTGTAACTTTTTCCTTCCATTCAGTCCCATAAGCTCCATGACGCATACAACCGATACTACTTCTGCACCAAGACTTTCCACTAACTTGGTAATCGCTTCGATTGTTCCGCCCGTAGCCATAAGGTCATCTACGATAATTACTTTATCTCCAGGTTTTAAGGAGCGTTTATGAATCTCGATTTCTGCGCTTCCATATTCCAGTTCATATGTGACAGATACCGTCTCACAAGGAAGTTTCCCCTTCTTACGGACAGGTACAAATGATTTGTGCATATTATATGCCAGCGGCATACCGAAAATAAATCCTCTTGATTCCGGCCCGATAATCACGTCAAATTCTTTGTCTTTCATAAGTTCCTGTAAAGAATCAATTGCAAGCTTTAATCCGTCTTTATCTTCCAAAATGCTTGTTACATCCCGGAACATGATTCCTTTTTCCGGAAAATCTGGAATTGTTACCACATAATCTTCTAATTTTTTCATAATCCATTCCACCCTTTAGTCAAAAATTTCAGAATATTCTTTAGTATAACATATTTTTTTTATTTTTCAAAATTTATTTATAATTCTGTACGATAATCTGTACGTTTTTTATGCCCTGATACTCATTGATATCCGGATAATAGGTAAATGCCATGAATATGCCGCTTCCATTTCCACGAAGTAACTGCTCCATAGCATCCCTTCCATATTTTCCGGCTATGTAAGTCTGAAAATCCGAAATATTTCCAAAATACACCGCATCCATCTGTTTCCGACTCTGGTCTTCTACCCTGAGTTTCAGTACATTTTGGTTTTTTCCGAGAATACGGGCACTTTTAACCAGTACATTCCGTTCCGCAAACAACGGCTTCGTATTCCCTTTTCCAAAGGGTTCGAGCACACTTAATTCCCTTATAAAAGATTCCGTAATACAGGAAAATGGAAGCTGCATATCTATGGAAATTTTTTCTGCCAAATCGTCTTCCGTAATTCCGGATTTTTCATTAATAAGCCTGCGGAAAGCATCCAGATTTTCTTCCGGCATCGATAAACCCGCCGCCATCTTATGCCCTCCGTACTTTGTAAGAAGATGGGCGCATCTGTGGATTCCTTCATACATATGCCATGTCTCAATAGAGCGTCCCGAACCTTTCAGTCCTTCTGCCGCTCTGGTTAATACAAATACAGGCTTGTAATATTTTTCCCGCACTTTTCCGGCTACAATCCCTGCCAGACTTTCATGGCAGTCCGGCAAATAGATGACCAACACATCATCTTCCCGGATTTCCGTTGTTTCCACCTGAATCAAAGCATCCTCAAGAGCACGGGCTGTCATATCTTTTCTGCTGTCATTTAACGCTTTCAAATCTCCCGCAAGCACATCTGCCTCTTTCTTCTCTTTGGCATTCAGCAGTGCCAGTGCCCGTTTTGCCGTATCCAGTCTTCCCGAAGCATTGATACATGGACCAAGCACGAATCCAATGTGGTATGGACTGATTGCCTCTTTGTTGATTCCAGTACATTCGATTAATGCCTGAAGTCCAAGATTTCTAGTGTGTTCCAGCATTTCCAGACCCTGTTTTACAAAAATCCGATTTTCATCCTTCAAATCCATCACATCTCCGATGGTTGCGATGGCCACATTCTCCATCAGATAATCCACTTCTTCTGCATCTGCTCCCATGGCTTCAGTAAGCGCTTCCACCAGCTTATATGCCACCGCCGCACCGCAAAGTTCTTTAAAAGGATAAGGGCAGTCCTCTCTCTTAGGGTCCACCACTGCATCTGCAGGAGGAATCAGATAAGAGCGGACTCCATCCTGTTCTTCAAATGGTACTTCGTGATGGTCCGTCACAACGACTGCCATATTAAGACTCTTGGCATACGCAATCTCTTTTGCCGCTGCAATCCCATTGTCGCAAGTCACGATGGTATCAATTCCTGCTTCCAGTGCCCGGTCTATGAGGTTCTGATTCAGTCCATATCCATCTGTCATTCTATCCGGGATATCGCTGTCCACAACAGCTCCCAGACGTCGGAATCCTTCCATCAGAATATAAGTTGCCTGGACTCCATCTATATCATAATCACCGATGATACGGATTCGTCTGCCTTCACGGATTTTCTCTGTCAGAACCGCAACTGCCTTATCCATGTCTTTTATCAACATACCATCGTACAAATCAGCTATTGTCCCGTGCAGATACCGTTCAATCGCTTCATCTCCGACAATCTCCCGGTTCCGAATCAGAGATGCAATTCTGGGACTGACATGAAATTTTTGGCTGATATGTTCAAAATCAGCTCCTTTTCTTAATAAAACCCACTTTTCCATCTTATCCCTTCCTACCAATTTCTTTTACCAGATATCCTTTTCTAATGAAATAGAAAATAAGAATGTGCCAGGGCACATTCTTATTCTTTATTTTGCGCTTTTGCTAAATTTATGCTTTCTTTTTGGAATGCTTCTTCATTACATACCAAAGTGCACCTGTAATGCATACAGATGAGTATGCTCCACCGATAAATCCAACCATAAGCGGACTTGCAAATTCTTTAATGGAGCTTACACCAAGAATATATAATACTGCAACCATTACAATTGTTGTAAAGGAAGTATAAATACTTCTTGTCAATGTGTATGTAATACTCTTGTTTACCACATCCGCCAAATCTTCATCTCTTCTCTTATACTTCATTTCTTCACGGATACGGTCAAAAATAACGATGGTTGCATTAATGGAGTAACCGACAATAGTAAGCATACAAGCGATAAATGTATTACCTACCGATACTCTTGCAATCGCATAGAAAGTAAGTACAACCAGTACGTCATGTATCAATGCGATAACCGCACTTGTAGCGAAACGGATATCACTGAAGCGGAACCAGATGTAAATCAACATACAAATAGTTGCGATAGCAACAGCAATAATTGCATCCTGACGCATTTCTGAACTTACAGTAGAACTGATATTTTCTGCTGTAATCAGAGAGTCATCTACACCGAAGTTATCTACCAATGCTTTATTCAGTGCTTCTCTTCCATCAAGGTCAAGTGCTTTTGTCTTAATAATAACCTGATTTGTTCCTTTTACCTTCTGAGTCTGAACATTCTTATCTCCGACTGTTTCTTCTACAACCGGAACAATCTTTTCGTCAATTTCTTCAATAGAATAATCTTCGTTAAATGTTACATTGGTAGAAGTTCCACCCTTGAAATCAAGACTGTAATTCAATGCACCGTTTCCATTTGCTGACTGGATTCCCATAGCTACGAAACCAATCACGATCACAAGTGCAGAAAGTGCAAAGAAGTATTTTCTCTTTCCGAGAAAATCGATTGGCTTTCTTACTTCTTTTGTTTTTCCATAGAACTTCACATCACGGATACCGATTGCATAGAACGCAAATATGATAAGTCTTGTAACCACCAGTGCAGTAAACATAGATACAATGATACCAAGTGCCAGTGTCTGTGCAAATCCTTTTACTGTTCCGGAACCTTTAATCCAAAGCACTAAAGCTGCAATCAAAGTAGTAATATTACCATCCAGAATTGCAGACATGGCTTTCTGGAAACCATTTTTCAGTGCAGTCTTTACACTGATTCCTGCTGAAATTTCTTCACGCACACGTGCGAAAATAATAACATTCGCATCAACCGCCATACCAATACCAAGGATGATACCCGCGATACCCGGAAGTGTCAGGGTAATGTTAAACGCATTCAAAAGTACAATGACAATACCTGTGTAAATTAAAAGTGCAATACTTGATGCAAATCCTGGAAGCAAATATACAATACACATGAACACAAATACAATAGCAAGTCCGATTACACCTGCTTTTAAGCTTGTCTCAATTGCTGCGGAACCAAGCTGTGCTCCAACTACGTTCGAACGGAGTTCTTCCAGTTCAAGCTGGAGTCCACCGATACGAATGGTAGAAGCAAGGTTTTCTGCTGCTTCATAGCTGCTCATGCCGGAAATATATGCTTCTCCACCATCAATCACATTGTTTACAACTGGAGAACTGATTGTTTCCCCATCATAGACAATGGCAATCTGTTTGCCAAGATTATCTGTTGTTGCCTGAGCAAACTTGGTAGTTCCTTCATCTGTAAGAGACAGAACAACCACATATTCGTTTGCTTTTGTAGTCTGGTTCTGCTGTGTCTTTGCTTCTGCGCTCTTAACATCTGTTCCATCCAGAACTACATTGCCATCCATATCCTGAAATTCCAGTGAACCCGGTTTACCAAGTTCTTCCAGGATAGCATTTGCATCGGTAACACCCGGAATTTCGATATTAATCCGGTCGTCACCCTCCTGATACACACTTACTTCCTTACTATACTGTTCTACACGCTTCTGTAACTTGTAAATGGTATCTGACATCTGCTCTGATGTAGGAGTATCTCCTTTTACCTGATAAGTAATACTTACACCACCATTTAAGTCCAGTCCCAGTTTAATATTTCTCGCTGACCCAGTGTGGTTTTCCCCAAATCCAACAATGCATGTAAAGCCCAGGAGCACTGTCAGTGCCGCAATCAGGATAAGGCTCAAAACGCCCTTATTCTTTTTCATTTTGTTACTTCCTTTCTCTTTCCGTCTTCTATTTCACAATCTTAGCAAGTATAACAGACTTATGCCTGAACGTCAATATTCCATGCACCTTCTGATACCTCAAAAAGTGTTGTTTTATAAAACATTTCCATGGCTTTTACCATGTAATAGGTATCTTTTACTCCTGCAGTCTCATAAGAAGAGTGCATGGCAAGCTGTGGAAGTCCGATGTCAACGGAATTCATGGCAACCTTTGTGGAAGAAATATTTCCCAGTGTACTTCCTCCTGTCATATCAGAACGGTTGGCAAAGAACTGGACAGGTACACCTGCCGCCTCACAGATTTTACGGAAAATTGCAATGCTCACCGCATCGCTAGTATATTTCTGTCCTGCATGAGACTTCACTACGATTCCTTCATTCATATATACACAATTGACCGCATCCGTCTTTTCCGGATGATTCGGATGCACCGCATGAGCATTATCCGCGCTTAGCATAAAACTGTTTGCAAGTGCCCGGTAATATGCTTCTTCCGGCTTTCCAAGTGCAGTATTTACCCTGTGAAACACGTCATACAGGAATGTAGAACCTGCTCCCTGCTTGGTACCGGAACCGACCTCTTCATTATCATAGCACGCCATTACATTGATATTTTTAGAATTCTGTCCTTGTAAGAATCCCTGTAATGCGGAATAAGCACACTGAAGGTCATCCAGATGTGGAGCGGAAATAAACTCTTCATTCGCTCCCCAGATGGATGGTTCCATGCGATTATACAAATACAAGTCACTGCCATATATTGCAGACTCATCCACGCCAAGCTCTGCAGCAATTAATTTCTTAAAATCGCCCTTTTTTGTATCTGCTCCTCCAAAAAGCGGCAGCATGTCTATCTGCTTATTATATTTGTAACCATCATTTACCGTCCGGTCCATATGAATAGCAACGTTCGGAATCATAAGTAAATCCCGGTCAATTTTCAATAATCTAGTTTCAATCCGGTTATCTTCCCACACCAATACACGCCCGGCAACAGATAATGGTCTGTCCATCCATGTGGCGCAGAGCATTCCTCCATATCCTTCGGTGTTCAGTTGGGTATACTTTCCACGCACTTCAAGTTCCGCATTTTCTTTTACCTTAAAGGTCGGCGAATCACTGTGAGAGGCCACAACATGGAACCCATAATTCTCCAGTTCTGTTCCCACCTGAAATGCAATGATACTGGAGCCATTTCTTATGACAAAATATTTTCCGCCAGGAGAAATTGTCCATTCTTTTCCTTCTAACAACTCCACATATCCATTCGCTGCAAGCTCTTCTTTCATATTCTGAACAGCATGGAATGCGGAAGGACTGTTTTTTATAAATGTCAGCATATTCTTTGATACTTCTTTATACATCACTATGCCTCTCCTTCCACGTTTATCGACGCAGTGGATTATAACACATTTCTCCCTTTTTCTCTACAATTTTCTCTAATATTGCAAATCGTTTTTCTCATACCACACCCATTTTCAGGACATCATACCGCCTGCCATTCCTCCTGCTGTACAGAACACAAAGGCAAGAATCCATTCTGTTCCCCGAAAAGCAGAACGGTATACTCCAAAAGAAATGCATGCCAGAAAAGCAAAATACAAAATACCAACAGCCATCCCCCACAAGAATCGTCTTGTTTTTGCTTTTTTCCCCATTACAAATCCACCAACAAAAGCAGACAGTATATAGGTTAAAATAATGCCTATCTGTACTGTCTGCTCCGATAAATCAAACTTGTATAACAAAAAACTTAAAAGAAATAACATGATACAGCTTACCACATATGCTGCAAGCAGCGACTTGATAAAGCTGCCAATCCGGGTTTCATTTTCCTTTTTTCTTTCCATAGTATTTCCTCCTTCTCTTTCTAAGAGAATTTATGAAAAAAAATCTGAAAATATTCTCCCTCTTTTGTGCTTGTCACATTTTCTAAAACTGACTTTGGTAAAGCTGCTGATAAAATCCGCCCTGTTTCAACAATGTCTCATGACTGCCCTGTTCAATAATCTTTCCATCCCGCATAACCAGAATCAAATCCGCTTCTTTAATCGTAGAAAGTCTGTGTGCAACAATGAAACTTGTTCTGCCTTCCATCAATTTGGCAAAAGCCTCCTGGATTTTCATCTCAGTTCTAGTATCAATGGAAGAAGTTGCTTCATCCAGAATCAGCATTTTCGGATTACTGAGCATGACTCTCGCAATGCACAAAAGCTGCTTCTGTCCCTGAGACAGATTTCCACCATCCTCGGAAATATACGTATCATATCCCTGTGGAAGTCTGCGGATAAAGGCATCTGCATAAGCTGCCTTTGATGCAGCCAGCATTTCCTCTTCTGTCGCATCCGGTCTTCCCATGCAAATATTGTCCCGGATAGTGCCGGACTTCAGCCATGTTTCCTGAAGCACCATACCATAACCGGTACGGAGACTCTTTCTGGTCATGTCCCTGATATCAACTTCATCCACCGAAATCTGACCACTCTTTACCTCATAAAAACGCATAAGGAGATTAATGAGTGTAGTCTTTCCACATCCCGTAGGCCCTACAATCGCAATTCTCTGTCCCGGCTGTACGTGTAAGTTAAAGTCCTCAATTAGCTTCTGCTCCGGCAAATAAGAGAAGCAGACATTCTTAATCTCTACTTCACCGGAAATATCTGTTAAGTCCACTGCATCCACTGCATCCGGAATCTGTGGTTCTTCTTCGATTAAGTCAAAAATACGCTGTGCGCAGGCAATGGCATTCTGAAGTTCTGTAATGACACCGGTAATCTCATTAAACGGCTTCGTATACTGGTTTGCATAACTTAAGAAGCAGGACAACTGTCCTACGCTCATATAACCGCGAATGACCGCTAATGCACCGGTAAATCCAACTCCTGTATACACCAGACTGTTTACAAAACGGGTACACGGATTTGTAAGAGAAGAAAAGAAAATTGCTTTTAAGGAGCAGGCTCTCAGTTCTTCATTGATTTCTCCAAACTCCTGCAGCACATCTTCGCCCTTTCCAAATGCCTGTACTACTTTCTGATTTTCAATCATTTCATCAATCAGTCCGGTCTGTCTTCCTCTTGTCTCTGACTGCAGCTTAAACATAGAAAACGTTCGTTTGGAAATAAAATTGGCAACCAGAAATGACACCGGTGTAATGAGTACTACCACCATCGTAATTTTAACATTGATAGAAAGCATAAACCCTAAGGTTCCGATAATCGTAGCCACTGCCGTAAACACCTGGGTAAATCCCATCAGAAGACCGTCAGCAAACTGGTCTACATCAGCAATTACGCGGCTCACAATCTCACCGTGAGGATGTCCGTCAATATATTTCAGTGGAAGGATTTCCAGCTTTTCAAATGCCTCGTTTCGAATGTCCTGCACCACCTGATAGGTCATCTTATTATTGCAGATATTCATAATCCACTGCACAAGTGCAATCAGAAGCGTTGCCACTCCGATTTTTATTAAAATCTGAAAAACCTTCGTAAAATCTACCTGCTCCGGCCCGATGATATAATCAATAGCATTTCCGGTAAGTTTCGGAACATAAAGGGTAAGTGCAACGCTTGCCATTGCCATCAAAATCGAAATCACTACAAAAATTCGATATTTTCCCAGATAACGGAATACTTTCTTTATCGTCTCACTCTGACTCTTTTTATTCTGCATCGTTCTCATCCTCCTTCGGAAACTGGGAATAATAGATTTCCTGATAAACATCACACGACTTCAGCAGTTCCTCATGTCTGCCACATCCTACCAGCTTTCCGTCATCCAGTACCAGAATCTTATCCGCCTGCAAAAGAGATGATGCCCTTTGGGAAACGATAAATAAGGTTGGTTTCTTCTTCATTTCTCCAAGTGCATGTCTCAGCTTTGCATCTGTTGCGAAATCCAGTGCAGACACACTATCGTCCAAAATCAGAATCTCCGGTTGGCGCACCAGTGCTCTTGCAATAGTCAGACGCTGACGCTGTCCGCCGGATAAGTTCTTTCCTCCCTGCTCAATCTGGAACTGCCACTTGTCTTCTTTCGCCTCAACAAACTCTCTGGACTGGGATATTTCCAGTGCCTCTTCCAAATCTTCTTTGGTTGCATCTGGATTCCCCCATCGCAAATTTTCCTCGATGGTTCCTTTAAACAAAACTGCCTTCTGCGGAACAATTCCCATATGTTTCCGCAGATTCTCCACTTCATAATCTTTGATATCTTTTCCAGCAATAACTACTTTTCCCTCTGTAGCATCGTAAAATCTTGGAATCAGGTGAACCAGTGATGTTTTTCCGGAACCTGTTCCTCCGATGATTCCTACGGTTTCACCTTTCTTTACAGAAAAGGAAATATCAGAAAGAGCTGCCTCTCCCGCATCCTTATAGACCAGGGATACGTGCTGGAATTCCACCATAGGTTCTTCTGTCACTTCCTGCAACGTATCTTTTCCATTTTTCATGGAATTTTCAACTGCAAGTACGCTTGCGACGCGGTTTCCACATGCAATAGCCTTAGTCGTTGTAATCAACAGATTAGCAAGCTTCACAAGTTCAATCAGAATCTGCGACATATAATTAACCAGTGCCACAACCTGCCCCTGCGTAAGCAGCCCGATATTTACCCGGATAGCACCGATATAAATCAGTCCCATGATTGCCGCATTTACAATAATATAAGTCAGTGGATTCAAAAGTGCTGAAATTCTTCCCACAAATTTCTGGGCATTTGTCAACAGTTCATTCGTATCTTCAAACTGCTTCTGTTCGCTTTCCTCTTTGTGAAATGCACGAATCACACGAACACCTGTTAAATTTTCTCTCGTTACAAGGAGTACCTTATCCAGATAGCTCTGGACCTTCTTGTATAAAGGCATGGTGACAAGCATAATTCCAAATACAATCACGGACAACAGCGGAATTGCAACCACGAAAACAAGTGCCGCCGTGGCGTCCACCGTAAATGCCATAATCATAGCACCGAATACAATAAATGGGGAACGCATAAACAGACGCAATACCAGATTTACACCGGTCTGTATCTGATTCAAATCACTGGTCATTCTTGTAATCAGTGTTGAAGTACCAAGATGGTCCATCTCGGTATAGCTGAATTTCTGAATATGTCCAAACAATACATATCGTAATTCTGTGGTAAAGCCAGTCGCTGCCTTTGCCGCAAAATACTGGGCCGTCACGGAACATACCAGTCCTATCAGACCAAGTGCTATCATAATCAGGCACATACGAACAACGTATCCTGTATCCCCGCCTTCAATTCCCACATCAATAATGGATGCCATGACGAGCGGAACCAGCAATTCAAAAGACGCTTCCAACATTTTAAACAGCGGTGCCAGAATCGATTCCTTTTTATATTTCTTTAAATATTTTAGTAAAGATTTCATGGTGTTCTTCCTTTCGTACAACATAACATCTATATTAACACACACAAAAAAATGGAGCAAGTTTTATTGCTCCATCTGTTTACCAAGAAAAAGTGCTGCGCAGGATGCAAGCTTTCTTTCCATTTCGCTTATACTTCCTTTTCCTTCTTTTGTCTGAATTACGACAGCTCCGATTGCATCCCCTTCCGAAATCACGGGACACACTACCTGACTTAAGTATCCATCTTCCTGTTCCGGTGTCACCTTCAGAAACCGTTTTTCCCCACTTTGTGCCTGGAAATTTTCTCGTCTTACAATTGCTTCTCTAAGTTGCCTTGTAACAGGCTGTTCCAGAAATTCTTTCTTTCCCGGTCCTGCTGCCGCAAGCACCTGTTCCGTATCTGTAATACAGACAAAAAAACGGGTGGTCTGAGCCAGGCTCTCCACATAAGACTGCGCAAAATTTCCCATTTCACCCAGTGGAGAATATTTTTTTAGAATAATCTGCCCCTCCCGGTCCGTATATATTTCCATCGGATCCCCTTCACGGATCCGCAGGGTTCTTCGAATTTCCTTTGGAATCACGACTCTCCCAAGGTCATCAATCCGCCGGACAATACCTGTTGCTTTCATACGTGTATAATTCCTCCTGTTTCCTGCATACTTTCCATATTTATACTATATGGGTAGTATGTGGAAAATCAGGAGAAATTATGTATCCTATTTTACTTCTGAAGTAGCTTCTTTAAATCTTCTTCCGGTGTAGAAATCACACCGATATTATAATTTTCTACCAGTATGTTCAAAACATTTGGCGAAATAAATGCAGGCAGTGTTGGCCCTAATAAAATATTCTGGATTCCAAGGTGTAACAGTGTCAGCAGGATGCAGACCGCTTTCTGCTCATACCAGGATAATACCATGGATAATGGCAGATCATTAACACCACAGCCAAATGTCTCTGCCAGTGCCACTGCCACCTGAATTGCACTGTATGCATCGTTACACTGTCCCATATCCATGATACGTGGAAGTCCTGCCACAGTTCCAAGGTCTAAATCATTAAACCGGTATTTTCCGCATGCAAGTGTGAGTATCACACTGTCAGCCGGTGTCTGTTTTACAAACTCTGTATAATAATTTCTTCCTGCTCTCGCTCCATCACATCCACCAACCAGGAAGAAATGCTTGATGTCTCCATTTTTCACTGCTTCCACAACCTTATCGGCTACAGAAAGTACTGCATTGTGTCCGAATCCGGTCATCACCTTTGTTCCGCCATTAATTCCGGTAAACTGGGTATCCTCTGCATATCCGCCAAGTTCCAGTGCCTTTTCGATAACCGGTGTAAAATCCTTATCTTCTCCAATATGCACCATTTCCGGGAATTCTACCACTTCTGTGGTAAATACACGGTCTGCATAGCTTTCCTTTGGCGGCATGAGACAGTTGGTTGTAAACAGAACCGGCGCCGGAAGATTAGCAAATTCTTTCTGCTGGTTCTGCCATGCGGTTCCAAAATTTCCTTTCAGATGTTTGTATTTCTTCAGCTCCGGATAAGCATGTGCCGGAAGCATTTCACCGTGAGTATAGATATTGATTCCTTTTCCCTCTGTCTGCTCCAGAAGCTGTTTCAAATCATATAAATCATGACCCGTAATTACAATAAATGGTCCCTTTTCTACCATAAGCGGTACTTCTACCGGACTTGGATTTCCGTAGGTCTCTGTATTTGCCTTATCAAGAAGTGCCATGCATTTTAAATTGACTTCTCCCACTTCCATAACGATTGGCAGCAGTTCATCCATGCCCCAGTCCATCCCAATTGCAAAAAGTGCCTTATAGAAAAAGCGGTTCGCTTCTTTATCTGTATAACCAAGTACAGCCGCATGATATGCATAAGCTGCCATTCCTCTGATTCCGAATAAAATCAGAGATTTAAGTGAACGGATATCTTCCGGTGCATTCCAGAGCAATTCCATATCATAATCATTATTTTTCCCACAAGGAGATTCACATTCATAACACATTGGAATACAGTTTCTTTTTTCTTCTTCTATTCTGTCCATCAGCTTCTGAATGGTTTCATTATCAAAATTGACATTGGTTACTGCGGTAAACAGTCCTTCTATCATTAATTTATCTGTAGCTTCGGAAATTAAATGTTCGTTACCATCACATGCTCTGGCAATTCCAATCAGTGCTCCGGTCAGCTTATCCTGAAGCTTTGCGGTATCTGCCTTTTTCCCACAGACACCTGCTGCCCCTGTACACCCTGCGCAGCCGGCAGTCTGTTCACACTGAAAGCAAAACATTTTCTGATTCATATTGTTGTCCTCCTCATACAATAACATTTTGTGGATTTCGTATTACATCTGCATTATAAAAAATCCTTTACCAAATTAATGTTGAATTTTCAACAGATAAATAAAATTTTGTCAGACAAAAAGGATATCCTTTCCAGATATCCTTTTCCATCTTATCTCAATTCAATTATTCCAGTTCTTTTTTGTATTCTTTCTTACGCATTCGTTTCTGCTCATACATTACTGCATCTGCTGCTTCTAAAACCTCACCGATACCTGGTACATTTTCCGACTTCAGCACTTCCAGAATCCCATAACTGAAACCTGCAATGTAATCTTTACAGTCTGTATTCTGAAATTCAGTCAAAATATCTTCCATCTTCTTCTGTACAACTTGCTTTTCACATTTCTGAAAAATAATGCAAAACTCATCTCCACCAATTCTGGCGAAAATATCACCGTCCCGAATCCGTTTTTTCACTACTTCTACAAAATATTTTAAGTACTTATCACCTTCTATATGTCCATATCTGTCATTGACATATTTCAAATGGTCTAAGTCCAGATAACACAGAATGAACGGCTCCTGCTGATTTAACAAAGCTGTCATCTGTTCCTCAAAATAATACCGATTTCCTATATAAGTAAGGGAGTCCATATATGCATGGTCTGACAGGCTGTCTGCCCTCTCCTTTTCTCTTTCAGCCTCACGCTTCAGCAGTTCATCCCGTTCTCGGAGCTGCTTTATCATAGTATTAAATGCATCAGAAAATTCTCCCATATACGAAACCTGTTGGGAATAGTCTCCTGCTGCCACCAGCTTCGCCTGAAGTGTCAGATGATTCAGATTGGCATGCAGGCTTTTCAAATTCTCACACAGAAAATTTTCCCTTGCAGGATACGCTCCTGACAAATTGCCAACTGCCAAATCAGCAGTATAGGACTTCATTTCTTTGACCGCTTCTTCTAAATACTGCAGACCCATCCCCAGCTTTCTGAAGGGTTCATCCAAAGTCTCTATGTCCAAAGTACGAATCTCGGAGTCGTATAAAATGCTTCGAAGATACTCAAATAATAATTCACAATTTCGATTATCCCGATTTTCCATATGATATATGATTCTTCTCCTTCTCTTCTAATCCTGATGCACTTCTGCCCGGAACCGGCACACTCTGTCTCCAGTGGCCCAGCAGTCTACTTCTATAGCTGTATATGGCTTTCCTGTATAAGTAGATAAAATTCCAGCAATAAAACCTTCATCATAGTTACATACAGTCTGTCCAAGGACCGGAAGCCCCGAACAATCCGCATCTTCTGCGACAGTAAGGACAAACTTCCCAGCCGTCTCATCAATCTGCTCCAATCTGAGTACACCTATCTTCATTTCCTCCATCTTCTGCTGAAGCTGTGCTACAAATTGATTCAGGGAAAGTGTCATATCCAGAAAATGGTTTACAAAATAAACTCCCACACGATATCCTGCTTTTCGGAAAATATCAATCTGAGCATCCTTTCCCAACCGTTCCACCAATTCTTCTCTCAGCGAATATTCCAGCAGACGGTATACTTGAACCGGAAGCATATCTCCCATATTTCCACGCGATTCTTTATTAAAGGACATATAGTCCTCAAAGGTAAACTTCGGAGTATTCTCCAAAAAAATATTACTTTTCAAATTGTGTCCTCCCATTTGCCCTACATACCAGAGAGCATTTTGTTTATCAATAACCATTATAACATTTGCTAATAATGGTTTCAAGTCGCAAACTTGTAATGTTTTGTATGAAAATATACTTTTCTCTAATAGCCTGCTCTTCTTTTCTTATTTTGACTTTCATATGGTTTAAGCCTTACAGTCATCAGTTTCCCATGGTTCTTCCTGCTCCAGATTACACTTCTCCACCACAGACTTCTGACCCATTTTAATATGCAATTCCTGATTCTTGATACTTACACGTGCTCCCGGCTCAACTGAATTGGTGATAAATACGTTACTTCCGATTACAGCACCTTCTCCAATTACCGTATTTCCACCTAAAATAGAAGCACCCGCGTAAATAGTCACATTATCCTCCAGTTTTGGATGTCTCTTTACTCCGCGAAGACTCTGTCCGCCTCTGGTAGAAAGTGCACCTAATGTAACACCCTGATATATCTTCACATGTTCACCAATCTCTGTTGTTTCTCCGATAACAATACCCGTTCCATGATCAATAAAGAAATATTTGCCAATAGTTGCACCCGGATGAATGTCAATTCCTGTAAGACTGTGTGCATGTTCTGTCATAATTCTCGGAATCATCGGAACTCCCAGTATAAAAAGTTCATGGGCAATCCGGTTTACTGTAATTGCATAAAAACCAGGATATGCCAAAATAATTTCGTCTTTATAATAAGCCGCCGGATCTCCGTCAAAGGCTGCCTGTAAATCTGTGTCCAGATATGTTCTGATTTCTGGAATTTTCTTAAAAAATGCAACAGAAAGGCGTTCTGCCTCATCCTCAAAGAATGTATCCTCTTTTTCCTTATTTTCAGGACTAAACCGGAGTGCTGTTTTTATCTGCTGATTCAGACGATACATCACATCTTCAATAAGCATGGTTGTATAATTACGCATATCATAGACTTTATGCGAGCGGTCACGAAAATACCCCGGATACATAATTTTGAAAAGCTTGTCAATGATATCCGTAATTTTCTCTTTGTCAGGCTGGTTTCCCAGATTATTCATTTTATCAATTGGTCTGTCTTTATCGTAATCACTTATCAAACTGTCTATAATACCATGTATTTCCTGCTCGATTCTGCTCATTTTCTTTCCTCCCACACTCATTTTTGCAACTTCTTTTTTAGTATATTTATTTTATGCCTATGCCTTACATTTGTCAACCAGATACGAAATCAGGCTTACCCAGTTCAGATACACATCCTCAGAATATGTATCCAAATCACACTGGTAAGCCTGTTTTTCCTCTTTATCTCCGGGCATCGCCCCTGCGGTCCATTCCCCGCCGCTCATAAAATTTTCGTTTTCTTACATACATCTTCTTTTCTGCCGCAGATACCTTGCTTTCCACCTGTTCAATCTTATCTATCCAGATATCGCCTGTCGCAGCTGAACTTTCTTCATTCCAACTGTTCTGCAGATTATCTATCATAATCTGAAATTCTGTTTCTGATATATTTTTGCAGAATACAATAAATTCATCACCACCAGTCCGGTATACTTCCCCACCCGGCAGATACTGAAACAACTTATCTGCGACACTGACAATCAGTCGGTCCCCTGCTTTATGTCCCAGGGTATCATTTACCCGTTTCAGTCCATTCACATCCACATAAACAATCCCAAGCGTTCCTTCACTCTCTTTCTCTAGCTTTTCCAGTTCATCAAAATATGCATTCCGGTTATAGGCATTGGTAAGGGAATCAAAGTAACTCAGCTTTCTGAGCATCTCCATATTCTTTCTTCGCCTGATATCATTATAAATAAATGAAGTAATCGATACAATGAGCACCTTGGAATCAATATTGATAGTAGGGTTGTCCACTCCAACAAACCCTACAATATCTTTGTTCTTCATAAGCGGTGCTGCAATCAGACTCTCTATATTCTGCCCATGCAGAATGCGGTATTCATTCGAGTCCTTCGCATACTGATGCTCAAGTGAAGACAGATAGAATGCTCCCCCCTGCATAAACTTGTCCATCCATAGATCGATCAGATGGATATCCAGATTCTGAAGAATGTCTATGGCCGGAACCACACCTTCTTTGCACCACTCATATGTATTATCCATCTTCTGATTATCATTTGAAAATTCAAAAATATAAGCACGGTCAGCCTGATAATATTCAGCCAAAATTTTCAGAAAAGAGTCAATTGCAAGCCTTGTGTCCTCTATCTCTGAAAGTGTCCGTACGCAATCCAATAATGTAGACTGTATCTCCAGTTCTTTTTCTATTGTAGCACTATTCAATACATTTCCTTTATCGTGTTCCATAAAAAACCTCTTTTATATTTTTACCTTTTTAACATTGTACCATATTTTCCCATTTTATGTGATAAAATTTCAGCAAAAAATAAGTCGTATGCTTGTTTCGTCCGACAGACTACGACAAGCTACGACTTATCTTCTATAAAACGTCATTATTTTGCATTACTTGCAGCTATTTTTACCTTACTCCACAAGTTACTGATAATCTTTTTGGTATCTTCATTGTATACAAAGACTTCATCTTTCTCATATCCGACTCTCGGCATATAAGCATCAATGCCTTCATACTCTCCGCCTTCCCCATAAAGGTCTTCCATAACCTCTTTGTTAGCTGAGGTATAGCCTACATAACTGGAATTATCATATGCACCTTCATAATCCGATGCAAAGTTGATATAGGCATGAGCCAGTTCCGGATTCTTTGCATTCTTTGGAATGACCATGGCATCTGACCAGAGGTTGGTTCCCTCCGTCGGCAGATAGAATCCCATATCTTCATTTTCACTCATGACATAAGCTGCATCTCCGGAATAAATCAGTCCCAGTGCCTTTCTGCCCTGCGCCATGTTGTCAATGATTTCATCCGTTACGATTTCCGGCTTCATGGTCTGCACACACTGCACCAGCCAGTCATAAGCTTCCTGAATCTCGGATTCATTTTCTGTATTCATGGAATATCCAAGAGCCTTTAATGCCATCATAAAGGAATCTCGTTCTGAATCATACAGATAAATATCGCCTTTATATTTCTCATCCAAGAAAATGTTATAGCCCTCTTTTTCCAAATCCGCAAGGTCAACATTTGTCTTATCATAAACGATTCCAACCGTTCCCCAGAAATATGGTACTGAATATTCATTGTCCGGGTCATAAGGAAGTCCTTTCACGTAATCGGCCAGCTTATCCATGCAGTCCAGTTTGGACTTATCTAATTTCTGAAGATAATCTTCTTCTATCAGACGCTGTATCATATAATCACTCGGAACAAGAAGATCGAAAGATTCCCCATTTGCAACCTTGATATACATCTGCTCGTTGGAATCAAAGTTTTCCATCACCACTTTGGCCCCTGTTTCTTCTTCAAAATCACTGATAATATTTTCTCCTGTGTATTCGCCCCAGTTATAAATATGCAGGGTCTGTCCTTCAAATGGTCTTGCACTGCTTCCTCCATGGTAATAGAACACGCCCCCCAGCAATGCAATAGTCACAATTGCTGCAACAGGAACCAGAACTTTCCGTCTGCGATTTCCACTTAGCATCTCTTTCTTCTTCGCAAACATTGGAATCACATTCAGCAGAACCAACGCAATCGTGATAATTACCACCACCAGTGTAGAAATAGCATTGATACTTGGGTTCACACGTTTACTCATGGTATAAACCATAATACTTAAGTTCTTTATCCCACGTCCGGTTACGAAATAAGAAATGATAAAATCGTCCACCGACATGGTAAATGCAATCAAAGCCCCGGAAATAATTCCCGGTGTAATCTGCGGCACAATGACTTTGGTAAGAGCCTGCCAAGGTGTCGCCCCCAGATCCATAGCTGCGTCTGCCAGGTTCTTATCCAAGGAACGGATTTTCGGCATTACAGACAACATGACATATGGAATACAAAATGCAATATGTGCAAGCAGCATGGTGGCATATCCCTTTTCCACACGGAAAGTGACGAACAGCAGCATAAATCCAATAGCAGTTACAATATCCGGATTCATCATCGGCAGATTATTAATCTGATCCACCACATCACGGATAATTTTCTTTGATTTACTCAGTCCGATAGCCGTAATGGTTCCCACTACAGTCGAAATAACGGTTGCCAGAATTGCCACACCAAAAGTGGTATAAAGAGCTTCCATCATATCTCCGGAATCCAACATATGCTTATACCAGCGCAGGGAAAATCCGGTAAAGGCTGTCAAGGATTTTCCATCGTTAAATGAGAAAATAATCATGTATAAAATCGGCAGATAAAAGAAGATAATCATTAAAATCATCAAAATCGAGCCAAAAGTACGTTTTTTCTTCTTCATAATAATTACTTCTCCTTTCCGCCTCTGTTTCTGACTTCCACTTTACGCACCAACATCATAAGCAGCATCATGATTGCCGCCATAATCATGGAAATAGCACTTCCGAAGTTCCATTCTCCCACGGTGATAAACTGATTCTCAATCAGGTTACCAATCAGGAAGTACTGTCCGCCTCCAAGCAGCTTTGGAATAAAGAAAGAACTGACTGCCGGCAGAAATACAAGTGTAATTCCGTTAATGACTCCCGGAAGGGAAAGCGGCAGTGTTACCCGTAAAAATGCCTGTACCGGGTTTGCCCCCAGATCCGCACTTGCCTCCAGAAGGGAATGGTCCATTTTACATAAAGAAGTATTAATCTGCAGAATCATAAACGGAATAAAGTTGTACACCATTCCAAGCAGGACTGCTCCCTCTGTATAGAGAAGTTCTGTATTTCCCAGTCCGAAAAGACTGAAAAATCGCTGTATCATACCGCCTTCGCTCAAAAGTCCAATCCATGCATAGGTGCGGACCAGCATATTGATCCAGGTTGGAAGCGTAATGCAAAGCACCAGAATGTTCTGCATTTTCTCGCTGCTTCTTGCAATAAAATATGCTGCCGGGTATCCGAGAAGCAGACAGATAACCGTTGTTTTTAATGCAATCACAATGGAGCGCCAAAGTATAATCAAAAAATCAGGGTCGGTGAAAAATTTGACGTAATGCTCCAGTGTAAGGGAAAAGGATATGATACTGTTTCCCGGCTCAACGATGGAATATAATGCAATCAGAGCCATCGGGAGAATCAGCATCAGTCCCGCCCAGATCATATATGGGATTGCTAATTGTGAAAATTTCTTCATCTTAGTATATTACCTTCGGCATAACATGAATATCTTCCGGGAAGAATGTCAGACCGACCTCCTGACCTTCCTCTGTATAATCGGTAGTATGAATCTTAAATTCCCGTCCTGCTGTAGAGAAAGTAATCTTATAAACTCCCTCTTTGACTTCCTCCGGTTCAAAATCATAATCTACACTGATATCCACGCTTTCTTCTTCGTTGCTCAGTTTCCATCCCTGTGCATTTGCCCATGTTTTCAAATCTGTATCCAGTGCCTGAGACTCTAAGATTTCATCTACTGTCTTGACAAAGTTAAATGCCATAACCGCTTCATTTGCCTTTTCATTCTTAACGAATGGCTGATTGACTACGAAAATGGTACGTTCCACACTGGTTCCGTTAGAAGTGGAGAATGTAACCGGATACTGTCCTTCTTCTTCCGATAAATCGTATTCCAGCTTGGCAATGGAGATATATTCATCACTTACCGGGTCCCATGCCTGTGCATTGGAACGGGCAATGATTTCCTTGTCATCCAAATCCTTTACATCTTCCACATCCACATAGAAGTTGTTTGCACTAATCTTTTCCTTACCGTCCTTACTGGTAACATCCTGATTATGGATCACGCGCATATTTACGGTAACACTGGTACCTGGAACTGTCTCTACGATAATCTCATAGTGAACACCCTTAAAGAGTACACTTAAGACCTCTCCTGTCATCTTACCGTCTTTCACATCTACGATATCAATATCTTCTGGCCGGATAACCACATCAACCTTCTCGTTTTCTTTAAATCCAAAATCTACGCAGTCAAAGGTAATATCGTCAAACCGTACTTTATAATCTTCCAACATAGTGCCTGAGATAATATTGCTCTCACCAATAAAGTTTGCCACATACCGGTTAGCCGGTTCATTGTAAATTTCCTGCGGAGTACCAATCTGTAAAATCTCACCATTTTTCATAACCACAATCTTATCCGACATGGTAAGCGCTTCTTCCTGGTCATGAGTAACGAAAATAAAGGTGATTCCTACTTCCTGCTGAATACGTTTCAGCTCATACTGCATTTCCTTACGGAGCTTTAAGTCCAAAGCGGCAAGCGGCTCATCCAGAAGCAGCACCTTCGGCTCATTTACCAGTGCACGGGCAATGGCAACCCTCTGCTGCTGTCCACCGGAAAGTAATGTTGTATTCTTATCCTCATACCCTTCCAGACCAATGAGCTTTAACATTTTCATAACCTTCTGGTCAATGATATCCTTACTCATTTTCTTGATTTTCAGTCCAAATGCAATATTTTCATATACACTCAAATGTGGAAACAGCGCATACTTCTGAAATACCGTGTTCAGTTCCCTTTCATATGGTGGTTTCTGGCTGATTTCTTCTCCATCGAAGATCACTTTTCCCTCATCCGCATCCAAAAATCCCCCCAGAATACGAAGCAGAGTAGTTTTTCCGCATCCGCTTGGTCCGAGCAGGGTTACAAATTCATTTTCATAAATATCAAGATTGACACCTTTTAATACAATCTGTCCGTCAAAATTCTTGACAATATTTCGAAACTCAATCAGTTTCTTTTCCTCCATCTCTCACCTTCTCCTTCCTAAAACATTGGCGGTGTTGTTATCCACAACACCTTGGCCTCATTACTTCCATGATTATATAAGTAATGGCTTTTCGTTCCATCTAAATAAAAGGTTTCCTGTGCCTTTAATTTATATTTCTTATTGCCACGCACCAACGTCACATTTCCCTTTAATACATAACCGAATTCTTCTCCGTGATGAGCTACCATTTCCTGACTCCTCTTATGCGGAGCTAATGTGAGCAAAATCGGCTCCATCTGATTCTTCTGTGCATTGGGAATCACCCATTCTATGGTGTAATCATCCTGCTTATCCTCAAAAAAGTCCTGCACGCCAAAAACAATCTGTGTCTCTTCCTCTTCCCGGAAAAATTCAGACAGATTCGTTCCAAGTGCTTCCAGAATATCTTCTAATGTTGCAATACTCGGTGCAGTCTGATTACGTTCTACCTGTGATAGAAAACCTTTTGTCAGTTCACTTCTTGAAGCAAGGTCGCTCAGCGTCAGATCATTCTGCAGACGTAATTCCTTAAGCTTCTTTCCAATATCCACAATCTCACCTCCGGTTTTGTAATACTATACTTTTTTTTCATAATTACCTGACAACTACTTATTATACATAAAACCATTGAGAATGCAATACTAAGATAAAAAATAAGGCTGCCAGGATTAGAATCTCATTCGTTGCCTGACAGCCTCTTTCTTATTTAATTTTTCATCTCATCTGTATGAAATGATTTTGTCGCTATAATTCTTGCCAGAAATTGCTTTGTCCTTTCTTCTTTAGGATGATTGAATATTTCATCTGGCGTTCCTTCTTCTACAACAACTCCACCATCCATAAAAATCACTTTATCTGCAATGTCTCGTGCAAATCCTAATTCATGCGTCACTACCAGCATCGTAATTCCTCGTTTGGCAACATTTTTCATAACCTCTAATGTTTCGTCAACAAGTTCTGGGTCTAATGCAGATGTCGGTTCATCAAATAGAATCACTTCTGGTTCTAAAGCGATGGCTCTGGCTATTCCAACTCGTTGCTGCTGACCGCCTGATAACTGAGATGGATAATAATCAAGCTTATCAGACAATTTCACCCATGCAAGTGCATCTTCTGCTTTCTTCCGTGCTTCCTCTTTCGGCATCTTTCTTGCCACGACCAGTCCATGCATTACATTCTGCAAAGCAGTCTTATTTGCAAACAGATTATAATTTTGGAAGACAAACCCAACTTTCTTACGTATCTCATGAATTTCTTTTTTCTTAACTTTCGAAAAATCCACAGTCATATCGCCAACCGTCAACACACCACTATCGGCATGTTCAAGAAAATTGATACATCGAAGCATCGTCGTTTTACCAGAACCGCTCGGTCCCAACACCACTACCACCTGATGTGGCTCTACCTTAATAGAAGCACCAGTAAGCACATCAAGTTTCCCGAAACTTTTATGTATATTCTTAATTTCTATCATATTTCTTCCTTTCCAAAAATGGTTCGCCTATGCAGGCAAACCATTGTCCATCAACGTTATCACATATTTTACAGTGGACTTTACTCCCATATCCAAGACCTGTTCATCCACATCGAATTTCTCATTATGATGCTCAGCTCCACTTCCATATTCTGGATTTTTAATTCCGAGAAGAGCCATGATTCCAGGATATTTGTAACAGTAATTACTAAAGCTCTCCGATGCATAGAATAGCGGAAACTTATCCGGAACCGCATCATCTTTCGGATATAACTCACGAATGGAACTTTTGGCTAATTCTGCTAATTTACTGTCATTTACTACCGGAATACCTGCTTCGTTCATCATTTTACTAAACTCAACTTGACATCCATATATTTCTGCAATGTGACCAGCCACCTTTCTCACGATTTGGAGTGCTTTTTTCCCTTCCTCCAAATCAAAGAAACGCATTGAGCCCCATATATGTGCATTTTCAGGGAACACATTAAATGCCTGTCCCCCTTGAATACTGGTCACTCCGAAGGTAACCGTCTTTTCAACATCTAGTTGATTTACGAAAACTCCAGGTATACTTGTGACAATTTCCGCGGCAACATATACTGGATTAATTGCCTGATCTGGTCGTGAACCGTGTCCCGACTTTCCGTGAACTGTAATGTCAATTCCACCAAATCCTGCCATACATGCTCCTGTCCGAATTCCGATTTTTCCTGATTCCAATGCAGCATATACATGAATTGCCCATACAGTATCTACCGGTCGTTTTTCCAGAGCAGCTAACATTTGATGACAACTTGCTCCATTTTCTTCTCCTGCTTCGAAACAGAAGTAGATTGTCCCTTTCAAATACTCTCGTATATTACAGAATACCTCCATACATCCCATCAACATAGCAGCATGTGCATCATGCCCACATGCATGACAGGTGTTTTCCTGCTCCGATATGCAACACCTTGGTCCACGCAAATTATCAGGATTTTCATGTAATGGCAAGGCATCTATATCTGCCCGCAATGCTATATGTGGACCTTTCTTTCCAGTATCTAAGGTTGCCAGAATTGCAGTTTCCGTCACATTTTCATATGGAAGTCCAAGTTTTTCTATAAATTGGGTAATATATTGATGTGTTTTATATTCTTTTCCGCCTATTTCAGCATACTGATGAATTTGTCTTCTATGACAAATCACAGACTTTCTTACCTGTTCTGCTTGTTTTAATACTTCTTCCTGACTAATCATTTCCCTGTCCTTTTCATTCTACGCAATTTGCTTCACACTTCTTGAAAAATAACTCTCTGTAAACTTGCTTACGCGTTCAATAATAAATCCTATTACCCAAAAGACAAGTGCTGCTGCCAAATATGCTTCCAGAAAACAATATGCATCCTGCGCAGCATCCGTTGCCCCTTTTAAGATATCACTGACTCCCATAACATTAACCAGAGCAGTTGTCTTCATCAGGGAGAGAGTACTGTTTGTAAGAGTTGGAACTACCATTCGAAGCATTTGTGGAAAGATAATATCGCGAAACGTCTGAAATGCAGTCATGCCAACAGCATAGCCAGCTTCAAACTGTCCTTTGGGAATTGACAGCAATCCACTTCGAAACACCTCTGAAATTCCCGGCAAGGCAACAATCGTCAGTGCCACTATTGCAATGTACATTAAATCCACATCACGGATTGTCATTTTCAAGTGTAACAGTGCTATTAAATCATTAAACTTGTATGTATAAACCATTACACAGATTAACATAACAAGATTCGCAGGAAATGCTTTGCAAAGTGCAATGAACACATCCAACATCGGTGCCAGTACTGGAATCCGATAAGTCCTCACAAGTGCTATCAAAAGTCCCAACACACTGCATATCAACAATGTAACAAAACACATGGTCAGATTTCTTGGAATCTTAGAAATTGCTGCCTGAAGGCACAACATAAAATATTTTGACTGTATCATTATGCTCTTACCCTCCCTGTTATGAAGTGACCTTTGTCAAGACTTATTTTCACAAACTTATTTTTTCTGAC
>USGU01000007.1 GCA_900554415.1 uncultured Lachnospiraceae bacterium | reverse complement strand
AAATGCGCAGTTTGAGCAAAAACTTCGGAAACTGGAAGTACTGAAGCATCTGCTCTGACTCCTTCATGTATTCATATTTCATTCTTTTCTCGCCTCGTTTCTGTTTCTAACTGTTGTAAAAATCATTTTTATGCCGGCTCAAAAAATGTCCTTACACATATTCAAAAGATGAAGGGCATAAATACAGGCTCTTGATGAAAATTTTTTATTTTTCCTGCAAAAAATACCCTTTCATTAATACGAAACGCTAAGAGGCATTTTTACAGCCCCCTGAGGAAAACTTTTTTATTTTTTCTGTTAATTAAATATTTGAAAATAAAAAAACACTCACCTATCCAGGTGAATGCCTTATCAAAATTTTCTTATTTTGTTGTCTATGACGCTTACTCAGAAACGCTTGCGTATCTGCTAAAATGTAATTGCCTGCAATTATATTTTCACGTGGGTATGGGGACGTAACCCCCATCAAGTCTGCTACTCGTAAGTAATACAAAATTGTCAAAATGACAATACTGTTTTACACGGGTGGATCTTGCTCTGGTTGTAACGTATTAAATTATACAATAATAGACCCAAATGGGCACTTTCACCATTCGAGCCTATATATTATATATAGTAATGCTTCCTCTATACTACTTCCCTTTTCTAATCGTTCTAACGCCAATGGATATTCTGTTATTTTTGCCAAATCAGAAATCTGTCTTGATTCTTTAACAACACTTTTCCCAGGGAAGAACATCCAAGTGAATATTTTTTTATAATTTTCTTCATTTAATGTATCCAAAGAGGGCTCATTTGACTCTGAAATTCCTAGATACTTTGAAATCCCATAATATCCTAATGCTGTGGTTAGCCACGAAAAACTAATATCCTCTTCTTTAATATCAGCACCATAATACGCTTTATCATTTGCTTTATTATATAATTTTAAAGCCGTATGCAGTTTATATACATAATCAGAACGACTACCAATCATTTTTGCCAATTTTTGATAAATCTTTTCTTGTGGTGTTGATTTAATATGAATCTGATACAATTGATCAAGGTAACGTGCTTTTTCCAAGGCTCCCCAATCTTTTACCCCCGTTATATGTCGATACCCTAAATAATCCAAAACATCTTCACGGCTAGCATATACAATGCAAGGTACTTCTTCCGGAATATATTTTGCACCAGAAACAACTGAATTTATCGATTGTATCCTAACTTTAGTTAATTCTGAATCATTTAATAACTTTAATGCAGCTAAACGTCTATTTCCTTCTACAACAATATATTTATCCGTTCCTTCTTTTACTACCAATAATGGCTCAGCTTCTGAATATCCCGTCTCTCCTATAGAAAGCATCAATTCAGTAACATTCCCATATTTAACCATATAATCTATAACTTTATTTTCATCTGTTACTCCCTGTAATCGCATTGGCAGTCTTGGATTTTGAGCATCAAATTTTAGATTATTAAGTTTAATCGTTATTTTTTCTTTATTAGCCATAAAAACCTCCCACATTCTAAATTATTAGTAGACACTATTATGATTACCGCAGCCATCAAAAGCAACTATCTATCCCTGCATCGTTCAAAAATCTAACTTTGTGTCAAATGAATTATTGACCGTTGAATTTTATAGATATTGCTACGAAATTAATATAAATATCATAGCACAAAATATCCTTTGTTACTATATGCAAAACTTTATATATTATGAAAAAACAAGGTTTCTTACGTCACTCTTTTGAACTATACCGATCCGATCTTCCAAAGGTGTAAATAAGGTGTAAATTATTCGTCAATCATCAAAAAATCCTTTAAACTCAAGGCTTTTGACCATTTCCTTAAACACTGCCGTGGCAGATGAATAAAACTTTTATCATTGTTGTATAACCTCGCATTTCTTAGTTTTTCTTGGTTTTTCGGGCTTTGTAAGCCTTTGTAAATTTTTGCTTTCTGGCATTACCTGGTTTATTTTCGCATAATATCGTCCGCAAAAGGTGTAAAAATAGGTTACATATCAACTACATACCACACCATATTTTTACCCGAATACTCGCTTCAACAATTCTACAACATTCTCATTTTTTAGCCCATATCTTTTCAATGAATTTTGATCAAATGGTTCCTGCTCCAACAAGTCAATAAAACTATGTATATCGGCATCTACTGCTATCGGCAATTCTTCTACTTTTTCAAGCATAAGCTCCGAAGCAATACGCAAAACATCTTTTTTATGCTTCTTTATGTCACTGGAATCCACTTTTTCGCCTGAATCTTTTCGCTTTTGCAAATCAAGATACGCTTTTG
This sequence comes from uncultured Lachnospiraceae bacterium, assembly GCA_900554415.1. Classification (GTDB taxonomy): domain Bacteria; phylum Bacillota; class Clostridia; order Lachnospirales; family Lachnospiraceae; genus Allocoprococcus. The sequence continues at coordinate 83,524 of USGU01000007.1, read as the reverse complement.
CTTTAAAAAGAATGATATATTCTGGTCTTAAAACAGAAAGTCCATTTCTCACTTCTTTTCCATTGAGTAGTGCCTTATAGTAATCATCATTCAGAAGAATTGCAGACAAACTGGAGACTTCATCATCAATATGAATTGGAGTAATTCCTTTTGCATTTTTTAATTTAAAATCACTTCTACAAAACAATTCAATCATTTTCGGAAATTCATCGTCTTCTGGTTTATCAAACCTATAAAATTGAGGATTGCTACCGTTTGTCGCCTTGTTTCTATATTTTCCATCAACGATAAACTCCCAAAATTTTTCTCCAAACTCCGGAGTTAGTGCTTCAACAATCAAAACCATATCCAGATCTCTTGTAGCCCTGAAATTTACTTCATTGCTTTCAAATAGAATATCACAGGCTGCGCCACCTATTAAAACATACTGTTCTTCATAATCTGCAAAGTACTTCTGAAATGTATCTAATCCTTTGACCATACATATTCCTCCAACATCTCATTAATAGAAATATCTACCCGTTCCTCTTCTTGCTCTTCTCCTGTAAGTGACAATACTACGCTCAAAGGATCTTGAAATCCTTTTCCTAAAAAATCAATAAAATATCCCAGTTCCAAAACAACACAGCCAATTTCTTCCAATTCACTCACTTGTTTTTCCACTTTCACTGCACTATCTTTCAACTCTTTCTTTGTTACTGCATAAGTAGGATAAACATTATCTGACAAAAGAGAATACTCACACAACGCAGAAATACCTGCTTTCTTTTCTAGTTTCATATCTTCTCTCAGAACAAATCTTCGAATCACCGGATTTCTTAATACATTTTCAATTTGCTGCCATACTTGTTTTCGGTCATTCGGAATATTTATTACTCTTGATTTACCTTTCATGCCCAACACATCAATATTTAAATATTCCAGTTCATCAAAACATCGGCTTGCAGATTTTGTTGACACTCCTATTCGTTTTGCTGCATCAGATACTTTCACTTCATTCCATCGTTCATAAATAGCCATCAGAAGCATTTTTTGCGTCAAAAATGAAATCAGATAAACTGGTGCCAATTCTCTTTCATTTTCCTTACTCAACAAATATCCAATAAATGGAAGAAATACCTGCTTCCCTTCTATTACAAAAGGAATTCCTTCTTCCATCATCTTTTCTTTTATATAAAATGTTGTTCGATTAAGAAATATTGCACAATTTAATCCTGTCATTTTTTCCACGCCAGCTCTGTCTCTACGTAACATAACAAGTCCGACATTATCTTTGGGATGAATAGCCATCCATAATACACCATTCGTCTCTACCGTAAAAATATCATATCTTCCACGATATGCTAACGGGAGCTTTTTATACACCTCTTTATTCTCCGTCATTATTACATTTTGCCGTAATGTTTTTTCCAAAAATTCTTTCATATTAATCACCTTTTTATAAGCGCGACTCTTTTTACGTCACATTTATAATTTATCATATATTATTTGATTTTTCAAGTAATATATGCTTACATAAACTCCAAGAAAAAAGACGTAAGATTCATCTCACGCCTTCCTATTCTAACTATACCGATCCAATCTTCCAAAGGTGTAAATAAGGTGTAAATTCTACACTTCCATCCAAGAAGCCCAATAAAATCAAGGCTTTCATCCCGTCCCTTAAACACTGCCGTGGCAGATGAATAAAACTTTTGGCATAATTTTTTCGTACCTTTCTTTATCAAGTTTTGCCTGATTTTGCTACGTTTTTTCAGCATTTTCGGACTTTTATTTTATCATGTGATTTCTCCGAGATTTTGCATATGTTGGTAAAATATGGCGTATTTTATCATGCAATGTTGGTATAAATGTTGGTAAAATCAAAATTCTTACCAACGTCCTTTTTTGACTGGCTGCATTACTGTACAAACTTCAACTTGCTCAATTCTTCTTTCGCATCCTCAAATCCAACATAGGTGTACACATCCATAGTGACTCCGATTTCAGAATGCCCCATTAAATACTGTAGAGTCTTTGGATTCATTCCCGACAAGGCCATGTTGGTGCAATAAGTGTGCCTACAAACATGGGGTGTCACCTTCGGCATCTGAACTTGATAAATTCGATTGTATTTCTGAACGATATGTTCGAAATACTTTTCCCAATGCAATGCCGCCTTCGGCATATTATTCTTATCCAGATACAGAAAACCTTTGTGTTTTCCAATGATTGGTTCGACTTTTGGATGTTTGCGATTCTTTAAAATCACCTGAAAACATTCATATACATCCTGGGTCATCGGAAGCACTCTTTTTCCACTGTTGATCTTCGTTGTTTCAATCACATATTCCATTCCTGATGTACGCTGCAACTGATGATTGATATCTATGGTTCTCTCCTTCATATCAATATCTGAAATCGTCAAACCACAGAATTCTGAAATTCGCATTCCAGTCTTAAATAAAATGTAGATACCTTCGTAATACTTCGAAAAGTGTGGATCATTCTTTACAAAATTTAGGAACTCCCGTTCCTGCTTTTTGGTGATTGCCTCTCTGCGAATGGAATCATTCACAATCACTGTAGCAAGTTGAAATTCAAATAGATTTTTCAACAATATATCATCATCTACTGCCATTTGAAACGCTGGCCTAAGAACACCACGAATCGTATGTATAGAACTATACCCACGACCGTTCTTTTGCATCTGCACCAGCCACAACTTCGCATCTGAAATACGGACGTTGCTTATCTTGCGCTTTCCAAACTCATCCTTTCGTAGAACATTGATTACGGTTTTGTATCCGGCTCTTGTAGAATGCCGAACACCTGTCTTCAAACCCACATACCGCTCCACCAGGTCCAGAACTGTATAATTGTTGCCAGTATATTTTCCATAAATCAACTGATTCTTTTTCAGTTCCTCAATCTGCTCACGTAGGGGCAAACATTCTCGCTTACCTTCCGGCAGCTTATCTTTGGCTTCTAATCTCCAACTGTACAAACAATGCTGCTTTCCGTCCACATAATAGGTATAACGGTATCTACCGTCTTTTTGCTGGCTTTCTCCATCTCTTAAGATTCGATTCTTTTGATCTCGCTTTCTGTCTTTCATCGTTTCCTCCTAAAAATAAGAGAAGCCTCTGCCATAGCATACTGTTAATATACCATGAAAGAGACTTGGTTTCTATTATTTATTAAAATATGTATAAGTTTCTTTTTGCCCAAACACAATTTCAACAACACCCATATTATGGAAATCCATAGTCACAAGATTGTCATAAGACCGTCACAAGATTGTTAGTTCATTCCCCTTGCCAATCACAAACAAACGAGCTATAATCTTAATACCAGTGTAAATAGCAGATTTACTCCCATTTGGTTCGTCTAAGACGAATGGTGTATATCACTATTTGGTATGCATATTTATGGGTTGGGCTATATCCTAGAAACCCATAGTCCCTAATAGAGTTTAACCTCCCATGCTCACATAGTGTGGTCAATGTTGGTTACTAAATATGCGCTTGAAAACCATATATAGATGCTTATAGGGAGAGGAAAGATGCTGGTGTAAGAAAATAGATATACGCTAAAATAATCTCTTTGTTATTTGAGGATTAGGGAGACTCCGTTACGGAGCCAATAATAACAAGGAGGTGACATCTATGAATAAGAAAGCGGATAAGCCTAAAAATGTTACTGTAAACATTAATATTTTTAGTAATATTGAGCCGCCAAGGTGGTATATTCAGCAAGATATATAACATTCAAGCTTTGTAGCAGTTGCCCTTATAAAAATGAATTCTATGAAACATTGGAAAACATCCGGAACTTACAGCCAAAGCTGGAATAACAATAACTACGAACCTTGACAGCAGAACATGTAACCTGGGATGACCACGGGGATTTTTTACCTTTTTTAAGGTCAAAATGGATTGCATGACTTGCTTAGCGGTTCAAAAACGAAATAGGAATTACTTGATGAGGATTACGTCCTCATGAATAATTCGGGGTTAGTATTGCTTTATTCTCCCAGTTATATCTAAGTAGCGCATATTTCGTATAAGTTATTTTCCATCTGTTTTTGAATTTCTGCCACTGACTTTTCATATTGGTTTGCTAGGAACTCTACCACTTCCGTATCCCATGGCATATATGATGTTCCATTCTTTTCAGTAAATGGTGCGTCTGTTTCAGGAAATAGTCTATTTAAAGGTATTTGCATAATTATATCTCTTCCTGACTTAGAATAGCACATTTTAGGATTGATACTAAACCAACATCCTAACGATATTGCTCTCTGTAAATCTGTTACCGAACCCGTAAACCAGTGCATTATAGGTATATTCTTACTTATACTTTTTTCTATACATTCTAGCACATCTTTAACTGCACATCTTGAATGAATACTGATTATCTTTCCATGATTTTTCTCTGTCTCACATAATACTTCATAAAAAAAATCTTTTTGAAAAGAATATGAATTTCGATTTCTCTCTGTCCCATCTATCCCCACTTCTCCAATATATCTACATTTAGGAATTAGATCCATAAACAAGTTAATCTCATTCTTTCTGTCTACAACTAATTCTGGATGAAATCCTAAAGAGACTTTCACATTAGCAGCATTATTAAAATACTGTGCGGTTTTTAGATAAGCACGTGGGCTTGTTGTAACTGCTAACACCTTTGTATTTCTTCTTTGGACTTCATCAAATACTGCTAATGGATTCTTATATAAGTCCAAATGGCAATGTAAATCTATCATATTATACTATGCTCCTTCAGCAATGTCCCTATTTCTATTAATCCTCGTTCAATAACACCTAAATATAAGTTTCGTTCTTCCCCTTTAGCAAAAGACAACACGCTTTTTACAAGACTTTCTATACCATATTTTTCGTATTGAACAACAGCCATTGCAGCTGCCGCTACATCTTTTGAATACGAATATTGTAAATTTTCTTTAAAATATCCACCTTCAGTTGTATCAGACATATTATTTTTTAAGAAAGCTGCTCTTCTTACTAGACAAGGCACACAAGTTCCACAGTGCTGTAGTTTTCGTTGATATTTTCCACAACTCGTAGAACCAAAAATGAGTTCTTTCATCAACTTCTGATTCTTACATTCCATTAACACTTCACCTTTTGTCTTATATTTATACGGCAATACAAAATCAATATTTATTCCCACATCATCCCAAATCTCCTGCATTGCTTTTATATAGATTGGGTGAGTTGTTTTTGTACTAAGACTACCTGCCCTGAGTGAATCTAAAGGCATATTTAAACTGATATATCCATTTTCAGGCACAAATAGTTCCTTCCTGCCTTGCTTGTTGCTATCAATTCCACAAGATGCCAACAAGGCAAATGCAAAAAAGATAATAGATCGTGCTCGAGTTGAAATTTCTGATTCTCCTTTTTTCTTTATACTGTTGCTCCATTGGCACAAATTATCTGTTCCAAAACGCATCTCTATTTCCATAATAACCAATCAAATTATTTGTTTTATTACCAAATTCATCAACATTACTACTTCTGTCAAATCCATCTGGCTGTATCACATAAACCCGCATATCCTTTTCACTTCCGGTAACTACAGGAAGATGTTCTAATACAGTATCTAAAACATATCTTTTTTCTGCCTGCGTGCGTCCAACAGGACTAACTTCTATCGTCCCATGTATACTGGTCCATATACTCATATCATTTCTTCCTTTTTATTTTTCATAATCATTCGCTTCTATACATCTTAATAAATCGTCATTATACCTGTAGTATAATTTTCTATTTTCCACTTGTTATCCATCTGATTATTGACTATAATATACTTAACAAGCAGTCGGAAGGTGAGTGCACATCACCCGCCCGGCGAAAATTTAATTATGTACTACTAAGAGTAGCCGTTCCTAAACTTTAGCAGAGCACAGGACGGCTACTTCTTATTTTTCATATCTAGAATTGCTACAATCAATAACGCTAAGAATGGATACAATCATATCTGCATGGTCATCATTTACAGCATAAATCAAGGTCTTACCTTGTTCTCTTGGCGATTCAGGATCAATATTTCTTGCTATTTCTTCCAGAACTGCCCTGTTAAATGGTTCTGTAATAACCTGCCTATTGAATGTCTCTATATCAAAATCCAATTCATCGTCAAGCAATTCGCTATTGGTTATTTCACCTGTAACAGGGTCATAAATGGTAACTGTTTCACCCTGCTTATAATGAATTCCCGCAGAACTCAACTTTGTCTTCAATTCATGAGGTGCATCATGGTCTACTAAATATCCCTCAATAACTGCTTCTCTGTATGTATACTTAAATACAGGTTGTCCAAATATCTCTGTTGTCTGCAATGCCGGTGTCGCAGTCAATGCAATCTTTACAGCATTAAAATACTCTATAACAGACCTATATTTACTCTGATAATCTCGTTGGTCTCTGTAAAGAACCTCATCCTCACACATTTCTTTGTCGAGGATATATCCTCGGTGTGCCTCATCTATGATAAGCAAATCATAATCTGAAACAGCAGGCATAGTTTCACCGTTATTATACATAATACGCTTAACCATTCCCTGCACAGTAGAAATGTGAATTCTGGTTTCCTTGTCTATGGTCTTATCTTCTAAGCCCTTAATGTTATATATATCATCAAGGGTTAACAGTTCTTCCATCTTTACTTCTTCGAATACATCCTGCGCCTGCTCTCCAAGTGCAGTACGATCAACCAAAAACAGAATACGACGAAATCTCTCTGTCTTTAAGAATCTGTATATCATACCCAATACAGTTCTTGTTTTACCCGTTCCTGTTGCCATCGCCAGTAATGCTGTTTGCTTTCCACTTATAACTGCCTCTTCTGCGGCTTTAATAGCATTCAACTGATATGGTCTTAGATTTAATCCATCCTTATCCGTTAACAAATCATATGGCATATCTTTTAATTCTTTGTTTTTGCCTTCAACATCAGCGGCAAGCAATTCTTCTATTCCATCAGGACTCATCCAGCCGCGTAATGCCATAGGCGCATTATCCGGCTTCCTTAAATCCAAAAACCAAATGCCAGATTTTGTCTTATACTGTTCCAGATATGGTCTTCCATTCGTTGCAAATGTAAATGGAGCTTTGTATTCTCCCCAAGTGTTTATAACATATTTTTCATCTTCTTCTCTGATACATCTTGGATAATCTTTACCCTGATAATCGATAACAGATGGTATATCTTTGTGAATAGCTTTTGCTTCAATAATACCCACTAATTTTTCACCTATGAACAGGGCATAATCTGCATAACCACGATTACCAACCGTTGAATTAGTAGGATATTCTGCAATAGCGAGTTTTTTTCCTTTTGTAGGTCTCACTCCTTTTGAATAACGAATATTTTCTGTATCTGCTTCCCATCCAACCATTCGTAACTGTTCATCGATTAAAAAGCGTGTTTCAGCCTCTGTCTTGGGTCTCTGATTCGCAACCTTAAACGCTTGTTTTTTACGCTCTTCCTGCGCAACTTTAGGAGCATTTGCTGCAGTTTCTTCTGCCTGCTTAGTAAGCTCAGCTTCCTTCTTTTCTTCTGCAACTTTATCAATTACCTCAGTTTCAGAACTCTCTTCCGGCATAATATAATCTTTATGGGAGTAACTCCAGTCCCCATATGTTTGCATAAACCATTCACACAAACCATATGCCATAGGCAAATAAATCCTATCGTCAGCTACCGATGAATAGTTTTCGTGAACAGCTTTATTTCTTACCTTACGAAGTCCATGCAAAATAGTAGCCAAATCTCTTGTCAGCAGACCTTCTCTAACCAAAGTATCTATTCTTGCTACAGCAGTATTGTCTTGTGGAAACTGTATTCTATCATATGTGAACATAAGATTTACGATAGTTTCTCCAATCATTCCCAATTTCATTAAGCATGAATTAGAATCTGTATAACAATATTTCTCCGCTAATCCACCAAAATTTGCCAGCACCGGAAAATCCTTTTCCAGAAATTCAAAATTTGAAACCATAGCTACCTCCTATCCTTCGTTTAACTTCCACATAATTTTTATTATCGGAAGTTGATGTTCAAAAAATTTACAGTCTCTCATAATACTTCTGTATCGTTGAAACCATCTTCCTCTATTTCACAACCCACATGCCTTTCTTCGTAGCACCTTTATGCTCAATAATTCCGGACTTCTTCATTTTGTTAATATGATATCTCACGCCGCCCACAGATATATTTAACATATCCGCTATTTCTTTTACTGAAATTTCAGGGGTTTCTTTCATCATATCAATAATCTTATCTGCAATTTCTTTGTTAGTTTCTTTGTTAGTTTCTTTGTTAGTTTCTTTATCAGTCTCACTTGGTCCAACAGTCAAATCCGCCACTCCACTTACAGGAATTATAATTTCAAAAATGTTATCCTCCGTAAACACTGGTGTTCCTCCGGAATACATTTTCGTATACTTGTTGGTATTTCGCATTCCTGAACCTAGCTCGTCTGCATATCCTATTTCTCTAAACACTTTCGATATCGCCGGATTCTTAGGGAATGGCTCAAATTTGTTAAGTTGCAACTCCCCGTGTCCATGTGGCAAATTGCTATTCTTCGTATAGACTCTGTCTTTTTCAATTACAAACTGTGCCGCATACGCATTGGAATAATCTCTGTGTGCAAGTATATTAGAGATAATCTCTCTCAATATTTTGTCTCTTGCACTGATACTCTGGTCACCTTCTAATACGAATACATCATTCAAATGTTTCTTTCCAAAATCCATTAATCTTCGATAGCTATCAACCAGGTTGGTAATCACAACCTCTCTATCATCATAACGATCAACATTTTTTACCCTGAAAATCGCATCCGTTTTATACTGCGGCAGCACTGACATAATGGTGCTATCTTTTCCAAAAAGCAAAATCGCTGCAAGAGTAATGCCTTCTTTACCTGTATCGGGATCAGTTAGAATAAGTCCTGAACTTCTAAGAATCTCTTCCTCACTCATATCAGTCCACGCATGATTATCCACTCTGGATACAGCCAGCTTCTTGGCCTTTTGTATAACATTATAATCCAAACATTCCAGACTAAGATTCGGATACACCTTATTTACAAAATATGTGTTTTGCTTACGCGCATACATTTTATATACAAGTTCTGCATTATCCGTAATATCAATATCACCCTCATGAGACCTGTCAAAAATACGACCATTTAATCTTCGTAGCTGCGCTCCCTCAGGAATACGAATATAAATAACCTTCTTACCATCAACTTCAACAGGTTCCGGTGTCAGATACAATGGCGGATTGATTTTATTGGCATTATTAATAGCTGTGGTAAAATCCTTAATCATCTTATCTGCTTCTTTCGGATTAACACCACAGATTTCCCTCGTCTTGTCCACTACTCCTAATATCAGATGTCCACCATCACGGTTGTTAAAAGAACATACTGATTCATATACATCCTTATTGAGTTTTTCTTTTGATTCTTTTAACTCAACATCTATTTTTTCACCTTTGGTGATTAATTCTTTTATTTCTACTTCAGTCATAGGAACGCTCCTTCCCCATATACTTTAATATTCAATAATATCGTCTATTTTACAATCTAAGGATTTGCATATCTTGACCAGAATCTCCACACGAACATCTTCATTTCTGCCAAGTTTCGCCATGGCATTAGTGCTTATTTTTGCCTTCTTAATAAGCTCTGTTTTCATCATGTTTCTCTCTTTTAATATTCCCCATAATTTATCATAATTAACCGACATTTTGCTTCCTCGCTTTCGATAAACTCTCCATACTCATAGTTATAAATATTGTAGCAAATTTCATCATATTTCTCAACCATAATTTGAAGTTTGCAATCTACAAATAGTCATGGTGCGGTCAACTATAATACCAGTATAGCAAATCTTGCTGTACCATAAACCTCCCTCATCGAAAATACCGGTCAGATTAATGCTCCAACCGGTATCATTATTATCACGTCGCCTAACGGCTCCGTGCGTTTTTTCGCCTTATGTCGATGTTCGCAAGCGCACATCGCCGCAAGGCTCATTATATCATATTCTTAATTCAACTCATTCCAAACATCCACATAATCCTGCGAGCCACCCGGACGCATTGCCATGCTCACATAACCTGCTGGCTCTTCTCTTGCAAATCTGGCAAGAATTCCAGCATCCTCAGGCTCTTCAAAGACTACCTGCACCTCTGCCTTTTTTCATTCTATTACCAATTGCTTTCCTTCCATGTCCGTTACGACAACTGCATCTCTTTCCCTGTCGTAAAAGTATATGTTATACACCATTTTCACCGCTCCTTTTTGACTTGGCAAATGTTTATCTGTGTGTATTTTTTTATCATAGCCCGGCTTCCATTTTCACTCAATAAAACATCCGAAATTGGTGTCGTAAACCTGTCGTAATGTAAATTCACCATGCGATAAACTCAGTATTTATAAGGGGTTTCGGAGCAAGGAAGGTAATATCGTGGCAGATGAATCGTATTTTTATCATGTTCTCATATCTCCATAAATTTCATATCAAACGCTGGTGACATTCTCTCAATCTCACCTCTTGAAAGACCATATTAAATACGATACGCTTCCATAATTCTAATAAATCTTTTTTTGGTGCAGCACCATATTTTCCAAGTTTATCTATTACAGTATCATTTACCTTCCAATCAAGAATTCACAATATATTCATATATATCTTCTCTTACCGGCACATCAAGAATCCATTCTATCTCAACCGCAGTCTTTTCTGTATTTACCATTGTAAATTCCTTTGCATTTCCACTTGCAGCCATATGACCAAGATAATAGAATTCTTTTGAAATTTTATCATCTTTATTTTTACGCACAAATAATTCCACCTGAATCCCGCGTTCTTTAGCCTTAAGGAAATTCTGCACATCTTCTGATTGTAGACTTCTTCCCGACTTGGAAATCGCAATCAAACGGTCCCTGAATCCTGGGACAAAATGGTCCTCATATCTTGTGGTGTCGCTAATGTCATCTGGTTTATCATAATTAATAAATACTGGAAATGTCTTTGTCTTTTTGTCAAATTTATAACCACCTATATTTAATGGGACCTCGTTCTGTTCCCAATTCAACAAACGACAAACATCTTCATAGGTATACTTCTGATATAAGACTAAATCTGTTTGAGCGTAATTATTCCTATAATCTCTTTCATAACGACTTATACCAAAGTCAATCAATTCTTTAAGAATATTATAAAATTCATCGTTTGACGCCATTTCAAGAAACGCCTGCGTCGGTTTATAATCCCCATTTTCTTTCTCAATAAACACACACTGAGAATAAGTTTTCTTACTTGCTCCTGCTGGAAATTCATTTGTCATTACATTTACAATATTCTTTTTCTGCTCCTGGCTAATTTCCTTTCCATATTCTTGCATATCTATTGAAAGCCCTGCAAATAACCCAACCCTTGATAAGCCACGTGCATATGCAAGCATTCTTTTTAACATGCGAAGTTCTTGGATTCTCTTTCCGCTCGCTAATTTTTTCGAAATAAATTCAACCGCTTTTTCTTCATCCTGCGATAGACGAACCTTATATTCTTTCTCATATTTCACTAAAAATTTATAATAAGAACCAAGATTGTTGTTATCAAAAATTCGAATGATATCCATTTCTCCATATTTATCAAAATCACTAAGTTTTGGAATCCTTCCAAGCTTATTTTTCATATTCGTATAATTTTCTCTGATTAGTTTAATATCGCTAAAATTCGCATTATCCACCGATGCAAAAATTTTCTTTCTGCTAATTTCATCAAAATGCACCGTAGAAGCACCCGGAATTATTCTTCCACCTTCCATGATATATCTACGAATATTATCTTTGTTGTAAGTTCTATCTCCCGATAATGCGATGGGAATCATAAAATTATTATTATAATTTCCAATAAAATCAAGAATGACCACATATTCTTTTCCACTCGCTTTTCGAAGCCCTCGCCCAAGCTGCTGAATAAATACAATTGGTGACTGGGTAGGTCTTAACATAATGACCTGATTAACTTCAACAATATCTACACCTTCATTCAAAATTTCAACGGAAAAGATATAATCTAGTGGTTGCTTGTTATCAGTTGCTTCTCCCTCATCCATTGCTAATCTTTCAAATGCACTCTGTCTTTCCTGTTCTGAAGCACTCCCATTAAGAGCAATTGTACGGAAAGGCTGCCCTGTTGACGGATTAAGCCTCTGATTAAATTTTGCAGACAATTCCTCTGTTTCTTTAATGTTCCTGCAAAATATTAATCCCTTTACCCTATCACCACTATAGCCATAGTAATCAGCCTGTTCAATTATATGTTTTACCCTCTCATCACTTGTAAGCATTGAAAAATCCCGATTTGCTTCCACATTATCCCCAATAACAGCTAAATCTGTTATTCCAAAATAGTGAAATGGGCAAAGCAGATTTTCCTCCATTGCCTGTTGTAAACGAATCTCATAAGCAATTTGATAATTAAAAAGTGCATAGACATTTCTGCTCTCCAGCTTATCATCTCTTTTATCTGGAGTGGCAGTCATTCCCAACCAAAGTTTCGGTGTAAAATGCCTCATTATTTTTTGATATATGTCAGCGGGAACATGATGGGCTTCATCTAAAACGATACAATCAAATGCATTCTTCTCATATTGCATTAAATGCTCATCACGGTTCAAGGTCTGTACTGTAGCAAAAACATAATCTGCATTATATTCATGATAACCTGTACCCACAAGCCCCATTGTAACCGACTTTGCAAACACTTTTTCATAAGAACTTTTTGTTTGTCTGGCTAACTGTCCTCTATGCACTAAGAACAATACTCTCTTAAATCCCAATTCTCTCATTGCAAATGCGGATGCATAAGTCTTTCCTGTACCAGTTGCAGATATCAATAATGCCCTGTTTTCACCAGCTTTAAGTATCTTCTTTAGATTTGTGATAAAACCAACCTGCATACTATTCGGCTGCAACTTATATTTTTCAATTGAAGTAATTTCTTCTTGTTTTGCAATTTCTCTTTGATGTTTAATAATTCTGTATCGTTCACTATAGCCTTCATAAAATTCAGCAAATGAAAGTGTATACTTTGAATTCCATAGCTCGCTGAATTCAGCAACTATTTCCTTTGCCACTTCTCCTTGTTCAGTTGAAATCAATTTTGTATTCCACTCACGATTATAAGTAAGTGCAGCACTTGTAATATTAGAGCTGCCGATAATAATACGGTAAATCTCATCTTTTTTAAAAATGTATCCTTTTGTATGAAAACCTTCATTCGCAGATTCTACATCATACATTTTAAGTGTGATATTTGATAGTTCATTAAGCTTCTTCAATGCCCTCGGTTCGCTAAAATTCAAATAATTTGTTGTAAGAATTTCCCCATGGATATTTTTCTTTTCAAGTTCTTTTAAGGTCTGCAGAAGCGGGGTAATACCACTCATAGTGATAAATGCAACACTTATTTGAAATCCATCGCATGCCAAAAGCTCATCTTCCACAGATGAGAGTACTTTTTTTCCTTCTTTATGATTATTTGATACAAATTGTGGCCGATATACTGTATTTGAAACCACAGATCCATCTATGTATGCAGTTTCGAGTCCCAGCTTTATATCTTGTATTGTCTCTTCTTTCAAGAGTTTTCCCCCTTTAATTCATCTGCAAAATAATAATCCGGTATCCGCACAATTTTTATATTTTTCTGTTCTATGCAATATTCCTGTTCGTCCTTAAGCAAAACATAATTTGGCACGAAAATAGTAAGATTGCTTATGGAATCATCTGCAAACAGTTCATCCAATTCTTTTTCATCAAAAACAAGTCGAATATCAGAACAAGTCTCCAAATCCACCGAAAAATCCAATTCAACCATTTCGCTAATGTGTTCCAATAATTCTTCCGACTCATCTTCTGATTTTCTCGGAATATAATCTGTCTTAAAATATTTTAAGTTCGCACCATAATTTTCCGATTCAATCTGAAGCCTTTTATATGCCACGTTTTCCGCAATTCCATTTTGGTTATTAGTACAGAGAATATATTGCATTTGCCTGTTTTCTTCCTCATTAACTTCCAAAACTGCATGCCCTGTAGTTGCGGAACCTGCGAAAAAATCTAACACTATTTGCGGATTCGGATGTAAATTCTGAATTAAATATTTCACCTCTGACACTGGTTTTGGATATTCAAACGATATACCAATCTTATTCATATAACTGTCTGCACTGTCTGCATTATTATAGATAGATGGTGTATTTTCAGTCATATTTTCATCAAGAAAATATTTCCTTTCCGGCTGTTTGGTCTCGTCCGCTCCAAAAAGAATCCTTCCTTCCCGCATCAGCTTTTCCATAGTTCTTGGCGGATTTCTCCATCCTCTCGTTGGTATTGGACACTCTTTTCCTGTAACCGGATGAATCAACGGAATAAAATAATCGTCAGGCGCTTTCTTTTTATTTGGCCATGCCATTGACACCCCACGATATACTCTCCCCTTATCATCAATATATTTATAGGCCTTTTCACCAGCCGAAAAATTCTGGGTTTTAAGCCAATTTGCAAACTCTCTATTTACCATTTCGAGGTCATATACCACTTTCATCTGCTCAAGAATTTCTTTCGGATATTCATATACTTTTGCCAGAGCTCTGATATCGGCCGGTAAAACCTTCTTTCCAATCTGAGAATACAACTGTTTTGCTTTCGTCAACATTGCTTTCGCATTCGGTTTCTTTCTGCACGCAAACCCGTCTATTTCTTTTATTTTTTCATAATTTTTTGCAAAAATTATGATATATTCATGCATAGTTGAGATTTTATGCGCGTCACCTTTTGGATTCTGCTTATTCCAGATGATGGTTCCTAAATTATTTTGTTCCCCAAATATATCCTCCATAAGCATAATTAATGGTGCAACTTCATGCTCATCAATATTAATCGCAATAAGTCCAGTTTCTGATAATAATTTCTTTGCCTGCGACAATCTTTTATTCATAAAGGAAAGCCATTTTGAATGTCTGAATTCATCTTCCAAATCAACAATGGCATCGTCATATCTGAAATCGTCCTTTCCTCTGTTATAAGGCGGATCAATAATAATAAGGTCAATTTTCCCTTTATGTGTCTTCTCCAGTAAGTATAAACTATGTAAATTATCCCCTTCGAGCAAAAAATGAACCGGCTTTTCCGAATCATTTATAATTTTCTTAGTTTTATCTTCTGTAAATACCGGAACCTTTTGCGCAATCTGGACATCCACAAACTCCTCATGTTCTTCCCACAATAACCCATATCTTTTGGCACTGATAAAATTTTCCACCTCATTTATTGCTTTCAGATCATCTTCATCTGCTTTGTCTTTCATACTTTCTAAAAAATTAAGCATTCTGCGTCTGCTTAATTCCGACAGATTCGTCACGCTCGTTCCTCCATTCTATCTTGATATCCATCTACTATTTTAATATTTCCTCAGGTCTATAAAATCCCTTGAATTTGTATCGGACCTCTTTGCATGAAATCATACGACCGTCACATTCAGTCCACTCAGGACAGCCGGGAGTAATAAACTCAAATACTTTCAATTGCGATATATCTTCTTCTCTCATACCTCTTTCTCCGGCACGCATTACATTATAATATAAGAAAAAAGGTATTTGTTTCTTAGAACCAACAATTGTATTAATTAACAATGCAAAATTAGGATAATCTGCCTCATACGGTGACCACGAATTTAAAGATATTTTCGAGCGCTTAAGTTCCACGATTTCTTTTACTTCCTGATTCGTAAATTTTATCAAATCAAAATCGGACACAGTAATTCTACCAAGCTGATCCCTTTGCCAGTCATGATACGAACTAGATGTATATTGATTTACACGTTTTCCGGCAGTTCCCGGCTGAACAACTCCATATTTTTCAAAAATATTTCTAAGTTCATCGTAGGTTAATATTCGCCACCGCCCAAAGTTCGCTTCCCACACTGCCACTTTGTCGCTATTTACCATAAAACGCACGAACAAAAACGGTAAATTTAAATATCTTGCAATCGAAAATGCCTTATTTGCATCTTCCAGTTCAGTATTTCCACAAACACCATGATAGATATCAACAACCTTGCTTACAAATACCAATATTTTAGGTATGCTAAACGCATTACCATACACCAGCATCCAAGTATGCTCTGCTGAATAATAGTAATCTAAGTCATTCTGGCGCACATAATTATATATCGCATTTCCTGTATATTCTATTACAATCCCTCCTGTTTCCCAGATTAAATCTTCCTGTTTATTCCAACATGTTTATTTTCAGGTTTATTCAATATGTTTCTATTGCACTTCTACAAGTTCAATTTTAAAATTCAATTCTTTTCCAGCCATTTCGTGATTGGTATCTAATGTAATTGTAGTATCATCTTTTGCCACAACTTTTACCGGAACCGGCTGTCCTACTGAATTGTAAAGGTAAACCTGCTGTCCGACCGTAAGTTCTTCAGAACCCGTAAGCCGTTCAATTTCAAATGTTAAAATCGCATTTGGATCTGGCATTCCATATGCTTCTTCCGGCATGAGATGCACATCAAGCACCTCTCCAACTTCCATATTGACAACAGCTGCATCAAATCCTTTAATCATCATACCCGCACCACATACAAATTCGAGCGGCTGTCCACGGTCATAAGAAGAATCAAACTTAGCTCCATCATTAAAAGTGCCTACATAATGTACTTTACATGTTTTCCCCGCATTTTTTCCTTCCAATATAATGCGTGGTGCTCCACAACCGCTGCAACCTCCGCAATTTCCACCGCAGCTTCCACATTCACAATCTTCTTCATCATGACAATCACAATTTGTTCCAGCCGAAGGGAACTTTTCTTCTAAATATTTCAATACGACTTCATCCACATTTCCTTCTGTTCCAGAAACCACTTCAATTCCAGCTTCTGAAAGTGCATTTTGCGCACCTTCTCCAATCCCTCCACAAAGGACTACATCAATTCCCTGTCCAGAAAGAAAATCTGCAAGTGCATCATGACCAGAACAATTTGATGCAACAATTTCGCTACTCATTACTTTTCCAGCTTCTACGTTATACACCTTAAAATTTTCTGTATGTCCAAAATGTCGAAATACTTCTCCGTTATCGTATGTTATTGCAAGTTTCATATTATTTCCTCCGAATATTCATGTTTTCATTTATCTTAACATAGAATCCATTTTTTCTCCACAGTAATCATAAAATCACATATATTCGACTGTTGATAAAATAAAGCCGCAGTCCGCGCTACGACTTCATCATTTATCCTATATCTTTTAAAACAAGGACCTTTTATTTTCTCAACTGCCAGAATGCCACTGCACTGGCCGCTGCCACATTCAGCGAATCTATTCCCTCTGCCATCGGAATTTTAACTGTATAATCACAAAGCTCTATAGTCTCTTTCATTAGTCCATTTCCCTCTGTTCCGAGAATCACTGCCAGTTTATCTTCTTCCATAAGCTCTACATTATCAATACTGACCGAATCATCTGTCAATGCCAGTGCCGCCGTCTTATATCCCATTTTCTTAAGCTCTGCAAGTGCCTGTTCCGGCCAGCGATTTTCACACTCACAGCGCAGTTCTTTATCATCCTGAATAAATGTCCAGGGAATCTGAAATACGGTTCCCATACTCACTCGTGAAGCTCTCCTGTAAAGTGGGTCACTACATCCTGGGGTCAGCAAAATTCCATCCATTTTCATAGCTGCTGCCGAACGGAAAATTGCGCCCACATTTGTCGGATTCATTACATTTTCCAAAATTGCAATTCTGTTTTTTCCTGCACAAATTTCCTGATATTTCGTCAGTGGTTGTCTTCTCATTGCGCATAACATTCCACGTGTTAATTTAAATCCCGTTAATTTCGTCAGAACCTCAAAATCTGCCGTAAAAATTGGAATTTTTGAGCCATCTAATCTTACAAGGACCTGTAAAGTCTCCTCATTTTCTTCCATTTGTCTTTTTTCAACAAGAACAGAGACTGGCTCATATCCTGCATCCAATGCCCTTTCTATTACTTTCGGACTTTCTGCAATAAATAATCCTTTCTCAGGATTATCTCTATTTAAAAGCTGAGCTTCCGTATATCTCGCATATATATCCAATTCTGCTGCCTGGAAATTCTTGATTTCAATTACATTCAGCATTATTTTCTCCATTTCTGAACTATGTCTTTTCTTTCTCTTTTGAATTGCAAAATAGCTTGACAACATCATTTTTCTACGTTTTGCACAAAAAGCCAGAGGAGCTGGCTGGGGTGTGAACTATAACGTCTTCTATTTACTTTTTCAATTCTTTTGCTTTCTCCGCTGTTACTTTTGCTGCAGAATACGAAGTCCCCTCACCCGTCTTTGTATTCCCACTGAGTGTTTTGATTGTCACATTCTCACCAATTTCGTAGACATTTACCCAATCTCCTCTTTGAGAGAAATCGGAAACAGTGGTGCCATCTTCTTTGAGTGACCCCACTGCAAGCACACTTTCATAAGCTGCCGGGTAATGTTTTACTTCTCCATTTTCCGCGTAATCATTTCCTGCGGATGCAACAATCAGTACTTGCTTTTCTTTTGCATATTCCACCGCCTGACGCACAGACTCTATATCTGATTCAAGTCCAGCACTTAAATTGATAATCTGACAATCATAAACATCAATCACGGATACGGTGTGCAAAGTATTATTTCCGTTGTAGACAAATATCAGGGAATTTATGGGTTTTTCGCTGAAAACGGAGAATTCCGGTTTCAGGCGAGCCTGTAACTACATCATATTCTTTATTTTCTTAATCAGTTCAATATCCGCCGGAAGCCACTCTACTGAATCCAGTGCCTCTTTTGTGAGCCATTTAGCCGCCTCATGCTCTTTTAAAATTAAATTGCCTGACACCACCTCAGCCCAGAAGCAGTCCATAGAAAGATGGAATGCCGGATAATCATACTCTACTGTATCAACCAAATCCCCCACTGTGATTCGTGTATCCAGTTCTTCCATAATCTCTCGAACCAATGCTTCCTGCGTAGTCTCACCTGCTTCTATTTTGCCTCCTGGGAATTCCCATCCATCTTTAAATTCACCATATCCCCGTTGCGTTGCGAAGATGATTGGTTCCCCCTTGTCATTTACTGCCTTAATAATTGCAGCTACTACTCGTATTGTTTTCATCTTATTATATTACTCTCTTTTTAAATTGTTTTCTTCAATATTGTCTAAAATTGCTATTGCTCCCATTATTCTACATCAAATTTATCTCTCTGTACAGTTTAAGCAAGTATTCTGATAAACAGATAAGAATATTCTATACTTTTATCAAAAAATATATTTTAGGTTGATTTTATGCTGACAGTCTAGGATGATGATGTTCTTTTGTTACAGCAGTAGCTGGTGAGCCAACATAAATCCAGTCACCACTCTTATTATAACCGTTGGCTGTCAGATCAGATGTTGTTGCTGTAGCATTATATTTAATCTTCATAAATGCTGCATTTGACTGCGCACTAATTGTACTTGTTGTAGCTTTTACAGTATTATTCGTTACAAACCAAGCATACGTACTTGATCCCAGCGCAATAGCGGCAACGCATATCATGACAACGTTACTTACTAAACGATGATACTTTTAAGGCGTATAATCCAAACAAAACAACCGTTTAACGATTTTGTGGCTTGCTTTCATAAGGCTTTCGAAGTGTGTAGCCGTATACCAGCTTGCATTGTCAGGGATTAAGATAATTTTGGCTATTTTGCACATTGATTGTTTTATCTGTTATACATATAATAATATTAACAGGACTCCCCGCACCTCTCAACGATGTGCCCCAGGGGAGACATTTTTTTATACGGAGATATTTTATGAATGAAGTAAAAGCACACCTGTCCTACAAGGGACAAATAAATAAGCTGCGTGAAAAGGGATGTATTATAGACGATGATTCCTTTTGCAGAGATGTTTTAGTCAACATCGGTTATTACCGATTGTCTGCCTATTTTTTACCATTTAAAAATTTTGATGGAACCTATATGGACAATCTTTCATTTGAAAGAGTATATCGAATTTATGAATTTGACCGAAAACTCCGCAATTTATTATTCTCTGCTATTGAAGTTATTGAAGTGAGCCTTCGCACGAGACTTGCACATTTTCACTCAGAAAAATATGGTCCTCTTGGATATTTGGATGCTTCTTCATTCAATTCAAAACATAATGCTGATAAATTTAAGCAGAATATTGACCGTGAAATTGAAAACAACAAGAAAGTTCTGTTTGTAAAGCACCATATAGATAATTACAATGGTCAGTTTCCGTTATGGGTAATATCTGAATTATTTACATTTGGTATGCTTTCGTATTTTTATAATGACCTGATAACCGCAGATAAGAAAGCATTTACAGGTGCCGATTATAAAAATATGATCAGTTGGATGCGCTGTTGCACCGATTTAAGGAATATATGTGCACATTATGGCAGACTTTATTTTAGAATCTTCTCTGCAATGCCTTCCGGATTTCAAATCTCCGAAGCAGCAAAACGAAGACTCTGGGGTGCAATACTTTCTGTGAAAGCATTATATCCATCTGCTGAAAAATGGAATTCTGAATTTATGCCAAGATTGGAAGCTCTTTTTGAAGAATACAAAGAGGACATTGATTTATATCATTTAGCTTTTCCAAGAGACTGGACAATACAATTGAAGAAATAATATTCTGTCAGTTCTTTCCACGCACCTGCTGCATTATACAGTAATCCGTGATTATTGTTTTCCATACACATCATCTCCTTGTATCACATAAATAAGAGCCTTGCCGAAGCAAGGCTCTCACTAAGCATTTTTCTTCGATTCAAAGAATCTATTCGGCTTGTGGTTACCGCATAACCCACGGTCTGGCTCCACAATCGGCTGAAACCGAACCAGTCAATTGCTTCATCACCGCGATAGCTGATTATTGCCGCTATCCTCTAAAGTTATCGTATCACAAAATTACCTAAGTTCAATAGAGAAAAAATTGTAGAGCTGGCATTTCCACGCTCGTCAGTAGTATATGCAGGATTTCGGAAATAGAAACATTTTTTGATTGTTTTTTCAGTCGTATGATAATACCAGAAATCATGGAAATAAAAATTTATCAGATATATCGAAAATGCATAGAGGAGATTGGGGATAGTAAACAATAGAGGGAATTTTAGAGAAAAAGAAAAGCCATGGCTTGTGCCATGACCTTTCAATTCATATTTGCAGTCTTATTCAGCAGATACACCTGCCAAATGTACTGTCACATTAAATTGTCTTTCATCGCCATCTACAATGCGGCTAATGCAGTCTGCATCAGTTCCTTCCATCCAGATGTAAACTCGCATGGTTGTATTTCCATCATAATCTACACCAGATGCAATTTTCCGTGCATTTCCGGTAGGCAGTATATAGCTGAATCCATCTTTTGTGGCCGCATAATTGTACGTTTTTCCATCTGTGGAATCTGTCCATGTATAGTTTTTTTCATACACATATGGATAGGATGGCTTTTTTGTTGAATTGCTATCTTTTACCACACTCCAGCCGTTAGTTGAATTCACATCATTCCCATGAGCATTCGTATCCTCTGCTTTTGGAGCATAAACCAATACCAATTTTTCGCCAGATCCTTTTCCTGCATCAATTGTAATTCCGACTCGAAGAGAAGCTGCTACTTTATCATTTACAGCTGTTTCTTTCCCATCCGCATCTTTTATCGTTACCTGAACAGCTCCTTCTGGGTTTGAACCATCCAGATATACATCACAAATTCCGGTATTTGTTAATGTGTATAGAGTATATTCACCAACAGCATATGCATAGTATGTTTCATCACCAACAGTATATTGACCATACAATGTATTTCCGTTTGCATCAATATCCCATGTAGGATGCATATAAGTTGCCACATTCATATCGGCATTCCAGTTTTCCGGAACCCACCATGATTTTGCATCTTCTGTAGAAGCTGGGCTGATCTTATGTCCTTCTACTGCTGATACAAGTGCAGTGTCACTTCCATGATCAAGCGTATCACCTAATTTTACGATTTGAAGCATAAAACCATTGGCTTCTGCCATAATGGAACTCGTTTCAGATGTGACTTTATTATTTGCCACATACCAGGCATAAGTGGCAGAAGTTAAGGCGAATGCACTGACAGATACACTTAGTATAGCACCCATAAGCTGTATTTTTAATTTTTGACTTTTCGTTTTCATCTCCATCATATCCTTTTCTTTTGACATACCAAAAAGCGGAAAAGACTCTTCTGCCTTTTGGTATGCCCTCCACGCCACAACCGTGGAGAGCGATATTATTATTTAGTTAGTTCCCTGAGTATAATTTCCGTTTACACCCTGCTGAACTGGTGTTGCAGAGAAATCAAGTTTTACACTTGCCTGACCCAACTTATTGAAATTATTAGTATTGATAGTTGTATAATCTCCATCATAGAACAGAGTAACATTAACTGTTAAGATTTTATTAGCAGTTACTGCATCTCCAAATGTTGCAGTTTCCGCTCCAGAAAGAGAATTTGTAGATTTTGATGTCTGTTTCCAACCACCTGCATTTTCATTTAAGGTTGCATCATATTCCCAAAGCTCCCACTCATTTCCACAAGAAACCAGAGCACCAACTGCATTAACAATGTCATTATTAGCTCCATCACCTGCAGCAGTTACGGTCATACCTTCAATTTTCAGACTATTGAAAGCACCCTGACTAGAGGATACATATACCTGAGATGTTGACACATATCCTGTAGTTCCAGTAACTGTATCAGCTGTATGTGTTAAATCATAATAAATCCCATTTCCTTTTGCATCTGTCTGAACATCTGCTTTACCAGCTTCCTTTGCATATGCAGTCTGCCATACTAACTTATCTGGAGCAGTATTAGCTTCCCAGTCAGTTTCCGTTCCACCTTCTGCCTGATGTGGGCGAGACGGGTATAATGCAATAGGACTATTAGTTAAATTAACTGTTGTTGATGTTTCTGTTCCCTGAGCATTTGTGTTATTAATTGTCAGGAATGCTGCATTTGACTGTGCAGAAATACTGCTTACAGTCGCATCAACCGTATTGTTACTTACAAACCAAGCATATGTACTTGATCCCAGCGCTACAGCGGCAACCAATACCATGGCAATTGCAGCCGCAAGCTGTTTCTTCAGCGATTTTACGCTTTTTGTTTCTTCCATTTTTTCTTCCCCCATTCAAATTTCCAGTAGAAAGTAATAGCTACTCTCCTATCATCAAATCGTTCTCCCACCGGGCCTGGTTGAAAGAGTTATTCCATCACCATATCCGGTGAGGATTCCATTTCATGATAGGTAGTGGTAATCTAAATCTCTCCTTATTTCTACTGTACTTTCAATTCTGATGTTTCTAAAATTTTATCTATATAAGCAGTGGTTGTGGCACTGTTTATACCTAAGTATTTTATTGGTTTCTCCGATTTTCCCATGTAATTTCTCTGTCTGAGTAATAGCTGTCGTTCGGAGCTTCATTTCCTGCCGCATTGATTGGCTTATCTCCAGTCAATGTATCTTTAATATCTTTTACAAATTTCCAAAGCAGGCTTGTGTTATCATCTGTATCTGCATCGATGTGCATACTGAACTGCACACTCCCACCAATGATGGAATCTACACATTCGGGATCATCACCTTCCATCCAGATAACAATCGTATAGCGGTCTACATTTCCTACCAGAAAGTCTGCTTCATGATAGCTGCATACCACATCATCTGATTCGAAGTTCTCGCAGCCGTCCTCCGGATTTCCATCCTTTGCAGGCTCTGCATACACAACACGCTCACCATTTTTCCATACCGCAACACGGACTGCGTCTTCTGCACCTTTTGCGCATGAATCTAATGTAATACGTGCTATATATCCCAAATCTTCTTTTCCTGCATTTCTGACATAATAAGTATAAGCCATATAGTTCTTTCCATTATGGCTTCCCCGTTCTCCTTCATCAAGATTATCCGGGAGATCATCTATTGATATATTGGTTGCATCTTTTATAGAAGTTGCAGTGAGCCTTGCTGTTGCATCTTCGAATTCTCCCGTTTCTGAAATGCTGATTCCCTTACGGTACAATTCCAGACGGTTCAGGTTAATTGTAAAATTTCCCATCTTTTCCTGTGAAAATGCTATGATAAATAATACAGCTACTGCAAGCATCATACTCACTAATATCAGATGCAGTCTGTCCATTCTGAGAAGTGCAGCCCCGATTCTTTTCCGCTTTCTATGTGGTACATACATGCTGACGATAGTTTCAGGATCTACATCATCTCCGTATTTTTCCAGCATTTCTTCCAGTTCTTCAATACGGACAATCTGGTCTGTCTGCTTTTTTCTTTTTTTCTTATTTACTTTTTCTATCTGTTTATCTTTCTTTTCCTGATTATCTTTCTTCCACTTCATCCTACACTACGTCTTATAGCTTATATCTCTTTTTCACATAAGCTACATATTCCTGCATCTTTACTCTCTCATCTGTGTTTGCAAATCTCAGTTGAATACCCGAAACAAAACGGAACGGTCCGCCTTTCGGCATTTCTCTCATCCAGCAGATGACACCGACCACTTCTGTAGAAGGCATTCCTTCAAAAGCAGTTCCCAGACGTGGAAGTGTAAAAATACAAGTCTCTCCTACTTCAAACCAACGGTTCATATATACAGCAAGACCGTTATTGGAAATATCCATGGTCTCACCCGTCTCTTTATCAATCTCGCCATGGGAATTTAACGCCCAGGTATCCTGCATAAATTGTACCGGAAATTCTACTTTCATACGGACATCGACACGCTTGACAAACTGCCTGTTCTCCGATACCCTTCGAATCTTCCAGTAATGGCGGATTCCCTCTTTTACTACATCATCCACATACCCGGCAATAATTCGGGTTTCCTCCCCTTCTTCATAGCGGAACAAAAATTTCTGCGTTTCATCTGCAGGAAGCGCTTTTCCATCCAGCATCGGGACTGATACCAGAAATGCAGATTCATCCAATTCTTTATTAAATGTACTAATCATGTTAAACTCTGGCTCCCGACCTGCAACTGCTTCTTTCGCAAGCTGCATCTTCGTCCCACGCTTGATATTTAACGCTCCCATTTATGTTTCCTCTCCTCTAATTACATTTATATATCATATTTAAAAAAATACTTTTACGCGTAATATATTACCATACCAATTGTCAGAAGTCTATCCCTTGTTTGCCTCTTATTTTTCTTCCTGTTTCTTCTCTTTTATTTGTCTCAACGCTTCCTGTACTGCCGCTTCTTCCTCTTCTTTAGCGATTTTCTTTGCCATCCGAATCGTGCCAGCCAGATTGCCAATCAGAATGACTACAAGCGGAATCAATATCACCGGAATAAATATAAGCGGATTAGCAACAAGTCTTGAGATTTTTCCAATTATAAGGGAGGAAGCAACCACTTTTCCAAGTAAATACTCACTCTCCACATCATAGGAATCTACCACGTTATTATTGTCGCCCTTTGTTACAAAGGAACGTTCTCCATCTTCTTCCTTTATTTCAACAACACGATGGGTATTAACAGCACCATCAAGGGCCGGGTCCTGGGAATAAAAGGAAATTACATCATTTTCTTTTATTTCTTCAGGTAATACTTTTTTTACAAGTATCATGGTATCTACAGCATAGGTCGGCTCCATACTTCCGGTCGTAACTCTCAGTGCCGTATAGCCAAATACAGAAGGTGCTTCCCCGGATTTTGTAAAAATCACTGTACAGAGAACAAATACTGCCGCTATGATAATTACCACAGAAAGGAAATTAATAATGCTAAAAAATATCTTTTTTATCATTTGCTCTCTCCGTCTTCATTGGCGTTCTTGCGCTCTTTTCTTTCCCGAAGTGTCTGGACAATATAACGTGACAAACTGTTTGCTTCTGCCTTCGCTTCTGCTTTTTCTCTCGCCTTTTCCGCCTTCTTTATCTGCAGTTCTGTCTCTCTCTTTATTGCGTCAATTTCTTCCTGCGCATTCTTTTTAACTGCCTGAATCTGATTTTCTGCCTCTTGCTGAGCATCTGTAACCTGCTTTTCAGCTTCACCCTGTGCTACAGCAACTGCTTCCGCAGCTTTTGCTTCTGCTTCGTGTTGCGTCTCAGCTACTTTCTTGTCCGCCTCACGCTGTGCAGCTTCTACCGCTTCCGCAGCTTTTGCCTGAGCATCTGCAATTTCTTCCTCTGCCCTGTTCTGCACTGCTGCAATTTCTTCCTCTGCCCTGTTCTGCACTGCTGCAATTTCTTCTTTCGTCTGACGTTCCATCATTTCAACTGTCATACGTGCTTCTGCTTCCACCTGTTTTACTGCATCTTCTGCTTCTGTTCTTGCTTTTCGTTCTTCTCTTAACTGTTGCTCATAAGAAGCCTGTTCTTCTGCCCTCTGATGTTCCAGCTCCTCCTGCTGTTCTTCCAACTGCATTCTGGTCTGCTCCAGAAATTCTAACTGCTGATTCAGCATATCCAACTGCTGATTCAGCATATCCAACTGGCGTTCCAGACCGGAAACAGATTTCTCCAGTTCTTCTCTCTTTGCAGTTTCCTCTTTTAACTTTTCTTCTGCCTCAAGCTGCGCCTGGGTTACTTCTTCTACAAATACCCGACGAATTTCCACATCCGGAATATTGCGGTCTTCCACAATTTCTTCTTTGATTTCTTTGATAAATTTCGGTTTTACAAGTTCCCGTTTCTTCGTCTCAATCTCGCTCATTTTGCGTGGGTCAGAAACAAGCAGACTCTTGAACACTGTATAATTGGTAATCATGTTGATATACATCTGTAACAGGTATTCTTCATCGAACTGTAAAGTAGAGTCCTGTTCCTCAATCGTATATCCAACTTCATCATAACTTTCAATGAACTGCCATAATTTATAGCAGGTCCGGTAATCTGGGTCTTTCATCATCAGATTCGTTCTCTGAATCGGGCTTCGTACTTTCGCACAGCCGTTCATGATATCACAGAATGCACTTGTCAGCAGGGTTCTTGACATTCTGCGCACACGGTCAATTCGTTTGAATATTTCCATGTTGTCATTATCATTTTCCACCAGACTCTGACGATTTTTAATCGTCATTTCCACTTTATAGGAAATTTCTTCATATGCATCGTCAACCTTGCTTTCCATGCTCATTACATTGCATGTCTCATCTCCGGTTGACCAGAAGATTACATCTGTTCTCTTATCTACAAATGTGAACAGCCGCTGAATCAAATGATAAACAAAACGATTTTCATACAAATCGTATGTCTCCTCTGTAGTCTTGTTCAGAATCTTCGTCGGCATAATCTCCCCGGCTTCATTTGCTGTAATAAACTGAGTGTTCTGGCTTAGATGCCGTACACTGTCCGCTGTAATCTTCTTTGCCAGTGCCACAGGTACTACTTCTTCCGATGTTGTAATAAAACGTCTTGGCTTGTCCACAATACGGAAAATAGCTTCGATTCCTTCCTCTACCACCGTAAGCCACTGCTCATCTACTACTTTATGTAAGATTCGGTTTTTCTGCTCCAGAGTATTGTCTCCGGCCTGTATCATTTCAAACAGATATTGAAAATATCGGTCATCTTCCAGAGCATTCCCTACACCTTCTGTATATTTCGAATATAATTCGTTAATCGTATCCGCCATCTTCGCTCATTTCCTCTTACTTACTTATTAATTAATATGATATCGTAGTCAAAAGTTCCAAGGTCTTTCACCCACTTATGAGCAAACTCATATGGATTTAGACCTTTTGCCCCTGGCATCTTAATATAAATTCTGAATGCGTCTTAAGTAATCCTTGCTGTCCTGCATTTCTTCTTCACCAAATGTCTTATCAATATAGTTGATCAGACCGGTAATCTCATCGCGCACAAAGCTGACATTCATACTTTCAAATTTCTTCAGTACTTTACGTGCCATAATGTAATCCATAGCGCCAAGTTCCGTACCACCACATGCAACATAAACCGGAATAAAATCATACATCTGCTTCATAATACGGTTTCCAAAAGAAAGCTTAAATCTTGTAATCAGATAGCTGTCCAGCTTCTGCATTTTTTCCATCAAATCATCACTGATTGGATGGTCTACCTTGGCCTTCTGGAACAGATATTCCAGATGCTGTGCCGTAATATCGCATTTCGGCTGTAATTCACATTCGAACGCTTCTGCTCTCTCATTGATTTCAATCGGCATTGCACGGTCATAAACCTTATCTGTGATGGTAAATGTAGAATCATCGTTATTGGCAGTACCGATAAACCATGTAGTATCGGATACGTGAAGTTTGCCATCTTCCAGTTTCTCAGGGTCTCCTTTCCATGCGGTCGGAACAAGGTCTATAATCCATTCATCTTTGCTCGGCATTTCCAAAACAGACAACATTTCTGCAAAATAGTACTCAATACGGGCAAGGTTCATTTCGTCCAGTACAATGAGTGTCGGGTCTTTTCTGTAGTTTGCTTCATACAATGCACGCAGGAACTCTGTCTCGTTAAATTTCTTGGAAAATTCATTGAAATATCCAAGCATTTCCGAACGGTCTCTGTAGGATGGCTGAATGGATACAATCGTTGCCGGGTTATCCAGATAACGACTGAACGAATACGGAAGACTCGTCTTACCGGTACCGGAAATACCTTCCAGAATCAGAAGTTTACTTGCTGCCATACCTGCCACAAATCTTCTCACCAGCTCCGGTGTATAGTAAAGTCCCATCTGACTTGCGGCAAATAAACGATATCCTTCGGTAAATTCTTCCAATGAAATCGTATCATTATACTGTGGATACTGGAAATCTCTGTATTTTGCATCCACAAGGGAAAGTTTTGGGAAACGATGCGGCATATTCACATCATCTTTTCCTTCCAGCACTGCACGAACAAGCGGTGCCTTACTTGGGTCATTACTAACCTGCGCCATAGCCTCCACTGCCTTTCCTGCCATGGCTTCATTACCAGTTACATTTTTCAAAGCAGGAATAGTATCTTCTGTCAAAGCAGATGCTCCCATATATGGGATACGCTCCACACCACCCATTGCATTGACTTTCAGCGCCAGAATATTATTCTTTTCTTCCATCAGATCCAGGACCTGCTTATTTAGTCTTCCAATTTCACGATACAAGGTCGCATTATCTGTACTGTCTGCCTTCAGCTGATGATGTAACATTGCACGTCGTACCAACAGGATGACAATCACTACCGGAATGGCAAATAATACCAGCATCAAAAGAATGGACAAAATCTTTGAAAGAATATTCAACGTCGGAAAGTAAGTTTTAAAGATTAGAAAATATTCTGCCCATCCTGTTATAAACAATTTCACAAATGCCACTAACCATGTCACAATGTTATATACCACTTGCGACAATATTTCATATGCAAATTTCAAAAATTCACTCACGGTTCCTATTCCTCCCCGTTTTGGTCTTCATCCTGTTTTGCTTTCTTAAGCTCTTCTTCCGCTTTCGCGCGAATTGCTTCTGCTTCTTCCTTCAGTCTCTTTGCTTCTTCTAAAGCAGCCTGTGCCTCATCCTTTTCTTTTGCAGCTTTCTCCAGGTCTTCCTTCTGCAACTGGGCTGTTGCCATTTCTTTTGCATTTTCTACTGCAATGGCTTTCTTCAGATTAATACTGATCATAATCAGGTTATATATCTGATAAATGAAGAACAGAAGCATCGGAAGTACTATTACAATCAAAAATCCCGTACTGCTTGAAAGGAAACTCATAACCTTGCCAAGACCTGAAATATGACCCACATATTTTCCTACGATATCTCCGTCTGAAATCACATGCTGATCGGCAACACCATTGTTATTATCACCGATGGTGGTATAGCTTCTTACGCCATTTACTTCCTCAATCTTCTCAATTCTATGAGTATTTAGTGCATACTGGTTATCAATGATTGTGTGGAAGGTAATAATATCCCCTTCTTCCAGTTTGGAGGTATCACATTTCTTAATAAAAATCAAATCTCCTGACTGGAACGTCGGCTTCATGGAATCCGTCTCTACCGTTAAAGGTGTATAGCCAAAAATACTTGCCACACTCTGGTCATCCCTGGTCGCCATTGTTGTAAAGGCATAAAGTGCAGCCAGCAGAATAATCGCCCACAGAATTACACTTACCACTATTGTACCTATTCGTTTTACCTTCTTCATACTCATTTCTCCCTTGTATTTCTTTTTTATATAAAAATCTTCTTATTCATCAGAAGTATTTTCCTCTGTCGTTTCTCCTGTAAACCGCAGGCGAATCGCATAATCCGCTGCTTTCAGGCTGTCTGTACATGCCGGGTCTGTCCCTTCCATCCAGACATGCACCAGCACGGATTTATCTGTATTTCCCTGTAAGGAAAACATTGCATTGTTATCATTGACTCTGGTACTTCCAAGTGTGGGAAGCCCGAATGTAGCTGTCGTTCCGGATACGGTACGGGAATCTCCCATCCCCTGGTCATAAATCCAGGTTTGACCATCGGTTGTAAAGGAAATCCGCATGGCTTCCGGAAGCGCCGAATTGTTGGAACTGATATTGGTTCCATCTCCTGCCCCGTCACTGCTGTCCGCACTGTTCAGATGGACAATCATATCCTTTTCCGCCATAAAATGCAGGGTAAACGTAAGATATGCACCTTTCGTATCCGCTACCACAGTACCGTTTTCATAAGTAAATGTACTCTGGTCTGATGTGGTAACCGGTTCCAGCGGAGTGGTCTGCATATCAAAGCTTTTCTCACTTTTCATGCGTGCCGCTATTGCCTCGAAAGAAAGCTTTTTCACATACTCATCAAAGCTTGCATGTGCATCCAAATCCATTCTTAAATCTGCATCTGTCTCAATATCCAGACTCATGGACTGAACCTTGGTCTTATCTGCAATGGAAAACCACGCAACCGTCGCTGCCGTAATCGCAGCTATGGCAAGAAGTACCAGCAGTACTGAGGTATAAAGTCTGTTCCGAATCGTCCGATTCTCATCTTTTCTTTCTTTCCCCATTAATTGCCCTCCTTCTGGTCAAGTACACCATAGAATGCAAGGTGAATATCTGCTTCATTTCGCTGTACACTTTCTGAGCAGTCCGGGTCGCATCCTTCCAGATAAAAATATACATCCACCGCATATATTTTTCCGAGCTCCATGCTAAGAAGTGATTTTTCCGGCAAATTTATCTGATTATCTGTAAAACGGACTGTATATTCACTGACTGGAACGGACGGGTCTTCTGCCACATATACATTACCGCCGCTATACCCCAGAACCTGATTATCTCCCAGGAGCTGTCCGTTTACTTCTGTGTTGTATACCCGGACATTTCCCGGATTTTCCGACTCACTCAGTCTTAATATAACCGGTGCCGAAGTATCCTCTCCAAATACAAGACCAAGCCGGGAGGCATTTAGCAGATAGCCATCCGCTGTCTGTCCAAGAATCCCATCACTTTCATCCAGATATAAATTCATCAGGCTTCCTGAAGGCCATCCTTCCCCCTGTGCTCTTAAGTAAACTCTGCCATGATAGTAATTGGCTTCATTTTCCACCGGCTGAAATACCGCTGCTTTTCCGTCTACCGTAAACGGCACATATACAAAACTGTTCAAATCCACTGTAGATACAGGCATCAATGTCTCGGAATCCGTCTGATTTACCTGTGTAATCGGTGCTGTCTCCACACTTTGGAAATCATTTCCCCCACTGCTGCTGATCTGCAATTCCAATGTCTCGTCACCGGTTCTTGCCGTAGCCGTATTCGTCTGTACTGCCCGGTTGGTCGTAAACCACGCAAGCGTTGCAGCCGCTAATGCCAGCATGGCAAATAAGGTTGTTACTCCGAGAAACCATGTTCGGAAACTCCGCTTCATTCTGCCTCACCTTCTTTCCTCTCAACTACTCGATACTCACTCCCGCAAACGCCAACTGGATGTCAGAACTGATTCCCTGCACTGCATTGATGCACTGCTCGTCACAGCCTTCCAGATATATCCAGTACTCTACCGTTGCCACCTCGTCTTTTTCCAGCCTTACAAGTCTGGATGTTCCTGCCTGAAAATCATTATCCCCATTTCCGGCATTTGCCATATAAGCAGAAAGTCCCACGGAAGGGTCATTGACATATTCTGCCTGACCGCTTCCATTTATGGAAGAAACTACGGTAGATGCTGTCGGAACAGTCAATGTGGACTGTGCTCCACCGGTTGTTCCCAGTTCATCCAGCCTGAAAATATAGGTCTTCGTTCCTTCTCTTGCTGTAATTTTCATACCAAGCCGCATTGCCGCAAGAGCCTGCGCACCGGTTCCAAGTTTTAATTGGTCTCCGTTAAAATACACATCACATGGTGCATTTAAGCACTGTAAATATACGGTCCCATGGACAGCCTGCGTATCTACATTGCCATCCGCACTGCCATATAATACTGCAACACCGGCTTTGTTCTGTGCAGTCACTTTATAAAAATGTGTCAAATCCGCAGTGGACAGCGGCTTCAACGAATCGATATTTCCTGCATATACAAGATCACAGGTCTTGTCAAAAGGTCCTGCCACGTTCTGGGAAATCAGCAGAGAGGTAGTACCTTCACTGATGGTACCGCCTACTGGTGTTACATACGTGGAAGCTCTGCTGGAAAGCGTAAACCACGCATAGGTTGTCCCGGACGCAACAATTACCAGAAACAAGAGTCCTGCAATCGCAGTTCTCAGAGAGTGCCTTAGTTGTCCTACATTCGGCTGTCCATCCTGTGCTTTGTTTTCATCCTGCACTTTATTTCCATCCTGTCCTTTTTCTGCCACGTATTCCCACCTGCCTTTCTCTTACCGTATATTTTACTACTCATTTTTATTATGATGCCCGACGTAAAAAGCCCCGGCAATCTTATTTAACGTACAATCCCCGCAAAGGATAATGCAAGATTCTGAAGTGTCATTCCTGATAAATTTCTGGTGCAGTCTTCATCACAGCCCTCCAGCCAGATATAAATTTCCACTTCCACTGCTTCTCCCGGCTCGCCTTTTCCTGCCCCGGATATGGTGCATATTTTCTGTGAACCAGGCTTCAATGTAACCTCTCCTGTTGCTTTATTGTAAATACAATAGGCGTCCGATGTATATGGTGTAAATGGGACTGTAGTTCCATCGGTTTTGGAACTGTCCAGTACATGTCCTTCTTCTCCGTCATCTGTATTATATTCCGCCTCCGGATTCTTCTCATCGTTGATTGCGAAAATGTATTCCGCCTCCGGTAACTGGTCTTCCCCCGGTTCATGCACAACCAGACCTACACGAATGGCAGTGGAAATCGGATTCTCCTCGTCACTGTCTTCAAATCCGATATCTGACAAATAAATATCTGTTGTATCGCCATTGGTTCTTAAGTAAAGCTTTGTATGGAAATAATCACTCGTCTGTCCATTTGTAAATACACTGGCCACAATCGGTGCCTGATTCTCATTTCCATTTTTAAATTCCGTAACCTTCTGAAATCCCCCACTAATCCGGTCTGTGGATACCGGTGTCAACTGTCCTAAAAAACTGTCCAGAACCGTAGCGGAACTGTAATCGCCATCATAAGCATTACTAATCTGAAGATTCACACCGGTTCCTGCCGCCATTTTAACGTTGGTCGTATGGCGCCCGGTGTTATAAATATACCACGCATAAGTTGTTGCCAGCGTTACGAGCAGCATTACCATAATTGCTATCATTGAAGAAGTGAGCCGGTTTCTTAATTGTTTCGTATTCTGATTCATATGTAATGCCTGCGGCTTCCTCCCCTCCATTTTCTATCATTATCATAAAATAAATTTTATTGATTATTTTTGCATAAAAATCCATTTAATATAGTATCACAGCAAAAAATGCTTTTCAACTTTCTAAATAAAAAAAAGGAAGGGTTCCGCAATAATTTCGTAAAATCCTTCCTTTTTCGATTAAATTGTAAGATGTAATGATGCTGTTCTGAGGAACTACTTCACAAATGCCGGATTAATTTTGGTTAAAGTATAAATGATATTATCACTGTCATTTGTATTTGCCACTGCTCCTCCGGATTCATTGATAATCTCTGCCACAAGAACCACTTTATAATTCGAATACAAATGCGTAAGCTTTTCTACATTTTTAATATCAACTTTCAACCTTATAGCCTGGGTTAAAATGTCTCCATTCAAAATACCATCTGTTTTCAGCTCATTTTTATCTGAATTCCAATAAGCTGCCTTTGGTACCAACCAAGAATAAGTTGTTTCACCGTTTGTCAATTCCACTTCACTCGAACCTTCCGATTTCACTTCCACCTTCAGATATGGTGCCAGCTTAAGTACCTTGTCATACGTTTCCGTTGTATTCGTATCGTTATTTTCTGTATTTTTGTTTTGTAACTGAATACTGAAACGGATTCCTTTCGATTTACTTAAGACACTCGACAAGTCTTTAATTGCTGACATATCATATAGCGCCGTAGTATCAATGATTGCATTTTCACCTGCCGCATCCAGATACTGCAAATCCAGTAAATTGATTCCTAACTGGCTGACCTCGTCTGCTTCATAAGTTAGCTTTGCCCCAATCGGTTCATCACGATAATACTTCACATGTGTATCTGCCAATAATGCACGAGCTGTACTGTAAGACAGACTCCTCTTGGCTGTTGACAATTGCGATGTATAGGACAACTTTATATAATCCGTTGGCTCACTCGTATCATCAATCTTAGATTCAGGAACTACGTTCAGTCCGTTTACCGGCAATTTTGCCTGCATTTTCACCTCAACGTAAAATTCGCTTCCGCCCGCACCTAAAACATTCTGGCGAATTGTCTTCAGGCTGACTGCATTTTCAATCGTTCCATCTGTAGATAAAGGTAAATCCATCAATCCATTTCCTGCTGTCCAAGGATACTCTAATGCCTTTTTCTCAGTACCATCTGTTACTGCTGTCCACACTCCATCTGTATATGTATAGCACTGTTTGTTCTCACCGTCCATTACATATACATAGAACTGGGCAGTACCTGATGTGCCATCCGGAAACAGTTCTGCTGACGAAGTTTCACCGGTTGCTTCTGTAATCGTCTTTATCAGACTGCCACTGAATTTCTGATATAATTCATCCTGATCCTGGAAAGCCTGTCCGGAAGGTATGGTAATCTTGTCAACTACATCTACCGTCATTACAGAATCATCTGTACTTAATTTTTTCACTGCGCCCGACACATTTTCTGTAAGCTCCTGCTTATATCCCTGAGATATCTGATACGTGCTGGCTGTATTATTATGCGAATCCTCAATCTTTCCTTTTCGTGTACGATAATGTACCTGATGAGGAATGTCACTGGACACATCCGTCTGAATGTAACCATTCAAAGTCTCGCCTTCCTTAATACTTGCCACCGTAATTACCAGATAGTAATTCTCACTGACTGTACTCTGATTTCCTGTATCTTTCAGTGTGGATTCCTCAACCGACAATGTGTGGGTGCCTGTTTCATTTCCCTGCGTTAAGCGATAATACTCATATTCACCATCATTTTTTATACGAACGGTTGGAGCATTGTAAGTCTTTCCATCCTCCGGTTCCGCGCCAATCGGTTTTCCATCTGCATCTACCTGAATGAAATTGCCGGTAGTATCCGGTGTCGCACTTACACCCATGAGCTCACCAATGCTCTGCGACTGATACGGCTGATCTGATGAATCTTTAAAATCAGTAAGTGCAACCTGCGTACCACCCTTACTTGGTGTACTCTTATCAATGGTATAATAATACGCTTTGCTTTCATTCTGCCTGTCAATCAACGTCAATTGTGCTCCCTCCGGTAATACGGAACCCTGGAAATCAATTGTCCTTCCAAGACTTTCTGCCACATTACCACCGGCATTGATATAACTGTTCCATCCATACTCTGAGTATTCACCATTCTCATCACTGTTATATGTATAAGTCAGATAAGCAGTAAACGGATTACCGGTACTCTCTAACAAATGTGCATTATCATTGATTTCATCATAATTTGTCGCTCTGAAGTTTGTACCGGAACTTAACGTTGCCGTAAAATTAATCTCCAGCATACGCCGCACAATAACAGGAATCTGAATATTATACTTATGTTCTACGTTGCTTTCGTCTTTTTCTGTAAATGTAACAGTCAATAAGGTAAACCGCGACTGCGTGTTATCGTATTCTGTAGTTGTAGAAAACCCAGAAATCCGATTGTTGGCATCATATTTCACTTCCAATGCCGGATTTACCGATGTTTCATCTGTACGTACAAATCCTTTTCCATCTGTATACGCATAGGTAGAAACACTTGCATCTACATGTACCGTACCATCCTGTATCTGATTTGCCCTTGTGAATCCGCCATTTGTCAAAATATCCAGATAATTTGTGACTGTCTCTGAAACATTGTCGGTCAACACTAACACTGGGAAATTATCAGCAGAATCAATTTTATCCTGCTCCTGATTCGCACCATATGTAGAAATATTCGTGCTGAAACTAAAGTCATCTACTCCCGTTTCCTGATATATATAACGTCCCGTTGTTGTATCATTATCGTTTGTCGTGTCACTGTCATCTGTTGTGCCCCTGCTATTTGTTGCCTCATTAAATATCTGCTCTGCGGTGACCGTATATCCATCATCCGCAGCTTCCCACGAAGCACCATCGCCATAGAGCGACTTCGCACCAGATGTTGCGTTCGTATCCTTCCATACACTTAAATCACTCACCGGACTGGTAACAACATAAGGCGATGTGCTTGTTGCATCCCATAAATCAGAGGTTGCTTCAGATGCAGTTCCATTATAATCTGCGAAAGAGAAATAACTTTGTGCTTTTACTGCTGCCTCATTATTATTAATTGTACCGTATAATTTGGTTATAGGATTGCCATTTTCCTTGGCAGTCGTGTTCTGAATGCTGATACCCGCAATAGTCATAGGTTTTAAATTTCTATTTCCAGTTAATCCTATCAATAATCCTGTATTATTCGTACTACTTGCCTCAATATTAGTATCTTTTAACAGAATGTTCGATCCATTCAAAGAGCCTCTGACATTACCGGCAAGGCCGCCTACTCTTGGTCCTTTAATCGAACAATTGTCAACTTTACTGTCAAAGAAATACAAATTCGGAACTGCATTCCAATCCACGTCTCCAATCAATCCGCCTGCTCCCCAGTCATCAATGCATGTAATAGAAGCATTAGTCACCGAGCTGTCATGGATAGCAATTCTTATATTATTTACTATCTCTCCGGCAATTCCGGCTGCTGATTTACGTCCTTTTATAATTGTGGTTGTATTATTTTCTCCACCTGATATTGTACATTTTGTAAATACAACAGCATTATTTACCGAGCCTGCCACTCCACCACTTAAGGAGCCATAAATATGAGACTTATTTATGGAACATTCATTGATTTTAACCAATCCCATATCTACTTGTCCTACAATTCCACCTGCTCTTATGTTTTGCCTGTTGACAGAAACCAATGCTTCCGTATTAATTTCTACGTTTTCCACTTCGCATTGACTGATAATATTGTTACCTGAATATGATGTAACCTTTCCTACTATACCACCAGCATATATATCTCCAGATGCAGTCCCCTGCACCACATTCTTTTTCGATTCCGTTCCGGAAAATTGAACATTACTAATCTGATATAAGCATCCCGTATGGTCTGTGTAAATTTGTCCAATAAGACCACCTGCATATCTTCCTGCAGTTACATCTACACTTTGCCATTTTGCCGTTTTCACACCTGTTGCTGCATTAACAGCAACATTTCTTCTTACATATCCAAACAAACCACCTGCTAATGAATCGTCTGCACTTGCCGTTATAGAAGAATCCTTTCCGACATAAAAATCATCTTCTGTTACCGCCAGACTGCTTTTAAGTAGAGGAATTTTTCCGTCAATATATCCGCAAAAACCACCTGCTACTTCCTTGCCTTGTACAGTCAAATTGCTGTAACGGCAATTTGTAAATGAACAGCTGACATATGTTGTCTGTTCTCCCGGATTTGGCTGAATCAAAATTGCTATATCATCAGCCACTGTAGCATTTGTTCCTCGCCCTAATGGTGCACGTCTTCCCAAATTTCCAATCAAACCGCCTGCGGATGCCGGACTTTTGACTTTCATATTTTTAAATGTAACATGTTCAAAACTAATGCCTGCATTATACCATTTATAACTATTATATTCTGAAAGTGCGCCTGATGAACTTCCTGCGAAACTACCCACACCAATATTAGATTTATATGCCCAACCAGTATCTGCACTTTCTGTTGGTGTTCCGTCTGAAGTATAATACCGTAACTCAACACCACTATACGCACTTTTTCCTTGCAGTTTCAGATTCGATATACTGCACGAAGCACTTGCCGGACTTAAAAGATTAAATACTCCTCCTGCGGATGCCGCATGAAAATCATCATCCGCATACTCTTTCACCAATGTTGCAAGTGTAATGACTGTTCCATTTCCATTAATACGCTGAATCATTGGAACTACTCCTGCCGCTTTCATTCCATTATTACTATTTTTATTTTTACTACTTGCAACAGCATTAGACGCATATCTGGCAGATATTCCCTGATAAGAACTTCCATATACCGACATATCCATATTTTCACCGGAAAATTCCAGAACTGCCCCACCTGTTGTTCTATCTAATACAGCCAGATTAAAGAGGTCGGAACTTCCATATTGAGTAATCAAATACGGTGTATTTTCCTTTCCCGGTGTTGCTGTATCACCCGGTGTTGCTGTATCATCACGAACTGATGTTGTAAAATCTTCAGTTGGCTCCGAACCACCGATATTCTCATATGTCGCATTACGGACTTTTCCATATCCACCATTGCCAAATGTATATCCATCGATAGTTTCTGTGATACTTCGATACGCATCACTGCTTCCGGAGGACGCAGCACCACTATTTACAATTGCTGATAGCAACAATAACGCTCTCGCATCCTCTATCGTTATGCTTGTTGTTTGCGTTGTTTGATTTCTGGTTGCAGGTATACGATTAGCTTCATCGATTCCTAATGTACTCAAATTCTGAATCTGATAATTCTTATCTGTATTATTCAGTGTATCTCCTGCTGTAACCGCAAATGCATATCCATCCAGCACTCGTCCTACATATGGATTCACATACAGACTGCTGTATGCT
Organism: uncultured Lachnospiraceae bacterium; assembly: GCA_900554415.1. Taxonomy (GTDB): domain Bacteria; phylum Bacillota; class Clostridia; order Lachnospirales; family Lachnospiraceae; genus Allocoprococcus. Next base: position 44,196 of record USGU01000007.1, on the reverse strand, counting down.
GCTTCGCCTCCGTCCGCACTTCCTCCGGTAATCATATCATCAGTCAATCCGGTGGCATTACTCATATTTCGGAATCTTACTCCGCCACCGCACACCGAACCGACATATCCGCCAACCTGAAGAAGATGTTTATTATCACCATCAAGCTGAAGCCATCCATCAGCCAAAATAACCCGAACACCATCAATAATATTATCACCACCAAGAATACATCCAATTACCCCACCGAAACAATTTCCAGGATATAATGAGGAAGATGCTTTCTTGTAAGTTAGCGTTTTCTTATCTCCCTGATATTTAATGGTGAGATTGCGTATAACACTTCCATAGCTATATGCAATCAGACCGTTGCCTGTATTTGCACCTTTCAGGGTAATAATTGTATTGCTGCCCCCGCTTGTGCTTGTAAGTACCCCTCGGAAAGGGTTTTCCGCAGTGCCAAGTCCTTTAAAATCTACCAGTGTTAATTGCGCTTGTGTCGTTGCTAATGTAATCGCCGCTTTATTTGAATTTGCAAGGATTTCCTGGACGACACTATTCTCAAAATTCACATCAGCAAGTTCACCTGACAGCACCTGGCTCTGAGTCTCCTCAGCTGTTGTTTCCTGTCCCTGTAAATCATAATATGCATTTGCGATATAACGCTGCATAAATTCAATGCTTCTGGTTTCTCCACCTACAACATCTACCCAGTCTTCCTCCAGGTTCGTTCCTTTATTCTCAACCTCTACCCATTTATCTCCATCATATCGGAATGTAATATCCTGTTTATTACCTTCAGTACAATAGGTATTCTGATTCCGAGTAACCGTGATTTTCCAGTCAGTACGTGGCATATTAGTCGTCATATACTCTGATATGATTTCCAGTTCCCCGGCATTGGTAATCACATAAGGATCCCCATAAGTACCACATCCTGTCACAATATCAAATACTCGTTGATTTACTTTAATTTCATGTTTATGTTCAGCTTCATTATAAGGAGCACACACGTATGGAAGCCATGACGAGAAATCTTTATCGTTATTTCCATCAACAACTTCCCCTGTTTCTTTTCCGTAACTTGCTTTATCGTAATACCATTTTTGTAAATTCGTATATTCCTGCGTTTCTGATATTTCCCGTCCGTATGTTACCTGATGGTTATAGGTTCCCTCTGATGGCCAGTCACCACTTTTATAGAAGTTGTATGTAGCTACTGATGTATCATTGTCCGCATACTGATAACTTTCCAGTAATGTCGCATGTGTGAAAATGCCTTGTGTTCCACCTGCCTTTTTATCAGGAAGTATAATATTGGAAAAAGACATATTAATCTGATGTCCGTCTGTTGATCCGGCATTTCCAATAAGGCTGGAAGCAACTGCAGTTCCGAGAGTATATCCAGTTGTAGTCTTCAGTCCTTTTACTTCCGTTTTTGTATAACTTCCTATCTGATTAATCAATAACGGAGCATATTCTTTATCTGAATAATCTGTAATCTTCAGACCCGCCAGCTTCACATCTTTAAAATTCATTTTTACCAGATACTGTTTCCCATCTGCCTCCGTTCCCTGAACCATTCCGGAAAACAATACGCCTGAAACAGAATCATCTGTTTTTCCTATGCTACCTGCAAATGTAACATCATTTAATACAATATCTGTAGACACTGTTCCTGCTGAATGATTCAGGAACAATCCACAATGCATCATATAATGCTGTGACTGAACGCTCTGGGTTCCACTTGTTGTTCTTTTTGTTGACTTATTATTTACAGATATCTCCGCATGTTCTATCTGCTCATTATAGAAAGTAATCGTTGCCTTATCAATCGTAATACCAGTGCTTAATTGAATAGGATAATAACTATATTTTTTCATGTCCAATGCTGAACTGATTGTTGTAATTTCATCCTCTATATCTTGTGAGACGTATCTGTTACTTCCAACATCATACCCGCTGAAATACTTCTTAATATTAGTACATGCGTAACGTCTGCAACTCCACAATAGTAATTCCTCTGGCGTGTCAATCTTCCCATTTGCTCCTGTAGCACTGGCATTTGCCGCTGTTTTTACATACAAGTCCAAATCGTAGTAGTATCTGCTACAGCCATTTTCATTATGTTCCCGTCCATAGGTTGTACGATTTTGATATGTAGTGCAACTGTCCGCAGCTTCAGATACTCCGATACGCTCTGTAGTCGCCAGTGATACAATTCCATTTTCATCATTGTTCACGATTGTATCTTTTGACACTGCTGTATGTGCTACTAATTCATCAAAGACTGAGCCGCTTGTAATATCCAGATTTTCTGCTACTTTATAGGCTGTTGTCCAATCCACCGTAGTTCTCAGATAAAGCGCACCATCTTCTACCGCCCATCCTCTGGCAACATTGCTTTTTTCTCCATGGCAGACCAATAATCCTAAATCCTTGCCAGAATTAATATACATTTTTTGAATATCAATTCCATTTGTACGGATCTCCCAGATACCACTTGCTTTATATGCAAGTCCTCCAACGCTCGCATTCGGTGCTTCGATGGACGCATTTTTCACTGTCATTTTCGTATTTGTTCCATCATTACTGTCGTCCACACCCATAAAATAAACTCCGGTTCGGGACCAGACACTTCCCAATAAGCCACCACATGCTACTGTAGCATCAGGAGCACTGATTTTAATTCCATCAAAAACAAGATTCCTGATCTCTACCCATATACTTGGTTCTGCCCCAGCGCCGCTAGGAGCAACAAATCCAATTACACCACCCACATATGCATAATTAGAGGCATCTGTCTCTATGGAACCTCCAACTTCCATCCCATTGCATTTTAATTTAAACGCACCCGGTACATATCCAATAATACCGCCTGCATAGGTTTTTACATCACTATTCTGTGCATTACAGTTTTTAATTTTAATAGAAGCCTTGGCTTCTGTCAAATTCGTTAATTCTATATAATCTGAACCAGCCTCACCATAGAAACCACCTACGCAACTGGTATTGCCGGCACCTTTTGCATCCAAATCAATTGCCGTACTAACCACTACTTTACTAAGGCAAGTAGTTGCCCATGCTTTTTTCCCTGCAGCAATACTTCCTACACTGATGCTTCCGTTTGCACTGCTAACCTGAATCTTGCCAGATATTTCGAAATCATCTATGGAGCCAATCGAACTGCTGAACATTCCTATATACTTATGATTATTATCGGTTGCATATATCTTTCCGCAACCATCCGTACCCTCAGATGCCTTCTCATCTCCTTTATATCCAAACGTCTCCCCAATTGCTAAGGTTACTTTATGCGTATTTCCTGATATTTTTCCACTATATATATCCTCATCTGAATCACGGGAAATTCCGATAATTCCAGTTCCTTCCAGATTAACATCACTGCTGAATGTAATGTTTCTGCTTTTCAAATCTCCCCAGTTGGCACTGGTCAAATTTGTATCCGGTGAAAACACACCGTGTGAATTCCACGCGACGGAAAGAAGTGCAAATGCCTCTGCTGAATCAATCGTAATTGGTGCAGTACTTAAAGTAGGTGTTTTTCCATATTGGATTTCATGGCTGTCTGACTCTATCGAAAATAGTTCGCTGTCTAATCCTTTTTCACTTGATTTATTTGCTTTCAGCCGGATAACTTCCCCATAGTTTCCAATATCATTCACATAAGCACTTCCTGAAGCAAATTTGCTTCGGATATACTTCCAGCCATTTCCATTTCCATCACCATGCGCAAAAACCAATGCGCAATTCTGTGCACCTACAAGCTGTCCAACATATTGTGACGCACTATAATTTACCCCGGACAAATCTGTTTCACCGGAAAGTTCCAGAATGCTTCCAGAATCCGCATAACCGACAAGTCCACCGCCACCGGTAATCGTTCCTGTCGAAACAGTCACTTCCACCTTATCTGTAATACTCAGCACACTATCATTTCCGAGATATCCAACAACTCCGCCAAATCCACTAGCCGAAGTCTGGGCATACGCATCCGATATAGTTGCCTTAACATTGCTGACCTGAAGATATACCTTCGCTCCAAGTTCACCGAACAGACCGCCATGATAATAGGTCTGTTTATTGTTTGTAGATGTAACCTTTACATTTTTGACAACTACCGCTGCTTTCTTATCTTCACTTGTTATCTTTCCGGCAATTGCTCCATACCCTGCGCCATTTCCGGCAACATATTCCGATGTGATATTTTTATAATTGTCATCTCCTGAAATTTCATAGGTAAGCTGACCCTGAAGTTCTAGAATTCCGAAATATCCTCCTGCATTTCCGCCATCTGTTGTAAAGCCGCCATTCGTTGTAACTTTCGGTGTTTCCAGTTCAATTTCAGATGGCAGAGATTGTGTGGAATTGCTGTCTCCTTTTGCAATATAATGTCCTACAAGTCCTCCCACTGCAGAACCTGTATTTGTTCCTGAAGATGCACTCGGACTTTTCACCGTAATTTTATTTTCACCCGAAAAGGTCGGATTCGTTGCTTCTCCTGCAAATCCACCTGCATATTTACCGTTTACCGTTGGCTCTTTTACCGTAATATCCTGATGCAATGTAATTACAGCATTTTCAATCATTACACCGACAATACTTCCCGCACTGCCCGATGTACTTGTCACTTTCAGATTAGAAATTTCTGTTTTACTTACAGAATCTATTTCCAGTGTTCCACCTTGCATACTTCCAATAAAGCCACCCGCAGCACCGCTTTCGCTATTAATGGTTATCTGCTCCGGCAATACATAGCCAGCAAGCTTAATTGTTCCGCTTTCTAATGTATTACAAATAAGACCTGCATTTGCAGTAGCAGAACTTCTCACGGTAACCGCAGTTTCATACGTTACTTCGTCTTTTATTACCAAAGTTCCGTTTCCTGTAGATTTCACCGTTTCAATCAGGCTTCCATTTCCCTTGGTAAACTTGAATGGAATACCATGTTCCGCATCATCTTCAAGTACATAAGTATCAGCAAGCATTGGTGCTGTACCATCTCCACTCCATTCAATGGAACGCACCTTGTCTACAGTCGCACTTGAAGAAAGTCCTTTGAATATGGTTGTATTCGCTTTTATAGACGGTGTCTGTCCTGTAATTTTCCCCTGAAATGTGGCATCTGCACTGCCTAATCCCTGATAAGTGTAATCCTGATCCGCCGTTCCACCGTTTTTCAGATACTGGGACAGATTTGTGCCTTGCTTAATTGTTGTGGAAAGGTCAAAGCCACCAGTGGCAGTCAGCTCAATTTGAATATTCCGTGTAGCTGCCGGGTCACAATATGACAACAATATCATCTGTTCCGGTGAAGCAATTGTTGCAACACCATTTTGATAAAACTTCAGGTCATCAATTGAAAAAGATGTGGACATGGTCTGTATTTGTTCTTCGTTTACCGTAGTATCTGCTTCATCATCAGAATTTTCTACTACATGTTCTGATTCTTCTGTATCAGCGTTCGTATCTTGCGTTGTATTTTCTATTTTCTCTGTTTCATCTACAGTACTTTGATCTGCTTTTTCCGTCTCATCAGATACTGTTTCATTGTCTGCATCTGCCGAAGTACTTGAAGTTATATTCTCTTTTCCAGCACTCACTGTAATGCCACCTGTCCATATACCGCTGACAGCAATATTTACAGCCAGAAGTCCGGCTAATATTCTTCTGTATTTCACTGTAGTCACTCCCTTAATCTCTATTTTAAAGGTTTCATCCTGCTTTAAACAGCTTGTCTATTCTGTCTGCTGTGTTGCCGAAAACTGAATAACCTTCTTCATTTCATCCCAAGTCTCCGGAATAGCCGTTTTACTTTTGATGTAAAATGGAATCAGATAATCACCGGTTCCTGCCGACTGATTCATGGTAAATACTAATGTTTGTTTTCCCGAGTCTTCTTCTGTATTGATATCACTTTTCTGTTTTCCTATTTTTTCCAGGAAATACTTATCAATTTCTACAATATTGGAATCCCAAATCAGGGTTGCCTCTGCCTGTCCACCGGAAATTGATACTTCATAGTTAAACCCATCGTAATCCCTTGGGGTTCCCTCTGATTTATCTATGAAAGTTCCTTCTGCTCTAAATGTGCTTGCCGCTGTACTTGTACACGGAACTAAGTTTGCCGCCAAAAACTGGTTATTGGTAATCGTTATATCTTCCGGTATTGCGGAAGCTGTGATTTTCATTTTATCAATTTCACTTCCCGGAAATGAAACAGTAAATTTATTTGCATTTGCCACACGTCCTGTCAGGGTTTTGGTAATTTCATACACGTTGCCTGTAACTGTCACTGCTTCGTCATCATCACATTTGACCGAATAATTTGTACCACTGCCGTCCTTAAACTCAATTTTCATTGTATAGGTAATATCCTTTTGGCTTACCAGACTTGTATTTCCATTTGCATAATTATATACATAGATATCAAAAGACACGGAATCCTTTGTTACTTCATCTTCTCCAAACACAACGTTTTTCTGAATATAAGAATTTTCCTTTGTTCCGCTTGTACAAAGCTGCAAATAATTCGATGTAAAGCTGACTGTTTCAGTATCCCTGTTACGTGCAATTCCCCGCTGATAAGCCTGTCTTGTATACGCCGCATAGCTTCCGCTTATCAGCAAAAGCATACTAACGGAGCACAATAACGCTACTGCTATAAGTTTCCATTTTGGTCTGCCTGAAAGTTTCATATGTTATCTCTTACCTCTTAAATTATCCGTGATTTTATTCTGCAAGGATATAAAAAACATCTGTTTCTTTGGTTGTCTCTGTCCAACTGACTTCACAGACATAATAAGTTCTATAGTACTGCATATTTCCATCTGTAAACGAATTTGTTTTATCTGTTGGCAAATTTCCTGTTGCCAGCCAATAAACCGGTTCTGCATGTATCTGTACCCAATCGTAAGTATTATAATTGTTTTTATGATATGTGTTATCCGCATATTTATAATTTACCGTATCGTTTCCACTGTTAGCCACATTGATGTAGCTTCCATCGACAGGTGTTTGATTATACTGGTATGTATAACCTCCATCAGTTACAGATTCTGTTCCATTTTCAGAAACTTTATATATCTTAAATTGCAGTCCTTTCAGATTGGTCGTATGCGCAATCTCCAGCCGATGTTCATCTGCTGCCGTCTGCACACAGAAAACTCTCCTTACCGTAACAGTATTTCCGGTTCTGTCATTGTCCGTATAATTCAAATCTATGAAACTCATTTCTTCGCCATTTGGTCCAAGAATTGAAATGTCAGATGGAGGCTTTATTGCAAGCAATGTTTCCATATCTGATTGATTGACAAACCACGCATAAATTAGTCCCGCCAACAAAATCAACACCACTCCTGTCGATATTAATGTATATAGCATTTTCTTTTTCTTTGATGTCAGTGTATTTTTTCTCTTTTCTTCTGATTCTCCACTCATCATTTTAATCCCTTATTTTCTTCTATCTTCACTCTTACGTTTTGTATTAATTTACTTTAATACCAACATATACGTATTTACCGTTCATACCAATGTATTCATCTGCCTGGTCATAATACTTGCTGCATACATCCAATGTCGCCTGTAGCATAGTTTTATTTATTTCACTGTTAATTGTAATTTCCTTACTACTATCATAAAACAGTTTGTTTTCTCCTTTTGACACTTTTCTCTGTCCATCTACAAATTTAATAAACTGTGCATACTCGCTGTTTTCTCCTTGTTCGGTTGCCTCCGTAAACAAATCTCCCTGAGTACTCTTTTGTGTATACACATAATTGCGAAAATACCGCGGCCACACCCAGTATACCGTGATTTTATATGGAACATTCACAGTAAATGTGCCCTCGCCCGGTGCATTTACCTTAAACGACCGGTCAGGCTGTATCCACCCCTGGTATCCGTAAGTATCATCTACCTTGGTAAAGAAAAGAATGTGCCCGGTCAGCAAGTTCTGTAAGGTAGCGTCATCCGATACTACCGCTCTGCTATTTTCATATTTATATCCATCTATTTCTAACGAAATCGATACTGATTTAAGCCCCTCTTTCTTAGGAATAATATAAAACTCCATTTTCCCATTCACACCCGGAGCCAGATTTTCCTGTCTGTTCAAATACCATGCAAGACTGCTGGTACCAACATGATAATCCATTTCCCCTGTTGTCACTTTCTCGCCAGTCTTTGTATCAATATAACTACTGTATTTTTTTACCGTTCCTTCATATAAAATATTCTGATGGTTTTCATCTTTCAGATAATCGAATTCTACCTTCTGTCTCTCACCGACACTTGCCAGCCAGAAAGGATTATCATCTTCTGCTGCCACACTTGAAGATGTTCCCGTCACTTTGGTATTAGACACAAACCACGCAATACCAAGCGCAATGATTGCTATCAATGCCGCAAATGCAAGAACTGCACTTTTCTTTATCTTCTGTTTATCCTGTTCTATTTTTTCCAATATCTTATCGGTAGGATTTTCTTCGATATCATTTCTGTTTTCTTCTTGTTTCGACACTGACAATCACCTCCCGCTAAAGTTTTATTTACATAATCATACATTTTCATTGTATTTTCGTTATTTTTAGGCATAAAAATCCAATTTTCATGTTATCACAGTGTTTCTTGGTTTTCAATATTATGACACAAAAAAATCACCTGGAAATCCAGATGATTTTTCACTTCATTCTCATTATTCTTTCTCTTTTTTCCCCGACAGGATTGGCATTACGATATAAAGCATGGTTCCAAAGCTTGCCAGCCCTCCAATATAGTTACTGATTGGTTCTGCGATAAATACTCCATTTACACCTATGAAATACGGTAATATAATCGTCAACGGTACCACGATAATTACTTTCCTGAGCAGGCTGAAGAAAATAGACTGCTTCGGGAATCCAAGTCCGACAAAAGTAGATTGTCCGCAGAACATCAGTCCCATCATAAAGAATCCCGCAAAAAACAACTTTAGTGCATGTGTCGCAACCTTCGCCAGTTCTTTATCCGAGGTAAATAAGCCAACAAAAAATCCAGGGAAGAAATGAACCAACAGCCACGCAACTATCATATAACTCATAACCATTGTAAATGTAATGAGAATTCCTTTTTTTACACGGTCATATTTCTTTGCGCCAAAATTGTAACCTAGTACAGGCTTTGCTCCCTCTGTTACTCCATTTGCTGCTAAATTAAATATCTCTCGCACCGAATTCAAAATCGTCATAGCACCAACATATAAATCTCCGCCCCATTTTGCCAGTGTTGCGTTGCATGCAATCTGGCTCAGACTGTTTGTGACGCACATAATAAATCCCGAAGTTCCAAGGCTGATAATAGAAAAAATCATTTTTCCATCATTCAGTTTCATATCACTTCGTTTCAATGGATACTGTACTTTCTTACTTCTAAGAAAAATCAATACCCACAGGCAGCTGGCAAACTGACTGATAACGGTAGCAATTGCTGCACCTCTGACTCCCATATTAAATACAAAGATAAAGATTGGGTCTAATATCAGATTTAAAACCGCTCCGATACATACGGTAATCATTCCCATGGTTCCAAATCCTTGTGCATTGATAAACAGATTCATTCCTACACTTATCATCACAAACAACGTTCCAAGAAGGTAAATCTGTAAATAGGCTGCTGCTGTTGGATAAGTAGCATCGGATGCCCCAAATGCATATAAAATTGGTTTCATAAAAATATAAAATACTGCCATCAAAGCAAGTCCGGTCAAAATCAACAGCTTAAAACTGACATTTTCAAGCCTGGATGCCTTTTCATCCTCTCCCGCACCACGTGCAATCGACATAAGCGGTGCTCCTCCACCGGAATACAACTGTGTAAATGCGCTGATGATAGATACGATTGGAAAGATTAATCCCACTCCAATCAGCGCCTGATCCGCCCCGCTTTTAATATGTCCCAGATAAACCCGGTCCACCAGGTTATACATAAGCTGAACCGCCTGCGCAATGGTAACCGGAACCGCCATTGATAAAATATTCTTCGTAATAGAACCTTCTGAAAAATCATGCTCTTGTTTCAATTTCTTTTCCATACTTCCATCCTGCCCTATCTGCCGAATAGCAGAATCCTTTTTACTTCTATATTCACCACACCTAGTATAGTTACTTCTATTTTGAAATTCAACCATCAAATATTTTATTTTTGCAATGAAAACAGATGGCTGAACCTTTTTGCAGGTCTGCCATCTGTTTATCTGTCATATTTTAATCATTTAATTCCAGTAAGATTTTATCGGATTCTTTATCTATTGCATACACACTGTCATCTGCAAGAGACTTCTGCCCTCCTGAAAATTACGGATATAATACTGCGTACATTTCCGCATTTTGCAGAAGAGTTTTTCTTTTTCCGTTGCATTACAATATACTTTCCAGAACCCACAGCTTTCACAGTTCTTACCCTGATTTTCAATAAAACCTTTGACATCCTCAATCGGATATCCGAGGAAAATACCAATTTCATGAGGGAAACAAGTATAACGGGACAATCGCTCTTTCAAATGCACGAGACAGCTTTCCACGTCGTATCCTTCATACCCGTATTTTATCAGTAACGCTGCTGCCTCTGGATTCTGTAATTCCTTTTCCAACATTGTTTTGCGGTATATATAAATCAGAACAGAGTCATTTCTCCACAGTAGTGCATCTGCGTAGACGCCTTTCTGATTCAAAAGTGCATTTACCTTCGTAAGCTCTTCTATTACTTCTGCTTTATCTGTATAAAAATAATTAAAAAGATTGGCACTTTTGATTCCCGCAAGTGTTGGTGCGCAATGCTCGATTACTCTGTCTTCTATCATGAATGGTATCCTCTTTTATTCTTCTGAAATACTATAATGCTGCAAGCTGTTTTCCTGCTTCTTCACAGGCTGTAAGCGCATCATCATCCGGTGTTTCCTGGCAAATGATACCTTCTCCTGTTAATACAGTTGCTCCGCATCCACTCATACGATCTGCCCAGTCGCGCATCCATTCTCCATCGCCCCATCCATAAGAGCCAAAGAGTGCGATGGTCTTACCATTCGCAATACCTTCTACCTCACATACAAATGGTTCCATCTCTGATTCTTCCAAAACTTCTGCTCCCATAGCAGGACAGCCAAGTGCAAAGCATGTCGCATCTTTCAAGTCATTTACTGACGCTGCTCCTACTTCTAATACAACAGCTTCTTTTCCGGCTTCTGTAATTCCTTTTCCAATTGCCTCTGCCATTGCCTGTGTATTTCCTGTCTGTGACCAATAAACCACATAAATCTTATCCATGTTAAGCCTCCTAGTTATTCTTGATTATCTTGAGTTAGTATTAAATAACTCAAAATGAGAATAGCACACTTTGTAAGAATTAGCAATATAGTTAATAGAGATAGTTTCTCAATAAAGGGGAATTTTATACATAAAAAGGCAAGTCCTGGTTTCTTATCAACCAGAGCCTGCCTGTCATCTACTTATTTATCTACTATATGAAGTTCCATAAGGAACGAATCCATCATCCTATTTGGATTCTGTGTCTTCTGCTTCTTCATCATCTGCCGGAGCATTATGTGAAGCAACTACATTGACAACCGGTGTATCCAAATGCGTCATAATCTCGATATCTTCATCTTTGGCAATTTCCAAATCACCTACGGTTAAGCTATCTCCGACTTTCAGTTTGCTGCAATCTATGTCAACTCGTTCTACGAGTGCTTCTGGTACGGCCTTATACTCAATCTCTGTGAGCAGTTCTTCCAGTACGCCATCCACTACCATTTCTTTATTATGGAAAATAATTTCTGCAACGGAATGAATCTTTTCACCACTTACCAGTGCCTGGAAATCCATCTCCAGAATCTGACGTTTCATAGTGTCATAATCCAGTTCTTTCAACAGAACATTGTATTTCTTTCCATCCAAATCCAATATAAGCTTGCTGCCTTTTAAGCATTCACGCTGGATTCTTTCTGCTTCTTTCTTTTCAATCTGAAGTGGAATGGAACCTTCCATGTCCTTTCCGAAAAGATTACCGGTTACATAACCTTCTCTTCTCAGTCTTTTTGCCTTTGTACCCATATCTCTTTTTTGTACTTTTAAAGTAGTCATTTGTCTTTTCCTCCATTCATACAAAGATATTACTTTTAAATTTTTTTCAAACTGATAATCCGGAGCCAGCTTTTGGAGCTAGCCCTCAATTGCAATGTATTTCTTAGACTCAACCTGTTTTGCATCCTTTTTTGGAATGTTCAGTTTCAAAATACCATGTTTGAAGCTTGCTTTGATATCTTCTTCGGTAATACCCTCACCTACATAAAAGCTTCTCTGGCATGCTCCGCTGTAACGCTCACGACGGATATAATTTCCTTTCTGAGCTTCTTCATCGGATTTTGCTTCATCCTTGTCAAGTCCTTTGGCTGCACTGATGGTCAGATAACCATCGTTCAGTTCTACTGTTACTTCGTCTTTGCTGAATCCTGGGAGGTCAATTTCCATCTCATATCCAGTATCGGATTCTTTCACATCTGTACGCATTACATTTTTAGCGCGGTGACCATAAAGTTTCTTTTCCATATTTTTTAATTCCCGGTCATCAAATCCACCGAACCATGGGTTCTGGTAAAAACGATCAAATAAATCAAAGTCATCGTGAAATAAGCTAGGCATCAACATAAGTCATCCTTCCTTCCTGTTTTTAACTAACTGATGTCAATAAATAACTTTGAACCTGGAATGTTTAGGAACTTTCTTTTTCTTTTTGTTCCCTTTCTTTTGTTCTATATGTGTTATAACACCTATGTTAGCACTTGTCAATAGGGAGTGCTAATTATTTTTGTGAAGTTTTTGTGAACGTATGTTACTCCTTTTTCAACCCCGCGTACATTTAAAATAACTTTTTCATCTCATTTCTCCGTTCCAGTCCATATCCTTTGCAGTAAGCCATGTGATATGAACATTTTCTACCTCGTCCCTTTTTTCCGAACATACGGACAACATATAATCTTCTTTTATTTTTTGCTGATAGCAGCCTGCTGTATTATCGGAACAGTTACTTTTCCATCCTTCTTCTTTCTTTTCCATGGTAAATGCCACTTCTCTGAGGTCCCGTGTCAGACCGCTTCCGTCTAACTTCAGATAACTTTCTTTTAAGGTCCAGAACCGGTAAAACATTTCTTCCTGCTCTGCTTTGTCAAATGTCTGCAAAAATTCCAGTTCTTTTTCTGTCAGAGTTCTGTGTGCCACGGCTTCCTTAAGCGGGGCAATTTTTTCCACATCAATCCCCACTTCATAATCAGATATTGCACACGCAGCGATTCCGTGAGAATGACTGATATTAAAATGGATTTGTGGAAATCGGCTTAAGTAAGGTTTCCCATGCTCACCTTTTTCCAGTTCTGCCTCTGTTTCTTCTATGGAAAATGGAAGGTTATACTGCGCCCGCAGGCCATAGCAAAGCAGACTTAACCCTTTTTGGTGTTCTTGCTGATGTTTCTTTTTCCCTTGTTCCGGCTCATATCCGGTGATATATATCTGCATTTCCTTTTCGACTTTCCTTTCCATTTTCATAAAGTTGTACTTCATACTATACCTTATAATTCTTATCACATCAAGTTTATATCATCGTTATCACATCAGACTTATTTATGGTGAACAAGAAATTTTCCTACAGCTATGAGAACCACGGCATAACAGAAAAGGCCGCCCGCTTCTGAACATCTTCAGAAGCAGGCGGCTTTCTAAGTCTCACTCTTTAATTTCCACATTCAATACTGATTTCATTGAATACTTTCAGGATTTCATCCGTAGAGATTTCTTTCTTTTCGTCTCCTTTTTTATCCATCACGCAATGTCCCTGATGCATCATGATTAAACGGTTTCCATACTCCACCGCATAACGAAGATTATGTGTTACCATGATGGTTGTTAATTGTTTTTCTTTCACAACTTTGTCGGTCAGCTCCATAATCAAATCTGCTGTCTTCGGGTCAAGAGCTGCTGTATGTTCATCCAGAATCAGGAACTCAATCGGTGTCATGGTTGACATTAAAAGTGCCATTGCCTGACGCTGTCCACCGGATAAGGAACCGACTTTTACATCCATCTTATCTTCCAGGCCAAGTCCTAATTGTGCCAATGTCTCTTTATAATAGTCAATTCTTGCCTTGTTGATTCCACGTCCAAGTCCATAGAATTTGCCTTTATTATCCGCAATAGACATATTTTCCAGAATCGTCATGGACGGACAGGTTCCCATTGCAGGATTCTGATACACACGTCCGATGCTACGGTTTCGTTTAAATTCCTTTTCCTTTGTAATATCTTTCCCATCAATCAGAATCTTTCCTGCCTCTACCGGAATACTTCCGCAGATAATATTTAACATGGAGGTTTTACCGGAACCGTTACTTCCTACCACTGAGACGAATTCTCCTTTATCGATGGAAAGACTGAAGTCCTGAAACAGACACATTTCATTAATCGTGCCCGGATTATAATATTTATGAATACCCTTAAGCTCCAACATTTGTCTTCACCTTCTTCTTTCTTTCCATATTGATAACCAGAATCACAAGGAACAGAACTGCGGTAATCAGCTTCATATCCTGTGGCTCGAAATTCCGCAATGCAATTGCCACGCAGGCCTTGTAAATGACAGAGCCAATCAGTACGGCTGTGGTGGTCTTTACTACGGAAAGATTTTTGAATACGCTGGTTCCGATGATAACACTGGCAAGACCGATTACCATTGCACCGGTACCACTGGAAATTTCAAATACACGTTCTTCCTGACAGAAGATTCCTCCTGCAAAAGCAACCAGACCATTTGCAATGGCAAGTCCGAGAATCTTCACATTTCCCTGGTCCTTTGCAAGTGCGGTGACAAGGGTTGCATTATCCCCTACCGCACGAAGAAGAAAGCCTGCCTTGGTTCCCAGAAACGCATCTAACAAAAATTTTGCCAGAAATGTCAGAACCAGAATCACGATTAACGTCTTCCATTTTATCAGAGAAGATGGAAACAGACCATTTATAAAATCATTTTTAAAGATAGTTTCCTGCGAAAATAAAGGTACATTGGATGTTCCTGCAATCCGTAAATTTACGGTCCACAAAGCAGTCATCATAATAATACCGGAAAGCAAATCCCTGACTTTGCATTTCACATGGATAAGTCCTGTACAAATGCCTGCCAGTGCCCCTACCAGAAAGCTGATCGGCAGTGTCAGATATGGATTGACTCCTCTCGTGATTAAAAGGGCAGTCACCGCTGCCCCCAGTGGAAAGCTTCCGTCCACTGTCAAATCTGGAAAATCCAGTATTTTATATGTGATATAAATTCCTAATGCTAAGATTCCGTAAATGAGTCCCTGCTCAACAATTGATATTGCAAAGTTCATGCAATGTTCCTCTTTTCTATTGGTTTCGTTTGTTTTATTTATTCAGCAATTGTATCATATGTTTCCACTGCACTGTCTGTCAATTCGCTATCCAGTGTAATTCCAAGATTTTCAGCAACCTTTGTATTTACATACAGTCCGGCTTCTGTGATCAGTTCAAAGGAAAGGTCTGATGCTTTTGCTTCGCCTTTTAATACTTTTGCCGCCATCTTTCCTGTCTGTTTTCCAAGTGCTACATAGTCAAGACCTTCTGCTGCAAGGCATCCGATTTTTACCTGCTCGATTTCGCTTCCGAATACCGGAATCTTTGCTGCATTTGCTTTATCAAGTACAGTTGCCAGTGCGCTTACTACTGTATTATCTGTCAGGTTTGTAATGCAGTCAACCTTTGTAAGCAAATCTTCTGCTGCAAGACCAACTTCGGAAACAGAAGTAACACCCTTTGTTACCAGTTCAAATCCATAATCGCCAACCTTTGATTCATATTCTTCGATGGCAGATACACTATTTGCTTCGCTTGTGGTGTAAATGATCCCGATTGTCTTTGCATCTGGAAGCATTTCACGAATCATTTTAAGCTGTGCTTCTACCGGAAGCTTATCACTGGTTCCTGTCACTTCTCCAACCGGTTTGCCGTCCTTGGTTGCAAGTTCTGCTGCTACCGGGTCTGTAACTGCTGTGTAAATAACCGGGATATCTGCATCCATAGCCTCATTATATGCTGCCTGTGCACTTGGTGTTGCAATGGCACAAATCAAATCCACGCCATCCGATACGAAGCTGCTGGAAATCTGGGAAGCGGTTCCCATATCTGCCGCTGCATTCTTATATTCTACTTCAAGGTTATCCCCTTCTACAATGCCTTCTTCTGCAAGACCTGCCAAAAAGCCTTCTCTACAGTTATCAAGAGAACCATGTTCTGCAAACTGTGAAATTCCAATTGTGTATGTTTCCTTTTCTCCTGTTGTTGTATTACTCTTTGAGCCACATCCTGCCATCAGAGATACTGTCATTACCATTCCTAAAACTACTGCTAACATTTTCTTCTTCATAATCGTCTTCTCCTTTTCTCACTTAAGATACATTTTCTTGCTAGTCTGAAAGAAGTCCGTTTATTGAAGTCCTATACACAATGCGTAAAATGAATTTAAATAGAATGTGCCTTGGCACATTCTTGCGCCTGTGGTGGTCGCTTGCGACATCTTCCTTGTACACCGCAGTGTGCATATCAAGGTTTTTTTTATAGCAAAGCTATAAAAAAAGCCCCAATCCCACTTGGGATTGAGGCGATATATCATTCTCGCGGTACCACTCAACTTCAACAGTTCTACTGTCCTCTTACATGTACTAACATACACTCCAGTTGGTAACGGGTCTGGTTCCCGACAAGCCATACTCTCTTGCGATTTCAAGCTGCCCTCAAAAGTCCATTCAACTATCAGCTCCATACGACAATCCCACCACCTGTCGCTCTCTGAGATTTCGCTTAATAATCTACTCCTCTTTCTCATCGGTTTTTCTTTATGGCGTAATATTAATACTTTTCTTTTTATTTGTCAAGGGGAAATTTTAACAAATTAAACTGTTAAACTCATACCCTAGCTACCCAAGCGTAATCTTTTCTCTGGTTTTCCGGAAATAAAGGCAGCAGTGAAATTCTCCTGCTGCATACAGTGCCGCAACAATCTCCCGCATCCGCAGATTCAGTTGGTGATAAACAGGCCTCAATTCCCAAGGCAGTCCCAGAATATATTCTTTCTGCTGTGCAGTCAGTTTCTGAATTGTCCGTTCATAACCTTTCGGATCGCGATATTTCCGAAGTCCAAAATCGCAGCGCACATAAGAATCCTGTTCTCCGTTTTTCACGCACTGTTCATCCAGAAATGAACGAAACGAATCTTCTGATTTCCAGATATAGTTCCATTCTTTCCAGTGAATCCGAATGTCATTTTCACACGAAACCACTACCTTGCGAAAGCTTTTTCTTCCCAAGCTGTCTGTTTCCTGAATGTAATCTACTTTTTCGTGCTCTGTTCCATTTCCCGGTTCTTCCAGAAGCAGACATCCATTTTCAATCAATTGCTTCCACACCAGTTCCTGTACTTTCTCGTAAGGAGTCGGAAAATCCAGTTTATTTACAATCTGCTGTACCGTATAACCCTGATTTGTCAAATGTTTGATTGCGCCACCACTTGCCATATCCATCGCAAAACTGGATAAAGCCTGCTTAAAGTATTCGTTTTCCGCCATTTGTGATTACAGTACCAGTGATGGTGCGCTGTATACACGTGCTGCCAGTTCATTGTCCAGCATGTATAAACTCTTCGGGTCGTCTCCAAACAATTCAAACTTCTTAATCAGTCCTTCTGCGTTGGTTTCTTCTTCGCCCTGTTCTTTTACGAACCAGTCTAAGAACTGCATAGTGCGGAAATCTTTGATGCTGTAAGCAGCGTCATAGATAGTGTGAATCAGGCTTGTTACATACTGCTCATGCTTCAATCCTTCTTCTAATACACCTTTTGCACTGGTAAGTTCAACAGCCGGTTTGTCAATCGCTTCCAGTTCAATCTTTTCTCCGTTGTTCTGTAAATACTGTACGAAAAGAAGTGCATGGTCACGTTCTTCCTGTGCCTGAATCTTATACCAGTTTCCAAAACCATCTAAACCGTTATCATAATAGAAATTTGAAAAATCAAGATATAAATAAGCAGAATAAAATTCCTTGTTAATCTGCTGGTTTAATAATGCGACTACATTTTTGTCTAACATAATTGTTTCCTCCTGTATTACCTAACTGTTATTCGTCCTCTGATAGCATCAATAGCTTTTGTGCCGTTTCTACCATATTGGTTTCCGAATTCATGCTCGCCTTCTGCAAATACCGAAATGCTTCCTGTTCCGTCATATGATTCCGTTCCATCAGCATTCGTTTTGCTTCTTCGATGTAATGTTGTTCCTGCTCTGTCCGTTTCCTTGGCTGCATTTTTCGTTTTTTTATACATCTGGCCTGACTGGCCAGCATTTTGTCTATTGTATTAACTAAATCAGCTGTTTTTATCGGGAGACTTATTGTCTTCACGTCTGACGGATAGTCACTTACTTCCGTCTTTGATGTGAGCAAGAGCATGTCAAAATATTCTGGTAGATATTTCAGCAGTTTTGAGTAATGCATATCTAGAAGGCGTCTGCTGCAAATGAGTACACCATTTTCCATCTGGTTCGCATATTTCAAGGCCGTAGATGCCCTGTCACAGATACAGTCAGTTTTCATTCCATATCTGCTTAGAACCGAACTAATGTACTTTGCATCTTCCAGTTTTGGCAACGCTATAATAATGTTGCTCATATCTGCTCCTTTTTAAATTTTGTTTAAATACTCATTTAACTCCCATTTTGATACATCTGCCATATATGCATTCCACTCCTGCATTTTGGCATCTGCATAAATGTCCACGAATGCCTTTCCAAGCACCCGCTCCATAAATTCACTTTCTTCCATCTGGGTAACTGCTTCTCTGAGTGAGCCAGGAAGCTCTTTCAGTTTTTCCTGTTTCTCGTAACACTCTGGTATCGGCAATCCCGGATCCATCTGTTGTTCAATTCCCTCAACACCGGCAGCAAGGCACACTGCAATCGCAAGATACGGATTTGCCGATGGGTCTGGGAAGCGAAGGCTTACCTTCGTATCTTCTCCTTTCTTTCTCTGCACTTTCAAAAGGCCATTCACATTCTTTCTCGCCCATCCAATTTCATTAGGTGCATCAAAACCTGAAGTAAGACGTTTATAAGAGTTAACCAGTGGATTCGTCACTGCACACATAGCCGGTGCGTAATGCAGGATTCCTCCCATAAACCACTTCAGTTCCTGTGAAATTTCTCCATTTTCATCAGACTGGAATAACTTCTTTCCGTCCTTACATGCAGAAATATTTAACCGCATTCCTGAGCCTGCCATGTCGCTTCTCGGCTTTGGCATAAATGTGGCATGAAGGCCAAAACGCTTCACAATAGAGCGGACCGCAGACTTAAAAGTAATGATAGAATCTGCTATGGATAAAGGCTCTGCTGCTTTGAAATCAATTTCATGCTGCGATGGTGCCACCTCATGATGGGAAGATTCCACTTCGAATCCCATTTCTTCCAGATTCAGCACAAGTTCTCTTCTCGCATTTTCGCCTAAATCTGTAGGTCCCACATCCATATACCCTGCATTCTCATGGGTAATCGTTGTCGGACAGCCGTTTTCATCTGTATTAAACAAGAAAAACTCGCAGTCCGGGTCCACCTGAAAACGGTAGCCCTTTTCCTCTGTCATTTTCATGACTCTTTGCAGAATTGCACGGGAACTACATTCATAAATCGTTCCATCTTCTCTGCAGATATTGCAAATCACACGTGCAACCTTACCGCTTTGCGGTCTCCATGGTAAAATGACGAAAGTTTCCAAATCCGGGCATAAATACAAATCTTCTTTTTCGTAGTCATGCTTGCCGAACACGGCAGCTCCCTTGAACATATAGCCGTTATCAAATGCCCATTCGAGCTGATTTGGCGTAACCGCAATATTCTTCAGGAAACCAAACATATCCGTAAACTGCAGACGGATAAACTCGATATCTTCCTCTTCTACCAGTCTCAAAATATCTTCTTTTGTCTTCATGATTCCTCTCCCTTGTCATTCAGCATTTTCATGCTCAAGATTGGTCATCTACATTATAGCATAATTTTCTCTGCTATTTTCAAATTCTTATCTGAATGTTCCATTTCTCTGGAAAACCGGTACAACAGTTCTGTCATTTCTTCCAGTCCCAGTTGTTTTCCGTTACGCAGCCATGCTGCCATCCAGATTTCACACACCAGTTCCGTAAAAGATACACACATACGGGCCTTTGCGTAAATATTACCATCATACACTGCTCCCACAAAATAGGTGAAAAGGAAATAGATAAGCAGTTGTTCTATGTGAACCTCCCACAGTGGCATCTGTTCTTTTGTCCATCTGTCAAATTCTTTCCTCTTATGCCAATAGGCAGTCTCACCGTCTTTATACAACAGTGCTTCTGTCTCTACAAGAAGCATTTCCCAGTCATCCCTCAGTCTCTCAAACCGGAACAGTTTCAGAAACCGTTCCCGCGGCCAGACTGGTTCTTCTTTACAGACAACCTTCTGCGCAAAAGCAACGGCCTTGTCTGTCTGATAACGTTCAATGACTTCCGGACATCCAAACATTTCACCACGGTTTACACGTCCCTGAATATCATGTGCCATTCCAAGAACCAGTTTTTCACGAATCGAAATGTCCAATTCTCTGTTCTGTAGAATTTGAAACATTCCTTCTCTTGCGTCCTGTAGTATGGAAAACAGAAACGGGTCAAAGTCATCCCATGACTCTTCCCCTTCTTTTTCAAATGTTCGAAAATGTACTGGCGTCTCCCTCTCCATCAGTATTCTGGCTACTTCCGGACAGGATACGGATAAACTGATTTCCCGTACATTCTCAAATTCTTCCACATGCCTCGGATACATACGGCATGTCCTGCAAAGACTCTTCGCTCCCAGATTCGTATAAAGGTCACACAGATTATTTTCATTCAAGAAAGCGCAGCGCTTTTCTTTATCCTGACAAAAAATCCGTTTCTGCCAGCGAATCCTTTTTCTTAATTCTCTGGCATAACTTCCTTTTACTTTCCGATATTTTCTGAGAGACTTTTTATCTATTACAATCTGCCATCCTGCACAACAAGTGTCTTCGCACCGCTCTGCAATACAGTGAAAGTCAAAATAATAATCCGGTATGATATATAACATAGTGCCTAGTTATCTCCACGGAATACGATTTCTCCTGTCTTTTCATCCATGCTCTCTACAATTGCCAGAGATTCCAGATGAACACCCTTAGAACGAATCAAATCTCCGCCTACCTGAAAGCCTTTTTCGATGACGATTCCGGCACCTACAAGCGTTGCTCCGGATGCATTGATTAACTCAATCAGTCCCTCCAGTGCCTTTCCATTTGCAAGGAAATCATCAATTACCAGTACCTTATCACCTTTTCCAAGGAACTGCTTTGCCACACGGATATCATATACTCTTCCGTGTGTGAAAGATTCTACTTTGGATGTATAAACATCCCCAGCAATGTTCTTTGTCTGATTCTTCTTTGCAAATACTACAGGCACATCAAACACTTCTGCTGCCACACATGCAATTCCAATTCCAGATGCTTCTATCGTAAGAATCTTGTTAATTTCTTCTCCCTCAAAACGACGCTTAAATTCCAGTCCAATTTCATGGAACAGCTTTACATCCATCTGATGATTCAGGAAACTGTCCACTTTCAGTACATTTCCTTCTTTTACCACTCCATCTTTGCGAATTCTGTCCTTTAATAATTTCATCTCTTTGCCTCCACACTTCTTATCTATATCTTCCAATTCCCTCTTATCTGTAACGGGGAATATGGCAGCTTCCTTGATATGTTTTTTTAAGATTTTCCTTCCGCCCTCATCGCCCTGAAGGGTCAGAAGTTCCTGATAAAATGCTTTGGAAAACCAAACCGGATTCCCACACTCACCCTGATATCCGACGCAGCCAAGACGTTTCCTGGAAAGCACCATCTCATGTTCTATCTCATACAAGAAATTTCTTACAGTATCTTCTGTCAGATAAGGCTGGTCTGCCACGAAAAACACCAGTGCTTCCCGTTCTTCTGCCGCTTTCACCGCTCTGGAAATGGTAACCGATGCCCCTTGCACGCTTTCCGGTGACCACAAAGTATGTACGCTGCATCCACTTTCTTCCAGAGACCTTGCATATCTTTCTATCTCTTCGTACTGGGTTACGACCAGCACTTCCCATTCCGGTTTTTCCTCACAAATATGCACCAGCCTGTCCAGTAAATGGCGATACATAGGCTTCCCGTCAATGGGGTATAACAGCTTGTTTGAGCCAAATCTTCTGCTGTTCCCGGCAGCCAGATAAATCATGGAAAATCTCTTTTTCATTTCCCCTACCTTAAACGATTTCCAGCAAGATGTCAACCACTCCACCGCAAACCATTCCTTCTTCTTCCGCAGTTTGTCCTGTCATATCAACATGGATTAATTTTGCCTGCTCTTTTTTCTCCCGCATCAGCAGAAGTGCGCTTCGGATTACCTCTGCTTCCACGCATCCACCGCCTATGGTTTCTATACAGGTGCCATCTTCGAACACCAGCATTTTCGTACCTTCTTTTCTCGGTGTGGAGCCTCTGCGCCCCACAATTGTTGCCAGCGTTTTCTGTAGTCCCTTCTCTTCCGCGCTTTCCATCCCTGCTAAAATACTGTCATTAAATCCACCGATATGCTTTTCCTGATTCTTCAGTTGAATAATCTCTGCCAGAATGGAAACCGCAATCTCTTCCGGGGTCTCTGCACCAATCCGCAGTCCCACCGGGGTATGCACCGCCTCTACTTTCTCTCTTGCTATGCCTTTCTCCACAAGAGTTTCCTTCATTCTCGCAACTCTGGCATGACTGCCCATCATGCCAATGTATGCATGTGGCTTCTCCATGGCTGTTTCCAGACAAGTCTGGTCAAACCGGTGTCCCCTTGTCACGATAACAAAATAGGTGTCTTTATCACCCGGAATCTGTTTCAGTCCATTTTCAAAAGAATCACAAATGACTCTTTGTACTCCAATGCTTCTGGCTGTCTCTGCAAACTTTGGTCTGTCTTCCAGTACCGTCACATCAAATTCTGTCATCAATGCCAGCCTTGCCACTGCAATTCCCACGTGGCCGCCTCCGCAAATTACCATTTTCTTATTGTAAACCATACCTTCGCTAAATACCCGTACCCCTTCTATTTGAACCTGTCCATTTTGTCTGGTGCTTTTATCTATCGTCTGCTGCTCATGTGCCGCAAAAAATCCATTTTCTGTTGACTTCCAGCTTAATTTTCCATCCGATACCAGCGCCCGTTCACCTATATATTCCCCGGTCAGTACGGTCATAACTTTCTTGTCAGAATCACTTGTCTGCGCTGTAAATTGTTCCAAAAATGTTCCCATCTTATTTTACCAGTCCCATCGCAATCTGTTCACTCGTAATTGGAAGTTCATTGAACCATAATCCCGTGGCATTGGCAATCGCATGTGTGATGGCCGGAAGTGGTGTGTTAATCACAACCTCACCAATAGACTTTGCCCCAAACGGCCCTGTCTCTTCATGGCTTGGTGCAAATTCAACCCGGATTTTTCCAATGTCCAGTCTGGTTGGTATCTTATACTGCATCAGAGAATTGTTCATCATCTGTCCTTTAGCCGTATACTGGATGTTCTCATAAAGGGTCATTCCGATTCCCTGTGCAATTCCGCCTTCTGCCTGTACTCTTGCAAGATTCGGATTGATAACGGTACCGCAGTCTACCACTGCTGCGTAATCCAGAATTTCTACATGTCCGGTCTCTTTATCTAGTTCAATTTCAACCGCACCGACCATATATGGCGGTGGAGAAACCGGAGAACTATGGCTTTCCGTCACCTGAAGTGCCTGATTGCAGGCACACATGGAAGCCGTTCCAATCTCTTCTAAGGTTACCGCATTTCCATTTTCCAGATTTCGTGCAGTATGTCCATCAAACTCTACCTGTTCTTCCTCACATTTCAACATGGTTGCCGCTAGCTTTCTTATCTGCTCCTGCAGCTTCAGGCATGCCTTCTCCACAGCTTTTCCTGTAATATAAGTAGTACTTGATGCGTAAGAGCCTGAGTCATACGGAGAAGTATCCGTATCTGCTCCTGATACAATAATCTGGTCTACGGAACAATCCAGACATTCTGCTGCCATCTGGGCAAGAATGGTATCGCACCCGGTTCCCATATCTGCTGCCGCAATGGTAAGCGTGTAAATACCATCCTCCGTCAGCTTCACCGTAGCTGAGCCTACATCCACCCCGGAAATACCGGAACCCTGCATTGCCATTCCGATTCCTACACTGCGGACCTTTCCATTTCCCATATCACGGCAAGGGTATTTTTCATCCCAGCCTATCATTTCTTTGGCCCGCGCAAGACATCTGTCCAGTGCACAGCTATTTGCAGTCTCGCCATAATAAGCCGGCATAAACTGCCCTTCCCGGAGCATATTCTGCATGCGCAGATTAATCGGGTCTCTTCCCAGCTTTGCCGCCAGCTTATTGACCGTGGTCTCTACCGCAAACAATCCCTGGGTTGCTCCGTAACCCCGATAGGCACCGGCTGCCATCCGATTGGTATATACCACATCATAAGCAAACCGGTGTGCTTCCGCATCACTGTAAAGGGGAATGGATTTGTGACCGGAAAGTCCTACCGTTGTCGGGCCATGTTCTCCATAAGCCCCTGTATTTGACAAGGTATATACATCAATTGCACGAATTCGTCCGTCTTTGTCTGCCCCCATTTTCACCGTCACTTCCATCTCATGACGTGGGGAAGACGCAATCTGCGACTCCTCTCTGGTAAATAATATCTTTGACGGTTTTCCTGTTTTCCAGGTCACGAAAGCAGGATAAATTTCGGATACTACTGTCTGTTTTGCACCAAACCCGCCACCGATACGTCCCTTGAATACGCGCACCTTCGATTTAGGAATGCCAAGAGCTGCCGCCACAATTCGTCGCGCATGATATACAATCTGGGTGGAACTCAATACATTTAATCTGCCATAAGCATCCATAAAACAGACTGTACGGAACGTTTCCATCATTGCCTGCTGACAGGCCTTTGTATGATAGGTTTCTTCCAGCACAATATCACAATCTGCCAGCACTGCGTCTACATCTCCATGCTCAGTCTCATCATGGGCACACAGATTCCGCTTATTATCTGCTCCTACCGGGCAAAGGGATTTCCAGTTATCCTCCGGATGAACAAGAACCTCATTATCCTTTGCCGTATGAAAATCTAACACGGCAGGAAGTACCTGATATTTCACTTTAATCAGCTTCAGTGCTTTGTCCACACACGCCTCATTTTCTCCTGCCACAATCGCCACCGGGTCACCTACAAACCGCACCTGTTTGTCCAACAGCAGGCGGTCATAAGGGCTTGGCTCCGGATAAGTCTGCCCTGCATTGGTAAACCGTTCCTGCGGCACATCCTTCCATGTATAGATGGCTTCGATTCCCGGAACCTTCATTGCAACATCCGTCTTAATCTCCTCAATCAGAGCATTTGCATGTGGACTGCGGAGCAACTTTACAGCCAGACAGTCCTTTGGCGCCATATCATTGGTAAATACCGGTTTCCCCGTAACCAGTGCCATGGCATCTTTCTTTCGAACAGGTGTCCCTACTACTCGCATACGGCACCTCCCTTTTTTCTGTATTCCATAAAAGCATGAATCCCGCGTAGCTGACCTTCATACCCGGAACATCTGCACAAATTTCCTGCCAGATATTCCTTGATTTCTTCATCCGTCGGATTCTCATTTTCACGGAAAAGTGCAATGGCATTCATTATCATTCCCGGATTACAGAACCCACACTGTTCTGCCCCCTGGTCTGCAATAAATGTTCCAAACTCTTCCGCTTCTTTTTGTAATCCTTCTAAGGTATCTATTTTATGTCCGTCTGCCCGTGCTGCCAGAACGGAACAGGAAAGTACTGGTTTTTCATCGAAAAATACCGTACAAAGTCCACAATTTGCAGTCTCACATCCACATTTCACACTGTAACACCCATGCTTTCTCACAAAATCAAGCAGCAGCATATCAGGACTGATTTCATCTACGATTTTCTTGCCGTTTAATATCAAACTAATCTGCATATTCTTTTAGTCCTTTCTCTTCCCGGATTCTCTCTAATCCGCGTCTTATCAGTACCTTTGCCAGATGACTCCGGTATTCGGCACTTCCGCGCATATTGCTTTCTGTTGGAACCTGAGATGCTATTTCTTTTACAATGGATTCTATTTCTGCTGCTGTACAGGACTCTCCATCTAATACAGCCTTCCACTCTGGTTTTACCGGAACACGCATAGCCTCCATCGGCCGTGCGCCCACAGTCACCACCAATTTATCTGTCATATCTCCGATTCCAACTGCGAGGACCGGGAAATCTGTCTTTGTGTTCCTATGTGTCAGATAAGCAAATCTGCCTTCTGTTTTCTTCACAATCACCCGCACAAGGATATCCTTATCCTTCTTCCTTTTCACAAATTCTTCCAAAGGAAGAATTCCACCTTTATATAACTCAACATAGGTATCCATTGCCAGAAAACAGGTCAGTACATCTGAGAATCCAAATCGTCCAAAAATACTTCCACCAATGGTAGCCAGATTACGGAACTGCACTCCTACAATATCCTTCACACAGGCTCTTACTGCACCATTACTATATTTTTCCAGACCTTCATGAAGCTCCAGCTGACGGAGTGTCGTCATACATCCGATGGAAAATGCTTCCTCATTTTCCTCAATCGTATCCAGTCCAAGCCCCGATAAATCAATCACCGTCTGTACTTGTGCACTGCTCATCCGCATCCAGAGCATCCCTCCAATAATACGGTTGGCACGCTTCTGATTCAGTTCATATGCCTGCTCCAGACTTTCCACTTTCACATATTCTTTTATCTTTATCATTCCAAGTACCTTCCACTAATTTTTTTCCGTTTTCGGTAATACAATATTAAAAATAATTGCAACCAGTGCTGCCGGCACAATACCAG
The DNA here is from genome assembly GCA_900554415.1 of uncultured Lachnospiraceae bacterium. GTDB lineage: Bacteria > Bacillota > Clostridia > Lachnospirales > Lachnospiraceae > Allocoprococcus. The sequence goes on along the minus strand of USGU01000007.1, from coordinate 17,102 downwards.
AGCCACCGAAGATAAGCTGAATGGTATCCGGCAGATGACTCAGCACACCTGAGTTAGAGCCAATTCCATATCCCAGTCCAAGTGCAACGGATACGATCGTTATACTTCTTGTATCCAATGGGTCTTTGGTAATTAACTGAATTCCGCTTACCACGATCGACGAGAACATCATTACTGCTGCTCCGCCAAGTACACTCTGAGGCATAATGGAAATCAGTGCAGCCAGTTTCGGGAACAGACCGCAGAGAATCAGGAATACTGCTCCTACTGCCAATGCAAAACGGTTGACGATCTTTGTCATGGCCACCAGACCAACGTTCTGACTGAAAGAAGTATTTGGAAGCACTCCTAACAGTGCTGCAAAGCTGGAACCGATTCCATCGCAAATCACACCACCGGATAATTCGGTATCCGTGGCTTCTCTATCCATTCCGCCTTCCATTACTCCGGAAATGTCTCCTACAGTCTCTACTGCAGTCACAACAAACATAATCAGTACCGGAATCACCGCCCGGAGGTCAAACACCGGTTTCACTGGTAACAGCTTTGGAACAGCAAACCAGTCTGCCTGCGCAACCTTGTCCCAGTTAAGCACCCACGCTTTGGTAAACTCTACCCCCTCTGCGGTAACTCCCGTTGTCGGAAGAAAAACTGCCATAATAGCTGCTACAATATAACCTACAATAATTCCAATCAAGATAGAAGATGCACTGGTGATACCCTTTGTTCCATGCTTAAAAGCCACAATCACAATCAGTACAATTGCGCCCAGACACAGATTTTCAACAGAGCCAAAATCATTTGCCGCATTTCCGCCACCGAAAGAGTTGACCCCAACTGCAATCAGGGAAAGTCCAATCGAAAGAACTACCGTACCTGTCACAACTGCCGGGAAAAATTTCCGGAGCGGTTTTAGCATAAATCCGAGTACACTTTCGAATAACCCGCCGATAATAGAAGCACACATAATTGCTCCATATGCCAGTACACCGCCCCCCATTACCTGGGTTACACTGTTAAATACTCCGATAAATCCAGAGCTGGTTCCCATGATAATCGGTACTTTTCCACCAATAGGTCCTATGGAATATAACTGCACCAATGTAACAATTCCAGCTACCAGCATGGCATTCTGCAAAAGACTGACCTGCAAGTCTGCGAACTCGCTTCCTACACCCATCCCACATGCGCCCGTAATAATAAGCAGTGGTGTTAAGTTTCCCACAAACATTGCCAGTACGTGTTGGAGTCCTAACGGAATTGCCTTTTTTAACGGTAGTTTCCCATAAAAATCATACTCCGCACCTTTGTTTTCTACTTGATTCATTTCTCTTTCCTCCCGTATTGTACATAAACATTTTACTTTCGTAACTGATTCGCTACTATACTTTTATGATTCAAGTCCAATCATAAACAACTCATAAAAATCATCCTCATCAGCAAGCTTAGGTGAATTTTCTCCACCGCCATTTGTGCTTCGCTTCATGGCAGCATGAAATTCTTCTCCGGCACAAATTACGTCCATCTCATAAATTTCATAACCGTATTCCCGGCAAATCTTACAGAAAGACTCTAATGGTTCTTTCTCATTTTTTGTGGCAAGCAACTTTTCTTTCAGTGTCAAATCTTTTCCTGCCCGATGCTGCAATTCGTCTAACATTCCAATTACATCTGCCATACTTCTCTCCCTTCTGCTGATACACGCTTGCTATGTGAAATACAGATGCTAAGACACACCCACTTTTTTACAAATATCCTGCAGACAACATTTTTCGCAATATGGTTTCGTCCGGGCTGTACAGACTTCCCGTCCATGATAAACCAGACGATGACAGAAATCACTGCCTTCCTCCGGTGGAACCAGCTTCCAAAGAGCCATTTCCACTTTCTTTGGTTCCTTTATTCCGTCAACCAGCCCAATCCGGTTTACGATTCGAATGCAGTGCGTATCGGTCACAATGGCAGGCTCGCAAAACACATCTCCCATAATCAGGTTTGCACTCTTTCTTCCCACACCCGGCAATTTCAATAACGCATCAAAATCTTTCGGAATATGTCCCTGATACTCGTCTCTTAACATTTTCATGCATGCACTGATATCCCGTGCCTTGCTTTTTCCAAGTCCACAAGGTCTGACGATTGCTTCAATATCATCCACATCTGCGTCTGCAAGCGCATTTACACTAGGATATTTCTCAAACAGACCTTCTACCACTACATTGACTCTGGCATCGGTACACTGGGCTGCCAGACGGACACTGACAAGCAGTTTCCATGCCTCATCATAATCCAGCGTACAGCCTGCGTCAGGATATTCCTGTTTCAGACGTTCTATTACTTCTAAGGTTCTTTGTTTCTTTGTCATGGTGTTCTCCTAAAGGGCATAAGATTCCTTTAAAGAAATCAATGCCCCCTTACTCTCACATTTATCTTGTATATTTTTTAACATAGTCTGGCGTTTTTCGTCAAGCAAATCTACCTGATTTATCACATATTTATAATCACAAACCACATTTTTCCGTTGTCCCCATGGCGCATTCAATACTTCCAGCAAATGTTCTTCTGTAACGGTTGTTCCCCGTGTAACCCCAAGACAGTCAATTGCCTGTTCCAGTCTGTGGCACACTGCTCCAAAAGGCTGCCCGATAGCGCTTGCCCCGGCAACTCCAATGACCAGATCTGTATGTTTCGGCAGAACCGGTTCTGAAGCTGAAGGAACTTTAAACGGAAGTCTGTGGCTTCCATCTGCCTCTACAAGCACCACATCATAGTCTTCCCTCAGGCGCTCCAGCATTTCTTCGCTCACTCCACTGATTTTTCCGCCTCCGCAGGGAACCCCCACCGGTGTGATTCCATCCCGCGTTTCTTCCTGCATATGGGTTGTGGTCGTAACCGCTACGCGGAATCCAGCTTCTTTCAATTCTTTTGCAAGGGTAAAAATCAAAGTCGTTTTACCACCTGCCCCCACCAGACTGATTACATGATGCTTTTCTGGAACAATCCCCAGATATGCTGTCCAGTTTTCTATCTGTTTTCCAGACATAATACCGCCTCCAATACTCCTCCTGCAATACATCTTGCCTTATCGGAAATTGTATTACAGTTTTCCTTTTCTTCCAGACGAGGATCAATATCTGCCATCTTATATCCCTTTGTTACCGGAAATCCTTCTGGCAGTATTCCTCGTAAAATCCCCGAAATTTCTGTGCAAACAGGCATTTCTCCTATCTGTGCAACCTGCTCTCCTTTATTTATCTGTTCTCCTATATGCCTCGGATGCCGGACTTTTCCTTCCACTGGTGCGTATATTACCCGTTCTTTGTCATAGCCCCCTATCTTACCGGGTTTCCCCGTATTGGGAATGGCATGGCCAGAATAATATATTCGTCCCAGATTGTGCCCCCGCATGGTTTCAATCACAGCATCTACATCTTCTCCTGCTGTAAATCCCGGCCCGAGTCCTATGGTAATCGCTGCCATATCTCTGGTAGTTCCCGTATTCCTCTTGGCAAGGATTGCGTCTACCAGTACCTTCGGTTTCCATTCTTGCAAAATTGTGCATTCCGGGTCAACCACAACGGGAATCCTGCCTGTCTCCAAGACCTCTGCAATCTCAGATTTTCTGACAAGACTGGCCGTAATTCCTTCTACTGTAACTTCGCCACTGTACACCGCCTCGGAAAACGCAACCTTTCTCCGAATTGCAGAAGGACGTTCACACTCCAATGCAATAACAGGAAATCCTGCTGCATGCAGCTTTGCAATGGTGCCACTGGCAATATCACCGGCGCCACGCACCACTACTAAATCTCTCATAAACTCCCTGTCCCTTCTACATTGCTTTTTTCCGCTTCTGACGGTGGTCTGTAAATTTGTCCTGTCTGATGCATATCCTCACACTCCTATTTCAGCAGTTCACTCCACTGGTCTTCTTTGAATCCAGTAAATACTTTGGTCTCTGTCACAAGCACCGGACGCTTTACCAACATCCCATCTGTAGCAAGAAGCTGATACTGCTCTTCCTCACTCATATTTAGAAGCTTGTCCTTAAGTCCCAGTTCTTTATATAAATTCCCACTGGTATTAAAAAATCGTTTTAATGGCATCCCGCTTTTCTTGTGCCACTCTCTCAACTCGTCTGCCGTTGGGTTCTCTGTTTTTATATCACGGTCAGTATAAGTAAACTGATTATCATCCAGCCATTTCTTTGCTTTTTTACAGGTTGAACATTTTGGATATTCAATAAATAACATTTTATTCCTCCTTTTTCACTCTCAATGTTACGATAATAAAATACTTTCCATCATTATAATTTATTTCTATTTATGGTGCAATGTTAAAAGTGCCGCAAAATCTACGGAATATGGCTGATATTCCTATCGATTTCGCGGCACTTCCTTGTGCATTTTCTTTTCTTTATTTTACTTTTCTTTCATTTTACTTTTCTTCGATTTCAGCGACTTCCGTTTTGTTGTTCAGAATCTTCATAAATTCTTCTCCGGTAATCGTCTCTTTCTCATAGAGGTATTTGGCAAGCTCATGCAGCTTATCCATGTTATCAGACAATAATTTTTCTGCTTTATTGTATTCCTGTTTTACCAGTTCAATAACCATCTCATCAATGTCCGCTGCCGTCTCACCTGCACATGCAAGGGAAGTATCGCCTCCCATATACTGTCCAGTTACCGTTTCCAACGCAACCATTCCAAACTTCTCACTCATACCATATCTGGTAATCATGCCGCGTGCAAGCTTCGTTGCCTGCTCGATATCATTGGATGCTCCGGTTGTAATCGAATGGAATACCAAATCTTCTGCCACACGTCCACCGGTCAGGGTTGCAATCTTATTCTCCAGTTCTTCCTTGCTCAGAAGATTGCGCTCCTGTTCCTCTACCTGCATGGTATAACCAAGTGCTCCCGATGTACGAGGAATAATCGTAATCTTTGTTACCGGAGCGGAATTGGTCTGAAGTGCAGCTACAAGCGCATGTCCAATTTCATGATAAGAAACAATCAATCTCTCCTTATTGGAAAGAATCTTGTTCTTCTTCTGGTATCCGGCAATTACTACCTCAATGCTTTCTTCCAAATCTTCCTGAGTTACATATTTCCGTCCGCTCCTGACTGCACGTAGTGCTGCCTCATTAATCATATTGGCGAGCTCTGCACCAGAAGCACCGGAAGCTGCACGGGCAATGGCATTGAAATCAATATTATCACCAAGGCGTATTTTCTTCGCATGTACCTTCAGAATTGCTTCTCTTCCCTGAAGGTCCGGAAGCTCTACCGGAATCCTACGGTCAAATCTTCCCGGTCTTAAAAGTGCCGGGTCCAATGTCTCCGGACGGTTAGTTGCGGCAAGAATGACAACCCCTTTGGAACCGTCAAATCCATCCATCTCTGTCAGAAGCTGATTCAGGGTCTGCTCACGTTCATCATTTCCTGTCATACCCTGCGTATCACGCTTCTTACCAATGGTATCAATCTCATCTATAAATACAATACATGGCGCTTTCTCATTAGCCTGTTTAAATAAATCACGTACCTTTGCAGCCCCCATACCTACGAACATTTCCACAAATTCAGAACCAGAAATAGAGAAGAATGGAACATTTGCTTCTCCGGCTACCGCCTTTGCAAGCAAGGTTTTACCGGTTCCCGGAGGTCCTACAAGAAGTGCTCCTTTCGGCATCTTTGCACCAATCTCCTGATATTTTTCCGGGGAATGTAAGAAATCTACGATTTCCCAAAGTGCTTCTTTCGCTTCATCTTCACCAGCTACATCCTGAAATTTAATTCCCGTTTCACTGGCTACATAAACCTTTGCATTACTCCTTCCGAAGGACATGGCATTCTCCAGTCCTCCTCCACCCATCTTCTTCATCAAAGACCGTGAAAGAAGCTGTCCGATTACAAGGAAAAATACAATTGGTAATACGAATGACAACAACATACTGAGAATGGGACTCATAGTCTTCTGCTTCACCTGTCCAAACTCACATCCTGCTTCCTGCAGACGGTCTACCAGATTCACATCCTCAAATGTATTCGTACTGTAAAACTTATTGTCCTTATCTTGAAAATAAATTTCATCACCGGAAAGTTCAACCTTCGATACTTCTTTATCACTGAGCATGGTTAAGAATGTTCCATAATCCACTTCTGTAACCTTCTGCTTTGCCAGCCTCGGAACCAGAATTGTGTTCAACAGAATCACCACTGTCAGTGCAATCAGATAATAGACAAATAACGGTTTCTTAGGCTTGTCCACTTTCTGCATATTATCACCATTCCCTTTCTCATCATTCGCATGATTCATATCGTTTATTGATTTGTTCATATTTTAACGCTTATGTATGGGAATGCAAAGGAAAAAAAGAGAAATTTTTCTAAAATAAATATAAAAACTACTGAAAGCGTATTGCCCCTGATTATCCCCCCGCACCGGAAGCTTTTTTGTTTCTTATTATTCGATTCTATGACAAAAACAGTAATTCACTTCCCTGTTTTCCTTTTTTGACCTCAATTTTATCTGTGATCACTTCCCTCAGCAAATCCACATGGGAAATGATTCCAACAATTCCGTTTGCACGCTGGATACTCTGCAGTACTTCTAATGCGTCATAAACGGAGTTCTGGTCCAGAGAGCCAAAGCCTTCATCAATGAACATGGCTTCCATTTTCATACCGCTTCCCTGTGCCTGGACAACTGTGGAAAGTCCGATTGCAAGGCTGAGTGCAACCAGAAATTTTTCACCGCCTGACAAGGTGGTAACACTTCGTCTTTCGTTACTCTGTCCATCCAGTACCTCCAGTTCCAGTCCTCCTTTGTGGGAAGACCCGGCTATGGTGTTGGTACGGAAAAGCTGATAACGTCCGCCATGGACATTTTTCAGCAGGCGGTTCGCTTCTACCGTAACGGAAGATAACATTACACCTAAAACGTACCGTTGAAGACTGATTCCGGTTCGCCCCCGCAGATGATTTGCAAAGTCTAAATCGGCATCAACCTGTTTCCGTTTCTCTGCGTGTTTTTCACTCCGCTCCTGTAAGTCGATAACATCCTGCTGCATTTTCTCTGCCATCTGCTGTGCCAGAATATACTTTCTGGTTATCTCTTTATGATGCTGCTCCAGAATCAGAAGTTCCTGCTTCTGATTTTCCAAATCCGGTTCCTGCTGTCCGTCCAGTTTGTCTTTCAGTTCCTCCACCGTTTTCCATGCCGTCCGAAGTTCTGACTGGAATCGGAGAATTTGTTCTTTCTTCTGATTTTTCTGCTGTGGCTCCATCAGGTTTTTCGCATAGCTTTCTTCGGATTCGAATGCCATCTCTCTGCATTTTTCTTCCCAGCATTTTTTCTGAGCCGCCAAATCTTCTTCCAAAATTTTCTGTTCCTTGCGCAGATTTTCTAATGCTTCCTGCGCAGCCCTTGCACCAGAAATCGCATCTGTTAAGATCTGTTGGAATTTCACGGTCAGTTCTTTGTATTTTTCAATACGCCGCCTTAAATTCTCGCTTTCTGTTTCTAACTGCTGAATCGTATCCACACCGTCAATTTTCTGTTTCTTATTTTCTTCCAAAGCACTCTGAAGCGTCCATGCCTTTTGCTCTGCCGCAGTCACTTTCTGCTGTCGCTCCTGATAGCTATGCTCCGCTTTTTCTCTATCTTTTGCAGACTGCTCTACCATGCGTCCGGCCTTCGTCATTTCTTTTTGAAATGCATCCAGTTCCTGTTCTGTAATATGCTCCTCGCAAAGCTTTGCAGGGTTTGGATGGATACAGCTTCCGCAGACCGGACACGGCTCTCCCTGCTTTAACTGCTGCGCAAGCGTTCCACTGATTCCATCCAGATAACGTCTCTGGGCTTGTGAATAACTTTCTATCTTTGCTTTCTGGACTTCCATTGCCGCAAGCCATTCTTTGTGTTTTTTCTCATAGCCTGCCTTTTCCTGTTCTGCCAGACGCTTTTCCGCTTCTAATTGTCTGACTGCCTCTTTTGCTTCTTTTTCCCTTTGCTCTAAAGTACGATAAACATCTTTCCGACTGTCTAACAAGGTCAAACGACGGACTCCATCTTCATAGGCTGGCTGTCCTGCTTCATGCGCTGCTATCTTCTGCCTGATTTTTGCAAGAACCTCTGCCGCCTCTGCCTGTTTTCGTTCGGCTTCTACAGATTTTCTTCTGCCGCTTTCCGCATTTTTCTTTGCGGTACAGTAAGACTCATAAAATGGTCTGATTTGCTCTGCTTCTTCTGCACGGGTCACCAGTTGTTCCAAAGTTTTCATCTTCTCCTGTTCCTGCGTGAGCTGCTCTGTCATGCGCTGTCTTTGATGAAGATTACGGAACTGTTCTTTTAGAAGCTGCGCTTCTTCATATTCTCTGCGTTTCTTCACCTCCACTTTTTCTGCTTCATCATTCTGTATTCTCAGTTCTTCTTCCTGCTGTTTTTGCTCCTCCAGCAGACCTTCTAAAGCTTCCAGAGTTTCACAATGATAATCTGCAAGCCTGCTCTTCATAGCAGTAAATTCATCACGCAGTTCTTTGTCCTGTTCTGCAACTCTGCGGTACATTTCTTCCGCAATTTTCTGCCATTTCTCTGCCTTGAAAAGACTGACTAAGATTTTCTCTTTTTCTTCGGAATTGGAAATCAGAAGTTTTTCAAACTGCCCCTGTGGTAAAATAATAACCTGTCGGAACTGTTCATAGCTGAGTCCAATGATTTCTTCTGCCTTTTGGTTGACATTTTTTATTTTTGGATTTTCAAATATCGGTACAAATTCTCCGTTTTTCTGTATCATACAATTATGGAAATCCATCAGATTCTTTCGTCCAAACCGTAATCTGCGTTCAAATCGATAACATTTCTCACCAATAGAAAACGTAAACTCCACAAAGGTCTCATCCGATGGCTCTGCCAGCTTACACCGCATTACACTGATATCACCACGGCTTCCGCCACTGGATTTTCCATAAAGTGCATAACAGATAGCATCTAGAATCGTTGTCTTTCCTGCTCCTGTCTCTCCGTAAATCAGAAACAATCCATTCTTTTCCAACTTCTCGAAATCGACAAACATTTCCTTCTTATAAGGTCCAAAACATTGAAATCGTAAGGTCTGTGGTCTCATGAAAGTTCCGCCTCCTTTTCACTCCATTCCAATACTTCTTTAAATAAGACTGCCTGCTCTTTCGTAGGCTCACTAGAAAAGGTTTCTTCGCAGAATTTTTTCATAATATCCATCTCATCCATAGTCTGTATCTGTCCTACAGTGAGTGCTGTCATCGCCCCATTTTCTTCCAGACTTTTTCCATGAAGTTCCAGTAAATATGGAAAATGCTCCTGCATTTGTGCCAGTAACTCCAGTCCTGCATAACGGTCTGTCATCTTAATCCGCAGATAATAATTTTCCAAGCCTTCCATTGCCATGATTTCATCGTAGATTCCCTGAATGGTTTTGTGTCCATGCAACTGTTTTAAAGGAATAAGGCGCTGCTCCATGGTCTCAGTGTCCAGAATTACCACGCTTTTCTCCTGACTTTCCTCTTTTCCAAAGGAATACATCACCGGACTTCCACTGTAACGAATCCGTTCACTAATTACCTGTGGTTTATGGATATGTCCAAGTGCCACATAATCAAAGCCTTCAAACACATCTTTGGAAACGGCAGACGCAAATCCCACACGGGCAGAACGGTCCGATTCTGAAAGTTCTGCATTTACAATCAGCGCATGCGTCATTAATATATTTCTTTTGTTCTTGTTCATGTTCTTTCGAATCTCGTCGCAAACGACCTGCATAGCCTTTTCCTGAGAAATGATTTCTTTCTTCCGCTCAGGGAAAAGGGCCATCACTTCTTCTTTATGGAAAAAAGGCACCAGATAAATATCTGTATCAGGAAAACTAACAGGCGAAATCTCCCTGGTCAGTCTTCCCGTTACAAACAATCCTGCTGCTTTCAACAATTCTCTACAAGACGAAAGACGAGGTGCCCCATCATGATTTCCTGCAATCACAAGAAACGGCACTTTCAATTCTGTACAAATGGTGGTTGCCGCATCGTTATATACCGCAATAGCATCTGCGTTAGACACACTGCTATCGTAAATATCCCCTGCACAAAGCACTGCGTCAACCTTCTCATCTTTTATAATCTGATATAGTTGTTGGAGGAAGAACCTCTGGTCTTCCTCCAACGATGTATTCCCTGCTGTCATCCCCAGATGCCAGTCAGATGTATGCAATATTTTCACGCTCTATAACTCCTTTTTCCCAAGCCGGACTTCTTCCATTTCCTTTACCATATCCTCATCCATGTGCTGGAACAGATAATTCTTAGCGGTTTCTTTTCTGTCATTTATCTCCTCTTCGATTTGTCTGCGCACAATGTTCACTTCCTCAAGAAATTCCCGTGAGGAAATCAAAGTACCGCCCTGTCCTAACGTAACAATCTGCTCAATTCCATCAGATGTGACAACGGTCACATGATATCTCTTTCCGATTTCATGGACAACCTTCTCGATATACTGGTCTGCGGTCTCTGCTTCTTTGGTATAAACCACGTGAATATTGTGATATTTCTGAATTTCCTGTTGGAATCCCTCTACCTTATATGCATCAAACACCAAAATCACCGGGATTTTCTTATAGCCCTGATAATTACAGAGAATATCCATCAGCTTATTTCGTGCTGCTTCAAAATTCATCTGTGCCAGTTCTTTCAAATCCGGCCATGCATGAATCACGTTATAGCCGTCAACCAACAGATACTCTTTGACTGGTTTTTGCTCCTTCGGTGCCTTCTCTGCTGTCCCTGCGGCAAATCTTTTTGGTCCGTTTTCCGTCTTACGCTCAATTCTGCCGTATGTCCGGATAAAAATTTCTTCCAGTTCTTTGTCTGCTTCTTCCATCTTCCGCAAACTGGAAATCTGAGGTTTTCTTGCCATGCTCTGCTCTGCATTTCGCGTTCCATTTTCTTTCACGCGAAGCTTTTCCAGTTGATTTTCTATGTGCATATGCTCCGTCACTTCGTTCCAAGGCACTGTAAATCCTGCCCCATGAGCGCAGAATACAGAACCGGTTGGATTTTCCAAATCCCGATCCGGGTCATATCCGTAAGCTTCCATAACTTCTTCCGGGTTGTGGCAAGGTGCATATCCCTGCAAAGTACAGAAAAGCCGTCCTCTCCCTTTGCTGTACGAAGCCACCTCTCTTGCATAATCACGCATGGTTGCAACCGGTGCACTTCCCACAATAACGGAATCTTCCCCCTCCACTTCTGGTGGTTTAAATTCTCCATATCGCTTCTGAATATCCGTCAATGCCCGTCCCACACATTCGGCTGGCACTTCCAAACGAAAATCATAATACGGCTCCAGTAAAATGCTGTCTGCCTGCATCAGTCCCTGCCGCACCGCGCGGTAAGTAGACTCGCGGAAATCTCCGCCTTCGGTATGTTTCAAATGTGCCCTGCCTGCTGCCAGTGTAATTTTCATATCTGTAATGGCACTTCCGGTCAGCACACCCCGGTGAATTTTCTCCATTAAATGGGTCAGAATCAATCTCTGCCAGTTCCTGTCCAGTACATCCTCACTGCAAATGGTATCAAACCGGAGTCCGCTTCCCCGTCTGCCCGGCTCCAGAATCAGGTGCACCTCTGCATAATGCCGGAGTGGTTCATAATGTCCGACTCCTTCTACGGTATTCTGAATCGTTTCTTTGTAAACAATATTACCCGTTCCAAAAGAAATTGGCACGTCAAACCGCTCTTTCATCAGACTTTGAAGAATCTCTATCTGCACCTCGCCCATAAGCTGTGCATGGATTTCACCCAATTCTTCTTTCCAGACAATCCGCAGCATGGGTTCTTCTTCTTCCAGCTGACGCAAATCTTTTAAAATCGTATGTGCGTCATAGGATGGCGGAAACAGAATCTGATAATTCAGCACCGGTTCTAAGACAGGTGCCTCCGAATCCTTCTCTATGCCAAGACCTTCTCCCGGATAAGTCTGGCCAAGTCCAGTTACTGCGCAGACCGTTCCTGCACCTGCCTCCTGAACTGCTTCAAATTTATCTCCGGAATAAATACGAATCTGATTGACCTTTTCTTCCCACTGCACTTCGCCCTCCTGCTTTCGGCCAAGTACATCCTTCACCTTCAACGTGCCGCCTGTTATCTTCATGTGGGTCAGACGGTTATTCTGACTGTCTCTGGAAATCTTGTACACCTTCGCTCCAAAACGCTCCGTCCACTCCGGTTCCTCTGTGTAACGACTTATGCCATTTAGAAATGCTTCGATTCCCTCTAATTTCAGTGCAGAGCCAAAATAGCATGGAAATACTTCCCGCCTTCGAATTATTTGAATAATGGTATCATCTGCAATAAGTCCTTTTTCCAGATATTCTTCCATTGCCTCTTCATTACACATTGCAAGGGCATCGTAGAATTCGTCTTGCTTCTGATTTTCTCCGAAAAAAATGCATACTTCATCAAGCTTCTCTTTTAATTCCAAAAGAAGCTTCCCTGCATCGGTTCCTACCTGATCCATCTTGTTCACAAACAGGAAAGTCGGTATCTGATATTTCTGAAGCAGACTCCACAAAGTACGGGTATGTCCCTGCACTCCGTCTGCTCCGTTGATTACCAAGATGGCATAATCCAGTACCTGAAGTGTCCGCTCCATCTCTGCGGAAAAATCCACATGCCCCGGAGTGTCCAGCAAGGTAATGCTCTTATCACCCAGTTCAAATACCGCCTGTTTGGAAAAGATGGTAATTCCCCGGCTCTTTTCCAGTTCATAGGTATCCAGAAAGGCATCCCCGTGGTCGACTCTGCCTAATTTGCGTACCTTTCCACTTACATACAGCATACTCTCCGATAAGGTTGTCTTACCGGAGTCTACATGTGCAAGAATTCCAATTACCATTTTTTTCATACGAAAGATTCATCCTGACTATTTATTTCGGTTTCCTATCGCTGTTTATTTCTGAACATATTTTTCCATTAACTCGTCTAATTTAGCAGAATATGTTTCTGCCTGTTTTTCCTTAATCATCTTGCTTTCAATTTCGTCTTTCACATCAACGAGTGGAAGCAAATATGCCGGATGTTTTTCATCTACACGGATGACATGATAGCCAAACTGTGTTCTCACTGGTCCGAAAGTCACACCAACTTTTGCGTCAAATGCTGCGTCTTCGAACTCTTTTACCATATCTCCTCTGCCAAATGCGCCAAGGTCTCCGCCCTGTGCACTGGATGGGCAAGTAGAGCATTCCTTTGCATATTCTTCAAAGGTCTTCTCTCCCTTGTTGATTCCTTCAATAATTCTCTTGCACTGTTCTTCATCCGATACAAGAATATGTCTTGCCTTTACATTTTCCGGCTCTGTATAATCATCCTTGTGATTGTTGTAATATTCCTGAATTTCTTCTTCTGTGACAGCCACGTCCTTGATGATTTCTGTCATAGCCATCTGTGCCAGAATATCCTTTCTCGCGCTGTCCAGAATTTTCTTAAATTCTTCTGTCTCGTCAAGCTTCATCTCTTCCCCTAATTTGGCATAAGAACGAAGCGCGATCAACTGCTCTAAATAAGTTTCTCTGAGCTTTGGATTTGCAAAATAGGCTTTGTGCTCATTTGGTGCTGTCTCTAAAAATGCATCCAAATCTGCATTAGTGATTTTATCTCCTGCTACAACTGCTAATACTTCATCTTTATCAATATTATTCATCTTTGTTCTCCTTAATCAACTAAAATAGCAGACGTTCATTCCGTCTGCTATTTATTATACATGAAAACCTTGTTCTTCTCTACCTTTATTTTTCTTCTTTATTTTTCCGTAAATTCATATTTTAAAATATCACAATTATCCATTCTAAATGCAGCATAGTCTTCATTACTTAAGGAATGAAAATATGCATTTACCGCCCTTGAGATTCCATTGTGTGCCACAAGCATATACACTTTGTCATTGGATTCTTCCTTTAATTCATCAAGCAGATTGAAAATTCTCTGGCATATCTGAAGGGTAGATTCTCCATCTCCATTGCAATCTGCAAAACGGACTCTTGCCCGCAGAAATTCTTCACTGTCTCTCGGTGTTCCCTCGAAACAGCCAAAATGCTGTTCAATCAGTCTTGGCTCTTCCCGCATAGGAATCCCTGTCTCTTCAGAAATATGTTTCGCTGTATTTCTTGCCCGCTCCAGTGGAGAATGCAGAATTTCATCAATATGAATTCCTTCTTCTGCAATTCTTTTTCCAAGTGCAATTGCCTGACTGTGCCCTCTTTCTGTCAATGGCACATCAATCTGTCCGCAGACCTTATTTGCCACATTCCATGTCGTTTCGCCATGTCTTACATAATAAATATATCCCATCGTTCTTCCTCCCGGCATTCTACCATTCATTTTACACACTGCTTCCATAAAAGTCAAAATAAGACCCATTAAAATTGAAAATAAAAATCTATTGACATCTTACCATCTCCATGATAGTATACAAAGCGAACTGTTTACATTGTGAACTATATTGTTGGATATTAAAATAAACAACAGAAAGATGGTACTTTATGGAAAATTTAAGTGAATCTCTGCTTCAGGTATGGCTGCAGCTTTCTACATCGGTCATCAACAACCGCATTGTCTCTGAACTGCCTTACCGGGAGTCTCTTGTCTGCAATATGTTATACATGAATGCACTCCGTACACCGGACCGGTTGCTGACAGCCACGGATTTGTGCAAAATGACAAATATGCTCAAATCCCAGATGAACCGGACTTTAAACTCTCTGGAAGCGAAGAAACTGATTATCCGTGAACGCTCTTCTGTGGACAAGCGTCAGGTATTTGTAAAATTTCATCCAGATTCTTCGGATTTATACCTGAACCAGCACAAGAAAATATTAGAAATGCTGGATACAATTATTGCCCAGTTTGGCGAAGAACAAACCAAAGAAATCATTCGCCTTATCTCCGCCTTTTTAGATGCAGCGGAGAACGTACTATAACGCTGCCAGCGTCCCAAGGTCTGAATCCGCAGGCATCATTATAAATAATAAATACCAATTTATAAACATTATTCAGGAAGGACATCATTATGATTCGGATATTAGTAGATTCTTCTGCCGATTACACCATGGCAGAACTTGCGGAAAATGGATTTGACTTTGTTCCATTTCCCGTAACTTTAAATGACAAAACCTATTTAGATACGGTAGAGCTTGACCGTAATGACATGTATGAATTTCTATTGCAGGGAGATAATTTTCCCAAGACCTCCCAGCCTTCTCCGGAAGCTTTCGCTGAAATTTTTGAAAATGCAAAAGCGAAAGGAGATGAGATTATCTGCATTCTTCTGTCATCTGCTTTGAGCGGCACCTGCCAGAGTGCCTTTCTGGCAAAAAATATTGTGGATTACGATAAGATTTACATTATCGACACCCTGACCGCCACTTTCCCAATCCGGATTCTGGCAGAACATGCCGCCACACTTCGCGGTCAAGGCAAATCAGCCGAAGAGATTGTAAATGCAGTTGAAGATTTGAAAGCTCGCACAAAAGCAATTGCCATTATGGATACATTGGAATACTTATACCGTGGCGGCCGTCTTAGCCGTACCTCCGCTTCCATTGGAAATCTGGTAAACATCAAACCCGTTATCACTGTAGCTGAGGATGGCAGTATCAGCATCCTTGCAAAACCAATCGGGAAAAATAAAGCTTACAGTACCTTACTAAAACACTTGGAGGAACATCCAATAGACTCTGATTTTCCGGTTTACTCCATCTACACCTATGGCTTGGAAGGCTGCGAAAAACTAGAAGCAAAACTTACCAAAGCCGGGATTCACTTTAGGGAACGGCTTCAGGTCGGCTGCTCCATGGGGGCACATATCGGACCGGGGGCCGTGGGAATTGTATATGTAGAAAAAATATAAGAATAGCTCAAATCGAGTAGGAGGGAAAATTAAATAAATTTTCCCGACCTCTCACACCACCGTACGTACGGTTCCGTATACGGCGGTTCAATCAACTTAACAAGTAACACACCTCTTGGTGTAGTAATCTATCATTGAGACTAATCCAAATTGGGTTAGTCTTTCTTTGTTTATTGCAAAATTCATAACTCTTCGCTGACACACATAAGCGATTCGACTACCTGTATATGCCGTAATCCAAGCTATATCCTTATCAACTCCAAGTTTCATCAAATTCTTTATTCGATTTTGCGGAGTTTTCCATTGCTTCCAGATACACATACGCAACCTATAACGAATTCTTGCATCTAGTTCTTTGCAGAGAGTTTTCATACTGCCTATCTCAAAGTAGTTAATCCACCCTCTTATAAGCTGATTGAGTTTCTCCACCTTATAGCTGTTGCTAACTCCCCAGCTACGAGAGGTGAATTCTTTCATTCTTTTCTTGAATTTCGCTACTGATTTTGCGTGTGGTTTTGCCTTAAACTGATGCGCTCTCGAATCAAAGTAGAAACCAAATCCAAGGTATTTAAGCCCTTGTGGTCTGTCTACCTTGCTCTTGGTCATGTTGACTTTGAGCCCTAGCTTCTCTTCAATGAATCGTGAAATATTTCTCATGACTCTGTTGGCAGACATTTCGCTTCCGACCATAATAATACAGTCATCCGCATATCGTACAAAGTTAAGCCCCCGCTTTTCCATTTCCTTATCAAGTTCATTCAGCATAATGTTTGCCAATAATGGCGAAAGATTTCCTCCTTGTGGTGTCCCCACAATGGAATTCTCATATTCATCATCAATCATGATTCCGCTGACAAGGTATTTTCTCACGATAGAGATAACATCTCCATCTTTGATAGTTCTACCTATGATAGTCATGAGCTTATCATGGTTTACTGTGTCAAAGAACTTTTCCAAGTCGATATCTACAATCCAGTCATTACCCTCATTCATCATGTCGAGTGCTGTTAGAATTGCTTGCTGAGCACATCTGTTAGGTCTGAATCCATAACTATGGTCATGGAACTGTTCCTCATAGATTGGTGTTAAAACCTGTGCAATGGCTTGTTGTATGAATCTGTCTGTTACTGTTGGTACTCCTAGGTTTCTGACACCGCCATCAG
>USGU01000006.1 GCA_900554415.1 uncultured Lachnospiraceae bacterium | reverse complement strand
ATGGAACTAAAAAATCCTTGAAAAATAAGGAAAAAAGACTTGACTATATAGGGAGAGTGACATCATCTATAGTATAAACAGAGACTATTTGGATAAGTCATGAGGAGAAGAATTAAATGAGGATGAAAACCCGTCTTTAGGATTTAGCACCACATTTTTTGAGAGTTAATTTAATATCGAGTTATCGCAAGTCGGCATAAATGCTGGCTTTTTTATATTTATCATAATAAACTTTCCCATTATGATAGGTTTCTACTTCAAGATATTCAGATAAGGCATTTACTACAGATGCACCAACACCATGTAAACCTCCTGAAATTTGATATGCGCCTTCTTTGAATTTACCACCTGCATGGAGAACAGTATAAATAACACGAAGAGTTGGAATTTTTGCTTTTGGATGGCTATCAACTGGAATTCCGCGTCCATCATCTTGAATGGAGATACTTCCATCTTCATGTAAAATAATTTCGATATTTTTTGTATTTTGGAACACAACAATAAAACGGACAGTAGGAAAGCAAGGTCGAAATATCATGTTTTCCGCTCAAGAATTTAATAAGTATTGCAAAGGGAAACCGCATAAACTATAGTATAATATAAGAACTATCGGAAAGTGTCATAAGGAGAAACAAAGGATGAGGAATGGAAAGAGACTTATTGCAATGGCAATGGCTGTTGTAATAGGCACAATGGAGTTACCTGCTTTGCATGCAGAGGCAGAGGATGTTGCCGGAATAGTGGAACAGACCGCGAATGATGGGAAAACTGTAACGCAGGATTTACAGCAGGGCTGGGTGCTGGAAGACGGATACTGGTATTATTATGAGGACGGTCAGTCGGTAACCGGTTGGAAAATGGTTGGTTCGACTTATTATTACATGTATGAAGATGGCAGGATGGCGGCAGATACTTGGATTGGCGAGTATTATGTAAATGCCAGCGGTGCCTGGATTGAGGGTAAGCGACCTGCTAAGTGGATGAAAGACAGCAATGGCTGGTGGTACAGAAATGAAAATGGCAGTTACCCGGTCAGCAGTTGGAAGCAGATTGATGGTGCGTGGTATTATTTCAATGCGGCGGGATATTGTACAACCGGCTGGCAGTATGTATCCGGAGCGTGGTATTGGCTTGATACAGATGGAGTGATGCAGACGGGATGGAAGTACATAAACGGAGCATGGTACTATCTGAAGCCGTGGGGTGGTATGGCGACAGGTTGGCAGCAGGTAGGAAGAGCTTGGTATTATCTGAAATCATGGGGAGGCATGGCAACAGGCTGGCAGCAGGTAGATGGATACTGGTATTATCTGAATGAAGGCGGAGATATGGCAGTCGGCTGGAAGAAACTGGATGATGTCTGGTATTATTTAAATACTGCAGGACGGATGGTAACAGGGAAAGACTCTATAAATGGAGCGGTATATTATTTTAATTCGTGGGGAGCTATGGCTGAAGTGGATATTGCAAATATTATCACGAACGCAATAAAACCTGTAGGGAAGACTTTATATGTATGGGGCGGAGGTTGGAATGCAGCCGATAACGGCTCAGGTGAAACCGCCTTATATGAAGGAGTCTGGCCGCAGTGGGAGCAGTATTTTCAGAATAACAAAAATAATTATTCTTACAAACCGGGGCAGACTGCATGGCAGAATGGAAACCGGGAGTACCGTTTTTGGGGACTGGATTGTTCCGGATATTTAGGCTGGACAGTATATAATTCCATTACAGCAGGAAAAGACGGGAATGGATATGTGACAGCATCTACCAGGCTTGCAGAGTCGTTGGCAGGCTATGGATTTGGAAATGCAACTGTATGTACACCAAACAGCCGTTTTTATCCGGGGGATATTGTGAGTATCAAAGGACATTGTTTCTTGTGCCTAGGGCAGTGTCAGGACGGAAGCGTTCTCATTTTACATAGTACGCCAAATGGCGGTGTGCAGATGAGTGGAACGGTAAATGGCAGTGGAAGCTCTCAGGCATCCAAGCTGGCGCAGGCATTTATGCAGCAGTATTATCCTGAATGGTGGAGTTGTTTTGGTAAAGAAGGAAGACAGAGTGTAAGCACCGTAAACTATTTGAACGGAACAAAATTTTCATGGCAGAAAGGTGGCTCTGTCAGTGATGGGGAAAGCCTGCAGTGGATGACAGCAGACCAGGTGCTGGATTATATTAAAGCGAATCAGTAAAATCGAAGGAATGTTATTTAGAAATAGAATTACTTAGAAAGAAAATACAGGGAGAATGTAACTCTAATGAGCTGCATCCTCCCTGTTTTAGAACATGTTCCTATAAGGATTGCTTAGATTACTGTGGTGGAACGTCTACATAAC
The DNA here is from genome assembly GCA_900554415.1 of uncultured Lachnospiraceae bacterium. Taxonomy (GTDB): domain Bacteria; phylum Bacillota; class Clostridia; order Lachnospirales; family Lachnospiraceae; genus Allocoprococcus. The sequence continues at coordinate 84,954 of USGU01000006.1, read as the reverse complement.
CTTGCCATACACCACTTGCGTCGAATCTGCAGTATTTATCATTTATTTTATAAACACCGTCATAGTACATTGCACCTTCTTCGCAATAATACCATTTGTCGCCAGATAAAAGCCAGCCTTCATGTCCGGTGCCGTCTGCATCAAAGTATCCCCATTGACCATGCGTTGTTTCACCATCATTCCATGTTACGTAGAACCAGTTATTTCTAACCATAGTACCACTGGCTGTGAATGCATAAGCTTTGCTGTTGTCACCGCCCAATTCGCCATCATCGCCAATGTACCATACACCGTCATTTACCATCCAGCTATCTGCGATATAATACCAGTTGCCACCGGATGCCAGCCAGCCAGTATAATCCTTACCGCCTGGGCAATAATACCATTCGCCCGCTTGCTGAACCCAGCCATCAGCCATAGCTCCGCTTGGAAGAAAGTAGTAGTCTACACTATTGATGGTGTACCATCCGTCAGATAACATTTCATGTGAACCGGTGTCAAAGAAATACCAGTTTCCACCGATAGATTTCCAACCGGTAGATAAGTAACCATTGTCGTCAAAGTAATACCAGCTTCCGGATTCCTGATACCATCCATAAAATAAAGTACCGTTTGCGTTAAAACGATAGGTCTGTCCGTTGATTTCTTTAAAACCATCAGCATACATAAATCCGTATTCCGGGTCGAGATAGTACCAGTGTCCGCCAATGGACTGCCAGCCAAACTGCATAGCACCGCTTCCGTTGCAGTAATACCAGTCACCGTCAACATATCCCCATCCGGTAACCATCCAGCCGTCTTTGTCAAACGCATAGGTAACACCGTCAATTTCACCGACTTCGTCATGTGCATAACTACCGTCATTAAAACGGAACCAATAGCGGTTGCCGGAACGCTGCCAGGTTCCATAGGCGTCATTAAAAGTTACAGGAACCGATTCCTCAGTAACGTTTTCCACGTCTGCTTCTGTAACGACTTCCTGTTCGCTTATCTCGGTTGCTGCCTGGGGTTCTGCATCAGCAGCAAGAGATGCGAGAGGGGTAGAGACTGCAAGTCCTGCTACCAGTAAAGGTAATATTAGTTTTTTCTTCATATCGATACCTCCTCATAAAGAATTGTTTGAAAATATTATAATATAGAAGAAGTATAAATGCAATAAAATAAATAAGAGCTTTCTATACAGAAAGCTCTTGCCCAAAAATATAATATTTTTATAATAGAATAGGAATGCTTAAAAAGAAAGGGTTAATTGAGAGGACATGAAAAAGAAAATAGTAAGCATCTGTCTTGGCTTGGGGATTATGACAGGTGTATTTTTTGTTGTGAATGGAAGCCATGTATATGCGGCGGACATTGACACTGCGCAATCTGGTGAAAATTATGCCGGGGAACAGACAGGCGATGAATCCCGGATAGCAGATGATGAGCAGCAAGTGCCGGATGACATTTCGCAGAATCCGGAGGATGGTTCGCAGGATTCCCAGATATCAGGTGGGATGGTTATATTGGTTTAAACTGTACAGGATTTGTGGCATTTGTGATTCAGAAGATTGGTGGAAATCTGAATGAAATTGCAGCAATGGGAAGAATAGGGTCTTATGTAAATGCATGCAACTGGATTGATTATGCGAAAAAGTATGCCACGTATTATGTATATAATTCTATCAGTGAACTTTTGACCAGTGGAAATGCAGTAAAAGGTGATATTCTCTATTGCGAACCGGATTGGAGCAAACGCGGGGCAGATTGTCACATTGGAATTTACTGGGGAGATTATCCGGGGCATAACCAGTTCTGGCATCAGGTAGACATAAATAAAATTTTCCATATTTATGCAGGAACACCGCAGGTGCGGTATTACATTATTAAAACAGGACCATAAAGAAAGATAAAGAAGAAGGCTGTTGCAAAGCAGATGAATCATCTGCAGAGCAATGGCCTTTTGTCATGTGATGGAAAAGTTTTGGGCATTTTTTTATGCAAAATACTTGCCAAACAGTGTGCAGCGTGCTAAACTACAGTTAGTTCACGAAAAGAAAGGATAATTATTACATGAACATACAAGAATTTGATTTGATGAACACAATAAAAAAATGTAAGTATACGAATCAGAGACAACTGGCAGAAGCGTCGGGATATTCTCTGGGAACGGTAAATGCATCCGTGAACGAACTGATGAAAAACGGATATATAGATAGAGAAATGAAATTAACTCAGAAAGCGGTGGAATTATACGAGGCAAATCGTCCGGAACAGGCAGTGATTCTAGCGGCTGGACCAGGGATGCGTATGATTCCGATTAATACCGAAGTTTCAAAAGGAATGTTAGAGGTAAAGGGCGAAGCTCTTGTGGAACGGTTGATTCGGCAGTTAAAGGAAGTTCATATAGATAAGATTACGCTTGTGGTCGGGTTCATGAAGGAGCAATATGATTACCTGATTGATGAGTATGGAGTGGAACTGGTCTATAACAGAGAGTATGCAAATAAGAATAATCTGTATTCCCTGTCTCTGGTAAAAGAACGGCTCAGCAATGCTTATATCATGCCGTGTGATATCTGGTGTGAGAAGAATCCGTTTTCCGAAGAAGAATTATACTCCTGGTATATGGTAAATGATAAGCTGGAGGAAGAAAGTACGGTCCGTGTGAATCGTAAGAAAGAACTGAAGCTGACCCGTGAAGAAGAAAAGGGCAATCACATGGTTGGCATTGCATATGTAAATGCAGAGACAGCGCCAAAGCTGGCGGAACGGCTGGCAACATGCAGCAGTCACAGAAAATATGAACATTCTTTCTGGGAAGACGCTGCCATGGAGAATGGGAAAATGATGTTCCTTCCGAAAGAAGTATCTGAAGATGATGTGGTTGAAATTAATACATTGGAAGAACTTCGTAATCTGGATGAAACTTCGAATCATCTGAATTCAGAATTGCTGCAGATTGCAGCCGATGCATTGAAATGTGATTTAAAAGAGATTACAGAGATTGAAGCACTAAAGAAAGGAATGACGAACCGTTCTTTCCGGTTCCGTTGCAGAGAGAAGCGTTATATCATGCGTGTTCCGGGCGAAGGAACGGATAAGATGATTAACCGGGAGCAGGAGTACAATGTATATCAGGCAATCAAAGGGCAGGAAATCTGCGACCCGGTCATTTATATGTCGAAAGAGAAGGGGTATAAGATTACCGAATTTTTGGAGGGCGCGAGAAACTGCGATGCGGAAAACCCGGAAGATGTCAGACGCTGTATGGAGTATTTACGGAACATACATCATATGCCGCTGAAAGTAGAGCATACTTTTGATATTTTCACTCAGATTGAGCTGTATGAGTCCTACCGAAATGGAGAGCCATCCATTTACCGTGATTACGAGCAGACGAAGGCGAAGGTCTACGAGCTGAAACAATATATTGACAGACAGGAGAAGGAATGGACACTGACCCATATTGATGCAGTACCTGATAATTTCCTGTTTGTGAATGACCGAATTTATCTGATTGACTGGGAATATGCAGGAATGCAGGACCCACATGTGGATATTGCAATGTTTGCAATTTACGCAATGTATGACAGAGAACATACAGAGAAATTGATTGATTCATATTTTGAAAATGCATGTCCAGAGCAGGTAAGAACCAAGATTTACTGTTATATCGCAGTCTGCGGATTTTTATGGAGTAATTGGTGTGAATACAAGCGAATTTGCGGAGTAGAGTTTGGAGAATACTCCTTGAAGCAATACCGGTTTGCAAAAGAATATTATAAAATTGCGAAGGAGAGAATGAAAGATGAGTAGAAATGCAATTATTATGGCGGCGGGGATGTCCTCCCGTTTTGTACCGCTTTCATTGGAAACTCCCAAGGCTCTGCTGAATGTAAAGGGCGAGATTATGATTGAAAGACAGATCCGTCAGCTCAGGGAAGCAGGGATAAATGAAATTATCATTGTAGTGGGTTATCTGAAAGAACAATTTTCATATCTGAAAGAGAAATATGATGTGCATCTGATAGAGAATCCCTATTATGTGAAGATGAATAATTTCTCGACCCTGTACGTGGCAAGGCAGTATTTAAAAGATACCTTTATCTGTTCATCAGATAATTATTTTACAGAAAATGTATTCCTATACAATACGAGTGAGTCTTACTATTCGGCAGTGTACGAGGAAGGGAAAACACCGGAATGGTGCCTGGAATATGATGAGAACGGTCTTATTACTGGAGTGCAGATAGGTGGCAAAAATGCTTGGGTCATGAAAGGTGCTGTGTATTTGAATCAGAGGTTCAACGAAAAATTTATTCCGTATCTGGAAGAAGCTTTTCAGATGGAAACCTTATGGCAGAATTACTGGGAAGACCTGTATATGGCACATATGGATGAATTGGATTTGTATATTCGAAAATACCCGGACGGAGTGATTGAAGAATTTGACAGTATCGATGAACTGAGACAGTTTGATGACAAATATCTTACTTGTACAGGAAGTAAGGTTCTGAGCACGGTGGCAGAGGAATTGAATTGCAGGGAAGCGGAAATCCATCAGATTATTCCGGTAAAGGAAAATGGAATCGTAAAAGGATTTCAATTCGTATGCGGAGACAGTCAGTTTTGTTATGATTATGATACAGGTCTTAAGAAAATGTAACTTAAGGATAAGACAATGGAGGAAAAGAAAATGAATGAGAAAGAAAAAAAGATAGAAGAACCGAAGAAAATAGACTGGCTGATTACCTTACTGCCATTGGGATTGATTTTAGTATTATGTCTGTTATTCTTCAAAATGCCGGAACAGTCCAATCAGGTACTCAGCCAGATTCGTTTTGTATTCGGTGATACTTTTGGAACCTACTATTTAATTATAGGACTGGGGGTATTCCTGCTTTCAGGATACATTGCACTGTCTAAATATGGAAATATCGTGCTTGGCAGACAGGATGAGAAGCCGAAATATTCATTTTTTGCCTGGGGTTCTATGATGTTTACCGCAGGACTTGCTGCTGATATTTTGTTCTATTCATTTTCTGAATGGATTATGTATGCCACAGACCCTCATATTGCAGAAATGGGAAGCATTCAGGACTGGGCAGGTGTGTATCCGATTTTTCACTGGAGCTTGATTCCATGGGGATTCTATTTGGTGCTTGCAGTTGCATTTGGATTCATGTTACATGTAAGGAACCGGGAAAGACAGAAATATTCAGAGGCATGCCGTCCGATTCTTGGAAAGCGTACAGATGGAATTCTGGGAAGAATCATTGATTTGCTGGCGGTATTTGCATTGATAGCAGGAACGGCAACCACATTTAGTATTGCGACACCGCTTATGACAAGTATTATCGGAGAACTTTTTCATGTGGAATTAAATAAAACTGTGGTTACGATTGTAATTCTTCTGATTACATGTGTCATTTACACCTATTCCTTACTTCATGGATTCAAAGGAATCAGTATTCTGGCGAAAGCTTGTATTTATATGTTTTTTGGATTACTGATCTATGTGCTGCTGTTTGGTGGGGAAGCAAAATATATTATTGAAACAGGATTTTCCTCTTTGGGACGTATGGTGCAGAATTTCTTTGAACTTGCTACATACACCGACCCGCAGAGAACAACATATTTTCCACAGAATTATACGATTTACTATTGGGCATACTGGATGGTATGGTGTGTGGCATCTCCATTCTTTATTGGAAGCATTTCCAGAGGACGTACGGTACGTCAGACGATTCTTGGAGGCTATGTCTTTGGTGTAGGTTCTACGATTGTCAGTTTTATTATCCTTGGTAATTATTCCCTTGGAAAACAGATGAGCGGAATGTTCGATTTTATTTCCATGTATGAACAGACGGGAGATCTTTATGGAATTATTATTTCTATTGTACGTTCGCTTCCGTTAGCACCACTGATATTAGTGTTGTTACTGGTGACGATGATAGCATTTTATGCGACTTCTTTTGATTCTATCGCACTGATTGCTTCCTGCTACAGTTATCATAAATTAGGAGAAGATGAGCAGCCACATAAAATGATTGAGTTGATGTGGTGCGTATTATTGATTTTGCTTCCGATCGCGCTGGTATTTTCCGAAAGTTCCATGAGTAATCTGCAGTCAGTCAGCATCATAGCAGCATTTCCTATCGGAATTGTAATTGTGTTGATTGTATTAAGTTTTATGAAGGATGCGGGTAAATTTTTGAAAGAGAATCAAAAATAGACTTGGAAATATCTGGTATTACAGATATAATGAGATTGGGGTCAAAAGCTCCAATCTCATTATTTTGATAAAAGGGAAGGAATTAGTAACGTGAAAAGAAGAATCAGACAAATCGTAGCTTGTGGAATATGTGCAAGTATGTTGCTGGCAAATACGGTTTATGCGATGGATAAGGAAGATGGCATTGCAGAGACAGAGGATGGAGTTACTTCTGTTGCTGCAGCGCAGGAAAACGCTGATGAATTGTTAAATGTGGAAAGCGAAAAGTTGCAGTTTACAGAAACAGATGGTGTATGGGTCTGGGATGTAAATGGATGGAGATATCAGTATCCGGATGAGACATATGCGACAAATGTGGTTATGAATATCGGTGGTAAATATTACAGTTTCAATACAGAAGGCTATATTGAGACGGGCTGGAAATATGAAGATAATTGTTGGTCTTATTATACTGTTGACGGTGCGTATGCAAATGGCTGGGGATATATAGGCGGACTTTTCTATTATTTTGATGAATATGGAATCCTGCAGACAGGTTGGAAGTACACGGGTGGCATCTGGTATTATTTGAATGTTGATGGAGTCATGGGGACCGGCTGGCAGTGTGTGGATGGTACATGGTACTATATGAACCGGGATGGAGCAATGCAGACAGGCTGGAAATATATGAATGGTATCTGGTATTATCTGAAATCATCAGGCGCAATGGCAACAGGCTGGGAACAAGTAGGTACAACCTGGTATCTGTTCAATAATGACGGAGTCATGGGAACCGGCTGGCAGCGTGTGAATGGTACATGGTACTATATGAACCAGGATGGAGCAATGCAGACAGGCTGGGCAGATTTGAACGGCAGTTGGTATTATATGGACAGATGGGGAGCAATGCAGACAGGCTGGCAGTATATAGGTGCATATAAGTATTATTTTAATACCGATGGAGAGATGCAGACAGATTTAAGAGGTATGGTTTCAGGTCCATACAATATTGAGGTAAACCGTAGTCAGAACTGTGTAACGGTATATGCCCAGGAAGGTTCTAATAAATATGCGATTCCTGTAAAAGCTTTCTTATGCTCTACAGGTGGAAGCAATACTCCGCTTGGTACATTTATAATGTCAACACAATACAGATGGCATTTGTTATACGGTGCATATGGTCAGTATTGCAGTAGAATTACGGGACATGTACTCTTCCATTCTGTACCATACTATCGTTCGGGGGATATTTATTCTCTGATGCCGGGGCAGTTTAATCGTCTGGGTTCTGATGCATCGGCAGGCTGTGTGCGACTTACAACCGGTGATGCAAAGTGGATTTATGAAAATTGCTTTACAGGACAGACAGAAATTACAATTTATGATGGACCGTCTTCCAGTCCATTGGGAAGACCGGTGCTGCCAAAGATACCGTATAATCAAAACTGGGATCCGACAGACCCGGCTGTATATTAATTGATAATGTGCTAAAAAAGACTGGATTCCAGTCTTTTTTTGTGCGGAAATATTCAGCAAATACAAAATATTGACAAAAAATTGACAGAACTGCGATGGAATATGAGAAAAAGACTCGGAAAATATGTTTCTATATTATGAATTATGTGATAATATAGATACGAGTAAGTCTATCATAAGGAGGTAGAAGGAATGAAGAGAAAAAAAGTATGTGCACTGTTATGCGTGGCAGCAATGAGTGTCACAAGTGTAATGCCTGCTATGGCAGCTGACAATGTTGTCCCACAGGAGACAGTAACAGTGGAGAGTGAAACAGAGCCTGTAGAGGAACAGGAGGAAACATTACCAGAGGCAACGCCTGAAGCAGATGAAGAACAGATGGAAGAAGTTCAACAGGTAGAAGAAAGTCAGACAGTCGAAGCTCTGAATAATGATGAAAAGGCAGTGACAGATGGCTGGTATGTGGATGATGATGGAAACACCTATTACTATCAGAATGGGGAAATGGTTACGAGCCAGATTGTCGAAATCGAAGATGAAGATGGTAATACATACGGTTATTATTTCTATAGTAATGGAATCATGCTTAAAGATGACTATACCTGGTGTGCACATCTTGATGAGAATAATAATTTGATTCAGGATCAAATTCGTGCGGATGAACAGGGACATTTGTTATGGGGATGGTATGACTCCCATTATTACGGAAAAGACTATTTTATGTACAGTAACAAAGCCTTGGAAGATGAAGGAAAAATGTATTATTTTGATACATCCGGTAATCTTGTAAGAAATCAGGATATTGTAATAGGTGATACATTTTATCATGCAGATGACAACGGGGTATTAACCAAAAAAGATGTGGATAAAGAGCAGGATGGTTGGCTGGAAGTTGGCGAGAACTGGTATTACATTAAAAAAGGTGAGATACTGAAAAATACTATAGAAGAAATTAATGGAGATAAGTACTATTTTTATCCAGATGGGAAAATGGCTACGGGTTGCTTCGTTTGTGGGAAAAAAGTACTCTTGGCAGAACCAAATGGAGTGATTGTACAAGCCGGGATCTCTCAGTGGTATTATTCAAAGCAGACGAAAAAGTGGTACTGGTTTGATGAACTGGGGGATGTTGCTCAAAACGTAGGCGTGAGAATCGATGGGAAAAATTACTATTTTAATGAGAATGGTGAGATGCAGACAGGCGCTTTCTGGGCGAACTATCAGGAAACAGATGGAACATGGTTTAGCGGAAATGTGTATGCAGATACTTCAGGTGCGATAGACAGGACACCGGGCTGGAAACAACAGGGTCAAAACTGGTATTATGTTGATTCGGAAGGAAAAGCTGCCAGATGGGAATTAGTAGAGGATATTAATGGAGCTTCTTATTATTTTGATTATGAAGGTATCATGCAGACTGGAAAGATTCGTAATTGGGAGAATAATGAAATTTATATGGCTGATGCAGATGGTGCCATTATGAAAAATGGTTGGATTCAGGATGGATTGGAATGGCATTACGCTGGAGTTGATGGTGGATTGTATGTGGACAAGTGGCTTGATGATGTTTTCTATTTTAATGACCAGGGGATTATGGTGATTGGCAAACATACAATTGACGGTACGGTTTATGTATTTGATGAAAATGGCTACAAGAAAGCAACTATCGGCAAAAAGGATGGGTGGCAGCTGATAGATGGTGACTGGTATTATTCAGAAAATGGTGAACCTTATAATGGATGGCTGGATCATACATATTATCTGTATGATGGCAAGATGCTCACTGATAGAGGAGTAGAGTCAGAACACAGCACGGAAGAAGACTCAAGAACATCTTATGTTGACTGCGAAGGTAAGATTGTATCAGGATGGCATCAAGGCATGAACGGCTGGCTTTATGCAGAAAAAGATGAATATGGCGATATCACCTGTGTTGAAGAAGGATGGAGGAAAATCGGGGGAACTTGGTACTATTTTGAATATTCAGAAATGGCCAGTGATACAATTCTGCAAATCGGTGATGAACTACATCAGTTTGCTGCAAGTGGTGCATGGCAGGGAGCTGTTTCGGGAACAGGATGGAAACAGACAGATTCTGGTGATTGGTACTACATTAATGATGATGGTAAGCTTAATACGGAAAATGCAAAGAAAATTAATGGTCTTACATATTATTTCTGGGGTAATGGAATGATGGCACAGAATGAGGCGTTCCCTGCCCCTGCCACTGGTAAGGATATCTGGATTAATGGCAATGGCAATCAGGATTATACAACAGGCTGGAAACAAAATCGTTATGAGTCATATAGCTGGTATTATGTCGAAAATGGATATCTTGTAGATGAAGGCGTTAAGATTATTGGCGGTGTTGAATACAATTTTGGTGGCGGTGGAAGACTGCGTACCAGTGAAATGAATTATGATTATGAAACCGGAAAGACTGTCTTATATGATGAAAATGGATATAAGACAGAGGTATCAACAGGGTGGTATTCAATGAAGACCTATGATGAAACAGCGTGGTATTACTTTAAGGATAGTAAACCATTTACCGGATATGTTGGCAATTATTATGTATCGTATGGAAGATTGGTAACAGGTATTTACTATAGTGAAAATGGTGCCAGATATCTGTTTGATGAAAATGGCTGCCTGTTTACTGGTGGATGGATTTATCGCTGGGGCGGATGGTATTATGCCGGAAGCACCGGAAAACTGTACACAGGAGAATGGACAATTGATGGTGTAAGATACATATTTAATAATAATGGAGAATGGGTCAGATAACAGTGCATTTTTGAGGGACTGTCGCAAATGCGACAGTCCTTTTTCTATGATAGGTTTAAACAGGATTTTGTAAAGAAAATGTAATACATTTAATAAAAAAACAATAAAATATGGAGAAATGTTGCGAAAAATAGGATATTCATATATAATGTACAGAGATATGCTTTGGAGTAGGTGGAAAAATGGAAAAGAAAATAAAAAGATTTGAAAGCACAATGTGGCTGTGTGTAAAGTTAATTCTGTACGCAGTGATTATGGCGACATTTATATTAATGATGGCAAAGGAGAATCCAACTGTTATACGTTTGTCCAGAACAATGGGAATTACGATGACGACTTATTGTATTGTAGGATTATTATTTTTGTCTATTTATGGAAAGTATGATGTTGGAAGAAGGAAGAGCAAGCCAATTATTTATTCGCTGGCACTGGCGGTTGGATTTACAGACGTTGTAACTTATTTACAACTGATGATCATGAATACAATTACACCGAGTGTGAGTGCTTTTAGGCTTGATAGTGTAGGATTATTGTGCCTTACTTATATCGTACAGGTCATTATTATTATTTTAGCAACGTATGGGGGAAATGCTCTTTTCTTTAAAATACATGACCCAGAGAGCTGTTGTATCGTTACTTCTTCTCAAGAAAATCTGGATGCAATTGTGCGGGCAATCTTGAAGTATAAAAAGCAATACAGGATAGACTATATTGTGGATTACCGAGATAAAAATGTTTTAGATACAGTTGGCAAAGCGGATGCAGTATTCATTTATGGTGTGCCGTCACCAAAAAGGTCTGAAATTATCCGATTTTGTTATAAGGAAAGATTGAATGTGTATCTGAATCCGGAAATTGAAGATATTATGGAAATTAATGCACAGTATTATTTACTGGATGATGTATCGGTGATTAATAAAAATGTCAAAGCATGGACAATGGAACAGCGGATTATGAAAAAATTGATGGATATGGGACTTGCTGTTGTATTTGGAATACTCAGTTCACCAATTTGGATTATCAGTGCGATTTCGATAAAACTATATGATGGAGGCAGTGTTTTCTTTAAACAGAAACGTGCAACAATCAATGGACGGGTATTTGAAGTATACAAATTTCGTACAATGAGAGAGAATGTTGAGAATCATTCTGTAACCAGCGATGATGACCGTATTACAAAGCCGGGAAAAATCCTCAGAAAAACCCGTATGGATGAATTGCCGCAGCTTATTAATATTTTAAAAGGTGATATGAGTTTCGTAGGACCACGACCGGAAATGCTTGAAAATGTAGAGGCATACGAAGAGGAACTTCCAGAGTTCAGATATCGTCTGCGTGTAAAAGCAGGACTTACCGGATATGCGCAGATCGCAGGAAAATATAATACTACACCGAAAGATAAATTGATTATGGACATGATGTATATAGAGCAATTTAGTATTATGCGGGATGTCCAATTGTTGTTCCAAACTGCAATTGTGCTATTAAAGTCAGACAGTACAGAGGCATTTCAAAAAGATAAAATGAAAGAAAAATATATTTTTGTACCAGTTCAAGAGGAACAGACAGAAGAGTAGGAGAGGAAAAATGGAAAGTAATAACATTAAAGTAAGTATCATTATGCCAGTCTACAAGGTAGAAGAGTACGTGGGGAAAGCCATTGAAAGTATTCAGGCCCAAACATTGAAAGAATGGGAGTTCTTAATTGTCGATGATGGAACTCCGGATAAGAGTGGAGAGATTTGTGATGCTTATGCGGAAAAAGATGACAGAATTCATGTGATTCACAAAGAAAATGGCGGAGCTCCGAGTGCAAGAAATATGGCGATCGAAATTGCAAAAGGAGAATATTTCTATTTCCTTGATTCAGACGACTGGGCAGAGCCGACTATGCTGGAAGATATGTATAATCTTGCAAAAAGAGATAATGCACAGCTTGTTGTGGCTGGATTCTACATTGATACCTATTGCGGTAACGGAGAATATATAACAGATGATTATTTGGTTGAGGATGCAGTTTATCCTGATAAAGAATCATTTAGAAAGAATGCGTACAAGCTGTTTGATAAAAACCTGTTATATACTCCATGGAATAAGCTTTTTGAAGCAAAATATGTAATGGAGAATAATTTACGTTTCCCAACGACTTTCTGGGATGATTTTCCATTTAATGTCAGTGTTGTCAGAAATGTAGAGAGGGTTACGGTTACATCAAAACAGTACTATCATTTCCTTAGAGCAAGAACGGAATCAGAAACGGCAGCATATAGACCGGGAATGTATGAAAAAAGAGAAGAAGAGCATGGCTGGATGATGGGTCTTTATAAAGAATGGCATGTTGGAGATGCTGCAAGTATGGAGATGATTGCTAGAAGATATATTGAACGATTCATCGGCTGTGTAGAAAATATTACAAATCCGAAATGTGAAATGACAGAAAAGGAAAAGAAAGCTGAAATAAAAAAAATGCTTGCAAATCCTCGCGTGAATAAAATGGTTAAGATTGCAAAGCCACGTTCATCATATATGAAGATTATGTTATTGCCAATTAAGTGGCATAGTACATTTTTGACTTATTTAGAGGCAAAAGTGATTACACATGTAAAAACAAAAAATACAAAGTTATTTACAAAGTTAAAGGTAGGAAGATAATGAGCGAGAAACCGTGTATTAGCATCATTATGCCGGTATATAATGCGGAGAAATATTTAAAAGAAATATTTCAATGTATTTTAAACCAATCATATCAAAAATGGGAACTGATTGCTGTCGATGATTGTTCTAAAGACAAAAGTGGAAAAATCTGTGATTTCTATGCTGAGAAAGATTCCAGAATCCGGGTAATACATTTACAGAAAAACAGTGGAGCGGGAAATGCAAGAAATCAAGGGATGGACGAAGCAACAGGAGAGTATATCACATTTGTTGATGCGGATGATGAAATTTCCTCAAATGCTTATGAAGAAGTGGTAGAGATATTGCAAAAGGCAGAGACAGATGTTGTAGTATGGGGAGTTATTGAAGAATATTTTAATAAAGAAGAACAGTTAATATCAACAAACACATTGGTGTTGCCAGAGAAGAAGTGCAAATCAAAACGTGAAGTTGAGAATAATGTTTTGCTCCTGGAACAGAAAACCCTGTTAGGATACCAGTGGAATAAAGTATACAGATCCAGTTTGTTAAAAGAACATAATATTAAATTTCAAAGTGCCATTTTATATGAGGATTATTTCTTTAATATTGATTTTATGAAATATGCAGAAAGCATGTATATAATGAACAAAGCACTGTATCACTATAAAAAAAGGTTCAATGAAAGTATAACAACGAAATTTATTCCTGAGTATTTTGAACTTTCTCATAAAAGAGTACAAGTATTGAATGAACTGTGTACGGTATGGGATATTAATGAAGAAAATAGAAAAAGAATCCTGGGAAATATTTATTTGAGATATATTTTATCTGCACTGATGAGAAATTGTGACAAGAAATCAAAAATGACTCACGCTCAAAGAAAGCAATGGGTAAATGTGTTGTATGATGATGAATTGTTTAATAATCTAATTCCGGGTATTAAGTTGGAAAGTATCGTGCTGAAAATAATGGGTATGGCATTGTGCAGAAGAAAAACATATTTTTGTCTTTTGCTGGGCAGAGTAACTTTTATTATGAAAGACAAGCTCCCTATGATATTTGCAAAGGTAAAACGTAATAGATAGAGGTAAAATGAAGTTGAAAAAGAAAGTTTTAATTGGATATATAGTGAACGGGTTTGCAGGTGGTGTTGACAAATACATTCTTAATCTGGTATCATCTGTTGATTTGGAAATGTTTGATATTGACATTTTAACCAATAAGATTGAACCTGAGCTGGTCGAGCGCCTGAAAAAGTATAATATTACGCTTTATGAAGTGCCTACATTAAAACATCCGGTCAAACAATATAAATGTATTAAAAAAATAATAAAAGAAAATAAATATGAAGTGACTTATTTTAATATTTCTACAGCTATTCAATGTCTGGGAATACTTGCTTCTGATGAATGTGGAGTAGAGAATTGTGTGGTTCACAGCCATAGTTCTGATGTTGATATTGAAAATAATCTGAAACGTTGTTTCATGAAAGCACTTCATTACTTGTGCAAAGGGGTTGTTTCTAAGAAAGCAACTTCTTTTATTGCTTGTTCGCAAAAAGCAGGAGAATGGATGTATACCCGGGATGTATTAGCAGGGAAGAATTACACGGTGGTACACAATTCAGTAGATACAAAACAGTATGTTTACAATACAGATATACGTGAAATGATGCGGCATAAAATGCAATGGAATGATAAAAATGTTATCATCCATGTGGCTAACTTTACTTATCAAAAGAATAATGAATTTATGATTGACGTATTTCATGAAGCACATAAAAAGAGACCAGATTTGATGCTGGTCTTGATAGGAAAAGGTTCGAAGGAAGATAAAATAAAGAACAAGGTTAAACAATATGGAATGGAAGAAGCAGTTGTGTTTTTAAAAGACATCTCTAATGTGAATGAATATTTACAGGCGGGGGATTTGTTTGTTCTTCCTTCTTTATTTGAGGGATATCCTATTAGTGCTTTAGAAGCACAGGTAAGCGGACTACCTTGTCTGTTGAGTAATCGAATAACGAGGGAATCAAAGCTTATAGAACAATGCGATTTTTTATCACTGAAAAAAGAATTATGGATTCAGAAAATTCTCACTTTTCAGAAAAATGAAAACAGGAATATTGTAATAGACAGTGAAAAACTTGATAATAAAGATTTGAGTAAGATGATAGAAAAAATATGGTGCGGGAATGCATTGTAGGTGTTATTGGGAGGAAGTATTTATATTATGAAAGAAACAATAGTGGCAAACGAAAGAAAAATACAATTTGCATTTAAAATAGCGTATTTAATGCTGGTGATAGCGACATTTAATTCATTTATATTTATGACAAGCGTGCAATCTCTTTTAGTAAAAATATGTTTAGTGTTAGCTGTAGGAACTTTTTTGCTTAGAGTAATAAATTTGAAATGCTATACGAAAATGCCTTATTGGCAATATTTATTCCTTTTTGGGATAAGCTATTTGATTAGTTCTATAGTTAATATCCGATATGGTATCGGACAAAACCTGAAATGGCTTATATGGATGGCCTTATTATTCGGCATTTTATATTTGAGTGATATGGAATGTGATACTTCTTATTATCGAAAAGAAGTTAAAATATTGAGCCATATCATGTTAGTATATTCATTGTTTGCCGCAGTTGTAAGTCTGGTAATGATGGTTACAAGATATGCACGTTTAAAAGAATATCCGGACATGAGCGTCAAAGCAGGATACTTTTGGGGAAGGCTATGGGGAGTGTATACAGACCCTAATTATGGAGCAACGTTTTGTGTGGCAATGATTATTCTGGCTTTATACTTCTGTAAAATCGTATCTCAAAAGTGGTTAAAAGTATTTTATGTTATTACTATTATATTTGATTTTCTATATGTAATTTATTCGGATTCCCGTACTGCACAGGTTGCGATGTTTGTTGGAGTAGGTTTTTGGGTTTTTTGTTCTGTCTGGTTTGGACTGAAAAAAGAGACAGCGGCAAGAAGGATTATAAGCGGTGTGCTTGTAGCATCTGTTGCCGTTGGATTGATGGCTGGTGTTGTGACAGGAATGAAAAAAATGTATATCAATCATGTTGCACCGTACATAGAAGAAAGCTTTCCGGCAGTTAAGACTGAAATGGAAGAAGTGACAAAAATTGAATATGCAAAAGAACGTGAAAACGATAAGGAAACAGATATCAGCAATCGAAGATTTGACTTGTGGAAAAGTGGAATTGAAGTTTGGAAAACTTCGCCGTTATTTGGAACGGGATATACTACTTTTGATGCATACGCATTAGAAAATGTTCCGGAGACATATAGTGTTAATAATGATTACGGTGTGTTTGAAAATACACACAATCAGTATATTAATGTATTGGTGTTTCAGGGAATTTTAGGGCTAGGTATTTTGCTTGCATTTATGATAAGAGTTATTTGTGATATATGGACATTTATCTGGAAATGTAAGGAAAATGATTTTTTCTATATCGTTACTTTGACATCTGTAATTGCGGTTGTAGCTATTTCAATGGTATTTTTGTTAGAGGGATTATACACGAACTCATTTGGTGCATTTATGTTATGGTATTTCCTGGGGGATGTTATGCATTATATTAAACGGAGCCAGATGGAGAAGATAAGAGGATAAAGAGAATGGTTAGTATAATTGTGCCAGTTTATAATGTGGAAAAATATTTAAAAGGATGTGTTGATAGTATTTGCAATCAGACATATAAGGATTTGGAAATATTGTTAGTGGATGACGGTTCTACTGACAACTCTCTTGAAATTTGTGAAGATTATGCAAAAGCGGACGAGAGAATTTCAGTAATCCATAAGAAAAATGGCGGACTTAGTGATGCCAGAAATGTGGGGTTACAGCATGCAGTGGGAGAGTTTGTTTATTTTTGTGACAGCGATGATCATATTGAACAGAATCTTGTTGCAGATTGCGTGAAAAAGATGGAAGAAGCAGCAGCGGATATACTTATTTTTGACTTTTACAGAGTGCAGGAAGGTGCGTTTACTGTTTGTGCTCAAAATCTTCCGTTAAATGCTTTTTCACTAGAAGAGGTACCGGAATTACTTTTGACGTCTCCTTCGGCTTGTAATAAAATATTCCGAATGGATTTCCTGAAAAAAACAGGCATTGTTTTTCCGGTAGGAAGGTTATACGAAGATTTAGGAACGATACCTAAATTGTATTTAGTGGCACAGAAAATTGTCTATATAGACAAGCCTTATTATTATTATGAAATCAGAAGCGGCTCAATTATGACATCTGCACGTCTGGAAAAAGCTTTTCAGGACAGAACAGATATGATAAAGGGAATCTTGAGTTATTATAAAGACATGAATGCGTACGAAAGATATAAGGAAGAACTGGAGTTTATGGCATTTTTTAATGGCTTATTTTTACCCATTCGGGAAGTTTCATTAAGGAATTGCACCAAGTCAGAGTGTAATCGCTATAAGAAAGCTATTCTTGCGGAACATCCGAAGTGTTTTCAAAATAAATATATTCGAACTATGAGTAAGAAAGAGAAAATATTTGTTTCTATCATACGACATGAACAATATTGGCTATTTCCTCTGATAAATAAGTTAAAGAAAAGTGTTAAGGGAGTTAAGTAGTTGTGAATAAAAATAAAAAAGTTCTTTTAAAAAATACTGTTATGCTTTATATCTTACGATTTTCAACCTATTTTTTCAGCTTTATAACAGTTCCCTATCAAACAAGGGTTTTAGGAGTTTCTATATATGGGAAAATAGGTATTGCGACGGCTTTAATGATGTATTTCCAGTTGTTTTTGGATTTTGGCTTTTTATTGTCAGCGACAGAAGAAGTGGCAAGGAACAGGGACAATAAGAAAATAGTTTGTGAAGTCATGACAAGTGTCAATCTGATAAAAATATGTTTTTCTGTAATATCTGTTATTGTTCTATACGGAATCTGTTCCTTTGTACCACAATACCGAGCAGATAAACTTTTGTTTTTCTTGTATTTAATGCAGGCAATTGCGGTGTCCTTTCAGCCAGATTATATTTATCGTGGATTAGAGAATATGACAATGGTTACTTACCGTACTGTTTTTACAAAGGCATTGTTTACTGGAATGATTTTTATTTTCCTGAAGAAACCAGAGGATTATTATTGTGTACCGGCAATTATGCTTTTGGGAGAATTGATTGCAACGGGATGGTCTTTTTTTGATTTGAAGAAACATTATGGAATTACTTTTGTAAAAGTAAATGTACAGGATGTAATGGCTAGATTAAAACATTCATCAACCTTTTTCCTGTCAAGAATTATATCTACAGTGTATACGGCTACCAATACAGTTATTTTAGGATTTTTGGATCCGGCTGGAATTACAGTTGGATATTATACCGCAGCATATAAGCTGATTTCGACAGGGCAAAATGCGCTGTCACCTATTTCAGATAGTATTTACCCGTATATGATAAATAACAAAGACTTTAAGTTGGTAAAAAAAGTATTATCGTTAACTATGCCAATAATATTTATTGGTGGAGTTGTGATTTTTATATTTGCAGATAAAATCTGTTATTTATTTTTTGGGGCTGATTTTGCTCCGGCAGGTGAGGTTTTGCGTGGAATGATGCCGTTGGCTGTTTTAACTTTGCCGGATTATATTCTAGGATTTCCAACACTGGGGGCAATGGGGCTGGCAAATCATGCGAATATATCTATTTATGTAAGTTCTGCAGTTCATGTTATTAATTTGATTGTTTTATCATATTTAGGAAAGTTAAATG
Source organism: uncultured Lachnospiraceae bacterium (assembly GCA_900554415.1). Taxonomy (GTDB): domain Bacteria; phylum Bacillota; class Clostridia; order Lachnospirales; family Lachnospiraceae; genus Allocoprococcus. Next base: position 66,087 of record USGU01000006.1, on the reverse strand, counting down.
CAGTTTCATTGGCATGGCTGATGTCTGTTGCAACTGCAATTGAAGTGCTATATCGTTTGATTGTTGTATTGAAAAATAAAGATAAAATGAAAGGGTGTTAAGATGAAAAAGTGGATACAGACTGTGGTCAGACCAAAAGTAGGAGATGTTTTAAGAAAGTTCCCATGGATTTATGACAGTTATCAGAAAGCATATTTCAGTGTGGTTGAGAACAGAAAATTAAAAGGTTTGCATCGTTTGGGGTACCAATATGCGGGAAATATTGGGACAACTCTGGAAAAACATAATATTGATTATTTTTACACATATGGTACAATGTTAGGACTTGTGCGTGATGGGGGATTTATTGTGCATGACAATGATATTGATATTGGTGTCAGAGCAAATGAACAGTTTTCATGGGAAAATCTTGAAAAAGCAATGAGAGAAATTGAATTTCGTAAAAAGCACGAATTCATGTGTGAGGGCAGGGTTACAGAACAGACTTATATTAAAGATAATGTCAGTGTAGACTTTTTCCTTTATGAGATGAAAGATGATAATACTATGATTACATACTTTTATTTTAATGGAGCAGGAAAAGAGAACGGGCAGGATTTATGGTATGTTGGATATTATGAACATGCTCCGTTTAAGGGAATGCAAAAAATTACATGTCATGATGTTGAGTTCAGAATTCCAGAATGTCCAGAACAATATTTAGAGGAAATATATGGACCGGACTGGAGGACTCCAATTCCTAATTGGGAAGGAGAATACAATATGATTGAGGGAGTTTATGGCTATATTATTAAAAACTATGATTAATAAGTAGCAAAAGTAGAAAGATAAAAGGCATTTTATATGAAAAATTTAAAGAAAATATTTCTTACAGTGTTGGGAGCAATGTTGTTATTGAACTGTAAGAAATTTGATACTATGGCAAGCGACACGGTGCAGTCAAAATGGTTGTGGGTAGATAATAACTGGTACTATATAAAAGAGGATGGCAGTTTTTGCACAGGATGGCTGTATAAGGATGGAAGTTGGTATTATCTTCTTTCCGATGGAGTGATGGTAACCGGTGAATTGGAAGTAGATGGTATTACATACTTTTTTGAGGATTCGGGTGCAATGAGAGAAGGCTGGCGATATCTGGACGGATATTGGTATTTCTTCGACGGATATTCCCAAAAATATAAAGGCTGGTTACTTAAAGAAAATAACTGGTATTATATGAATAATGATGGTGTTATGCTGACTGGCTGGCAATATATAAATGGTGCTGAATATTATTTGAATTATAACGGTGAAATGGAAACAGGCTGGCAGTGGATAAATGATGAATGGTACTATTTTAATGAAGATGGTGCGATGGTTAATGGCTGGCTGTACAAAAATGGAAGTTGGTATTATATGAATACAGACGGAGTGATGCAGGAAGGCTGGCTTCAATTGTGGGACAGATGGTATTATTTGCTGGAAGAAAGTGGGACGATGGTCGTTGGCAAATATACAGTGGATGGAACTTCTCATTTTTTTAATGAAAACGGGGAATGGATTCAGAATATGACAGGAATGTTGGATATGGTCAGGGCATATGAAGGAACTTCATACCAGTATGGAGGATCGACTCCGAATGGCTGGGATTGCAGTGGCTTTGTGCAATGGATTATGAGGAATCTTTTTACAGTAAGTTTACCACGTACAGCGGCAGAACAGTCGAAATGTGGCAGTTATGTCAATGCATATGATGAATCGGCATGGGAACCAGGGGATCTTCTGTTTTATGTTCGTAATGGTTCTGTTGGGCATGTTGCTATTTATCTGGGGGACGGAATGCTGATGCATGCACTTAATACAAAAAAAGGTACGTGCATAGAAAATGCAAAACGCTATGATTATTATGATAAAGAGAACACTCTTGCATATGTAAGAAGAGTCTGGAATAGTAATTAACATGACTTATCCTAAGCTCAATCTGTTCTTGTAAGTATTGTCCAAGGTCGGCCCCTTTTGGAATGATTCTCTGAATCATTTTGTGGTTGTTTTTGTGGCTTCTTTTCTGGTAAGTGGCATCGATGTTGCGGTAGTACATAGTTGTTCTACGGTTCCCTGTGTATCCAATTCGAACGCAGAAGAATTTGAAAAAATCACTGCTAGCGTCCGTCAAGAGACATGGGAAAAGTTCCATGAAAACAGCGGTTCTTAATCCAAGATAGAGCAGGTTGAACATACTAATGACAGATTGGGAATCATTACGCTTACGGAGGAAGCAAGCTGCAGTCCCTGCTCTACGAAATGTATGGTAAGAAGGACAGCACCACATTTCGTGCCTTCTACAGAGTCAAGCTGTCGGACAGCAGCAACAGGTTGTTCATCTAGATAATTTTCAAAGCACTGAAAATCACGACCAATGTAGCAGGATTTGTATTCTTTGAGTTTTTGGGAAACATTTTTTGCTAGGGTGCATGCATACAATACGAGGCATATCAATGGTTCTGGCATGAAAGAGACCGTTATTATATCGGTATAGAGGGTCCCTTCAGATTGCGTGAGTTCATCAGTGTGGTAAACAGAGATATGTTGCAAGAATTGTTCCTTTTTGATGAGAGAAGACACCACATCGTCAAGCTGTTTTATTTTTGACTTAGAAAAGGCAAAACCGGAACGGGATTCGCTTCTGTCCTGCTCGTATTCCTTCTGAGTATAAGAAGCCTTGTAAAGATGCTTTTCCAGAGAACATCTGGTACGCTGGTAACAGCCATTGCAGATATAGGGAGGCTTGGAGAGCTTAGGAAAATATATTTTTCGTAAGAGATGCAGGAGAAAGTGCACTTGCCACAAGTCTAGCAAAGCTTGTTGTCCGAGCGGGTGCAATACTGTCAAAGTTTCTGAAGAGAACACTGATGTAGGAGGGAAACGTGCCAGTCATTGAAAGCTCTGCCTGAAGCACCTGTTTTCTCAAAACAGATATGAGCTTTTATTTCCTTCGAAATCGTTGTACAGTCTTTGCCAAGTTCTCTGGCAATGGATTTAAAACAATGGATTTAAAACTATGATAAAAGTAGACTTCCATACCAAAAAGAGGTATAATTAAAAGAGATATATGCATTTTGCAGTTATCAAACTAAAGAAGATGAAAGTGAGAAGAGAAAACCCATGAAGAAAATGAGAAAAATTTTAGCACTGATTCTGACAGTATGTTTTATATTACCATGTTTCCCAATAACTTCATTTGCAGCAAGCGGCATTATTTTCTTTACTGATTTAGAGACTGCAGTGGGAGAGACATTTACGGTTACAGGAACTGTGGTTACAAAGAATGATGTTCTTGGAAAAGCAACTGTACAGATGTCTTATGATACCGGTTATCTTCGGTTTGTTGAAGGTAATGGCGTAACCCAGAATTCAGAGGGACAGCTCACCTATACAGGTTCTGGAGATGGAAGCAGTGACAGAGTGGAATTTACAATGCAGTTTCAGGCACTTGCACAAGGAACCACAAGAATAGAGCAGGGAACAGCTACCGTAATGAACAAGCGAAATGCAGCCGTAACCTGTGAGGCAGGATATGCAGATATCAAGATTGCAGAAGGCGATCCAAGCAAGATTGAAAGTTCCGGTGCATCATCATCAGATGGCATTGAGATTGGTGGAACCGCATATACAATTTCCACTTCGTTTTCCGAATCTTCTGTTCCGGCAGGATTTATGGCAAGCGAAATTACATACAAGGATGCCACATATCAGGGAATTATTCAGCAGAACGGAACAGTACAGGGATTATATTTAACCAGCAGCGAGGGAAAGAGTGCATTCTTTTTATATAACGCAACAAAAGACAGCTTTTATCCATGCGAAGAAATTATGATTTCTGAAGATAAGTCCATTGTTATGTTGGCTGATACAGCAGGAATTACTTTAAAGAAGCGATATGATGAAGCAAGTATGTCGATTAATGGTATAGAATTTCCGGTATGGCTTGTGCCGGACAGAGATAACTTTTACGTAGTATATGCTTCTGATAATGAAGGAAAGAGCGGATTTTATCTTTATGATGCGCAGGAAAATACTTACCAGAGGGCTTATGATGTAGAAGCAAGTGAAGAAGTTGTTACAACTCAAAAGAGCGAGAGTACCCTGACAAAAATTTCAAATTTTGTATATGACCATTTTATCTGGGTATTTGTCGGAGTGGCATGCGGTCTGGTAATTCTGCTTATTATTTTGATTACATTGGCTGTTAAGCTTCGGCATCGCAATTTAGAACTGGATGATTTATATGATGAATATGGTATTGATTTAGATGATATACCAGAAAAGCCATCTAAGAAAGAAATGAAGAAAAAGAAAATTAAGAAACAGCCGAATCCAGCTGATGATAATTATCTGAATTATGATGATAATGAGACAGATTATGATGAGGAGGATTTGTCAGACAATTACTTCGATGATGACGAAGATGATTTAGCTGATTTACGAGAATCGTTTGAGAAGAACGAGAAAAAGAATCAGAAAAATTATGATGCTTATTATAATGACGATGATTTTGAAGACGATGATGAATATGAAGACGATGACGATTATGACGATTATGAGGAAGACTATGAGTCGGATGAGGATTTAAAGAAAAGTGTTAATTCAGATACTTTTGAGATGGACTTTATAGACTTTGATTAATTCCTGTAAATGAAAAAATATAAGAGGGAAAATTATGGAACCAAAACGTTTATACCGGTCAAAAACAGACAGAATGATATGTGGAGTATGCGGAGGTCTTGCAGAGTATTTTAATGTAGATGCGACACTTATCCGCCTGGGAGTGGCATTGGTTGGATGCGTGAGCTGCGGTACTGCACTGGTTGCTTATTTTGTATCAGCTGTGATTATTCCGGAAGAATCATAAAAATATAAATAAGAAAAATAAAAAGCCCCTTTTCAAGCTTTTTTAAATGTTTCATCACAAATTAGTCACAATTGTGGAATAAACTATGAAACATAGAAAGCGGAAAGGGGTTTTAATTATGGAAAATCAATACAATTATTATAAACCAGAAGATAACAATAATATGGACAATGGATATGGTTATCAGCAGGGACCACAGGAGCCACAAAAGCCAAAGAAACCATTTCCTAAGAAAGCAGTTGCAATTGCACTCAGTGCTGTTTTAGTCGGTGGACTTGCAGGAGCAGCATTTGAAGGAGGCAGCTATCTGACCGGTAAGGTGCTTGGCAAAAACAGTTCATCCACTACATCATCAAATAAAGTAGTGACGAGTGCTCAGCTTACTACTGCAAACAGCTCTGTTACTTCAGATATTTCTACCATAGTAGAAAATGCTATGCCATCTATTGTATCCATTACCAATATGAGTGTTCAGAAAGTACAGAGCTTCTTCGGTGGCTATCAGGAAGTGCCAAGCGAAAGTGCCGGTTCCGGAATCATTGTCGGCCAGAATGACTCGGAACTTCTGGTTGTGACAAATAACCATGTAGTAGAAAACAGTGAGACATTGACCGTAACTTTCTGTAATGAAGAAAGTGTTGAAGCAGCTGTTAAAGGAACGGATTCAGCAAGAGATTTGGCAGTGGTAGCTGTTCCGCTGGATTCTATTCCAGATGATACAATGAGTCAGATTAAGACAGCAGTTATCGGTGATTCTGATTCCCTGAAAGTTGGAGAACCTGCAATTGCCATTGGTAATGCACTTGGTTATGGACAGTCTGTTACAACAGGTATCATCAGTGCAAAAGACCGTTCTATCGAAGGTTACGATGGTTCGTACATTCAGACAGATGCAGCAATCAATCCTGGAAACAGTGGTGGTGCCCTTTTAAATATTAATGGTGAAGTTATTGGTATTAACTCTGCAAAAATTAGTGATTCTACTGTAGAAGGTATGGGATTTGCAATTCCGATTTCCGATGTCAGTGATATCATTCAGAATCTTATGAACAAGGAAACCAGAACAAAGGTTGCAGAAGATGAACAGGGTTATCTTGGAATCAAAGGTTATGATGTAAATGAGACCGGTGCTCAGATGTACAATATGCCGACCGGAGTTTATATTGCAGAAGTAACAAAAGATGGTGCAGCAGAGAAAGCAGGACTTTCCAAAGGTACTATCATTACAGCATTTGACGGAAACAGTGTTACAAGTATGGATGGGCTGAAAGGACAGCTGGCTTATTACAAAGTAGGTGAAAAGGTTACCGTTACCGTTCAGGTTCCGGAAAATAATGGAGAGTATACAGAATCTGAAGTGGAAGTAACACTTACAGAATCACCTTCAACTTCTACAAGCAGTAAGTAGAAGATGGTGTAGTTGAAAGGGCATACCTGATAAAAGCACATTTTTGAATAATATCCATATGATAAAGTACAGACTGATAGAAAGGGGTATTATTCATGCAGAATTATAAAGGTTGTGGAAATGTAAATATGAGGCGTGGAAATTGCGAGTGCGGAAGCAGAACAGAATGCGGCAGTACTCCGGTGTCCGCGCCTTGTTCTGTGAAAGAAAGAAAATCACTGGCGATGGCATATGTGCCGTGGCAGACTTGGGACAATATTTATAATGCAAGAATGGCATTGCAAAGAGGCACAATTTTTGCAGATTTAGATATGCCATTTTGTGGGAGAGGAGGGTGCAATTCATGAGTTGCAGAGAGAATATGAACGAGTGCGGCAATATGAATGACAGACATAATATGAGTGACAGAAGCAGCATGAATGGAAGAAATGGAATGCGTCCATGCCGAAGAGATTTGTTGAATGCGATTAATGAAGCCAGTTTTGCGGTGGATGATGTGAAATTATTCTTAGATACACATCCTGCCAATCAGGAGGCAACGGAATTTTTTCAGGAAAATGTGCGCAAAAGAAATCAGTTGCTGGAAGAGTATTCCCGGTTTTATGGCCCGCTCATCGTGGATTTTGAAGATATGTCTTGTACAGACAGATGGAACTGGATTCAGGAACCATGGCCATGGCAGGAAGGAGGGTGTTAGTTTATGTGGAATTATGAAAAACGTTTACAATATCCCGTAAAAATTACCCAGACCAATCCGAAGATGGCCCAGGTAATCATCAGTCAGTTCGGTGGACCGGATGACAGTAACAGATGATACGAAAAAAGCCCGTATTTCCGGGCTTTTTTTGCTAAGAGATATAAAATACAAACTCTAATTTCTCATCTTCCTTGTAGTAGGTTATGGATTCTACAAGGCTTCTGAGAACGTTCCCTTTGGTGGTATAATCTACATCCGGATTGGAGATAATATCGTACACAGTTTTCACTTTTGCAAGTGCTTCTTCTTTGGTAGGACCTGTCGGTTCGTTCTGAGCTTCTTCGGCAGCAATCTCTTCCAGTTCGGATTCAATTTTCTCACGCGCTGCTTTCAGACGCAATTTATTTTCCTTATATTCTTCCAGTGTATCTACTTCATTTTCGTAAGCAAATTTGATGCGCTGCTCTTTGATTTTCAGCTTTTCCAGTTCATCCAGTAAGGATTTCTTTGCATCATCCGTTTCGGGCCGTATAGGAGCGCGATAGGTGTATGTGAAAGGATTTCCGTCCAGTATCTGTTCAAAATATTCATACACGGCAGCGACTACCCTCTTTTCGGAAATACAGTGAGAACCCATGTGTAGGCCTTTTGCGTACCGCCAGCACTGGAAATTCGGACATCTGTTGGCTGAGTTATACACAAGTCCTGCTCCGCAGTGACCACACTTTAAAACCCCGGAAAGCCAATGGAGACAAGTAGATGGGTTTCTGCGTTTAATTGGACGGTATCGCTTTTGCATTTTTTCTATTCGCTTGTCATACTGTTCTTTGGTCAGACGTACTTCATGAGTACCCATAAACGAAGTATCATTCCAAACAACCAGTCCGTAGTAGAAAGGGTTCTTCAAGACACGCTCTACAGAACGAATATCGAATGCAGACCCTCTTTTGGTTTTCCATCCTTTTTGGTTCATGCTTCGGGCAATTGCAGTCCAGTCCTTGTCATACACATCATACTGCTCAAAGATATACGATACCATTTTATATTCATCTTCGTTTATTATGTAAGGATTTCCACCACCTACAGCAGAGTATCCGAGAGGTGGAGAGAGCTGGTAGCCATTGCGCAGGGCTTTCTCATTCATTCCTCGCAGTACTTCTCCGGATAATCGGATAGAGTAGTATTCGTCCATCCACTCTATAATACGTTCAATCAGACTTCCAAAAGGACCGTCTACCAGTGGCTCTGATATGCTTATTACATCTACGTTGTCTTTCTTAAGCATACTCTTATACACGATAGATTCTTCCTGGTTACGTGCGAACCGGGAGAACTTCCAGACGATGATAACGTCAATGGGATGCTCCGGAGATTTAGCAAGACCAATCATGCGCTGAAACTCATGCCGGTTTTTCGCTTTCCGGCCAGAGACGCTTTCCACGAAAATATAGTCTTTCGGGACGATGATATTATTTGATTTTGCGTAATCAAGTCCAAGGCGGGTCTGTGCATCCGGAGAAAGGTCATCCTGCTCATGGGTGGATACACGGATGTAAAGAGCACCGGTACGCAAATCGGGAAGCGAAGAAGGGGTGTTATTTGACATTGTATCAGCTCCTTTGTAAGTTTTATGTAAAAAAAGGTACAAAAATAACAGCCTGAGAACTTTTGTTCTCTTGCAAGCTGTTCCCGAAGATGATACAATATTTTTGCAATGAGACTGTATATCTTCGGATATGTAGTTTATATGGACCGTCTTAGTGTTGGTAGCGCTGAGGCGGTTTTATGGTTTATATAACGTAAAAGACCTCGTATTACTACGAGGTCTTAAATGAATACTGCTCGTCAGATATCTGAGAGCTTTGTCTTTTATACTGCCGGTTAACGGCTTTGTTTTATTAGATATTCATTATATACCTCAGTATATGCAATTGTCAATAGAAAATGCACCATATAACTAATCTAGTTTTGTTTATTGCCGGTAAAATTAGCTATAATTTCGTTGTCTATTAAATCTAATTTTTCGTTTGATAATTTTACTTTACTCAAAATATCAAAATTAGTTTTCGGGTCGTAAATACGTATCTTACTTATGGTGCGTATTTGTCCCACGAGAGCAATGCTTCCAAATTTCATTTTTACAATTTCATTTTTCATGCGCTCGAGCATAGTAACATTTTTGTAGCATACTTTTAATTCGTGTGATATCCTGTCGCGTTCTTTTTGAGCATTTTCTGTATATACATCTGAAAGAGCAGCTACAGCAGATGTTAATTCTGTAACTTTAGCAACTACTGATTTTTCTGTATAAGAGATTTTGGACATTAAACTTGTAAAAAGTTCATTTCCTAAATAGATACACCCTTTATGAAGATGATCGATATCATTCTTTTGCTTTAGAGATGTAAGAGGAACAACCGTTAAAACAGGAGAGTTTTTAGAGTTGTTCTTTTCGACTACTACGCAGTAGTGTAATCCGCCTTCCTCGCTTCCAACATTATACCCTAAATGAGCTTTTATAATTTCGCCACGCTTGTATGTACGCAAACTGGAAGGAGAAAATTCATTTTCAAAATTAAGAAAAGTCACCCAGTCCTCAAGCCAATAACTGAGTTTGTCGGCTTTTCCGGCTACTTTAGGATTTTGGTCATTAATCAAAGAATCAATATAATTTTCCATTTTCCTTAAAGCATCTTGCTTGTGATTCTCGAGTTCGTCTTTTGTTAAATCGCGTCCCATATTTTTACCCCCTTTCGATTAAATTTTTTTGTTTTACATTTATGTGATTAAAATGTGGTTATTTAGGTGATACAAGGTGAAGTATGTAAGTATTCCCTGTTTTTTCCCTAGATACTAACCCATTTTTTTCGTCATAATATAACTCACGACGGACATCATCTCTGATATTTAAATTGAATAATTTACAAAAATCTTTTTGTAAAATACCATCGTTTTCTTTTAAGAGTAGAAGAATATCATCATGTAAGGTTACTAATTTTTGCTCTTTTTCTTTCTCTTCTTCGTAGTGCTGTTTTAGATAATCCAGACGTTCTTCATAATAAGTAATCATAGAGAAATCGTTTTCACGGCTGTTATGACAGTGCTCATACATTTCGTCAAAATATTGCTGAAATTCGTTCCCTAATGTTTTCGTTTCATTTCTTTTCTCATGATAATAAGGAATAAATCTTTGTAGTATAAAAATCTCTTCATCAATATTGGAAGAAGCTTGATAACGTCTTATGTATGAAGAAATATTTGCGTCTAAATCAGCAATATAATCGTGATGATTTGCATAAAATTCATCTTGTGGTTCTAAAGTGGGTTCGTCTTTTTGATTAGAAAAAATTTTAAAAATGTTTTTAAAATTCATTTTATATACCTCTTTTTCTTTTGACATACATTTTCTATAATCGCAATGCGGTTATACCCTTTTAAATACTGCCAGGTGTGGAATAAAATAGATGGTGTAATTATCTACTATCTTATATTCCCCGTATTTATCTCGATAACACTGGATGCATTCTTCTAAAAATTCTTCTGTTACTTCCAGATATGCAGCAGTTTCATATCTGTTCTGGCAACCTGCTTCGTAAGCTTTGATAAGTCCAACAAGACCAATCTGTTTATTGTATCCCCAGAGTCTTGCCAGTCGTTCCTGTTTGCGGTTCCATGCGTCTGACATATCAATTATATTTCCTACGCTTGTATAATGGTGTCCAAGTTCCTCAGAGAGTGTGCAGGCTTTCTCAGCTGTTGTAGAAAGATTCCTATTTATTCCGATAGTACCATCACAATAGAGACCTTTTATATTTTCACTTCTAAAATCATAATGAATTACGTCTATACCGTCCCTGCAGGCTTCATCTTCTAAACGCTCCAATGTATTCATACAAAGTACCTCCCACTCAAGTATATAAGAATAGTTATCCCTTTATTTGGTCTGTATTTTTGCAAGTAAAGCTTCCTGAAGTACCTGCGAAAAGTTCAAGCCCATAGCAGAAGCAGATTCGTTTAACCATTCTGGTATTGTAAGTGTTTTTTTCACAGCTTTATTGTTATGCTTTTTGAGGTACGCAAGCATATCGAATTCTAAAATAACAACAAACCCGTCTTCGACCTTGATTTCATCTATTCCCGCAGGTTCTGGAATCTCTTCTTTTTCGTCTTTTCTGCTTACAATCGCAAGTCCTAATGCATCAACCGCTCTTTCATATGATTGTTGCATATCATCGCCTTCCGTGAAACATTCTGGAAAATCTGGAAAAGAAACCCAAAAACCACCTTCTTCTGCTTTGTGGAAAATTGCAGGATAAAATAATCTGTTCATACGTAGTACCTCCATTTATTTCTGGATGGCAGGACTATTTAAGCCCCGCCTGTTTTAATATTGCCTGTTCCAAGCCTTTTTTCATGGCTTTGGAGTGATAAGGAACAATAACTGTTTTTCCATTTTCTTGGTTTTTCATTTTTACATGAGAACCGTTCTGACTGATTTCTTCAAATCCACTTTTCTTGAGAAGTTTAATCATTTCTCTTGGTGTCAATGGCATCTTTTGTATCTCCTTTCCTTATCATGATTATATTATAACACGTATAAACACGTATGTCAATAATAAGGACGTATAAACACGTGTCTATTTTCTTTTATTTTTAACAAACGCTGCGAACTGTTTGATTTCATCCATTTCGTCTTCTGTATATTCTTCTCCATCGAAGTGCGCGGCGATAGTGGTTGGCTCATCATCCCATCCCATTAAATAAGAAGGTGATACGCATAATGCCTTTGCAATATCTTCCAGTTTATCAATAGGCATATTTTTAATGTATCCAGTTTCATATCTTTGCAGTGTAGATTTGCTAATACCGACTTTATCAGATAGGGCCTGGTATGACATATTTAACTCTTCTCTACGGTTTTTCATTCTTTCCATTATTTCTAACATTTTCTCGCTTAATTCTTTTTCACTCATATCAGCACCTCCGTATAAGTACATTATAAACTTTTTTTTCATATTTGCAACATAAAGTTAAATGAAACGAAAAAAATGTTGCAAATATGGGTTGACAATGCCAGAAGCAAGGTGTAACATATAAATATCCCAAATATGCAACGAGAGGAGTGAGAACATGTCTTTTGATAAATTAAAAGGGAAAATGACGGAGTCGAGAATATCTCAAGAAAAATTGGCTCGTCATTTAGAAATTACCGTTCAGTCTTTGAATGCAAAGCTAAATGGGAGAAGTCAGTTTACATTAGAGGAAGTCGTCAAGATAACCAAAGTTCTTGCATTGGAAGACCCAGTAGATATTTTTTTTAATCCGAGCGTCCCAAAAATGCAACGAAGCGGTGATGGTGATAGAGAGGAGGTGGTGTAGGTGTGGATACCAAAATGGTATTTTGAAGCGCAGAGTCGAAAGATGGACGATTTGGAAAGACGAGTGAAGCGGTTGGAGCTCATGTTGCTTGAAGATGCAACAAATAAAATAGCCAGCCTTCGTGATAAGAAAGCTGGCACAGCATCAAGTGATGAGGGTTTAACTATTGAGGAAATCGTCAATAAGAAAACTGACGCTTGATGAATCTTTAGCTATTAAGTTATATAAGCGAATCAGATAGGTGGCTTCATCGGTGTCGCGAGTGCTGTTGGAAATTTCTATGGCAAACTTACTCTTTTCGTCTTGCATACGAAGAGAAAAGATACACCCATCTGGAGGTGTGCATAGAGCCAAGTCTACAGTAGAACGGTAAGTAAGCAAGAGAAGATGACCGGTTTTGTATTTTGAAACATAACAGTCTTGCACGGATAAATTTTTTCCAAGCGTAAGCAAAGGAGATATGAGTTTGGAATTATCTATTGGTAAAGGTTTGACTGGGATATCCTCAGGCAATGGCTTCCAAGATAATTGTTGCAGTTTTGTTTTTTCTATTGCTTTGTCGATAAATTTAATTGCTGTGCTTGTATCCATTATAATTACTCCTTTTTTGATAATCTTGCTATTAAAAAACATACATCTTGTCGTATTTTTTCGGTATTCGATTTATTTATTCCAAGTTTTAATAGGTGGCTACATCGAAAGGCGTGGAAAATACATCGAGGAGAAGAAATGAGCAGATATTTCATTTGATACTCGAACATCTTTGTTTGTAAGGCGTCTTGGATTTCGGTGGATGTAAGCCCATCAGTCCAAATGTTTTGTTGTAATGCACGTAAGTTAATAAGTAGTTCATCACGCTCCTTTTTATATGTTTCCTTCTGCACTTCAGCCTTAGAGTATATTTTACGAAGAATACCGAGAGAAACAAAAAAACTTATAAAACTTAAAATATCAGCAATTCGACCAAATATAGTCCAGTACATGATGAAATTCCTCCTATGAAAGAATTTTATCATAACGTAAAAGAATTTTCAATTATTGGAAAGGAGACGAATGAACGAATTACAAATTTTCGAAAATGCCGAGTTCGGGCAGATACGAACAGTAACTATCGATGAGGAAGTGTGGTTTGTCGGAAAGGATGTCGCAGAAATCCTTGGGTATATGAATGCCAGCAAGGCGATTGCAGACCACGTGGATGAGGAAGATAAACTCAATAACAAATCGTTATCGAGTTTAGGACAGCGCGGGGGATGGCTTATTAATGAATCCGGTCTATACGCTTTAATCTTTGGAAGCAAATTAGAATCAGCAAAACGATTCAAGCACTGGGTAACATCCGAAGTGCTTCCAACAATTAGAAAGACAGGCTCTTATCAGAAACCGCTAACCCAGCAGGAAATGATGAGAATCCAGCTCGGAATGATTGATAATCATGAAGAGAGAATTTTGAACCTTGAAAACAATATGACAATCGATTATGGACAGCAACAGGTCTTGGGCGATGTCGTGAATCATGCCGTGCTCGATGCGCTTGGTGGAAAAGAAAGCGGAGCGTACAGAATGATCGGGAAGAAAGTATTTGCCGAATGCAACAGGGATTTAAAGCATTATTTCAATGTAAATGCTCGTAATAATGTTCCAAAGAAGAAATTCGATGAAGCTGTTGATTACGTAAAGAACTGGCAACCATGCACAAACACAAGGATTATGATTCAAGACTGTAATGCTCAGTTAAGAATGTAAAATGTCCCGATTGAGTATTTCCTGGAGGAGTAGAAAGGAGAAAAATGAAAAATATTATAAGTCATGAGTACGCAGGAGAAAAAGAAGCATTTGTTCCACTTATTGGATTCAAGGTGGCAGACGTGAGAAGCACAGAAACCAATGGAGATTTTGGAGAGGGAATTGTTCTCACATTTGTAAATGAACATCATGTAGCTATTGATGTAACTATTTCCGATGAAAACGTTTTTGTTAGTGAGTCATATGCAGTTAAAGATGATTTAAGCACTATCAGTGATGAAGATGCGAGAGCGTAAGAAGCATGGTTATGTTCCACTGATTGAACAGGCGTCATAGAAGCGTAGAAGTGCTTAAGGAAAGAGACGCAATGAAAGTGAGTAGGAGGAAGCTCCGCCAATGCTACAAAGTGCTACTTAAATTAGAGAAAGAAGGTGGGAAAAATGGATTTGTTAATTTGTATTGGATGTTCTGTAATAGTTTCCGCTATTACAACGAGAATTTTAGCCACCCGCTATTTTCAAATAGTAGATGGCTATGTAGATGAAGTTTGTAAAAAAACAAAAGACTTCGTAGATTCTACGATACACAAGTTGAAATAAAGCGTTTTCCAAGCGGGGTAATAGTACAAATGCCTTTTTTTAAACATATTTTGGAATTTCGGTTATAGCTAGAAATTTCTTTAGCGATATCTTTGTATACAGTTGTTTGGTAAAAAGGTTTATAACGTGAGTCATCAATTAAATAGTTTTCATAAGAAATAGATATTAACCCCATACGTTCAAGTGATGATAATGAACAACTACAGTCTGATAATGATAAATCGAAAATCTCACTAATGTAAGCATTGGTGAAATATGTGATAGTGGATTTGCCTTCATCAAATGATTCTTGAAATTCAGCGATTGGAATATTACGATTATTTCTTTTTAATTCCATAAGCATACAGGCATCATTTTCATCCATTTGCTTAATCATTTCGGGAAAAGAAGGATGAATCAATGGCTCAAAATCTCGATTCATGGTTCCAGAAATTAAGTTCACAAACATGTCGCGTAGTGTTTCAGAGGTGATGCAGTATTTTGAATTTTCTAGAGCTTGTGCAGTTACTTGGATTGATGCTTCTACTTTTTTATCATCTGGAATTTGTTCAATAGATTGTGCTAATTGTTTACGATACTGCTCGAGATCGGCAGCATATTTCATACGCTTTTTATCAGCGACATGAGAGATTGAACCAAATACAAGATACCAAATGTCGCCAAATGTTTGCCCTACATTTTTAGTAGGAATATCAGTAAGATTTTGCAAAGCATTATCTATGGAGTCTGGTACTTCAGGGAGATTGATTAAAGCTGTTTTAGCGCTTGTTTCATCTGACATAATATCATTCCTTTCATCATTTGATAGGAAGATTATACCACAACAAAATATATGAAGTAAACAAAGGCAGGTAATAGCATGTATGAACAGATTTTAGAAGCGCACCGAGCGTATTTGGATGAAAAGCAAAGAAAAGAAGCGTTGGAAAAGGAATTGAAAGAACTTGGCAATGCGATTCTGGAAGAAAGAACCACTGAGAAAACGGATAAGTACATTGCTTTGCAGAAAGAAATTGACATGGCAGACCGAGAAGTGAATTATTGGGCCCGCAGAGTAGCCGACAGAATCACAGAATATATCAACATGGACAATCGGACCCTCATAAGATAAAGCGAGGTGGTGCTATGACAAAAATACAGATTATAAGCAAATTCCGGATTGATGGAAAATTGTATTCCAAAGAGGAGCTAGATGCAGAAGAACTGAAATCCATGGTTGCAGCAAGGATTAATGAAGAAATGCAAAACATTGGATTTGAGAAAGAGAAAACCGCTTAGGCGGGAACAATTGGACAAGCTGAAAGGAGAAAGTATGACGAAAGAACATGAACGAATATTCGCCTGCGACAAACACCGTCAGAAGCGCGAGGCAGAGTTGGATGCATTAAAAAGAAGTTTCGCTGAAATTTTAAGCGGTGCATTCATAGGAGCAGCAATAGGCCTTATGCTATTCGGTTGCTGTTTTATATAAAAAGAGTGCCTATCGAAACCGGCAAGTTTCAGGCACTCATGCAAAATATCAAATTTATTATCTAACAAAATAGAGGAAATGTCAAATGTCTTACATAGGTATCAGAAGTGAAAAAGACACAGTTATAGAAGATGACCAGGCTTACGAATATGCCTTGGAAAGATGTCTGCATGGCACTGAGGAAGACCAGGCAGAGTTCCGGAAGATGCTTGTGGAGTGGTTTTATTCGGGAGATTGGTTGCATGAGGAAGATGAATTTAAAGAATTAATCAGCTTTGGAAAGGATTATCTGGGAGGTGTATTTGCATAATGGCAATGTATGTTACGTGTCCTTATTGTGGAGATAACTTAGACCCCGGAGAACAATGCATCTGCAGGGAACGGGACAAGAAAGATGAGGATGCAGAGGAAGAAACAGACAAAGGAAAGCCTGCATATAAAATTTACGATTTTGCAGACGAAAAGGCATGGTTAAAAGGAAGGCTACATGGAATTGGTGGCAGTGATGCAAGTGCAGTAGTTGGGAAGAATCCTTATAAGACCAATATTGAACTGTTTGAGGAAAAAACTGGAAGGAAAATGACATCTGATATATCAGAAAAGCCATATGTGATTTATGGAAAAGAAGCAGAGCACCATATCAGGGAATTGTTTCGGCTGGATTACCCACAGTACCAGGTGCTGCACCATGAATACCGGATTTTGCAAAGCCGGGAACATCCTTTCATGCAGGCATCACTGGACGGTGAACTGATTGATCAGGACGGAAGAAAAGGGATTCTCGAAATCAAGACTACCAATATTCTGCAGTCCATGCAGTATGAAAAATGGAAAGACCGTATTCCAGATAATTATTACACCCAGGTATTACATTATCTCCTTGTTACCGGATATGAATTTGTTGTTCTTCTGGCACGTTTGAGGAGCAACTGGGGAATGGAAGTGAGGATACAAGAAAAACCCTATTTCATCGAAAGAGCAGAAGTTGAAGATGATTTGAATTATCTGCTAGATGAAGAAATCAAATTTTGGAAGTATGTAGAGAGTGGCAGGAAACCACCTCTCATACTTCCCGAAATATAAAGAAGGAGGACACTATGGAACTTAGAATTATGAATCCACAGGAAAACTGGCTTACAGAACAGATTCTGTGGAATAACGAGGAACTGAAAGCTGCAATCGCTGAAAAGGTAAAAGATTACAAGACAATCGCATATACCGAGGATTCACTTGCAGATATGAAAAAGGACCGCGCAGGTTTGAATAAGCTAAAAAACGCTTTTGAAGATGAACGAAAGCGTGTAAAGAAAATCTGTATGGAGCCATACGAAAAATTTGAACAGCAGGTAAGAGAAATCACGGTATTGATTGACGAACCGATTAAGCTAATCGATTCTCAGGTAAAAGAGATTGATGAGCGAAGAAAAGTGGCAAAAAAAGAAGAAATTAAAGCATTGTTTGCATCCATTGGATTTCAGACCTTTGTGAGTCTCGATATGATTTGGGACGAAAAATGGCTGAACGCAACCGTAACTCTTTCCAAAATCGAGGAACAGATGAAGAGCCGGATGTATCAGATAGGTTCCGATGTGCTTACGATTAATAATCTTCCAGAATTCAGTTTCGAAGCAATGGAAGTTTATAAATCAACGCTTGATGTGAACCAGGCAATACGGGAAGGGCAAAGACTTGCTGGCATTCAGAAAAGGAAATTAGAAGCAGAGCGTTTAAAAGCAGAACAGGACAAGCAGAGAGCGGAGGAAACGGTAGGGCAGGAATCCGCAGATGTACGGATTAAGGAGCCTGAAACAGTGATGGAAGAAGTTCCAGAAGCGGAAACAGCAGAGCCTGAAGAAGAAACGGTACTACAGCTTGATTTCCGTGTATGGGGAACAAAAAAGCAGCTTATGGCACTTCGTGATTATATGTCAGAGAATCAGATTAGATTTGGAAAGGTGGAATAAGAAATGGCAGTAAATAACAGTCTGGCAAGACAAGGACAGTCGATGAAATTATCGGTATATCTGCAGAATGATGCAGTAAAAAAGCAGATTAATCAGGTTGTAGGTGGAAAGAATGGGACAAGGTTTATTTCCAGTATCGTAAGCGCGGTGCAGAGTACACCAGCACTGCAAGAGTGCACCAGTCCAAGTATCGTAAATGCAGCATTACTTGGAGAGGCCCTAAACCTTTCTCCATCACCACAGCTTGGTCAGTTTTACATGGTCCCATTTGATAACAAAAAGAAAGGCTGTAAAGAAGCGCAGTTCCAACTTGGATACAAGGGATACATCCAGCTTGCAATCCGTTCTGGTTACTATAAAAAATTGAATGTTCTGGTAATCAAGGAAGGGGAACTGGTTCGTTACGACCCCCTGGATGAGGAAATGGAAGTCAACTTAATTGAAGATGATATCCTCAGAGAAGAAGCTCCAACCATGGGATATTTTGCAATGTTCGAATACGAGAATGGTTTCCGTAAGACTTTGTACTGGTCGAAAAAGAAGATGCTGGCGCACGCAGAGAAATATTCCTTTGCATTCCACAAGAATGGCGGTGCAAAGGCATTGGAGTTATTGGAACAGGGGAAAGTCCCTGAAAAAGATATGTGGAAGTATTCCTCTTTCTGGTTTAAGGATTTTGATGGAATGGCGCTAAAAACAATGCTTCGTCAGCTTATCAGTAAATGGGGGATTATGAGTATTGACCTGCAGAACGCAATTGATAAAGACATGGCAGTGATTCATGAGGACGGAAAGACGGAGTATGTGGATGACGTAAGCACAGAAGACGATAGGGTGGTATCAGAGCAGGAACTGCATGAGGCAAAAGAAGAACCAGTAAAGGCAGTGCAGCCAAGTGACGATATCGAAGCATCGTTTTTTGGATAGATATGGTATTTCCTTAGGATAGTATATCACACAGTTACTTGTAGATGATTGATTGGCCCGTATCACACGTAAAAACTGTGGTACGGGCAGAAAGGGGTATGAAATGAAAGCAGTGATGTTTATGGTTCCAGGGAAACCGCAGGGAAAAGCAAGGGCAAGAACCTTTCATCATACGGATGCGGGAAAAAATATTTCCATGACACCGGATAATACGGTACTTTATGAGAATTTCATTAAAGAGCGTTATCTGACGGAATCGGAAGGAATGTATCTGGAAGCCGGTACTCCGGTTACGCTTCGTATTGTAGCAAGGTTTTTACCACCTCAGAGCACGCCGAAAAAGAAACGGCTTGAGATGTTAGAAGGAAAGATACTTCCGCTTAAAAAACCGGATATGGATAACATTGTAAAAGTAGTTGCAGACGCATTAAATGGAGTTGCTTATCACGATGATACGCAGATCGTACTGGTGCAGGCAAAGAAAGTGTATGCCGCAATAGAGGGACTTGATATTACCGTTGAGGAATATATAGGAGGGTAGGTGGAGCGGATGGGGCGAGGAGCGCCAAATAAACCAGGGCTTACATACTTTCCGAAAATGTTGGACTTTTATGAAGATGATAAAATCTTCGATTTATTGGACCGTTTTGGTCCTCTTGGAGTAACCATATATGATTGTATTCTTTGTATTGTGTACAAAAACGGTTACTATGCAGAAATCCCCTTGGATAAGCTATCAAGAATGATTATAAAAATGATTGGAAACAAGTGGGTAAAGAACCAAAAGGCTGTCGTGCAAGTGGTGCACTTTTGCTCTGAGATAGGTCTCTTAGACGATGACCTCATGACGAAAAACATCATCACCTCTGCTGGGATTCAGCGACGCTATTACGAGATAGCAGTAAAGCGCATGAAAAGACAGCTCTATAGTAAAGAATATTGGCTCCTTGGTGAAAAAGAAACGGAGAAGCCTTTCTTAAGTGCGGCCTTAAAGCGAATTTCTTCCGAAGAAATTCAAAATACTTCCGAAGAAATTCAAAATACTTCGGAAGAAAATACTATAGAAATAAAAGAAAATAAAAATAAAGTATATAAGTCCGTTTTTGATGATACAAACCTTGAAAATGCGTTCCAGTTATATCTTGTTGTCCGTGAGAAAAATTGGGGTGCGATATCCAATGAACAGATAGAGGCTATGAGGGATGAACTGCTTTCGATGTCTTCTGACAGTGCGGAACGTTTGGCTATTGTAAAGAAAGCAACAGCCGGTGGATGGAAGAATCTGTACCCGGTAAAAGGAAAGAAGAATGGAAATAAGAAGCAGGAAAAGACGGATAGTAAATTTCGTAATTTTGAGGAGCGGGATTACGACATGGACAAGCTGACAAAAGAGTTGCTTGGAAATTAGGAGGGCCAATGAGCAATACTGTAAAATATGGTCACAGTTCCGGAAAGAAAACGGTGTCTGGTGGATTTAATCCAGCAAATATGAATGCTTTTATCTTTGCAGGAAGTAAAAGAAAGAGAAAGAAGAAAAGAAGATAGAAAATATGTTAAATGGCAATGACAATTTGGTACAAATAATAACAACGTGCGTAACTGGAAAAGGAGGAAATGCCGACCGAGCGATTGGAGGTATGGTTCCAAAAGATTTATTGAATAAATTATATGCAGTTTATGATGAAATCGAAGATTTTCAGGGAGTAGATAGGACGGGTAGACCAACGTTGATTGATTAACTACAGAAAGGAGACAGAGCTCCGGCCGGGCAAAGATATATCGGCTCCTTTCGAGAAGATGAAGCAAAGAAAAAAACTTAAATGTGATATTTATAGAGATTCAATGCAGAATTACAAAAAATATGCAATCCCACCAGCGCAGCTGATTATTGCGGATGTGCCATACAATGTTGGAAGCAACTTCTACGGAAGCAATCCAATGTGGTATAACGGCGGAGACAACAAGAATGGAGAAAGCAAGTTAGCAGGCAAATCTGCCTTTAATAGCGATTTTAACTTTAACTTGTACGAATACTTTCACTTCTGTTCAAAGATGCTTAAAAAGGACGATACTAAGCCTATGGCCAGAGGAAGAAGCAGCGATAGTCCATGCATGATTGTGTTTTGTAGTTTTGAACAGTTACCAACTCTGATTGATGCAGCAAAGAAGCATGGTTTTGTGAATTATATTCCTTTGGTGTTTATCAAAAATTATAGTCCTCAGGTATTGAAAGCAAATATGCGTGTAGTTGGTGCTACAGAATATGCATTATTACTGTATCGTGATAGACTCCCGAAGTTTAGAAACGGGTTGAAAGTAGACGAGAATGGGAAGAACATTCGAGGAACTGGACACATGGTATTTAATTGGTTCACTTGGAAAAAAGATGGAAAGGATATTCCCAAAATACATCCTGCTCAAAAGCCAGTATCGGTGTTGAAAAAGCTGATTGAAACATTCACTGACGAGGGAGATGTTGTGATCGATCCATGCTGTGGAAGCGGTACGACATTAAGAGCCGCGCATGAACTTGGAAGAAGTGCTTTTGGATTTGAAATTGACAGAAATTTCTATGAAAGAGCAAAGAATGAAATGCTTGTGTTTGAAAATGAAAGTCAAATGTCCATTAGAGATTTTCCGGAGGTGTTACCAGAATGATAAACGGAGAATTAGTAGTAGAGTGGCGAAAGAATCAAGGCGGATACATGGTACAAGCTGGAAAACGGAAAGTTTGAAGAGGTGGAACAGATGATTGAAAAGACATTATATACGTGCCAGGTGTGCAACACAGATTATTCAGACAAAGAAAAAGCTATGGAGTGTGAAAAAAACCATAAAATCCTAGAAACAGCAACGATTATTGGAGAATATAAGTCAAAGGGTGCTATAAATGATGGAATGCCAGTAAAAATAAAAATAAAATTCAAAGGTGCAGACAGATGGGTTGTTTATAAAAGGTAACGAGGTGAAAGAGATGAAGAATAACAGCGAAAAACAGATGCGTAAGAGAAAAAGGATAATCCTTGTCATGTTGCTTGTAGCAGCTGTGCTTACTGGGTGTAAAAATGGAACTAAAACGGATGAGTCCGATAAACCCGTCATATCAATCACAAACCCAAAACCTTGCCACACTGGAAGAATTATCGTCTACGAACAAGGGGAAATGGTTTTTGATTATTATGGAGATATAAACCTAATCAATGATGGACGGAACGGAGAAGAGATTGCCATTATCGTTGGAGAAAGCAATCAGTGAATGGAGAAATGAATCGCTACACTGTGGAGGAATACATAGAAAGGATGAGCAGCATAAAACAAGAGAAACAAGAAATATTTTGCCATGATGGATATGAAAGACTATGCAGCGCAGTGGTATATCAGGCTGTCAAAGAATATCGTCTTGCACTTATCCGATTACATCGAAAACCCAAAGATATGCCAGCCTTGTATACGGTAGAAGAATGCGAAAACTTTTTCCGAAAGGATATTGGGTTTTACTGTGATTTGGATGGGGAAACTCTTATCCGGCAGATACGCAAGAAAGTAGATGAGGAGTTGAGGACGAGTGCTAAAAGAAAAGTGCGATAACTACAAAAGGAATAAGAAAACACTATCTGTTATTGAGAGAGCTATTGCTAAGCTGGAAGAAAAGCGTTCTGAAATTCCAGAAGTTTCTATAAAGGTGCAGAAGTCGAGTGATGATTTCCCATATACAGAAGGTCATTTGACTGTAAAGGCATCGGAACCAAAGGCATCTGATAAACTGGAACGGAGGATTTTGGAGAAAGAAAAAAGGAAGAAGCAGCTAGAAGCGGACATTGATGCAGTAGAGGAGTTTATTGGTAATTTGCCAGAAGGGATGGAAAAGGACATTTTTGAGATGGTGTATCTGGATGGGATGACGCAGGAAGATGTTGGAAAGAGTCTGGGATATACGCAAGGAAGAATTGCTCAAATAATCGGAGATACGTTGGAAGATTAATAATATTAATAATTTGCATATGTTATGATTATGATAGGAAAAAAGCAAGAAGCGTTCTCCCATTCAACTTCTCTTTTATCCTTCCTTATAATTTGAAAAATACCTGGAAAGGCAGTCTGAAAATGACTGTCTTTTTCGTTGCGTAATGTCGAAAAGTGAGATATTATGGAGATAGGTATTTATTGAGTATGTGTGGGGGAACAGAGATGAATGATATTACAGTGTATTTTGGGAAAATTAATTTAGTTTCAGAACATATCTATAAAGTGTATTCCAACGAATTACAAATGAGAGATATAATGTTAGATATTTTGGGATATTTTCAACATGGAATGTATTATGATGAAGAAAATCCATATATAGGAGAAGATGGTAATGTGCACAGCAATGCAGTGCATTACAGTGTGTATATAAGAGAAAAAACGGATACATATATCAGAGGAAGATTGGATAAAGAATCCAGACTGAATTACAAAGTGAAAAATCCTATGACTCAAGAGTTGGAAAATAAGTCGATAAAAAATACAGATGCCATTGAATTTTACTTTGATGTATTTAATGAGATGGTTGGGTATAATACAAGTCAAAGATTTGGTTATAAAAAATTTCTTGAAATATTTGCACAAATGTTGAACAATGCTGCGAGGTTGGCTGAAAAGGATTATGTTTTTGATGTAGATATGTATACAAAAGGAATAAATATCAATGATTTGCGAAATGAATTAAAAAGGATTAATGGAATAGAAAGATTGAATATAATATTAAAGCCTATTAATCCGGACACAGAAATATTAAATTCTATACAGCAAAATGGAAGTGATAAGTTAGATGAGTTTGAAGAGGCGAATGTCTCACAAAAGAGTATTATATTCACATCTTCAAGCAGACTTGGACTTAATTTGGATTCCAAACTTGTAAGCAATGCTATTAATGAAATAGATACCTTACAAAAAGATGTCCCAGCAGATAAAGCAACGAGAAATGGATACGCAAAGGTTGAAGCAACTGGAAGAGATGGAGTGACAAGGAGCACTGAAGATCATAAGCCAGTAAAGCGATACATAAGCAAGATAGAAGAATTCGTAGATGCTTGCCGGGATGTAATTATTGGACATGATTTTGGGGATTAGGAAAATGAAAAATGATTATGAAAAGCATAAAAAAATATACGACTTGATTAATTTAAAAGAATGGGAAGTATTAGCATCTCTTATTGTTACTCTGCTTTTTGTGGTGACAAGTGTTTTTAATAATTTTTATGAAGAATTCAAGGTTTACGAGAGTGCAGTTGGAAATCTTTCAACAAATATTCTGAATGCATTTATTGGGTTATTAGGTTTTTCTTTGAGCGGAATTGCAATAGTAGTCAGTATGTTCTCTGTAAAAGAATCATTGCTTATTGAGCAGTATAATGGGAAAGGGAAAATCAGTGATATTTTAAGAAGTTACGTTTTTTTAGCGGCCAATATTGCTATCCAGTGTATTATCCTTATTGCGTTATATTTCGTAATATGTAGCAATGCTACCTTAGTGATAAAAGAAATTTTTTATCTCATTATGTTTTTGGAGATATATCATATTGTATTTATAATATTATATACAGTTGCATTGGTAAAGAATTGTATAAAATTGTACAAGATAAAGTGTACGTATAATCAAATTGATGCACAGGGTAAAACGATATCCGATGTGGCAAATGAAGTAAAGATTGATTATGTTTTATCAACATTAAGTAATGTCTGTGAATGTACAAACGAAGAAGTGATAGATGATATGTTAAGATTTGTAGACGAAGGAAATGTCGATAATAAAAAAGAGATAATTGAATATATAAAAAGACAATATAATAAATAGATTTTAAAGAGACACCTTCGGGTGTCTTTTCTAATAATTAATTTCACAAAAGGAGAGATAGAGAATGAGAGAAAATAGAAATGCAATATACATAACCGCATGTATTGCGGTAGTATCTTTAACGATGGCAGCAGTGATTACATATTGTTCTACAATTAAAAATTTATTTCTGAATGCAGATTTTGTAGTAAACTGCCTTATTGGTATTTTTACAGGTGCGTTTTTGTCACTTATTGTTGCAATTATTAATTATAGAGTTGAAAGGCAGCGATTGTTAACGGTAGAGGTTTCTTTCCTTAGTGGATTGATTTTAGAAATAATTCCAATATATTATTTGTTTCAAGGGGGTTACTCAAATTTAGAGTACGAGACAAGGATTATAGATAATATTTATCAGATTATGAATGCGCATATTCATTTAGAACCTAAGGAATTGCAATTTTTTCGCAAAGAATCCAAAATCGAGAAACAACTTGATTACATAATTGATATGTTGATTGAGTTGTTTTCGAAAATAGAAAGTTCCAAAAGAGCAATAGATAGATATGAGTTTCAGATGATCGAAGAAGATGAATTGCAAGACAATCTTCTGGAATTGTATATGTATTTAAGGGATTATAAAGGGCAAATATTTACAAACGCTTTAGGGGATGAAAGAGATAAGTTGTCAGAACTTGCAAAATTACAATTTTCGCATAAGCTGAAAACAAATTTTTAAGATATTTCTGAGCGAGATGAGAGGTGGTGACGTGGCGAATGAAGAAACAAAGCAGAATTATGAGTTAGCCTACAAAGATTATTGTGCCGGCATGAAGTATAAAGAAATTGCTGATAAGTACGGTGTAACTATAAATACAGTAAAGTCATGGAAGACCAGATATAAGTGGTCTAAAGATGAGAAAAAGGTGTGCACACAAAATCAAAAAAGTGTGCATACAAAAAAAGAAGAGAAAAAAGAAGTAAAAGAAGTCTTTGTGGAAGAAGTTGATCAGGTAATGGGAAATCCTGATTTGACTGAGAAACAAAGGCTTTTTTGCATATATTATGTGCGCTACTTTAATGCTACCAAAGCGTATCAGAAAGCATATGATTGTAGCTATGAGACAGCAGCATCGAACGCGTACCGAATGATGGAAAATGATGGAATAAAAAGCGAAATCCAACAGCTCAAACAGAACCGTCTAAATCGCGAGTATTTTACAGAAGAGGATGTGTTTCAAAAATATATGGATATTGCCTTTTCTGATATTACAGATTATGTCACATTCGGTACGGAAGAGGTGCCGGTTATGACAATGTATGGTCCTGCACAGATAAAAGATGAAAAAACTGGAAAGAAAAAAACACTTACCAAGGTTATAAATACAGTTAGATTCAAGGAGAGCACAAACATCGATGGAACACTGATATCTGAGGTGAAGCAAGGAAGAGATGGGGCGAGCATAAAACTTCTTGATAAGATGAAAGCACTTGATTGGCTTGCTGAGCATATGGATATGGCTACAGAAGAACAAAAGGTTCGTATTGCATCCATGAAAGCGAAAGCGCAGCTTAATGATGAAGATGAAATTGCAGATGATGGTTTCCTTGAAGCATTAAATGGCGCTGCAGGAGAGGATTGGTCGGATGAAGAAGGTTAGGCAGATTTTTAAATTTCAACCGTTCTCCGAGAAGCAGCGCAAGGTACTGAACTGGTGGTGTGATGCATCTCCGGTAAAGGACTACGATGGAATCATAGCAGATGGAGCTATCCGTTCTGGAAAAACCATTAGTATGTCACTTTCCTTTGTGATGTGGGCCATGACAAGGTTTAACGGTCAGAATTTCGCTATGTGTGGAAAAACCATTGGTTCTTTCAGACGAAACGTATTATTTGTGTTGAAGCTGATGCTGAGAAGTCGCGGCTACAAGGTAACAGACCACAGATCTGATAACCTGGTAGTTATTACCAGAGGAGAAGTAGAAAACAATTTTTATATATTTGGTGGAAAAGATGAAAGCTCGCAAGACCTCATCCAGGGAATTACCTTGGCAGGGGTCTTTTTTGATGAAGTTGCACTGATGCCGGAGTCATTTGTAAATCAGGCAACAGGACGATGCTCTGTGGATGGTTCGAAGTTTTGGTTCAACTGTAACCCAGATGGACCGTATCATTGGTTTAAGGTTAATTGGATAGATAAATCTATTGGATATCTTGGCAAGAAAAAAGCAGATGAATTAGAACAGAAAGCTGGGAAAGAGAACAAAGACTTAGGGCTTAAGAAAATCCTGTATCTGCATTTCACAATGGATGATAATCTAAGTCTTTCGGAAACCGTGAAAGCCAGATACAGGTCTTTATATACAGGAGTGTTCTTCCAGAGATACATCCTTGGTCTATGGACGGTTGCAGAAGGCATTATCTACGATATGTTTTTGCACAATCGTCATGTAGTAAAAGAGATGTCAGTCCCTGAAATTGGAAAATATTACGTGAGTTGTGACTATGGTACGCAAAATGCTACCGTATTTCTTTTATGGAGCAAAGGAGTGGATGGAAAATGGTATTGCATTCGAGAGTACTATTATTCTGGACGAGATGAAAGCACGCAAAAGACAGACGATGAATATGCCAATGATTTGGAAGAGTTCTTAAATGGTATCAGACCGCTTTCCATTATTGTAGACCCGGCTGCGGCTTCGTTTATTGCTCTGCTTAAAAAGAGAGGGTATAAGGTTAAAAAAGCAAGAAATGATGTGCTTGATGGCATTCGGTTTACCGGTATGGAACTGAATAATGGTGAAATTATATTCCTTGCCTGTTGTGAGAATACCATCAAAGAATTCGCTTCTTATATTTGGGACGCGAAAGCTTGTGAAAGAGGAGAAGATAAGCCGGTTAAGCAACATGACCATGCAATGGATGCGGTCCGATATTTCTGCTATACGATTCTGTTTAAACGTGGTGGTGTAAAGATAAGTTGAGGTGATAAAAAGTGGAGTTAGAAGTTGCTGTTAAACTAATTGAAAAATACGTACCTGGAAATACAGGCTTCATACAAAAAGCGAATACAGCGTATCGATATTACAGGAAGAGAAATGACATTCTGTATGCGGAGAAGGAAGAGGAAAACGGTGAGAATCCTTTAAGAAATGCAGATAACAGAATTCCTAGTAATTTCTATAAATTACTGGTGAATCAAAAGGCAGCCTATATGTTTACGAGTCCTCCTCTTTTTGATGTTGGAAGTGAGGAATCGAACAGGTTGATTACGGACGCACTTGGTGATTCCTTTCGAAAAAAATGCAAGGCATTATGCGTGCAGGCGGCCAATTGTTCTGTTGGGTGGTTACATTATTGGAAGAATGAACAGAATAAATTTAAGTATGCAGTAGTGGATGCCAGGCAGATTGTGCCGATATGGACACGAAATCTGGAAAAGGAGCTTCTTGCTGTGTTAAGGGTGTATACCGACATAGATGAAGAAAGCGGAGATACCTATACGGTATACGAAGTATGGACAGATAAAGAATGTAGTGCGTTCCGCAGAAAGCAGGACGAAGAATATATGTGCATTCAAGAGTATGTGAGATATACCATTGTGGATGTCGATACGCAGCTTGTGGATAATACCAACATATATCAACATGATTTTGGCGAAGTACCATTCATTTTCTTCAATAACAATGATGAAATGCAGAATGACCTAGCGGATATTAAACAATTAATTGATTCCTATGACAAAGTTTTTTCTGGATTTATCAATGATTTAGAAGATATTCAGGAACTTATATTTATCCTTACTAATTATGGAGGCGAAGAAAGCAGCTCGTTGGAAATCCTGAAGGAAATGAAACATTCCAAGTTGTTGCAAGTGGACAGTGATGGTGCCGATGATAAATCTGGTATTTCCACTCTGTCAATCGAGATACCAGTCGAAGCGAGAAAGGAATTTCTTACAATCACCAGGAAAGCGATTTTTGAACAGGGGATGGGAATTGACCCGGATCCACAGAATTTTGGAAACAGCTCCGGTGTTGCGCTCCGGTATTTGTATTCCCTCTTGGAACTAAAAGCAGGAATGATGGAAACAGAGTTCGCTCCTTCGTTCAGCAGGCTTGTGAAAGCTATTCTTAGGTTTTACGGGAGAAAGACAGATACAGTTAAGCAGACATGGACAAGAACTTCTGTGAATAATGATACGGAACTGGCAGACATTGCTTCAAAGTCTCAGGGAGTTATTTCTAAGAAAACTATTGTGAGAAATCATCCGTGGGTAGAAAACCCAGAAGAGGAAATAAAGCTTTTGGAGGAAGAGGAAGCGCAGAATATGCCTAAGTTTGATAAGGTGCCTATAGAGGGTGATGATGATGAGTAAAGACTCTAGTCTGAGCAAAAATCAGAAATGGTGGGAAACCCGCATAGCAAATAATATCTGGAAAGAATATAACAATCTGGAATACAGGAATCGCGAATTACTGAATGTCTTTCAGACCGCCAGTAAGAATATACGGGATGAACTGTATGAACTGGCTGAAAAATACGGTAAAGATGGTGTTTTATCGAGAACAGATATGTACAGAGAAAAACATCTGCAGAAATTGGAACAAAAATACCATGAAATAATAGAACAGCTCGGAAACGATACGGAAAATCTGGCTACCGAGAACATGCAAGAGGCTTTCAAGGATGTAAATCAGATTACCGGAGAAACTATTAATGCAGAAGAATTTGCAATGCCAAACAAAAAGGTCATGAACACTGTGCTCAAAGAGCCATGGAGAGGAAGTAATTTCTCTGCGCGATTATGGGGGTCGAAGGAAACCATAGGACAAATGCAAAAGCTGGAAAGAGCTTTGAATGCAGTACTTACATATGGATTGCAGACAGGGCAGTCTGTAACACAAGTGGCTGTAAATCTTAACAATGTTATGGGAAAAGGCTTCAATGAGTCCCTAAGGCTAGTGCGAACAGAATCTATGCATTATATGAATCAGGCAGCACTTATGAGATATAAGGACAGTGGCATTGACAAGGTGCAGATTATAGCAGCACTGGATGAAAGAACCTGCTCCGAGTGTGGAAAATATCATGAGAAGATATATCCCATTGATAAATGCCCGGTTCTTCCATTTCATCCGAATTGCAGATGTACGATAATACCGTATGTTGACAAAGTTGGAGGTGCTGCACTTGAGGATGGAGATTACTTAAGTAATAATCAGGCAATGGTCTCTAGAAAAGATATACATAATGGCTATTCGGTAAATAGGAAACTTATAAATTCTAAAGCGTATCATGATAAAATATATAAACTTCCGATATCAAAGAATACTAAAAGCGAGATTTATAAACAGTGCTGTAGTCTCCTAGAACATTGCGATGGTAAGCCGATGGAACATATGGTTGCCGTGGATTATAGAAGCGGAAAATTTATTGTCGATAACTATAATCGTGATGGAATGATTTTAAAAACATCCTTTAATGATGAGGAATATGATAAAATAGAGCAAAATAAAGGTACAATAATCTTAATACACAATCATTCACTAAATGTTCGACCTTCAGGGGGAGACATTATATCATTTGCAAAAAATGATAAAATTGCCATGTCATTGATAGCATGTCACGATGGGGATCTATATGCCATAATATCTGCCGAAAAAGTGGTTGAAGAAATTTACAATAAAGCATATAATGATTTTAGAAAAAACTTTGACGAAGATTCAGCCAAAGCTTTGGCAACAAAAATTTTGTATGACAAAAATAATAAAGAACATGGAAAACTATTTGATATGAGGAGATTGTGATGATGGATAGAAAAGAGTATTTGGTTCAGGACGATGCTGGATGTATCAAAGAAAGTGAATTTACGGAAGAAATGAAAAAAGCACTTGAGGAGTATGCGAAAGAAAACGATTAATGTCACCAGCCGTAATAGCCGGTGGCATTTTTTTGAGGAGAAAATAAATGAGTAAAATGGTGAAAATATCAGAAATACCACCAGGAAAAACATTTGATGATTATCCGGAAGACACACTTTTCGTTTTGGATGAGGGTGACGAGGATGACTGGAGTGATGTAGAAGATGATGAGGATTAATGCCATCAGTAAATAAATGCTGATGGTATTTCTATATTCAATTTAGGAGGCAATATCCATGAGTGATTTAAAAATCATCTGTACGTGTGGGAAAGAGTTTTCTCCTACCAGTAAGATGGTGTTAGAACATAAAGAAGAGGATGGCTTAATTGAGCTGTATTATCTATGCCCGTATTGCAAAAACAGGCATCATGTGTGCTACATGAACACAGAGATTAAACATTTGCAGAAGCTGATAGACAAAGCGAGAGCGCAGGGTAATGCTGAGTTATGTCAATTGCTTTGTGAGAGAAAAAAGAAAGTAATGGACCAATTAAATAGCAGGCAATAGTTGTAAAGAAACATCGTTCAATACGAACGGTGTTTTATTTATACCCTTTTTTACTGGTTGCAGGGAATAAAGAACAACGATAAATCCCAACACCGAGAGAGTCGGAATACAAAATCTATGGAGGAATTAGGTATGGAATGGTTAGAAGCAATTTTAAAGAGCGCAAAGGTAACAGATGGGGTTCTGGATGTTGGTGCAGCAGTAGATGCAATTAAAAAGGAAATTCCGAACCATTTTGTGGCAAAAACGGATTTCAATGCAAAAGCAAAAGAACTGCAGACTGCGAACGAGACAATCAAAACCCTGAAAAAAGACAATCAGGACAATGAGACATTGCAGAATACTATCAAGGAACATGAGACATTGATTTCTAATCTGCAGAAAGAAAATGCAGACATTAAGAAACAGTACGCACTGGAGGCTGCTTTGTCAGAAGCTGGTTGTTCTGATCCGGGTTATCTTATTTACAAACATGGTGGACTGGAAAAGTTTACGTTTGATAAAGAAGGAAAGCCGGTAGACGCTCAGCAGGTTGCAAAAACCTACAAGGAAACACTTCCACATATCTTCCCAACAGGGCAAAAGAAGCAGATGTACAGTCCTGATGGAGGAACTGGTGGCGATGGTAGCGTCAATCCGTTTGCGAAAGAAACGTGGAATCTTACAAAACAGGGGCAGATGCTCCGTGACAATCCGGCTGAGGCGAAGGAGCTTGCAGCAGCAGTCGGAGTAACAATTTAACAAATTACATGTAGAAAGGTTAAAAAGGTGAAAACATGGCAGGAACAACATTATCTGATGTGATTGTACCTCAGTTATTTACTCCATGCGTAATCAACAGAACAATGGAGCAGTCTAATTTAGTAAACAGTGGAATTATTGTAAATAATTCCGAATTTGACACATTAGCTTCACAGGCTTCGCCACTGGTTAACATGCCATTTTTTGAGGACCTTACAGGCGAATCAGAGGCTGTGACAGAAGGAACAGACCTTACGGCAGCAGGTATTAGTTCCAATCAGGATGTGGCTGCAATTATCCGGAGAGCAAAAATGTGGAGCGCAACAGACTTGTCAGCCGCACTTGCGGGAAAAGACCCGATGGAAGCGATTGCTTCACTGGTGGCTTCTTTCTGGGCAAGAGATATGCAGAAAGAGCTGGTAGCAATCCTTGCGGGAATTTTTGGAAGTTATACAGATACAAGCAACACAGTTACACCATTAAAAGACAATATCCTTGATATTTCAGGTGGAAGCGGAGCGGCAGCAAAATGGAGTGGAGCAGCATTCATCGATGCAGAACAGCTTTTAGGCGATAACAAAACTGCGCTTACCGGTGTCATGATGCACAGTGCTACAGAAGCAGCTCTCAAAAAGCAGAACCTTATTGAGACAGTACAGCCATCCAACGATGTGGCATTTGGTCTGTATCAGGGGAAACGAGTAATTGTAGATGACGGATGCCCGGTAACGGGAAGCGGTTCTAGTCAGGTGTTCTCTACTTTTCTTTTTGGTCAGGGAGCAATTGCACTTGGAAACGGAAGCCCGGTTGGTTTTGTTCCGACAGAGACAGACCGTGACAAGAAGAAAGGTTCAGGTATCGATTATCTGATTAACAGAAGAACTTCTATTCTGCATCCGCGCGGCATCCAGTTTACAGGTAAGAGTGTGGCGAATACGAAAACAGGACCGACGCGAGAAGAACTTAAGGATGCAAAGAACTGGAATCCGGTTTATGAGCATAAACAGATTCGAATTGTTGAGTTCAGGCATAAGCTTTAGGCTTGTGCCTTGCATCCAGGAGGGTAGCGTGGAAGAAAAAATAATAAACAGCTTGCTGCTTCGGGAAGGAATGCCTAAAAGAGAGATTTTGGTGGATATGTTGGAAGATTGCAAATGTGACTTGCAGGACATGCTTCATGTAAAGGAATTGAACGAGTCGCATGCTTCCATTTTGAAGGAAATGGTTTTAATACGTGTCAATCATGATGGCATAGATGGAATATCCAGTGAAAGCAATGGTGGAGTATCCACAGCTTACTTGGATGATTTGCCAAAGTCATTGATTCGCAAGATTCGAAGCAAGCGGAAATTAAAGAGGTGATTTCATGTCGATTGCCAGAGATATGCGCACTTTTATGTTGCAGAAGAAATCTGTTTCAAGAGGTCCTTCCGGAGCAAAAAAGGAAGTATGGGATAACCGGGATGAAATTAGGGTAGCTATTTACAAAAGTGATGAGAAGATTATGGCTGCAAGTGAGAAATACAAGGATGCTACACATATTGGCCTTACTTACTGTAAGTCAATAGAGGCTGGCAAATATCGCTTGAAGCTTGGAGAACATTTGTATTATGTGCAAAAAAGCGATCCAAGTCATAGGCTCACGAACCTTATCTTGAAAGAGGTTGATGCGAATGTCTGATAATACAGCGTTTGAAAAAAGTGTGTTGGAAGCTATGGAACAGATTATTAGCCACACTGCAACAGCCATGGAAACAGCGTGTCTCGTAGTGGAAGCAGAGGCAAAGAAAAACTGTCCTGTAGACATGGGACAGTTAAGAGCTTCCATTACCAGCGAGGTTGAAGTCAATAAAAGCGGTATTACAGGGTATATAGGGAGTAATTTGGATTACGCGCCCTATGTGCATAATGGAACCGGTATTTATGCTTTAAATGGTTCGGGCAGAAAGACACCATGGGGATACGAGGCGAAAGCGGGTAAATATAAGGGCTTTCATTGGACGCATGGACAAAGACCAAACCAGTTTTTGGAGAATGCAAAGCTTTCAAAGAAAGATTCCGTAGAGCAGATATTAGGAGGACAGAATGGAAAATAGCTTAAAAGATTATATTGAAGCGAACATCCCGGAGCTCTCGGGACGTATGTACCCGGTAATGGTAGTTGCCCCGGAAGAAGGAATTAATGTTGCATATACCTTTACAGACATATCTGCAGACCATTTAAATCAAAGTCAGCTTACGCTAAATGTCATATGTGACGATTATGATTCTGGAATGGAAATACACCGAAAGATACAAAACATCCTTGCCATGGAAGAGGACGAGCCATTTGTGGTGTTTGGAAATGTGCGATTCCGTTCAAGATTGTCATCAGGTGGTGGCAGGATTTACAACGAAGAAATTCAAAAATGGGAACTTAGTAAATATTACATCATTGATTGGAGGATGAAAAATGTCTAGTGAAAAAGATGAAATTATCTTAGGTGCTGGTGAGGTATATATGTATGCCTTTGATGGAGCGGAACTGCCAGAGAACAGCATCATTGAAACGGATGTCCACAATGTGGGGCATTGCAGTGGTGGTTTTACCGTAGACTACAAGCCTACTAAGTACGATGTGCAAAATCAGTACGAGAAGATTGTAAAATCGTTTATCACGAAAGAGGAAATCACAGCAAAGACGGGTATACTTACATGGAATCTGAAAAATCTTGAAATGCTTTCCACCGGAGAGTATAAGGAAGATAAGCAGAAGAAAACAAGGACCTTATTGTTTACTGGTAAAGGGAAATCCTTAAAAACAATTTTGCTTCGCTTTGTGCATGAAAAAGAAAATGGAAAGAAGCTTCGTTTTACCATGATTGGACAGGGCGGCTCAGGATTCTCCATTGCGTTTGAATCGAAAGAGCTTACGATTGATGCAGAAATTAGTGCAATCAGTGTCTTGGATGGATTCCTGGCTAAATTCGAAGAGGAGCTTACGGATGAAGAAGCGGCAGCACTTACATCGGAGTAGGTAATTAAGGGCGGGGGATAACCCCGCTCATTTAAGGAGGAGTGAAATGCTAGATTTAGATAAATATATTAACAATAGTGTTGAAATGAAGATTCACGGAGAAATCATCCATGTAAAGCAACCAAGCGTTTTGCTGATTGAAAAAATTGATAAAATTGAGGAAACGCAGACGGAAGATAACGTAAGAGAAAAGCGACTGGAGATTGCCCTGCTCATGCTTAATTACAACGAGGAAGAAATGGTATTTACTGTAGAAGATTTAAAAGAAATGACGCAGGAAGCAGTTTCTAAAATCATTACAACAATAGCTTCGCTTAGGTATGAGGCAGAGACAGACCCAAACTAAGACTTCCCATTCCGGAGGGAGATATAGGAAAGGCAGTATGCGAGAAATATTTCCCGGTTGAAGAATGGGAAAAAGAATATCGATTAAAAACAGGAATCATCAAGAGAATAAGCGAGTATACAGGGCTTAATTTTAACGAAGTACTGAATCTCCCTTATTCTTATTTTTTGCTGTTAAACAAGGAAAGCTGGGTAGACAGTTATATGCATTCCGAAAAGGGAATGGATGTTTTGAAGAACCTGTGGAGGTTGCAGCAGACGAAAGCAGATGAAAACGCGGTAAAAAAGTATTTGGGAGGTGAGCAGAAGTGTCAGCAGGAATAGAACTTGCACCTTTGGTCACGAGGATAGAAGTTGATACCAAGCAGTTTGAAAAAGATATGGAGAAAGCTGCTCAAAAAGGAAAACAAGAGGCAGAGAAAGTTGAAAAGAGCTTAGCCGGGGTAAGAAAAGTCGGAGAGAGTTTATCTAACGCTGGAAGCCTGCTCACAAAAGGGCTTACACTTCCGATAGCAGCTCTTGGAACTGCAACTACCAAAATGGCGGTAGATTTTGAAAGTAGTTTTGCAAAGGTTAGTACTCTTCTTGATGATGGAGTTGTAGATTTTTCAGAATATAAGGATGCGTTGATTGAAGGGTCAAATGATACGAAGGTTGCAGTGGATGAGTACTCGGAAGCTGTTTATCAGGCTATTTCCGCAGGTGTGGACCAGAGAAAAGCAGTGGAATTTACAACAGATGCAATGAAGCTTGCGAAGGGCGGTTTTACATCTGGAGCAAGTGCAGTGGATATCCTGACCACAGCGATTAATGGATATAACTTAAGCGCTTCGGATGCAACTAAGCTTTCAGATATGCTGATTACCACACAGAACTTGGGTAAGACAACGGTAGATGAACTAAGCCAGAGCATGGGCAAGGTTATCCCGATTGCCAGTTCCGTAAACTTTGGCATGAATGAACTGTCTGCCAGTTATGCACAGCTCACCAAAAATGGTATTGCAACAGCAGAAGCTGGTACGTACCTGAAGCAAATGCTTTCCGAACTTGGAAAGACTGGAAGTGATGCGGATAAGGCATTGAAAGAGCTCACTGGAAGCGGATTTGCAGAACTGAAGCAGCAGGGAATGTCTACTTCCGAAATCCTGAATCTGATGAGTCAGTATGCAGAGAAAAACGGAATGACATTAAAAGATATGTTCAGTTCAGTAGAAGCAGGTTCTGCAGCTCTTGTACTCGCAAAAGGAAACGGGGAAGAGTATAACGAAATGCTGTCAGCCATGAACCAGAGCGCAGGGGCCACGCAGGCTGCTTTTGATAAGATGGATGCAACACCAGCTGAACAGCTTAAAGGTGCTTTAAATGAGCTAAGAAATGCAGGTATTAAATTTGGAGTATCGTTTTTGCCGATTTTAACAGATGTTACCAGTGCTATAGGAAAGGCAGCAGATAAGTTTGGTAATATGTCAGAAGAGGAACGGAAACAAGTGATACAAATGCTTGCGGTTACAGCAGCAATAGGACCGATGTTAAAAGCAACAGGAAACTGGATAGAGACTTACGCGAAACTCGCTCCTGTGATTACCAAAGTAAGTACTGTACTTGGTCAGAGTGGCGGTGCGGGTCTTGTAGGAAACATGACACAGTTAGCCGGAATTTGTGCACCGCTTGCCATTGGAGCGGCTGCTGTGGGAACAAGCTTATATGCCATCCATGAGCAGGGACAGCTTATGAATCGTACTGTTGTTGAGTCCTCGGATGACATGTCTCTTATGGAGAAAGCTCTTGCAAAACTGCAAGGTGTTGAAGCGAAATCCAGAGAGGAGTTGGAAAAATTAGGCGTGGTTCACAAAGAGTTTTCTAAAGATATCAGCAAGGAGTTTCAGAAAGCTGTAGAGAAATCCACAGAGGAGCTACAAAGCTTCAGTGTATTTTTACGTGAGATAGGTTTTGATGATGT
Organism: uncultured Lachnospiraceae bacterium; assembly: GCA_900554415.1. Lineage (GTDB taxonomy): Bacteria > Bacillota > Clostridia > Lachnospirales > Lachnospiraceae > Allocoprococcus. The sequence goes on along the minus strand of USGU01000006.1, from coordinate 28,697 downwards.
GATAACCACAGAAGAAAGTGATGCATTCAACCAGAGGATTGCAGATATGTGCAATCAGGCAATCAATACTGTGCAGAGCAAGACCGATGAAAGCCAACAGGCATTAAAAGAACTGTTTACCGTAGATGATGGACTTATTGATGAAAGTGAACAGAGGGTACTGGATATTCTTTCAGAATCCAGTGATAAGCAGATTGAAGAAGTACAGTCCTTAAAAGAAGAAATCCTAAGTATCAAGCAAGCGGCGGTAGATGAAGGACGGACACTGAATGAACAGGAGATTGCAGACATTGAAGAAAAAACAACAAGAATTCATCAGATTGAATTAGAAGCTGTTGGTGGAACGCAGGAAGAAATTTTATACGCTAAAAAAGAATTTGCTGAAAGAGTTAAGACTATGGATGCGGAGAGCGCTTCCGAACTTTTACAAGAAAAAGCAAAGACCAGAGATGAAGAAATTATTCAGATTAAAGCATCGTATGATACACAAATTGAACTTTTGAAGCAGAAAGCAGCAGAATGTACTGGAGCAGATAAAGCTGAATTGGAGAAGCAAATTGCTAACTTGGAAGAAGACAGGCAAAAGAAAATTGATATTCAGAATAACCTTTACGAAGAGTATATGGATATTATCAAAGAAAAGAATCCGAATTTAGTAGACCTTATAGATAAGTATAATGGACAGATTCTCACAAATGCAGATAAAAAGAGTCAAGAGTTACTGTTCCAAATGATGGATAATTACGATGGTTTAAACCAGATTACAGAGAGTGGTTGCTATCAGATATACAATAAGACTGCAGGTATGTGGCAAAATATGAAAGTTGTAGTGGATGAGAATACCGGAGCAATTACCGGAATCTACAATGAGTCTGCAGGAACGTGGGCAGGATACACAGAACAGATGGCTGAAGATGCAAAGGAAATGGCAGATTCTCAGTCAAAATCTTACGAGCAAATCGGAGCCTCCCTCGGAATGTATGTGGATAAAGGAAAATGGATTGTAGATGCGAATGGTAATATCATTACTTCCATGGATGAGTTAAAGGCTCATACCGATGGAACAAGAACTGGAATTATCAACCTCAATGGCACACCGTATAATATCACTGTAAATAAGGATGGAACAATTTCCGCATTACGGCAAATCAGTGCAGAAGCGGATAAAGCAGCAAGAGATAGATATATGACAATTCATGTATCATCTGATAATCCATCTATAGCTGCTTATGATGGTGTAAAAACAGGAGATGGTTACAGATGGCATTTTAACGGACTGGATAATGTACCGTATGATGGATACAGAGCAGTACTGCACAAGGGAGAACGAGTACTGACAGCAGAAGAAAATAGAAATTATTTACTAGAAGCTGGCAGAGCAGAACAGACTCCAAAAACATTGCGTGCTACCTTTCATATCGGAAAACAACAGGTGATGGATGCGATTGTACCGATTGTGGAAGATGCAATAACAGTAAATGCAGAGCTGGCAGAAAGAGGTGTATGATAGTGGAAGATTTGACGTATCAGGTTGGAATCCAAATCGGAGAATTTCATACATGGAAGGATTTCAAGATGTACCTAAATGAGGTGTATTTGGGGGAAACAGTACAAGAACGGTTTACTGCGGATGTTCCGGGATTAGGTACAATTGCATTTGATGATTTTCTGGATTTTCCAACGTACAAGCAAAGAACGCTCAGGTTCTCCTTTGATGTTATTGACAATGGTTTTCCCGGACACTATAGGATTAGCTCCAAAATCAAAAATGCATTCCAGGGAGAAAACAAGAAAATCGTCTTAGATGAAGACTCTGATTATTACTGGTTCGGCCATGTTTCAGTAGATACGCATAAGAAAAATGCGGTTGCAAGTACAGTCATTGTTACTTGCACAGTAAATCCATATAAGATGAAAAACGAGTTGACTATAGTAAAATCTGTAATCAGTGGCGAAGCTCAAATTATCTGTAGTAATGAAGGAAAAAGTGTAGTTCCAACTATTATTGCTGACAGCGACTTTAGAGTAGCGTTTGAAGGAACATCTTACGTGGTAAAGGCTGGAACAACGTTGCATCCAGATATGTTATTCCAGTCAGGAAATAATATACTGGACTGCTATGGTGATGGAACTATTACATTTGAGTACCGGGAGGGAAGCTTATAATGTACAAGGTATATGTAGATGGAGAACTTCTGTATCATCCCAACATGGAAGAGGAACTATCATTAGGAAGAGCAAAAGTAAAAGTAGAATTAAACAAAGCCGGAAGCTTTGATTTTACGATTTATAAAACAAATAGAAATTATGCATCCCTTAAAAAGAAGAAATCCATCGTCACCGTCTACAACGAGGACAGGCGGTTATTCCGTGGACGTGTGCTCAATGTAAAGAAAGGATTCTACAACCAATTGCAAGTAACCTGCGAAGGGGAGCTTGCTTTTTTATTGGATTCTACAGTGCGTCCTTACGAATTTAAAGGCAGCGTGGAGGAGCTTTTCCAGTTTTATATTAATTCTCACAATGCTCAGATGGATGAAGCGCGGAAATTTAAAGCCGGACGTTGCACTGTAACAGACCCGAACGATTACATAGTAAGAGCAAATACGGGTGTGAACGGATATCCTAAGACCTTGGACGAAATGAAGGAGAAGCTGGTTGAGAAACTGGGCGGTTATCTCTGGACCAGAGAAGAGCCGGATGGTATTTATATCGATTATCTGAAAGATTTTGAGACCATGAACAGTCAGACCGTAGAATTTGCCAAGAATCTCCTTGATTTTGAGGAAACCATAAAAGGGCAGGACATTGTGACTGCCATTATTCCGCTCGGTGCTAAGCTTAAGGATGAAAACGGGGAAGAAATAGATGAACGTCTTACCATATCCTCGGTCAATGATGGAGTGGATTATGTATACAGTCCGGAGGCCGTTAAGAAATACGGATATATTTTTGAAACCATAACATGGGATGACGTGACACTTCCGGAAAATCTGCTCCGTAAAGGAAAGGAAGAGCTGCAGAATCACATCAACCTGACCCGTACTATAGAATTGCAGGCAGTAGACCTCCATAACATGAATCTGGACATCCAGAGCTTTGGACTTGGCAATTACACGAAGGTAATTAGTGAGCCTCATGATTTTAATGAGATGCTGCTTACAAGGAAGCTGGATATTAATCTACTGGACCCGTCCGATGGAAGCCTGACCCTTGGAGATGAGCGAGTCACTTTTGTAGATAAACAGGTGGAGGCTTCCAACAAAATCAACCAGACCATTAAGACGGTAGAAAAGATTACCTCGGATTATGAAGTCAACAAGGAAAAGGTAGAGAAGCGGATTGAAAGTATTGAAAATAAGCTGACGCTGGAGCTTGCAGCGAACAGTGGAACGTACCAGAAAATCGCATCTGATGGAACGGTGTCACCGGACTACACGAAAACTCCGCTTAGCCTGACTCCTGTTGTACGATTTAAGAATGTTGAGGTTAAGGATAACCTGCGCATCATCTGGAAGCGAAAAGCAGGAACTGCCGAGGAATCCTTGGCAGATGGAGAAACTGTTACGGATGGTGTTCTGACGGTGAGAAACAACTTAAATGTGGATAGCGTGCGATATATTTGCTATGCAACTTATACGGTATCTGAAACCGAGAAATATGTAGCAAACGGATATCTGGACTTTGTAAGAGTCAGAGATGGAACGGAAGGAAGCAAGGGCGAGGATGCGATTATGCTCTACATAGATTCAAGCAACGGAACAACATTTAAAAACAGTGACGTAGCAACCATATTTACAGTGAGCATATATGTTGGAGGATTGGTTATTGATAATTCGGAAAAATTAAAAAAAGTATTTGGCGAACATGCACATTTGCAATGGCTTGTGAAAAAGCGTGGAGATACAGAATTTACAGAGATACCAATGGACGATCCAAGGCTAAATGATAATGGTTTTTTGTTTACTATTACAGCAAAAGATATAAGGTTTAAAGCAGTGTTTAACTGTGAACTGAATATTTAGGAGGAATAAAAATGGCAATTAAGGCAGTAAATCAGATTGATGTAATCGACTTAACAGACGGGTATTCCGTCATTCTTACAAATGACAACTATACGTTTTTGGGGACAACAACTGCAGTGAACGGAACGCAAACAACAAGCACGAAAGTAATGGCACTTCGAGGTAACGAGCAAGTGCCTTGTAAGGTTGGAACAATTAGCTGCCCAACAGGAATCAGCGCAGTCAGTGACGGGAAGACACCAGAACCAACCATTACTATCACAGCTACTTCCGCGTTAACACAGAGCGGCACGATCACTATTCCAATTATTGTTGATGATGGCATTACTATAAATAAAACATTTAGCTACTCCATTGCTTTTAGAGGAGCAACAGGAGCTAGTGGTACAAGCGTTACGGTAAAGAGCACATCGGTTACTTATCAGGTGGGATCAAGCGGTACAGATAAGCCGACTGGCACATGGTCTACAACAGTTCCGTCTGTTCCAAACGGTCAGTTCTTATGGACAAAAACGGTGGTTGAATATTCTGACGGTAAGAAAACAGAAGCATACAGTGTGTCATATAAAGGAACAAACGGCTCTAACGGCTCGAACGGAACGTCAGTAACTGTAAGTTCTACATACGGTACAATATCTGGATATGTAGAATTAACAGATATTCCAAGAGCAACTACACCAACTGTAAGCGTTTCAACTGCGGAAATGGGTGAGAGTGTTGAAATAACATTGCCTAGAGCGGTAAATACTTTTACACATACATTATTTTACGATTTTTGCGGTACTGGGTGGACGCAATTTGCTTCTAATGCTGGTGCAACTGCAACATTGTATTTACCACCTTATTTGGCTGCCTATGTTCCAAATGCGGTGTCAGGAATCTGCAAAGTTAAGTGTTGGACCTATAGTGGTAGTACATGGATTGGTGAGAAGATTGTAGATTTTACAGTAACAGTACCAGAGGATGTAGTTCCATCAATTAGGGATGTGTCTATTTCTGAGGCAGTGGATGGCATTGCAGACAAGTTTGGCGCATTTATTCAAAATAAAAGCCAGTTGCGAGTAGTAAGTTCTGCCGTAGGGATAAGCGGAAGCACAATAGAATTGTATTCTGTAGAAGTGCTTGGTGTTTCTTATACCGGGCAGGACATTACAACTTATGCAATTGGACAGTCTGGAAGCGTGGATGTGATTGTGACTGCCACGGACAGTAGAGGAAGAAAGGGAAGCAAGACAGCCAAGATTACAGTGGTGGAATACTTTACACCTACCATCAATTCGTTCAACGCTTTCCGTTCGGATGCATCCGGCAATGAGAAAAACGGCAGTAAGACCTTGAGGTGTGTGTATAACTTTAAAATTGCTCCCTGCGGGAACAAGAACAGCAAGAGTTATAAGATTGAGTACAGGAAAGTCAAAGACTCTACTTGGACAACGCTTACGAGTGGAGCTGTATACTCAGCAAGCAGTAGTTTCTCAAAGGATAATGTGGTGCAACTGGAATACGCTTACGAAGTACGACTTACTGTGACAGATTACTTTGACGCTCCTGCCATTTATATAGTTAAAGTAGGAGCGGAAGTTGTTCCGATTGCGGTATATCCAAGTGGAAAAGGAATCGGATTTGGAGGATATCCGACAGAAGAAGCGTTCCAGGTGTTTATGGCCGCGCAGTTTTATAAGACGCTTACCTTGATGGACGTGGACGGGAATGGAACAAACATCAATTTAGCCGATAAATTAACGCAGATAAATAGCAATTTAACAGATTTGCTCAAAACAAATAAGGTATTGTGGAGCGGAGAAGTTTATCCTAAAGCTTCTGATAACATAGTATTCTCAGAAGCAGTTAGCTCTCAACCACATGGAATTGTACTTTTCTTTCAATGGTATGGAGACGGAAATGTTCATAATTCCGATATGATATGTCATTTTATACCTAAATATCTAATTGTAAATCATGGTGGTGGGTATACTGTATCAGCAATTGATTACGGTGGAGGATATGCAATGAGTAAATATCTCTATATTGGTGATACAAGTATATTGGGAGCGGATTTAAATGAATTAGGCGAACAAACAACAGCATCCGGTATAAAAGTAACTAATTGGAATTATGTGCTTACAAAAGTTATTGGCGTTTAGGAGGAACGAAAAATGGCATTAAAAAAACCGATTCAAAAATCAAATGGCTTAATCTTAGAATATCATCGCATTGCTATGGTGAAAATTGACACTAACCAGCAGTGTACCATTCTTACTGAATCATACCAAAATAAAGAAATGCGAGAATATGAAAAGTCATATTCTCGCGGAGAAATCAAGGAACCAATATTCCCATATAAGTATTCGGAATACCTTTCATTTGATTATGATGAAAATATGAATATCAAAAATGCATACGAATGGTTAAAACGACAATCCGATTATGAGTGCGCTGAGAATGTATAAAAAATAAGAAAATTAACTTCTATCATAGAAAATACATTACTTGTGCAGACACATAGTCATTTGTTCCAAAGAAAGATGAAGTTGCCACAAATGCTACATAACCATATGTATTAATTTGAAGCATATATTTCCCTGGTATACAACTTGGTGTCATTAAAGAAAGGAAGCATGCATATGGAAATCAGAGCAAGACCATGAGGTCTTCTTTTTTTGTAAAAAAAAGAAGGGAGCAGAGAGAATGAATCCAGAAATAGTAGTAGCTATTTGCTCGCTGATTGGTACGCTGGTTGGGAGTTTGGCTGGTATCATGACAGCCAACAAGCTCACCACGTATCGGATTGAGCAATTAGAAGAAAAGGTGAAGAAACATAATAACCTCGTGGAACGTATGATAGTAGTGGAGCAATCTACAAAGTCAGCGCACCACAGATTAGACGAATTAATTGAAGAAAGAGAGGGACATTAATCATGGAACAGATTATTAATTACGTGAAACCAGAATTAGTAGTGGTGGCAATTGTGCTGTATTTTCTCGGTACCGCCATCAAAAAATCGGAGTCAATCAAAGACAAGTACATCCCGCTCCTGCTTGGAGTAGCCGGGATTTTGATTTGCGGTATCTACGTAGTAGCAACCTGTAGCCTGTCTGGGACGCAGGGCATTGCTATGGCATTATTTACTGCAATCGTACAAGGCATTCTGGTGGCAGGGTTAAGTACATACGTAAATGAGATTATCAAACAATTAAATAAGACAGAGTAACCGGGAGGGCGAGTAACATCGTCCTCCTTTATTTATAAGGTAAAAGATGCACAGAAGGGAGAATTTGTATGGCAAAATTATTTGTAATTGCCGGGCATGGAGATGGAGACCCGGGAGCTTGCGCGAACGGATACAGTGAAGCAGAACGTGTTAGAGCGTTAGTTGCAAGAATCAAAGCTATTGGTGGAGACAGTGTGATGCTCGGAGATACATCAAAAAACTACTACAAGAGCAATCTAATTAGCAAATTAACCATTCCAAGAGATTATCAGATTATCGAGCTACATATGGATAGCGGTGGAGCTGTCGCACATGGCGGTCATGTGATTGTTAAGGCAGGTTTAAACCCAGATGCGTATGACACTGCGCTGGCCGGTTTTATCGGCAGTATCCTGCCGGGACGTGCAAACCTGATTGTAGGACGCAGTGACCTCGCAAATCCATACAGAGCCGCAACAAAGGGTTACTCTTATCGGCTGGTTGAGTGTGGTTTTATCACCAATGCAAGCGATTTAAATACATTTAACACTCGCATGGATGAGTTTGCAAATGGTATTTTAGCGGCATTTGGAATTACCTCAAGTGTTGGTGGAGGATGGCAGCAAAACTCGGCTGGTTGGTGGTTTAAAAATGCGGATGGCAGCTATCCTCATGACGGATGGATGGCGATTGGTGGAGAATGGTATTACTTTGATGAAAAGGGATATGCTATCCATGACTGCTGGAAGCAGATTAATGGTCACTGGTATTACTTTAAATCTGGCTGCAACATGGCAACTGGATGGTTCAAAGTGGACGGCAACTGGTTTTACTTAAACCCAGACAACACGTCAGAGCATCCACTCGGCAGTATGATGACGGGATGGATTTACCAGGGCCGATACTGGTATTATCTGAATCCAGTCTCAGACGGCACCAAGGGAGCTATGGTGCATGGATGGCAGACCATCAACGGCAACAAGTATTATTTCTTACCGGAAAGTGCAAATGGCAATCCGGAAGGCAGCATGGCAACCGGTTGGTGTAAGGTTGATGGGGAATGGTACTATTTTAACACCACGTACAATTGTCAGCCAGTAGGAGCTATCCTAGTTAATCATTGGTTGACCGAAAATGGAAAGAAGTACTATCTGAAAGCGGATGGCAAGATGGTACATGAAGAAACATTGGAGATTGGCGGAGAGAGCTTCAGCTTCGATAAGAGCGGAGTTTTGATGTAAGACGTTAAAATTCGATAGATTTCGGTGCATTTCGACATTTTTCGATGAGAGTGGAGCCTTGTTGTAAGTTGGCATGCAGGGGAAAGCTCTTCGCATAGAACTTGGCAGGGGAGAGTTTACAAATGGAATAAATAAAGGTGCCGAAAATCGACACCCGTTGTTTCCGTAGCGGGAATCGAACCCGCATCTGATTGTTAGTTAGACAATTGCTTTATCCATTAAGCTATACGCCTTTATAGGTTGTACTAAAGTACATATTGATAATATCATTTTTTAGGAGTAATGTCAAATTTCCTCTTGACTTTTGGTCGACCATAAGTTATAATAAAGACAGTTAAGGAAGAGACTTAACGAATAAGGCAGGCAAGGAGCCGGAAAGGAGATAAGATGGAAGAGCAGATGACAGATTATCAGTTTCAGACAATTCTAAAGATGATTCTTGAAATCCTTGATAATTGCAAGGATGTCGAGGAAGCTAAAGAAAAAGTAAAAGCCTTGCTTAATAAATAAGCAAGGCAAGCAAGTAAACGCAGGCGGTACTTGCCACCGTCTGCACCCAATTAAATTTTAGCACAGATTGGGAAAATCGGCAAGAGTCAAGAGGTGAGAACAGTAGAAAAAAAGAAAATGGGACGTCCAACGGAGAATCCTCGCACAGAAAAAATCGGTTTTAGGATGTCAAAAATGGAAATAGAAGATATTCAAAAATGTGCAGATGCTATGAATACGCAGCGCGTTAATGCTGTTACAGAAGGAATACGTCTACTTAAAGAGAAACTAGGAATATAAAAAAACAGGGATTGCCACCGACCAAAGTACGCAACCCCTGTAATGCAATTACCACCGACAAGCGGAGGATGATTATATTATACATTTTCCTTGTCGGTAAAACAAGGAGGAAAATAAAATGCAGTTACCAGAAACTATAGAATTTGAAGGAACAAGAGTTTTGACCACTCGTCAAATTGCAGATGCTTATGAGACAAAAGAGATTCAGATACATCAGAATTTTAAAAATAACAGGATGAGATTTGTTGAAGGAAAGCATTATATATCATTGTCTGGGGACGAGTTAAAGACATTCAAGAACCACCTAGAAAAAATCGAGGTGGTCAAAAGCAGGACTTCACACCTGTATCTCTGGACAGAGAAAGGCGCACTTCTCCATGCAAAATCACTCAACACCGATAAAGCATGGGAAGTCTATGATTATCTGGTAGATTTCTACTTCCGGGCAAAAGAAGAACCGAAAGAGACAAAACCTGCGCCTGCTGAGACAAAGCCAGTTGTGAAGAAAGAGGAACAGAAGCTTCCAAAGATTGATAATCCTATTCGGGTATTTAAAGTTTTGCTCCAGGTAGCAGAAGATAAGGGGATTAAAGTATCATCATATCCATTTAAATGCTTTGACAGCAGATTACATGGAGATGTAATTGGAATTAGAACAGATGTTACAGTAGAAAAAGCGTGTTATGAGCTTGCATGGGAGTTGTCGCATTCATTTATTCATTACAAAGATGGAGATATGATTAATAGTCCGTTGGCAAAAGATTACAACGAACAGGCAACACGAGCAGCAGAAATGATTTTGAAAATATTAAATGTAAAAATGAGTCAGTTGTAAACGGTCCACAGAAAAACAAGTTTCTTCCTATTATAAAGGATTCTATTCTATGTTATTGTAATCCGGTGGACCGGATGGAGAATTAGCTGCGTCCATGCGTTATTTATCACAGAGGTACACCATGCCGTACAAAGAAGTGACAGGAATTTTAACCGATATTGGCACAGAGGAACTTGCCCACATGGAAATGATATGTGCCATTGTTTACCAGCTTACCAAGGATTTATCTCCGGAGGAAATTAAGGCTTCTGGTTTTGATAAATATTATGTGGACCACACACTTGCACTTTGGCCGCAGGCAGCCAGTGGAACACCGTGGACAGCAACTTATTTTCAGTCCAAGGGTGACCCGATTACAGATTTACATGAAGATATGGCCGCAGAACAGAAAGCACGGACTACCTACGATAACATCCTCCGTCTTATCAAAGACCCGGAAATCTGCGACCCGATTCGTTTCTTAAGACAGAGAGAAATTGTTCATTATCAACGGTTTGGCGAGAGTCTCAGAGTTGTTCAGGAACATCTGGACAGCAAGAACTTCTATGCATTTAATCCAGAATTCGACAGAAAATAAAATATGAAGAGAAGACCTCAAAGACCACTGTCCGGAAAGGGCGGTGGTCTTTTTGTCTCTCCATGTCTAGCAATAGTTTGGATTATCACGAAGAAAATCTGCCAATATTGAAATAAATTCACTGGCAGTGGGCCGCTCATATAGCGGGTACCCAAGCAGTTCAGACAAAATGCTGTCATCATATTGATTCCAATAACTTCTGATTAGTGTGCGAAGTGCGGCCTCCACACAAGTTCTGGAGACACCGTATTGAATGGCAATATCTGTGTAAAGTCCCTTTGTGACATTCAGAGAATAAGCACTATTGCTCACTGTTAGAGCGATACCATAAGCAAAATATGAATATCCGGTATAATTGGATTTCATTCCTATTTTGCGTAATAGGTTTAACGTGGACTGCATAGTCACCTCCCTCAGGCCTTATGAATAACATACTAATAGAATACCCTAAAAGCAAGAAAATTTGGAAAATTCGATAAAGTTCGACATCTTTCGACAAAGAAAGACATTCTAGAGAATATTTCTGCTTGTAAAAAAGGATATGAGGAGTGGTGCATATGGAATTGCCGGTTATATTGCCGGGAGAATATCAAACGTTGTGCAGACTCAGTGTAAGAAATGGGGCGGGGCTTAATTTCCAAAAGCAGGAACACCGGCTTTCTGCATATGAACGAATTTCAATCAAAGAGGTAAAATATTTGAGTGTGTCTGTCTGGGGAAAGACGAAAGAAGGATGGATATGCATGTATATGAACCATACATTTTACGTGGAAAAATGTAGAAACTATGAAACAGTGAAACCAGACATAAGTTTATGAAAACTTGTTGTTATACATCTGGCAGCGAAAAGGGGAAGTCAAAATGACTTCCCTCTACATAAATTCTATTTATTGTTTTTTTCAACTTCTGCAAGTCTCATTGCACGAACTTTTAATGGAAGTCCGAATAATGTGATGAATCCAGACGCGTCATTGTGGTCATAGAGGTCACCGGTTGTAAAGCTTGCAAGTGATTCACTGTAAAGTGAGTATGGAGAAGTTGTTCCGGCTTTGATGATGTTACCTTTGTAAAGCTTGAATTTTACTTCACCTGTTACATATTTCTGGGTAGATGTTACGAAAGCGGTAATTGCTTCACGGACTGGTGTAAACCATTTTCCTTCGTATACAACCTGAGCCAGACGGTTTCCAAGGTCTTTCTTCAAATCCATAGTAGCACGGTCAAGAACCAGTTCTTCCAGCTGTTTCTGAGCTTCCATCAGGATAGTTCCACCAGGAGTTTCATAAACACCACGGGATTTCATACCAACAACACGGTTTTCTACGATGTCGCAGATACCGATTCCATGTTTGCCGCCAAGTTCATTTAAGGTACGGATGATGTCAGCGACTTTCATTTCTTTGCCGTTTACTGTTTTTGGAACGCCCTGTTCAAATGTCATGGTTACATATTCTGCTTCATCTGGAGCATGTTCCGGAGAAACACCGAGAACAAGCAGATGGTCATAGTTTGGCTCCAGTGATGGGTCTTCCAGTTCCAGACCTTCATGGCTGATATGCCATAAGTTACGGTCACGGCTGTAGCTGTGGCTTGCGTCAAATGGAAGATTGATGCCATGTTTCTGACAGTATTCAATTTCATCTTCACGGGACTGCATAGTCCATACATTTGTCATTCTCCAAGGAGCAATGATTTTGATATCTGGAGCAAGTGCTTTGATTCCAAGTTCGAAACGAATCTGGTCATTTCCCTTACCGGTAGCACCGTGGCAGATAGCAACAGCGCCTTCTTTTCTTGCGATTTCCACTAATTTTGCAGCGATACCAGGACGCGCCATAGCGGTTCCGAGTAAATATTTATTTTCATATACTGCACCGGCCTGTACACAAGGAATGATGTAGTTCTCAGCGAAATCATCAGTAATATCTTCTATGTATAATTTAGAAGCACCGGATAATTTTGCTCTTTCATCCAATCCCTCTAATTCTTCGCCTTGTCCACAGTTGATACAGCAGCAGATAACTTCATAGTCAAATGTTTCCTTTAACCAAGGGATAATAGCGGTAGTATCAAGACCACCAGAGTAAGCTAAAACAACTTTTTCTTTCATTATATATATGCCTCCTAAAAATATGTCTGTTCAAGTACATGTTTCACTATACACCACTATTAATATTTATGCAAGAAAAAAATGAGAAAATGAAAAAAATAAAGAAAATTTTGAAAATGTTATTGAATATACAATGCATAATGTGTATAATTATGCAAATGAAAAGGTGCTTTTCTTTGAGCGGAAATGGGTGTATACTAATGTACAGCAATTTACAGTGAAATGGAAAAAGCAGAAAGGTGATAGAAGTGATTAAAGCAGGAATTATTGGTGCTACCGGGTATGCAGGGGCAGAACTGGTGCGCATTTTAATGGGACATAAAGAAGTAGAAATAAAATGGTACGGCTCGAGAAGCTACATAGACCAGAAATATGCATCTGTATATCAGAATATGTTTCAGATTGTAGATGCAGTCTGCATGGATGATAATATGAAAGAACTGGCAGATCAGGTGGATGTTATTTTCACGGCAACGCCACAAGGATTCTGTGCATCCATGATGTCAGAAGAAATTTTGTCAAAGACAAAGGTAATTGATTTAAGTGCGGATTTCCGTATTAAAGATGTAGATATATATGAGAAATGGTATGGAATTGAGCACAAGAGTCCGCAGTTTATTAAGGAAGCAGTGTATGGCCTTTGCGAAGTGAACAGAGAGGATATCCGCGGTGCCCGTCTGGTGGCAAATCCGGGATGCTATACAACCTGTTCCATTCTGACAGCTTATCCGCTTGCCAAAGAAGGACTGATTGATATGAGTACGCTGATTATCGATGCAAAATCAGGAACTTCCGGAGCAGGACGAAGTGCTAAGACAGCAAACTTATATTGCGAAGTTAATGAGAATATGAAGGCATATGGTGTGGCAACCCACAGACATACACCGGAAATAGAAGAGCAGCTTGGCTATGCAGCGGGAGAAAAAGTTGTGCTGAACTTTACACCGCATCTGGTGCCGATGAACCGCGGTATTCTTGCGACAGAATATGCAAAGCTGACAAGAGAAGTCTCTTATGAAGAAGTAAAAGCAGTTTATGAGAAATATTATGGAAACGAATATTTTATCCGTGTGTTAAATGAAGGAGTCTATCCGGAAACCAAATGGGTAGAAGGAAGCAATTTTGTGGATATCGGATTTAAAATAGATACACGGACAAACCGTATTATTATGATGGGAGCCATTGATAATCTGGTGAAAGGGGCAGCCGGGCAGGCAGTCCAGAATATGAATTTGATGTTTGGATTCGAAGAAAATGAAGGCCTGAAGATGGTTCCGATGTTCCCGTAAGCATGCCGCTTCAGCATTTACATGAAAGAAAGGTGAGGAAGGATTTTAAAGAGAATGAAGGCAACAATTCGGGCGATGAAAATAGAAGATTACGATGGAGTCTATGCACTGTGGAACCATATCAAAGGATTTGGCATCCGAAGCATTGATGATTCCCGAGAAGGAATCGAGCGGTTTCTTAAGCGGAATCCTACCACAAGTGTCGTGGCAGAGGAAGATGGAAAAGTCGTGGGCAGTATTTTGTGCGGACATGACGGGAGACTGGGGTGTCTGTATCATGTATGTGTAGACCCGGCACACCGCAGACAGGGCATTGGAAAAGCTATGGTGGTGTATGCTATGGAAGCTTTAAAAGCAGAACATATCAATAAAGTAACATTGATTGCATTTACACAGAATGATATTGGAAATGCTTTTTGGAATACCATTGGCTGGACAAAAAGAGAAGATTTGAACTATTATGATTTTGTATTAAATGAGAAAAATATTACGGCATTTATCGAAGAAGGGTAGGAGAGTAAGATGAAAATAGTAGAAGGAGGCGTGACTGCAGCAAAAGGGTTTGAGGCAGCAGCCACAGCAGCACAGATTAAATACAAAGACCGTACAGATATGGCAATGATTTACAGTCAGGTGCCTTGTGTCTGTGCAGGAACATTTACCACAAATGTTGTGAAAGCAGCCTGCGTAAAATGGGATAAGCAGGTGGTAGAAAGCGGAAAGCCGGCGCAGGCAGTTGTAGTCAATTCTGGAATTGCCAATGCATGTACAGGGGCAGAAGGATTTGGATATTGCAAGGACACTGCAGATGCAGCTGCGAAGGCATTGCAGATTGATGCAGAAGGCGTGCTGATCGCGTCTACGGGGGTGATTGGGAAACAGCTTCCGATTGACCGGATTACCGCAGGAGTTGAGGCACTTGCAGCAAAGAAAAATGCTTCAATTGAAAATGGAACAGAGGCTTCCAAAGCAATTATGACAACCGATACCGTCAATAAGCAGATTGCGGTGGAATTTGAAATCGACGGAAAGACCGTTACCATTGGCGGCATGTCCAAGGGCTCTGGTATGATTCATCCGAATATGTGTACCATGCTTGGATTTATCACAACGGACGCAGTCATTTCCAAAGAAGCGCTGCAGAAAGCGCTGCGTGATGATGTGAAAGAAACTTACAACATGGTTTCCGTAGATGGAGATACTTCTACCAATGATACGGTACTTCTGCTGGCAAATGGTCTTGCAGAAAATGAAGAAATCACGGTGGATTCCGATTCTTATCCGGTATTTGCGGCAGCCCTTCATGAGGTAAATGAGTACCTTGCAAAGAGAATGGCAGCAGACGGAGAGGGAGCGACCTGCCTGTTTGAAGTAGATATTTTAAATGCAGATACAAAAGAAAATGCAAAAATTCTTGCAAAATCAGTGGTATGCTCCAGTCTTACCAAGGCTGCAATTGCAGGACATGATGCAAACTGGGGAAGAATCCTCTGCGCCATGGGGTATTCAGGTGTGCAGTTTGACCCGGAAAAGGTTGACTTATTCTTTGAAAGCAGTGCGGGAAGAATCCAGATTATGAAGGATGGCGTTGGAACCGATTTCAGTGAGGAAAAAGCCACAGAAATCCTGTCGCAGTCCGAAATCAAAGCCATTGCCGATGTGAAGAGTGGTACAGAAAGTGCAACGGCATGGGGATGTGACCTGACACATGAATATGTCACGATTAATGCAGACTACAGAAGCTAAGGAGAAGAGTCATGGATAAAGATATGCAACAGTATCTGGATAAGGCAGAGGTATTGATTGAAGCACTCCCATATATTCAGAAATTTAACCGTAAAATTATAGTAGTAAAATATGGCGGAAGTGCCATGGTAGATGAAGAATTACAGAAAAAAGTCATCAAAGATGTAACTCTTCTGAAACTGACCGGATTTAAGCCGATTATTGTACATGGCGGCGGAAAGGAAATCAGCCGCTGGGTAAATAAAGTGGGAATGGAACCCCGGTTTGTAAACGGCCTTCGTGTAACCGATGAAGAAACCATGGAAGTAGCAGAAATGGTACTCAATAAAGTCAATAAAAATCTGGTCCGCATGGTGGAAGAATTAGGTGTCAGAGCTATTGGAATCAGTGGAAAAGACGGTGGACTGCTCCGGGTAGAAAAGAAATATTCCGAGGGAGAGGACATCGGATTTGTTGGCGATATCAAAGAAGTGGATGCTACGATTTTAAATGATTTGTTGGAGAAGGATTTCCTTCCGATTATCTGTCCAATCGGTATTGATGACAATTATCAGACCTATAATATTAACGCAGATGACGCTGCCTATGCCATTGCCACAGCAATGAATGCGGAAAAGCTGGCATTTTTATCTGATATTGACGGGGTATATAAGGATTATGAGGACAAGGATTCTCTGGTGTCCAGACTGACTGTACAGGAAGCAAAGGACTTACTGGAAACAGGCGGTATTCAGGGTGGAATGCTTCCAAAGCTTCAGAATTGTATTCATGCTATTGAAAACGGAGTATCCCGTGTACATATTTTGGATGGCAGAATTCCACATTGTCTGCTTCTGGAAATATTTACAAATAACGGAATCGGAACTGCCATTGTGAAGGATGAGGACCAGGAATAGAAAGAAGGATAAAAATATGACAAATCAGTATATGACTGACACAGAAGAAGGATTGTTGAAAACATATAACCGTTTTCCAATTGTGTTGGATCACGGAGAAGGCATGTATCTTTACGATACAGATGGAAACAAATATCTGGATTTTACAGCAGGAATTGCAGTTTGTTCTTTGGGACACGGTAATCAGAAATTTAATCAGGCATTGAAAGACCAGATTGATAAATTACTGCATACTTCCAATTTATATTATAATACTACCTGTGGAAAGGCAGCCAAGGCACTTGGCGGGATTGCACAGATGGATAAGGTATTCTTTACCAACAGTGGAACGGAAGCCATAGAAGGCGCATTAAAGGCAGCGAGAAAATATGCTTACGAAAAGAAGAATGGCCGTTATGAATTTATTGCTATGGAGGATGCATTCCACGGAAGAAGTATGGGAGCTGTTTCTGTAACGGGACATCCAGAGTACAGAGAACCATTTGAGCCGCTGATTGGAGGCGTACATTTTGCAAAGTTTAACGATCTTGACAGTGTCAAAGCTTTAGTAAGTGACAAGACATGCGCGATTATTATGGAACCTATTCAGGGAGAAGGCGGCATTAATCCGGCTACGCAGGAATTTATGGAAGGGGTCAGGAAGCTCTGCGATGAAAATGATATGCTTCTGATTTTTGATGAAATTCAGTGTGGAATGGGACGAAGCGGTTCTTATTTCGCATGGCAGCAGATGGGTGTGAAACCGGATATTATGACCATGGCAAAAGCGATTGGAAATGGTGTTCCGGTGGGAGCATTTGCCATGACGGAGAAGGTGGCAGAACATTCTCTGAAACCGGGTGACCATGGAACCACATATGGTGGGAATCCATTTGTTTGTGCTGCGGTAAATAAAGTCATTGATCTTTTTGAAGAAGAACATTTACTGGAGCATGTAAATGAGGTAGCGCCATATCTGACGCAGAAACTGGAAGAGATTGTACAGGAATGTGACTGTGCAGTGAGAGTGAAAGGAAAAGGACTGATTCAGGGACTGGAAGTTTCAAAGCCGGTAGGAGAAGTAAGCAAGAAAGCACTGGAAGAAGGACTCCTTGTGATTAGTGCCGGCCACAATGTGCTCCGTATGATTCCGCCACTGATTGTGGAGAAAGAGCATATTGACGAGATGACAGAAAAGTTGAAAAAAGCGTTGCAGTAAGAAAATAAAAGTATAAAAGGCCAGACATAGGGCATACTCATGAATAACAGGAGGGATGTCGGATGTCTGGTTTTTTGATTGCACTTTTATCAGGTGCGATTATGAGTATTCAAGGCGTATTTAATACGCAGGTAACGAAAGTGACGGGAATGTGGGTGAGCAACGCCTGGGTACAGCTCAGTGCTTTTGCAGTATGTGCCGGAATGTGGCTGATTATGGGGCGGGACAGTGTGCTTGCCATTGGAAAAGTAGAGCCAAAGTATCTGCTTCTTGGCGGTGTGTTCGGCGCCGGAATCACATGGACGGTCATTAAGAGTATGGAGCAGCTTGGTCCTGCAAAAGCAACTCTTTGTATTGTCATTACTCAGGTGGCCGTTTCTTATATTATTGAACTGTTCGGAATGTTCGGAGCGGATAAGCAGGCTTTTGAATGGCGGAAGTTAATCGGAATTGCAATTGCAGTAGTCGGACTTGTGATTTTTGAGTGGGAGACAAAATAAAAGTGAGATAGCTGCAGGCGGTGTGTGTACAAGTAAGTGTAAAATGCGGTTGAGTTTTTGAAAGAAATTAGGTACAATGAAAATGTCTAAGCGAACGTGAGGTCTGTCTTTTTCTGGGAGGAAGAAGAGATGCGTAAGCGAGGATACCTGATGATTTGTGTATGTATGATGTTGTTATATTTTATCGGCTGCGGCAGAGGAAAAGATAGCATTACCTTTGAAACGGCTTCCGATGAGACGGTCAGGGCAGAGGATACTCTGACGAAAGAAGATATCGGAGAAACGGATGTAAAAGAAGCAGATACAAAAGAAGCAGATGAGAAAACGAAAAGCGCAGAACAGACAGCGGAAAATACAATTTATGTCTATGTCTGCGGTGAGGTTGTCTCACCGGGAGTGTATGAATTTACATCCGGTATGCGGGTGGCAGATGCGATTGTGGCAGCAGGTGGTATGACAGAAGAAGCGGCGGAGACTTACTGGAATCAGGCAGCAGTTCTGGAGGATGGACAGAAGATTTATGTTCCGACGAAGGAAGAAGCAGCCGGAGAGATGGAGAGTCATAGCAGTGGACAAGTGATTGAACAAGAGAATAAAATCAACTTAAATACAGCAAGCAAAGAGCAGCTTATGACTTTAAGCGGCGTGGGAAGTGCGAAGGCAGATGCAATTATTGCTTACCGGAAGGAGCAGGGTGGTTTTCGAAGTATCGAAGATATCATGAAAATAGAGGGCATCAAAGAAGGTGTATTTAAGAAGATTAAAGACAAGATAACGGTAGAATAGGGGAAGAAAGATGAGCAGGAAAGTGCTGGTAGTGGACGATGAAAAATTAATCGTAAAGGGGATTCGATTCAGTCTGGAGCAGGATGATATGGAAGTTGACTGTGCTTATGATGGCGAGGAAGCCGTTGACATGGCAAAGCGGAAAGAATATGATATTATTCTTCTGGATGTTATGCTGCCGAAATATGACGGGTTTGAAGTCTGCCGACAGATTCGTGATTTTTCAGATGTTCCAATTATCATGCTGACTGCCAAGGGCGAGGACATGGACAAAATCCTCGGTCTGGAATACGGGGCAGATGATTACATAACAAAGCCGTTTAATATTCTGGAAGTGAAAGCAAGAATGAAGGCGGTGATGCGCCGGATGGGAAGAAAAGGCGGAACAACCTCCGCAGGCAGAGAACTGGTGAAAGGGGACCTTCGAATTGACTGTGAGAGCCGCAGAGTATTCTCGAAGGATAAAGAGCTGAATCTGACAGCAAAAGAATTTGACCTTCTTGAGCTTCTTGCCAATAATCCGAATAAAGTATATTCCAGAGAAAGTCTGCTCAATATTGTTTGGGGATACGAATATCCGGGAGATGCACGTACCGTGGATGTGCATATCCGTAGATTGCGTGAGAAGATTGAAGTAAACCCAAGCGACCCGAAATATGTCTACACGAAGTGGGGAGTTGGTTATTATTTCAGGGGTTAAGATAAAATTTGTTCCAAAATTTATAAAAAGTCTGCGGGTACGCATTGTAGTTGTAATCAGTCTGTTTGTAGTTCTGGCATGTATTTTCCTTCGTATGGGAATCCTGAATACTTATGAACAGCGGAGTGTGGCAGTGCGTACCGCAGAGATTCAGAATCAGTGTACGATTCTTGCGAATCAGCTGGTCAATTCTCATTATCTGGAAGATACGGGTTCTGATGTGATTAATGCAGAACTGTCACAATTATCCAATTTGTACAACGGAAGAGTCTTGGTGATTGACCGGGAATTCTGGATTGTAAAAGATACTTACAATCTGCAGGAAGGAAAAACGATAGTCTCTGAGGATGTAGTGAAATGCTATCGCGGAGAGCAGACGGTCAATTATGATGAACGGAACCGTTATATTGAAATTGGAACTCCGGTGGTGGATCAGGATGAGAAAAAAGTTCTGGGAATGATGCTGATTAGCGTATCTACAGAGTCCATTCAGGATAATGTGGCCATTTTAAACCAAAATGCAGAGGTCTATTCTTTTGCTGTTTTTATGGTGTGTCTTGTGCTTGCTGGAGTGGCGGCATCCTGTCTGGTGCGTCCGCTGAAACGAATGAGCAATAGTCTGGAAGAAATGTCCAGGGGTTACAGCGAAGCGGATCTGCATGAAAATGCATATAACGAAACCATTCAGATGTCGGAGGCATTTAACCGTCTGAAAAATAGATACAAGGTGCTGGATGAATCCAGAGAGGAATTCGTGGCAAATGTGTCTCATGAGTTAAAGACACCACTTACCTCTATGAAAGTTTTGTCCGATTCACTGCTCATGCAGCCAGACGTGCCAGTGGAGCTTTATCAGGAATTTATGCAGGATTTGTCCGAAGAAATTGAGCGGGAAAATAAAATCATCAATGACCTTCTGGCACTTGTAAAGCTGGACAAGACCGGGGCAAATTTAACTATTCAGTCTCAGAATATCAATGAGATGGTAGAACGGATTCTGAAACGGCTTCGGCCGATCGCAGAGCGGGATAACATTGAACTGGTATTTGAAAGTTTCCGACCGGTTGTGGCAGAAGTGGATGAAATGAAGCTGTCCCTTGCCATTACCAATCTGGTAGAAAATGCGATTAAGTATAATAAGGAAAATGGATGGGTGCATGTGGATTTGAATGCGGACCATAAGTATTTCTATCTGAAGGTGACGGACTCGGGAATCGGAATTCCTCCGGAAGAAACGGAGCACATTTTTGAACGTTTCTACCGTGTGGATAAATCTCATTCCAGAGAGATCGGTGGAACGGGACTGGGCCTTGCCATTGCCCGGAATGCAGTTATTCTCCACCGTGGTGCAATTAAAGTACACAGTGAACTTGGAGAAGGCACTACTTTCAATGTACGGATTCCACTGAATTATATTGCAAAATAGCAGTATCAAAAAGTAGTAGTATGAAAAAGATACGCTATGAGAGGGAACGAAGATGAAAAAAAGAAAATGGATAATCATAGCCATGGCTACAATTTTTGCCATTATCTGTCTGATGGGATGCAGGAAGAAGAATGATGTGGCTTCGGCTCCATATAAAATTTATTATCTGAATCCGGAACAGACAGGACTGGTAGAAGAAGCCTATACGGGGGAGACAGAAGAACCGGAGAAGGCAGCAGAAGAAATCCTTACCTGTCTGAAAGAGGGCAACGAAGGAATTCGGGAGCAGTCTGTCATTCCCGACGGTGTGGAAATAGAAAATTTTACGCTGGATAATGAAAAGCTGGACCTTTATTTTAATGCGGCCTACAATGATATGGACACGGTGCAGGAAGTATTGTGCAGGGCGGCACTTGTGCGTTCGCTTACACAGATAAACGGGATTGCTCTGGTTGGCTTTCATGTGGGCGGAGAGCCACTTACCAATGAAGAGGGAAAAGAATACGGATATTTCCAGTCAGAAGACTTTGTGCAGAATACAGGTCAGTCGATTCACTCTTTCGAAGAGACCAATCTGGTGCTTTATTTTGCAAATGCAGATGGAGACAAGCTGACAGCCCAGACGGTAAGCGTGAAATATAACAGTAATGTGGCATTTGAAAAAGTAATTGTAGAACGGCTTATGCGTGGTCCATCCGGCTCCGGGTTAAAAGAAACCATTCCCAAGGGAACAAAACTTCTAGGTGTATCCATTAAAGACGGCATCTGTTATCTGAATTTCGATGAAGGACTCCGAAAAATTGTGTCGGGTGTTACGCCGGAAGTGGTAATTTATTCCATCGTCAATTCTGTAATTGAAAGTGGAGCAGTCAATAAAGTGCAGATTGCAATCAATGGTGACAGTAATATTATGTATCAGGAAAGCATTTCCTTGTCAGAACCCTTAAGCAGAAATTTAGATTTGCTGGAGGAGTGATGAACGGTGAAAAAAAGGTACGGCTGCCATATGGCGGTGTTATTGTGCCTTGTGATATTTTTTCTTTATCAGACAGGCGGGGCGCAGATGTTTTCTGCGTTCCGCACATCTGAAATGGAGAAAAAATATGTAGAAGAGGAATGGGTTACTCTAGATGGAGTAATCGAGAATAAAATATATAAAAAAGAAGAACTCCGGCTACTGGTAAAAGAGCAGCTGTCTGGAGAAAAGATTTATGTCAGCTTAGCTGATGGAAACAATTCAGAAACATTTAAAATAGGTCAGAAGATTCAGGTAACTGGAAACGCAGCATTTTTTCAGGAATCCCCAAATCCGGGGAATTTTAATCAGAAAGCGTATTATCAAAAACAGAATATTACCATGTCACTTCAGAAAGCAGAAGTACGTGTAAAAACATTTCAGGAGAGAATAAGTCTGATGGACAGTTTGCGTGAGCATCTGTCGGCTCTCCGCTATCAAATGCGGCAGAGGGTCATTTCCTATATGGGAGAAGACTATGGGGGAATTTTTTGCGCTATGTTGCTGGGAGATGATGCATATCTGAATGAAACATGGAAAGAGCTATTGCAGAAAAGCGGAATCGGTCATCTGCTTGCCATTTCTTCTTTACATGTATCTCTGATTGGAATGAGTATTTATAAAGGAATGCGGAAACTGGGAATCCCAATCAGGTTTTCTGCAATCAGCGGTTCCTTGATTTTATGCAGCTACGTAATCATGACAGGTGGCAGTATTTCTGCTCTGCGCTCCTGCCTGATGTTTATGATACGGATGGGCGCTTATGTGCTTGGCAGGGAATATGACGGACTGGCAGCTCTTTCAGTGGCAGAAATTGTTTTACTGCTTCGACAGCCGGTGCTGCTCTTTGATGCAGGCTTTCTATTGTCTTTTGGGGCGGTGCTAGGCATCTATCTGGTTGCTCCGGTGTTGAAATTACCGGTGGGAATTGCTATCTCAGTTGTGATTTTCCCAATCCAGCTTTATTTTTATTACGAATATTGTTTTTACAGTCTTTTCTGGAATCTCCTTGCCATTCCCATGGCAACCGTAGTCATAGGAAGCGGAGGTGCCGGACTGATTATAGCTTTTATGGGGAGCTTCTCAGGTAGTATTACCGGAACTTTTACAGGTGCTCTTGTGAGGAGATTTCCAGAATTGCTTTGTAAGGCGGCTTTTGGACTTGCCAGAATTGGTCTTGCATTCTATTGCAGGGGAAGTGAAATCGTATTGAATCTTCCCTATGCAAGAGGAGTCAGCGGAAGGCCGGGAGTATGGTGGATTGCAGGATATTATGCGGTATTGCTTCTGGCTTTGCTGGTAAATGGAAGACACAGATATGGCGTCAGAGTGTCTCTGGAAATTTGTATTTTCCTGCTGGCAGCAGGTATGTATGTATCCCCACACGGACAGAAAGATAAGGTGGAAATCGTGATGCTGAATGTGGGGCAGGGGGACTCCTTTTTCATAAGAGGGCCAAGTGGCGGAACCTATCTGATAGACGGTGGAAGCAGCAGTGTGAAAAATGTGGGAAAATATAGAATAGAGCCATTTTTAAAAATGCAGGGTGTGGGAACATTGGATTATGTATGGGTGTCTCACGGGGATGAGGACCATTTGAATGGGATTGCAGAATTGCTGGAGCGGAAAATGGTCGGAATCTCTGTTACACATCTGGTGTTACCTGCAAAAATTTATTGGAATGAAAGTCTGGAAGAACTGGCAATACTTGCACAAAGCAAAGGAACAGAGGTACTGACGATGACTCAGGGAGAGCTGCTGGCGGAAGGTCAAATGCAGATGAAGTGTCTTTGGAGTGTGAGGGATGAGGAGAAAATATTATCAGAAGCATCTTTGGATGAGAACCAGTCCTCTACCGTACTGAGTCTGGAATATGGTGATTTTGCCATGTTGTTTACCGGGGATTTGGAGAAAGAGGCAGAAGAAACCGTAGCTTCTTATATAGAGGAAAAACAAGTGGAAGGAGAACTGCCGAAGAACTATGAAATCTTGAAAGTTGGGCATCACGGCTCGAAAAATGGAACAGGGGAACATTGGCTTGAAGTGGTGAATCCGGCTTGTGCATGGATTTCTGCCGGAGAGCGGAACCGGTATGGACATCCAAGTCAGGAAGTGTTGGAAAGACTTGCAAAGAGACAGGTGAACCTATATAATACGAAAGACGGAAGTGCTGTAAAATTGTGTACAGACGGAAAGAAATATTGTATACTAAGACCATGAAAAGTTTGAATGAAGATTTAAAAACAGGACAATTTAAGCAGATATACCTGCTCTATGGAGAGGAAGCATATCTGAAAAAACAGTATAAAGACCGGTTTATGAAAGCCATGCTCCCAGAGGGAGATACCATGAATCTGGCTTATTATGAGGGAAAGAATACCAACCCAAAGGAAATCATTGATTTGGCAGAAACGCTTCCTTTTTTTGCAGAACGCAGACTGATCGTGTTGGAAAATACGGGATTTTTCAAGAATGCGTCCCCAGAACTGGCAGAATATGTGAAACAGATGCCAGAGACTACTTACATGATTTTTGTGGAAGAAGAAGTAGATAAGCGTGGAAAGCTTTATAAGGCGGTAAAGGATAAAGGACATATTGTAGAGCTGACAAGGCAGGATGAGCGGACACTTGTACGATGGATTCTGGGAATGGCGAAGAAGGAAGGAAAGCAGATGAGTGAGTCCTCTGCTGCCTACCTGCTCGCCAAGGTTGGCAATGATATGGAAAATGTACAGAAAGAACTGGAAAAGCTATTCTGTTATGCCATGCACCGGGCGGAGATTACCAGAAATGATATCGACGAAGTGTGTGTAACCCAGATTTCCAATCATATCTTTGATATGGTGGACGCGGTGGCAGGGAAGAATCAAAGGAAAGCACTGGATTATTATTATGATTTGCTGGCGCTGAAGGAACCGCCTATGCGTATTTTGTTCCTGCTCACACGCCAGTTCCGTATTCTTATGGAAGTCAAAGAGCTGGAAAGCCTTGGCTACGCACCGAAGGAGATTGCGTCCAAAGTAGGAATTATGCCATTTCTTATTGGAAAATATCGTGCTCAGGCAAAGACATTTACCAGAAAAGAATTACGAATGATTCTGGAAGATGGCATACAGGCGGAAGAGGATGTAAAGACGGGAAAAATCGGGGATGTACTTTCCGTGGAAATGTTCCTGATTCAGTATAGTATGTAATACTGCAGATAGGAAAATCTGGCAGTTATTATTTCTTGATTATTATGAAGGACAGAATGAAATCGGAATGATAAAGATAAAATAGTAGTAGGAGAAAAAGAAATTATGCATATGGACCAAAAGAAAATTCGCAATTTTTGTATTATTGCCCACATTGATCATGGCAAATCTACGCTTGCAGACCGTATTATTGAAATGACTGGTCTGCTTACAAGCAGAGAAATGCAGGCGCAGGTGCTGGATAACATGGATTTGGAAAGAGAACGTGGAATCACGATTAAGTCTCAGGCAGTCCGCACCGTATATAAGGCAAAAGATGGAGAAGAATATATTTTTAACTTGATTGACACCCCGGGGCATGTGGATTTTAACTACGAGGTATCCCGAAGTCTTGCTGCTTGTGATGGAGCCATTCTGGTTGTAGATGCAGCTCAGGGGGTAGAAGCGCAGACGCTTGCCAATGTATATCTGGCATTAGACCATGATCTGGATGTGGTTCCGGTTATTAATAAGGTGGATTTGCCAAGTGCAGAACCGCAGCGTGTCATTGATGAAATTGAGGACATTATTGGAATCGAAGCTCAGGACGCACCACAGATTTCTGCAAAAACCGGATTAAATGTAGAAGAGGTATTGGAGCAGATTGTGGCGAAAGTGCCGGCTCCGACGGGGAACCCGGATGCACCGCTTCAGGCATTGATTTTCGATTCGTTATACGATTCTTATCGTGGAGTTATTGTATTCTGCCGAATCAAAGAGGGATGCATTCGCAAAGGAACTCCGATTCAGATGATGGCTACCGGTGCAAAAGCGGATGTAGTGGAAGTTGGATATTTTGGAGCAGGACAGTTTATTCCTTGTGAAGAACTTTCCGCCGGAATGGTAGGCTATTTCACTGCCAGTCTGAAAAATGTAAAGGATACCCGTGTGGGTGATACGGTTACGGATTCTTCAAGGCCGGCAGCAGAACCACTTCCGGGTTATAAAAAGGTTAATCCGATGGTTTACTGCGGAATGTATCCGGCAGATAGTGCAAAATATCCGGATTTGCGGGATGCACTGGAAAAGCTGCAGCTCAACGATGCGGCACTTTATTTTGAACCGGAGACTTCTCTGGCACTTGGATTTGGATTCCGATGTGGATTTCTGGGACTGCTTCATCTGGAAATTATTCAGGAACGACTGGAACGGGAATACAATTTGGATTTGGTTACAACCGCACCGGGAGTTATTTACAAGGTGCATAAGACAAATGGAGATGTCATTGAACTGACCAATCCATCGAACCTGCCTGACCCGTCGGAAATCGACTATATGGAAGAGCCGATGGTAAAAGCAGAAATCATGGTAACCACAGAATTTATCGGAGCTATCATGGATTTATGTCAGGAGCGGCGTGGAGAATATCTGGGCATGGAATACATTGAAGAAACAAGAGCATTACTCACATATAATCTGCCACTGAATGAGATTATTTATGATTTCTTTGATGCGCTGAAATCCCGCTCCAGAGGGTATGCGTCTTTCGACTATGAATTGACCGGATATGTGAAATCAGAGCTTGTGAAGCTGGATATTCTGGTAAATAAAGAAGAAGTGGATGCGCTTTCCTTTATCGTATTTGCAGGAAGTGCTTACGAGAGAGGTCGTAAGATGTGTGAAAAATTAAAAGAAGAAATTCCACGTCAGTTGTTTGAAATTCCGATTCAGGCTGCGGTAGGCGGTAAAATCATTGCGCGTGAGACGGTCAGAGCCATGCGTAAGGATGTTCTTGCAAAATGTTATGGCGGTGACATTTCCCGTAAGAAGAAGCTGCTTGAGAAGCAGAAAGAAGGAAAGAAGAGAATGCGTCAGGTGGGAAGTGTAGAAATTCCACAGAAGGCATTTATGAGCGTATTGAAGCTGGATGAAAAATAAAATGAAAGAGTTAGAAATTTATATTCACATTCCATTTTGTGTGAGAAAATGTGCATATTGTGATTTCCTTTCAGGTCCATCGGATGAAGCAGATAGAGAATTGTATGTGAAACTGCTTTGTGATGAGATTGAAGCCTGCAAAGGAAAAACAGAAGAATATCAGGTGTCTACCGTCTTTTTTGGCGGTGGGACACCTTCTGTTTTAAGCGGAAAGCAGATAGAAAGAATCATGCAAAGTCTGCGGGAGAATCTGCAATTCAGATGGGATGCGGAGATTACCTTAGAAGCAAATCCGGGAACTGTAAGCGAAGAAAAATTACATTCTTATAAGAAAGCAGGGATTAACCGTCTCAGTATCGGACTTCAGTCCGTGCATGATGAAGAACTGAAATTACTTGGAAGGATTCACACTTATTCGGAATTTCTTACTACCTATCATATGGCGAGAAAATGCGGATTTCAAAATATTAACATTGACCTTATATCCGCTATTCCGGGCCAGACTGTAGAAAGCTGGTGTGAAACCTTACAAACCGTTCTTGCACTTGCACCGGAACATATTTCGGCATACAGTCTGATTATAGAACCGAGAACTCCGTTTTATGACATGTATGGAGAAGACAGCGGTGAAAATACCCAACAGATAAAGCTGCCATCCGAAGATGACGAGAGAATCATGTATTGGAAGACAAAAGAAATTCTGGCAGAGGCAGGGTATGCCCGCTATGAAATCTCGAATTACGCAAAGCCGGGATTCGAATGCAGACATAACATTGGTTATTGGCAGCGCACACCATATCTGGGATTTGGAACAGAGGCGGCTACTTTATTTGAAGAAAAACGTTATACCAATCCCCCTGATATAGAGACTTATCGGATTTCTTTTGACAATAAATTCCATGGGGAAATGCTCAGCCGGGAAGAACAGATGGAAGAATTCATGTTTTTGGGACTGCGTATGATGCA
Source organism: uncultured Lachnospiraceae bacterium (assembly GCA_900554415.1). Classification (GTDB taxonomy): domain Bacteria; phylum Bacillota; class Clostridia; order Lachnospirales; family Lachnospiraceae; genus Allocoprococcus. The sequence continues at coordinate 296 of USGU01000006.1, read as the reverse complement.
GGGGATATCCAAAACTGCATTTCACGAAATGTTCGGAAAAGAAATAGAAAACGTATATGGAGAACAAATCTGCAAATTAAAAGATATAAAATTACTGGAAGAAAAAGCAGACAGGATATACCTGACGGAAAAAGGAATTGACGTCAGTAATGCCGTGTTTGTGGAGTTTATGTTTTGATAAGATATTGCAAGCTCAAAGCCTAATGGCTTTTCGCTTAGGCTGAACGCGTAGAATGGTGAGTAGAGCTACGCATTGCAAGCTCAAAGCCTAACGGCTTTTCGCTTAGGCTGAACGC
>USGU01000005.1 GCA_900554415.1 uncultured Lachnospiraceae bacterium | reverse complement strand
CAGCACAGCAGACTCTGACTCTGTTAGTAGGGGTTCAAGTCCCTTTTCCGTAGCTTGAGGAACTGAGAAATCAGTTCCTTTTTTTGTGTGAAGCAGCGGGACAAAGTCCGTGTTTGCACATATTTGTAAAAGTTGAAAATGCTCCGTGGAAATTCCATAGTATGTTGCAAAATTTTATGGTATACTGTTACGAAGAAATAGAAAACTATGACATTGACGATAAAGATAATTCCAGGAGGTAATGATGTCAAGAGGAACAGATTATCTTGCCCAGGTAACAGGAAAAATAGAAAAACGGATTACAGAGCTTGGAAAGACTGTACAGGAAGTGCAGAAAGACATTGAAAATATGAATTCCTATTATTGGGAAAATTATAATGAGATGGACGAGTATGGCTATGAGAATTTTGATAATCAGCAGGCACTCTTAAGTCAGGTAAATGCAAAGCAGGAGCACGATAAGGAACTGGTACGTCTGAGAAAAATGCAGGAGTCCCCATTTTTCGGAAGCGTAGATTTTCAATATGAGGATGAGGAAGAAGCGGAAGCATTTTATATAGGAATCGGAAATTTTGCAGAGCAGTCGGGAAGTGTCCCTTTGATTTATGACTGGCGTGCACCGGTGAGCAGTTTGTTCTATGATTATGATAAAGGAGAAGCGTCTTATGAAGCACCGGGCGGCTGGATGAACGGAGAAATTACGGCAAAATGGCAGTATAAGATTCGCAGTGGCCGCATGGTGTACGAGTTTGAGAGTGATGTGAAAATTGACGATGACATTTTAAAGCAGGAATTAGGCGGGAACAGTGATGTGCAGCTTAAGAACATTGTGCGGACGATTCAGAAAGAGCAGAATGCTATTATCCGTAATACAAAGGACCGAATCCTGATTATCCAGGGGGCAGCAGGAAGCGGGAAGACTTCCGTGGCACTGCACCGGATTGCATATTTACTGTATCATGACAGAAAGAATCTGAAGTCATCGAATGTGCTTGTGCTCTCACCAAACAGTGTATTTTCGGATTATATTTCCCATATTCTGCCAGAACTTGGGGAAGAAAATATCCGGGAAGTGAGTTTTGACCTTTTTGCCTATCGTGAACTGAAGGGTATCGCAGCCGATTGCGATGACCGGTATCATTATATTGAACATTGTATGGATGGACGTAGCGCGGAAGAGGAAGAACGGTACAAATGGAAACAGTCAGACGCTTTTATCGGAGCGATGGAAGGATTTCTGGTGCAGTTAGAAGACCGTCTGATTGATTTTAAAGATATCGAATATAAAAATATGAAGAAAAGTGCAGAGGAACTGCTGACTTTGTATTTCTATAAATTTACAGAGATTCCTATGCTGAACCGTATGGAAGCAGTGATGGAATATTGTGTGGATGAATATGAGACTTTGTGCGGCAAAAGTCTCCGCGAGGATGAACTGGAAATCATAAGTGAGAAATTTTTATCCATGTATGAGAGCCGGGATATTTATGAGATTTACAACTGGTTTCTGGAAGAACAGGGCTTTGATACATTGCCGGAGGTTCCGCTGGCGGAGCGCTATTTACAATATGAAGATGTATATCCGGTTTTATATCTGAAATACCGGCTTTGTCAGAACAGACAGCACAGGGATATCCGTCATCTGGTAATCGATGAAATGCAGGATTATTCTTATTTACAATATGTGATTTTGAAAGAGCTGTTCCCTTGTAAAATGACCATACTTGGTGACAGGGCGCAGAGCATTGATTCCAAGGAACAGGATGTGCTTCGGTTTTTACCCAAATTATTTGGGAAAAAGGGCTTACGTGTCATTGAATTGAAAGACAGTTACCGGAACACGCTGGAAATTGCAACATATGCACAGCAGATTACGGGCGTGGAGGGCGTCCATTATCTGGAGCGGCATGGAAAAGCCGTGGAAGAAATACGGACCGATAAGATGCAGGCATTCGAACAGATTCTGGAAAAGGTTCATCTGGGAACAGATGGCTATGAAGATGGGTATGAGACAGCAGCCATATTGACAATGACGGAGAAAGAGGCGCTGGAGGCATATGCCTTTCTGAAAGAACGCAGGGAAGATGTTCATTATATTGACCGGGATACTTCGGCATTTAAGAAAGGCATTACGGTCACGACCTATTATCTGGCAAAGGGTCTGGAATTTGACCAGGTATTTGTACTTGGCGGAGACAAAGACCATGCTTTTTATAAGCAGTATTTGTATATTTGTGCAACAAGGGCACTTCACGAATTGGGGGTGTTCGTGGTAAACTAGAGAAAAAGCGTGTGGAAGTACGAGGAGGAGGCATATGGCAAAATATATCATGGCATTGGATGCGGGAACGACCAGCAACCGGTGTATTTTATTTGATAAATCAGGCAGACCTTGTAGTGTTGCCCAAAGAGAATTTAAGCAGTATTTTCCAAAGGCAGGTTGGGTAGAGCATGATGCGGACGAAATCTGGGCAAGTCAGCTTGGTGTGGCAGTAGAGGCAATGACGAAGATTGGTGCCACAGCAGCGGACATTGCTGCCATTGGAATTACGAATCAGAGAGAGACAGCCATTGTATGGGATAAGAATACAGGAGAACCGGTGTACCATGCCATTGTGTGGCAATGCAGAAGAACTTCGGAATATTGTGATTCGCTGAAGGAAAAAGGATTGACCGAGTTCTTCCGGAAAAAGACAGGGCTGGTGATTGATGCTTATTTTTCTGCAACGAAAGTAAAATGGATTCTGGACCATGTAGAAGGTGCAAGAGTGCGTGCAGAGCGTGGGGAGCTTTTATTTGGAACCGTGGAGACATGGCTGATTTGGAAGCTTACCAAAGGAGCAGTGCATGTGACGGATTACTCCAATGCTTCCCGGACAATGATGTTTAATATTAATACATTGGAGTGGGATGAAAATATTTTAAGAGAGCTGGATATTCCAAAGCAGATGCTGCCGGAAGTGAAGCCGTCTAGCTGTATATATGGCATGACGGATGCGTCCTTCTTTGGCGGGGAGATTCCGATTGCAGGAGCAGCCGGAGACCAGCAGTCTGCATTGTTTGGACAGACCTGTTTCCATGCAGGTGAGGCGAAGAATACGTATGGAACGGGTTGTTTCTTATTGATGAATACAGGAGAAAAGCCGGTTTTCTCAGAAAATGGTCTGGTGACGACCATTGCATGGGGACTGGACGGAAAAGTCTACTATGCACTGGAAGGCTCTATTTTTGTGGCAGGAGCTTCGATTCAGTGGCTGCGGGATGAAATGCATTTAATCGATTCGGCAGCAGAGTCGGAAGAGATGGCACTAAAAGTAGAAGATACCAATGGCTGTTATGTAGTGCCTGCATTTACCGGACTTGGTGCGCCGCACTGGGATCAGTATGCAAGAGGAACCATTGTGGGGCTTACCCGTGGTGTAAATAAATATCATGTGATTCGTGCAACTCTGGAGTCCATTGCATATCAGGTAAATGATGTGCTTTCTGCAATGAAAGCAGATTCAGGCATTGTGCTTTCCGCGCTCAAGGTTGATGGAGGCGCAAGCGCCAATAATTTCTTAATGCAGACCCAGGCGGATTTTATCGGTGCACCGGTGGCACGACCAGTGTGTGTGGAGACTACAGCAATGGGAGCCGCTTATCTTGCAGGACTTGCAGTGGGATATTGGAAGAATAAGGAAGAAGTAGTGCAGAACTGGGCTATTGATAAGACGTTTAAACCTTTGATTGGAGAAGAAGAACGGGAAAAGAAAATCAAAGGCTGGAATAAGGCAGTAAAGTACGCTTTTGGATGGGCGAAAGAGGATTAATATAATAGAATAAAGAAGAACAGTAAAGGGGAAATGAGCATGAAAGAGGAACTGGAAGAAACTTTGAAATCAGAACAAAATTTTTTAAAGACACTGGTAAAGTGGATTGTGTTATCAGCACTTGTTGGTAGTGTTGTGGGTGTGATTGCCAGTGGATTTGCACATGTGATCAGTTTGGTTACCGAATTCCGGATTGGGCATCCATTTATGATACTTGGACTGCCGCTGGGAGGTATGCTGGTGGTTTATTTATATAAGATTGGAGGTCAGGAGAAGAATTCGGGCACGAACATGGTATTAGATACTGTCCGTACACCGAAAGGGAAAATGCCGTCAGTTATTGCACCACTTATTTTGATTGCAACTACGGTTACTCATATGTTTGGTGGTTCTTCTGGAAGAGAGGGCGCAGCCCTTCAGTTTGGAGCAAGTGTGGGAAGCTTTTTCGGACGGATTCTGAAGTTAAATGAAAGTGACCGTAAAATCATAATGTTGTCTGGAATGAGTGCCGCCTTTGCCGCTTTATTTGGAACCCCTATGGCGGCTGCTATTTTCCCGATGGAAGTGACAAGTGTAGGTGTGATGTATTACGGTGCTTTGGTGCCATGTGTATTTTCCGCATTTATCGGGGAATATGTTTCGGTGTTGTTAAAGGTACGTACGCTGAAGATTCCATATCTGATTGAAGAAGTTCCGTCATTTTACAGCGTGAACTGTCTGAAAGCAATTTTACTTGCAGTGCTTTTTGCTGTAGCAGGGATTCTGTTCTGCATGCTGCTTCATAAAAGTGCAGATTTATTCGGAAAGTGGTTCCCGAATCCGTATCTGAGTGTGATGGCAGGCGGAGTGGCAGTGATTTTACTTGCACTTTTATTACATACCAGTGACTATCTGGGACTTGGCGAAGCCATTTTGAAGGACAGTTTTGTAAATGTACAAAGTCCGGAACGGTTCTTGTTGAAGATGATTTTCACATGCTTTACTTTGAGTTCCGGATTTAAAGGCGGCGAAATCGTTCCTTCTTTATTTATCGGGGCAACCCTTGGATCTGCCTTATCTCCGATTCTGTCTCTGCCGGCAAATTTATGTGCAGGATGTGGAATGGTAGGAGTCTTTTGTGCAGTGACTAATTGTCCGGTAAGCTCTATGCTGATTGCAGCAGAACTGTTTGGATTTGCGGGAATGCCATATTATTGCGTGATAATTGCAGTGAGCTACCTGATTTCCGGCTATAAGAGTCTGTATCATGCGCAGACGATTGTGTACTCAAAAACAGAAAATAAATATGTAAACAGACCTACAGAGTAGAGACACGAAAGGAGGAAGCAGCATGTTCGAAAAAAGATGTTCTTTATGTGGAGGAAAGCTCAGAGGAAATATTTGTACCGAATGTGGACTGGACAATTCCAAGAGTGATGCCAATTATATTTCCAGCGGAAGTACGCACCATCCGGGAGAAAGTATGACCCATATACATAAGGATAATGAGAATCCAATGGCGGGCAAGACAGTTACCAGAGAGTGGATAAATCAGGAGAAGAAGGCAGAAAAAGCAAGAAAACAAGGGGCAAAGAAGACAACCTCCCAGACTTATCAGTCTGCCGGAAATGCATCATCCACGTATCAGTCTTCTACTTATAAGACATCGACCTACCAGTCACCGACTTACCAGTCTTCCACATCTTCGTCTCAGAACAAAGAGAAGAGGAAACGTTCATTTGGTGGAAAACTGATTACGTTTATCATCCTGTTATCGATTTGCTCTTCCCTTTTCGGTGCGATTCGAAACCGTTTCGATGAGTGGAATTCAGATAATGATTATTTCTGGGAGGAGAATACGCCTGAGACGGAAGTTGATTATGACCCATATGAATACGCAGAAAGGGAACTTTCCGATGTAGGGGACACTTATGAAATTGATTTGACAGCAGGTGTTTACAAAGGCGGTGTTCATATTCCGGAAGGAAGTTATGAGGTAGTGTTTATGCCGGAAACCGGAAATGAACAAAATTCTTATATGGAACTATTCTTAGATGATCCTGACAACAGTATTTATATCCATGAGTATTTGAATGTGAATGACACGACATACATGGAGGATTTGCGCGTTTATGAAGGCGCAGTATTGGAAACTGAGGGACGTGGAACATTGAGGCTGCATAGTGAAAATGCACAGACCGATGAGCTGCATTCCGTTTCCAATCCGAATACCCAGTCCTATGAAGTAACGGAATCCTTTGAAGTAGGAAAGGATGTCATTCCGGGAGTTTATAATGTTGTGTGCGAATCTGGTTCTGGTATCTTTGACTATACAGTGGAAGATAAGGATGGATATCAGAAGTATTGTGGAATGCTTCTTGGTGACAGGGATTCCGGATTTGCAGGGGAATTGAAGAATATAGTTCTGCCGGAAGGCGTCACGGTAGACATTGCAGGAATGAAGGTGAGCCTTGTTCCGAGTGAGATTATAGAATCGGAAGATTACGCAGGCTTTTTTAATAGTTATTATTACAACAACTATTAACGACTATGAAAATAAAGAAAAAAGAGGGGATTTTTAGCAAAAAAGAGGTGAAGAAAATGGCTGAATTTGTAGAATTGCGGGATGTCCGCAAGGTGTATCAGATGGGCGAAGTGGAAATCGCAGCGGCTGATGGAATTAATTTTACGGTGAAGAAAGGTGAATTTGCAGTGGTGGTTGGTCCAAGTGGAGCAGGAAAAACCACGGTGCTGAATATTCTGGGCGGTATGGACAGTGCCACAAGCGGAGAAGTATGGATTGATGGAAATGATGTGGCAAAATACAATGCGAAGAAACTGACCTCGTACCGTAGGGATGACATTGGGTTTGTGTTTCAGTTTTATAACCTGATTCCCAATCTGACAGCGCTTGAGAATGTAGAACTGGCATTACAGATTTGTAAAGACCCGTTGGATGCAGCAACTGTGCTTAATGAAGTCGGCTTAGGTGAGCGGAAAAGCAATTTCCCTGCCCAGCTTTCCGGTGGAGAGCAGCAGAGAGTGTCTATTGCGAGGGCACTGGCGAAGAATCCGAAATTATTACTTTGTGATGAACCGACAGGTGCGCTGGATTATAATACAGGAAAGGCAATCCTAAAGCTTTTGCAGGACACCTGTCGTGAAAAAGGAATGACGGTCATTCTGATTACCCATAACTCTGCGATAGCACCGATGGCAGACAGGGTAATCCGCATGAAGAACGGAAAAGTTGCCGAGATTACTTTGAATCCGAATCCGGTTCCGGTAGAAACGATTGAATGGTAAGGATGGGGTGCGTATGAAGAAAAATGTATTGCGAAAGGAATTCTTTGTGGAAATCCGCAAAACACTGGGCAGATTTATCTCTATCTTTTTCATCGTAGCTTTAGGTGTGGCATTCTATTCCGGTATCCGGGCTTCGGAGCCGGATATGCGTTATTCGGGTGATGTTTTCTTTGATCGGACCAATCTGGAAGATATCAAAGTCACGGGAACCATGGGACTGACGGAAGAAGATGTGAATGCTATTTCGCAGATAGAAGGTGTGGAATATGCAGAAGGGACATACAGTAAGGATGTGCTCTGCTCGGTAGAGGATACGGAGAAAGTCATACATATTATGGCACAGCCGGAAAAGTTTAATGAAACGGAAGTGACAGAGGGGCGCATGCCGGAGAAAGCAGATGAATGTCTGGCTGACGAAGATTTTCTGAAAAAATATAATCTGCAGATAGGCGACAAGATTACTGTCTGTTCCGGGGATGACACGGATTTGAAGGAGAGTCTTGCCACAGATACCTTCACGATTGTAGGTGCAGGCGAGAATCCTCAGTATATTGCAGTGGGGCGCGGAACCAGTCAGGTTGGAAATGGAGAAGTGAATGGATTTCTGGTAGTTCCGGCTTCTACATTTCAGATGGACGTATTTACCGAAATTTATGTAGCAGTGGAAAATGCGAAAGATGCCGTAGTATTTACCAGTGCGTATGACGATGTAGTGGCAGCAGTGAAAGAAAAAATCACAGGAATTGAAGAAGAACGCTGTGAGATAAGAAAAGCAGATATTCTGGCAGAAGCCGAAGAGGAACTGAAAGACGCAGAGCAGACAATTTCGGAAAAAACAGATGAGCTGGAAGAGGCGAAAAATGAACTGACGGATGCAAGAAGTCAGACAGCGAAGAAGCTGGCAGAAGCGAGACAGAAGCTGGTGCAGTCTGAGACAGAATTAAATCAGGCAAAGCAGAAGATTACGGATGGGGAAGCCCAGATGCAATCTGCAAAGCAGAAGCTTACAGAGGAGCAGGCAAGTCTGGATGCAGGAAAAGCGCAGTATGAGTCTCAGGTGCAGGAACTGGACAGCAGTGAGAAAGAACTGCTGGATGGAGAAAAACAGTATCAGGACGCGTATGACAGCACCATGCAGATATTTACTCAGAAGGAGCAGGCAATCGCAGAGAATACGAAGTATCTTCAGAACCAGAAGGCAGAGATGGTGAAGCAGCAGACAGAACTTCAGAATCAGATTGCAGTACTGGAAGCAAAAGAATCCGAGACCGGGCTTACGGAAGAAGAGCAGGTGATGCTGACAGGCTTACGTACTTCTCTGGAATCCGTAAATATGGGAATTGCCCAGCTTGACAGCGGACTTGCGGAACTGGAAGCAGGAGAGAAAGAACTTCAGAGCCAGAGGGAAGCATTTTTACAAAAGGGAACAGAAATCGAGCAAGGGAAACAACAGATTGCTGCAGGACGGGAAGCATTAAATGCGGTGAAAGCCCAGCTTGATGAAGGTCAGAGACAGATAGATGAAGCATGGAGTACACTGAAAGAGAAGGAACAGACTCTTGCAAGTGGAAGAGCGAGCCTTGTACAGGGACAGAAACAGCTGGCAGAAGGATATGAAGAATATGAAGAAGGTGCCCGGACTGCCATGGAGAAATTGGATTCCGGGGAACAACAGATTCTGGACGGTGAGACACAGCTTGTTTCTGCAAAGCAGGATGTGGCAGATGCAAAAGCAGAGATTGCCAAAGTAGAAAATCCAAAATGGTATGTGCAGGACAGAGATGAAGCAGTAGTCGAATATGAAGGGTACGGCGAGAATGCAGAGCGTATGAAAGCCATTGGACAGGTATTCCCGGTGTTATTCTTCCTTGTGGCGGCACTTATCAGCTTAACCAGTATGACCAGAATGGTAGAAGAACAGAGAATCCAGATAGGAACCATGAAAGCTCTCGGGTACAGCAAAGGTGTAATTGCAAAAAAATATATTTCTTATGCATTACTGGCTGCCGTAGGCGGAAGTGTCGTGGGAGTTTTGATTGGAGAAAAGATATTCCCATACATTATTGTAGTCAGTTATAAAATTCTGTACACGCATATACCGGATGTTTCGATTCCTTATAATCTGCATCACGGACTGATGGCTACGCTGATTGCGGTGTGCTGCATTCTTGCGGCAACGGTATTTGCCTGCTATAAGGAGTTGCTGGCGCAGCCGGCAGAACTGATGCGGCCACCGGCACCGAAGGTGGGAAAACGCATTTTGCTGGAGCGGATTCCGATTCTGTGGAAGCATTTGAATTTTACATGGAAATCATCGGTTCGTAATCTGTTCCGGTATAAGAAGCGGTTCTTTATGACAGTATTTGGAATCAGTGGAAGCATGGCACTTATGTTGGTTGGATTTGGGCTGAAGGACTGTATCTATGATGTTGCAACGATTCAGTATAATGAAATCCAGTTCTATGATGCATCGGTTTATGCGGATGATAAAGCCTATCCGGACGAGCAGAAGAATATTTTGAATGAATTGGAAAACCAGGATGCACTGGAAGCTTATATGCAGGGCAGAATGCAGAAAGTGGATGTGAAATCAGATGCGGGTGTACAAAGTCTTTATCTGACGGTACCGGAAGAGGGAGCAGACCTTGATACTTTCTTCAGCTTCCACAGCAGAACATCGAAAGAGGTCTATTCACTGGAAGAATCCGGAGTGATTATCACAGAAAAAATAGCGGATATGCTGGATGTGGGTGTAGGCGATTCCATTACGATTGAGGATGAAGATAAGGGAGACAAAGAAGTCCAGATTCAGGCAATCTGTGAGAACTATTTGGGCCATTATCTCTATATGTCTGAGTCGGTATATGAAGAGTTATATCAGGCACCACCGCGGTATAATTGTATTATGTATAAGGTGAAGGATGGAAAAGATTCAGAGATTGCCAGCATCGGTGAACAGCTTCTAAAATATGACAGTGTTCTGAATGTAAGCTATACAGAAGCTACGAAAGAAACTCTGGATGGCATGCTTGAAACCTTGAATCTTGTTACGATTGTATTGATCATTTCGGCAGGTATGCTTGCGTTTGTGGTTCTCTATAATCTGAATACCATTAATATTGCGGAGCGCAAGCGGGAGCTTGCCACCTTGAAGGTTCTTGGATTTTACGATGGAGAAGTCAGTTCCTATGTATTCCGGGAAAATGTGATTCTGACACTGATTGGTGTACTTGTAGGTGCCGTGCTTGGAAAATTCCTGCACCAGTTTATCATTGTGACTGTGGAAGTCAGTGCAGCTATGTTTGGCAGAGTGATTCATCCGCTCAGTTACCTGTATGCAGGCGGACTTACGGTACTGTTTTCTATGATGATTAACTGGCTGATGCATTATAAGCTGAAAAAGATAGATATGGTGGAATCTTTGAAGAGCGTAGAGTAACAAAATTCATAACTGTTTATAGAAATTTTATAAACTTCACAAAACTATTAGCACTCATGTAAAATGAGTGCTAATTTTCTATTGACAATTAAATTTACAAGGATTAATATATCTTTTAGAAAAAGATTCAGATTGAAGGAGTGATATCAATGGCAGCAAAAAAAGGCAGTCTTTCTATTAGCAGTGAAAATATTTTTCCAATTATAAAAAAGTGGGTATATTCTGACCACGATATTTTTGTCCGTGAAATTATCTCCAACGGATGTGACGCTATTACAAAGTTGAAGAAGCTGGACATGATGGGAGAGTACGAATTTCCAGAGGACTATAAAGCCAAGATTGAAGTAATTGTGAATCCAGAGAAGAAGACTCTGAAGTTTATCGATAATGGTCTTGGAATGACAGCAGATGAAGTAGAAGAATACATTACACAGATTGCGTTCTCAGGAGCAACACAGTTCCTTGAGAAGTATAAAGATAAAACCACAGAAGACGAAATCATCGGTCATTTCGGACTGGGATTCTACTCTGCATTCATGGTAGCAGATGAAGTTCATATTGATACCCAGTCTTATCAGAAAGGTGCAGCCCCTGTACACTGGGTAAGCAATGGCGGTACAGAGTATGAGATGACAGAAGGAACGAAAGAAGGAGTAGGAACTGAGATTACTTTATTCTTAAATGAGGACAGTGTTCAGTTTGCAAATGAATACCGTATCCGTGAAGTCCTTGAAAAATATTGTTCCTTTATGCCGGTAGAAATCTTTGTATCCAAAGAAAATGCAGAACCGGAATATGAGACCATCGAAGAAAGTGAACTTCTGGATACTGATACGGTAGTAGAACATATCCATGAAGACGCTAAGATGGAAGAGAAGGAAAATGAAAATGGCGAGAAAGAAATGGTGGAAGTTTCCCCGGCAAGCGATAAGGTAAAAATCGTGAAACGGCCTGTTTCTATCAGTGACCCTCAGCCGCTTTGGACCAAGCATCCAAATGAATGTTCCAAAGAAGATTATCTGGAGTTCTACAGAAAGGTATTCTTAGATTACAAGGAGCCATTGTTCTGGATTCATTTGAACATGGATTATCCATTTAATTTAAAAGGAATTTTATATTTCCCGAAGATTAATTCCGAATATGATTCCATTGAAGGAACCATTAAGTTATATAACAATCAGGTATTTATTGCAGACAATATCAAAGAAGTGATTCCGGAATTCCTTATGGTATTAAAGGGAGTTATCGATTGTCCGGACCTTCCGCTTAACGTATCAAGAAGTGCATTGCAGAATGATGGATTTGTGCATAAGATTTCCGAATACATTTCCAAGAAAGTGGCAGACAAGCTTTCCGGAATGTGCAAAGTAGATAAAGAAAATTATGAGAAATACTGGGATGATATCAGCCCATTTATCAAATTCGGCTGCTTAAAGGATGAGAAATTCTGCGACAAGATGATGGATTATGTCCTGTTTAAGAATATTGACCACAAGTATCTGACACTGAAAGAATGTATTGAAGAAAACGGCGGCGAAATTGTAGAGCCAAATGAGAAGAAAGAATCCGAAGGCGGAGACGATAATATTGTTTCTGAAGATTTGAAGACAGTCATTTATTATGTGACGGACGAACAGCAGCAGAGCCAGTACATTAATATGTTCAAGAAACAAGGAATGGATGCAGTGATTCTTTCCCACAACATTGATTCTCCATTTATCACTCAGTTAGAGCAGAGAAATGACCGCGTACGTTTCCAGAGAATTGATGCGGATATCACCGACCATTTCAAAGAAGAAATTTCAGAAGAGGAAAAAGAAGCTTTCAAAGCTACCCGCGACGATCTGATGGAACTCTTCCGCAAGGTACTTGGAAATGACAAGCTGAATGTGAATGTTGAGAAAATGAAGGATGAAAGCGTAGCTTCTATGATTACACTGTCTGAACAGTCAAGACGTATGGAAGAAATGATGAAGATGTACGGAATGTCAGGTATGGATGCATCTATGTTTGGAACCGATGCCACGTTAGTATTGAATGTAAATCATCCACTGGTAAAATATGTACTCGACCACAAAGACGGAGAACATACAGATATGATTTGTCATCAGCTTTATGATTTGGCTATGCTGGCTCACAAGCCGCTCAGCCCGGAAGAAATGACGGCATTTGTAAAACGAAGCAATGACATTATGATGCTGCTTATGAAATAGAGCGGTCAGAGATAAGGCGCTTAGGAATAACGCAATTGGAAAATAAGTGATTGCAGAAAAAACACCGTGCTGAGGTTTAGATTTAAAATCTCATGCACGGTGTTTTTATAGTTTTTATTGTGGTTTTGGAATGACGGTTTCGTTGGACGAATCCTTAATCAGGTCATATAACTCGTTGAGCTCAGTATCCGTAAGCTCCCGGTATTGTCCCGGTTTTAAACCATCTACTTTGATGTTCATGACTCTGGTACGGAAGAGTTCCCGGACTTCGTAGCCAAGGGCTTCGCACATACGGCGGATTTGCCGGTTCAGTCCCTGAGTCAGAGTGATTTTGAATTTATATTTTCCGATGGCTTCCACCTTGCATGGTCTGGTAATGGTATCCAGAATCGGAACACCGGATGCCATCTGCTGTATAAATTCATCCGTAATTGGCTTATCCACGGTGACTTTGTATTCCTTTTCATGACGGTTTCCGGCACGCATCATCTTGTTGATGATATCACCGTTGTTTGTCATAAGGAGCAGTCCTTCGGAATCTTTATCTAACCTGCCGATGTAGGTAATTCGAATCGGGTAGTTAAGAAAACGTACAATGCTGTCACGCTCCCTGCGTTCCTCCGTACATACGATTCCGCGTGGTTTATTTACCGCAAGAACCACCATGCGCTCCTGGCGGGAAAGTATTTTTTTGCCAACCCGGACTTCCTGGGAAGGAGTGACCTTTGTGCCCATTTCAGCACGCTTGCCATCCACGAACACGATACCCTGACTGATGAGTTTGTCTGCTTCTCTGCGGGAGCAGATGCCGGCTTCACTTAAATATTTATTCAGACGAACGGGCTCTAACGCGCCACGTTCCTTATATTGTTTTTCCATTTTATTTGCCATTGTGTTACTGCCTTTCCTTTTTTACTCGTTTATCATAGCGTTTTATGTGGCAAAAGTCAATTTGGATGCAATTTGATTTTGCGTATGCTATAATAAATGCACGTACACAAATCTTATCGGGAGATTCTTCATGCAGATATTTTCATTAGACACTAAGAAATGTATGAACGCATTGTTACTTCAGCATGTATTTGATTCCTTTATGCTGGTAGAGGGCGAGATTACCACATTTAACACCTATCATATAGATGGAAGACTGAAAAAGGAATTTTATCATCAGCAGTCTGCATCGGAAATTGCGATTCCAGAGAGGGAGTTTTCTTTATGGAAAGAACAGAGAGAGCTTTGCTTTTCGATTATAAAGGGAAAGCTGACACCGATTGGATTCCGGTTTGTACTGGCTCTGTCAGCACCGAATGTGGCAAAATTACTGGAGCAGGAAGAACTGGATTTTACCATGGATGATATACAGGGACTGTATCTGAATTTCAAATATGACGGATTAAAGCTTACTTGTACAACGGGAACCTCCATGAAATTATTTACACTGGATAAGTCATTGGAAAATGCATGGGATGCCATGGCGGCACGTATTTTTGCAAAGAATGAAATTCCGTTTGAAAATGGCATTTGAAAAATTTTTGTTTGTTGCTATAATAGATACATTAAGTTAAAGTGGGGATATTATTATCCTGATAAAGATTTGGAAACTGGGGTAAGACATGGATAAGAAGAAAAGAATGCAGGAGCTGGTGGAGCTTCTGAACAGAGCAGGAAAAGCATATTATCAGGAAGCGCGGGAAATCATGAGCAACTATGAATATGATGCGCTTTATGATGAACTGGTCAGTCTGGAAAAGGAACTGGGAACGGTGCTGTCAAACAGCCCTACCATTCATGTGGGCTATGAGGTCATCAGTGAACTGCCAAAGGAACGGCATGAATCGCCAATGCTTTCTCTGGATAAGACCAAAGAGGTCAGCAGGCTGAGAGAATTCGTGGGAAATCAGAAAGCTCTGATTTCATGGAAGCTTGACGGACTTACCATTGTGCTTACTTACCGGGATGGAAAGCTGTATAAAGCAGTAACCAGAGGAAATGGGGAAGTAGGGGAGGTCATTACCAACAATGCGAAGGTATTTAAGAACATTCCTCTGCAGATTAATTATAAAGAAGAATTGATTCTCCGCGGAGAAGCAGTGATTGGCTATAAGGATTTTGAGCGGATTAACGAGACCATAGAGGATGTGGATGCTAAGTATAAGAATCCAAGAAATTTATGCAGTGGTTCGGTGAGACAGTTAAATAATGAGATTACCGCTAAACGGAATGTATGTTTCTACGCATTTTCCTTAGTGAAGGCTGAGAATGTAGATTTTCACAATTCCAGAAAAGAGCAGTTCGCATGGCTGGCATCTTTAGGGTTTGACGTAGTAGAGCATTATCTGGTGACGGCGGATGAACTGGAGGACAGGGTGCAGTTTTTTGCAAATAAAATTGCGGAAAATGATTTCCCATCGGACGGACTGGTTCTGGTTTATGATGATATTGCCTATGGACAGTCCCTTGGAAGAACAGCTAAGTTCCCGCGAGATTCTTTTGCATTTAAATGGGCGGATGAAGTACGGGAAACAACCCTTTTGGAAATCGAATGGAGTCCGTCTCGAACCGGACTGATCAATCCGGTGGCAATTTTCGAACCGGTGGAACTGGAGGGAACTACGGTGAGCCGGGCAAGCGTCCACAACTTAAGCATTATGGAAGAACTGGAGCTTGGAATTGGAGATACCATAGAAGTTTATAAGGCAAATATGATTATTCCGCAGATTGCGAAGAATCTGACTTGCAGCAGAAATATTGAAATACCGAAGGTCTGTCCGGTGTGCGGTGGCGCGACAGAAATCAGACGGCAGAATGATGCCAAGTCTCTGTACTGTATCAATCCGGAGTGTCAGGCAAAGCGTGTGAAGTCTTTTGCATTGTTTGTGAGCAGAGACGCTTTGAATGTAGACGGACTGTCGGAGGCAACCTTAGAGAAATTTATCGCACATGGATTTATTCATAAATATACGGATATTTTCCATCTGGACCGCTATCAGGAGGCAATCCAGACCATGGAAGGTTTTGGGGAAAAGTCGTATGCCAATCTGATGCAGAGCATCGAAGCGGCAAGGGAGACGACCCTTCCGAAGCTTATCTATGCGCTGGGAATTTCCGGGATTGGTCTTGCAAATGCCAAGATTATCTGCAAAGAATTTGGTAACGACCCTCAGAAGCTGATGGAAGCGTCAGAGGAGGCACTGAGCCGGATTCAGGGCGTGGGTCCGGTCATGGCGAAAGCATTTACCACCTATTTTGAGAAGGAAGAGAACCGGACACAGTTAAAAGAACTTCTGGAAGAACTGCATATTCCAGAGGAAGCAGCAGGGGAGCAGGCGCAGACCCTGCAGGATAAAGTCTTTGTCATTACCGGAAGTGTGATGCATTTTGCAAACCGGAATGAACTGAAAGAAGTCATTGAAAGCCTTGGCGGCAAGGTGACCGGTTCTGTAACCGGAAAGACGGATTATCTGATTAACAATGATGTGAATTCTACATCATCAAAGAACAAAAAGGCAAGAGAATTAGGAGTACCGATTTTATCAGAAGAGGATTTTCTTACACTTGCAGGAATTACAGAGCAGGCGTAAGCGCCTGATTTCAGGAGGAAAAAACGATGTCAGAATATGAGAAGATATGTTTTGTATGTAAAAGGCCAGAGAGCGTGACGGGGAAAATGATTGCGTTGCAGCCGAATTTATTTGTATGCCCGGACTGCATGCAGAAGAGTATGGATGCCATGAATAACATGCCATTTGACTATAACCAGTTTATGAATAATCCGGGGATGCCGGTGATGGGCTGGGATGAGATGGAAAATGAAATACCGAAAACACAGCGTGTAAAGAAGAGAGCGCCGGAGGAAGAACGTGTGCCGATTATTGCACTCAAAGATATTCCGGCACCACATAAAATCAAGGAGAAGTTAGATGAATATGTAGTCGGGCAGGAACATGCCAAGAAGGCCATGTCGGTTGCGGTATACAATCATTATAAGAGAGTGGCAGCAGACCCGGCAGACCAGATAGAAATCGAAAAATCCAATATGCTGATGATTGGACCAACCGGTTCCGGTAAGACTTATCTGGTAAAGACGCTGGCAAAGATTCTAGATGTGCCGCTTGCTATTACGGATGCTACCTCACTTACTGAGGCAGGTTATATCGGGGATGATATTGAAAGTGTTGTTTCCAAATTGTTAGCTGCTGCGGGAAATGATGTGGATAAGGCAGAACAGGGAATCATTTTCATTGATGAGATTGACAAGATTGCCAAGAAGAAAAATTCCAGTCAGAGAGATGTGAGCGGAGAATCTGTACAACAGGGTATGCTGAAGCTGTTGGAAGGCAGTGAAGTAGAAGTGCCGGTGGGAGCAACCAGTAAAAATGCCATGGTTCCGCTTGTGACCGTGAATACAAAGAATATTCTCTTTATCTGCGGTGGTGCATTCCCGGATTTGGAGCAGATTATCAAGGAACGTTTGTCTAAGAATGCGTCCATGGGATTTGGGGCAGACTTAAAAGACAAATTTGATAAAGAAAAAGATATTCTGGAGAAGGTTACGACAGAAGATTTGCGTACCTTCGGAATGATACCGGAGTTTCTTGGAAGACTTCCGATTATCTTCACTTTAAAAGGCTTAGATGAAGAAATGATGGTTCAGATTCTAAGGGAACCTAAGAATGCAATCCTGAAGCAGTATCAGAAATTGCTTGCACTGGATGAAGTCAGTCTGGACTTTGATGAAGCAGCCCTTCATGCCATTGCGAGAAAAGCGATGAAGAAAGATACCGGTGCCAGAGCGCTGCGTGCGATTATCGAAGAATTCATGCTTGATATTATGTATGAAATTCCGAAAGATGATAGCATTGGTCAGGTAACCATCACCGAGGCATACATAGAAGGAACAGGCGGACCACTGATTCAACTCCGCGGACAGAGTGTGCCACAGATTGAACAGCATTAACATAAGCACGAAGAAGACCTCATATACTTTGGAAAAAAGATATGAGGTCTTTTTATGGCGATAGAAGATTGCAAAGAAGCTGTTCTTTCGCAGGAGTACAGAGATTTTATCTATACCGGTTATCGGACTTTCTGGAGAGATATTCTGGAAAATGAAGTCTGCCGGGTTCCACTGGAATATTCGTTTGAACTTCTCTATGCCACGGAGGAGCAGATAAAGAATCGGCCATTATATCAATTCCCTTATTTCAGTATTCCAAAATGTTATGCACCGGCAGATTTTCAGGCACTGAATCAGGCGGGGATTTCCCGAATCCAGAATTTTCCGGGATTTGAACTTTATGGAGAAGGGGTTATTATTGGTTTTATCGACACGGGGATTCAATATGAATCACCGGTATTCCGTAACTTAGATGGAAGCACCCGGATTCTGCGCATTTGGGACCAGACCATTCAGACAGGAAAGCCACCGGAGGGACTCCCTTATGGAAGTGAATATACCGCAGAGGATATCAATCAGGCACTGCGCTCAGAAAATCCGGAGGCAGTTGTTCCATCAAGAGATTTGTCCGGCCATGGCACCTATGTGGCAAGTGTGGCATGTGGAAGTGCAGATGTAGAAAATCAGTTTCAGGGAGCAGCACCGGAAGCGGAAATTGTGATGGTAAAACTAAAAGAAGCGAAGCAGTATCTGAAGGATTTTTATTTTATTTCATCGGAAGCGTGTTATCAGGAAAATGATATTCTTTCCGGGCTTTTTTATTTACATCAGCTTGCAAGAAAAGAGCAGAAGCCATTGATTATTTGTCTGGCAATGGCAACCAGTATGGGAGGACACAGTGGGGCATCTCCGGTTCCGGCCTATATGGAGGTGCTTGGGAACAGTTCCATGATCGGACTGGTGGCAGGTACGGGAAATGAGGCAGATAAGAGACACCATTATCTGGAAAACATCAGGGAAAATGCAGGCGAGAAACTGGAAATCAATGTGGGAAACGGGGTAACTGGATTTACCATGGAAATCTGGACAGAAATTCCCAATGTCATCACGGTGTCGGTGCGCTCGCCTACTGGAACGGACAGTGGACAAATATCGATTGGAACCCAGAACAGAGTGTATGATTTTATTCTGGAGCAGACAAGGGTATCGATTACTTATCGCTTTCTGGAGGAAAATACCAACGCACAGATTGTCCTGCTTCAGTTTGACCGTCCATTAAACGGAATCTGGGAGGTAAATGTGTATGGAATGCAGATTGGGGATGGAGTGGTCCATGCATGGCTGCCCCAGGAAGCTTTTCTGGATGGAGAAGTATTCTTCTTGCGTTCCAATCCGGATTATACGGTGATGGCACCGGGAAATACAGGGGCGGTGGCATGTGCTGCTTATTATAATGGTCGGGATAAAAGTGTTGCAGTCAGTTCAGGAAGAGGGTATACTAGAACTAATCTAATAAAACCTGATTTTGCGGCACCGGGAATCAATGTGCTGGGGATAAATTTAAGAGGACAGTTTGTGGGACGTTCGGGTTCCAGTGTGGCAACAGCAATCACGGCCGGAGCAGAGGCACTTCTGATGGAGTGGTTGGTAAGGCGGGACGGGACACCGGATTCCATACAACTGAAGAATTTATTGATACTGGGAACCCAGAGGACGGACGGAAGAGAGTACCCAAACAGGGAATGGGGATACGGGACACTGGATTTATATCAGACCTTTGATGTACTCCGGCGTTTATAACTCAGCATTTGGAATGTGGCAAAAGAAGAAAGGAGAATGCAGAATGGATGAATTATTTGAAAAATGGGGAAAGAGAATTAGTGATACCATAGAAGATATCGGGAAAAAGGCAGAGGATACACTGGAAGTTCAGAAGATGAAAAGCCAGATTAGCACTCTGAAGCGCACCAATGAAAGAGACTATGTAGATATGGGTAAGATGATTTACGAGAAGTATAAGAACGAAGAAGAAATTCCGGAAGAGTTCCGCCCGTTCTGCGAAGCGATTGTCAAGAGAGAAAGTGAAATTGACGGTCTGGAAACAGAAATTTCCCGGATTAAAGGAGAATAGGGTATGGTACTTGTCTGTATCATTCTAATCATAGGAATTGCCGGGGCAGACCTTGCCGGAAAGAGGTATATTGAGGAGCATTTTCAAAGGAATCAGACCAAAGACCTCGCAGGTGGGAAGATTCAGCTTCGAAAAGTACACAATAAAGGACTGGCATTGAATCAGTTGGACGCAAAGCCAGACCTTGTAAAGAATCTGTCTTTTGCGGGAACGATAGCTGCATTCCTTTATGAGTTGTGGCTGTTTCGTAAGCCAGGGAATCATGTGGGAAAGCTTGGACTTGCCCTGATGGCAGGTGGTGCAGTCAGCAATACCTTTGACCGGATAAAACGAGGCTACGTGGTGGATTACATCGGCTTTCCGTTTAAGAAAGAGAAGCTTGCCCAGGTCACATATAATATTGGTGATTTCGCAATCTTTATCGGAGCAATTCTGATGTGCGTGGGGAATTTTGGAAAAAGAAAATAAGGATGATAAGAAAAGGAATGTTATCTTGTATATGTGAGTGGATAACATTCCTTTTTGCGCATGTGTGTAATGAATCAAGCCGTGTTTGCATGAAATTTTGACGAATGCTAATGTTGCAATAACGAAACTACGATTCTTTTAGAAACTCTTTTATCTGTCCGTAAATAATCCGCATGAGTTTTGTACGGGTTTCCACACTTGCCCATGCAATATGAGGGGTGATAAATAATTTCTTACTGTCCTTGATTTTAAGGAGTGGATTGTCCGGACTCATTGGTTCCTGACATAATACATCAAGACCCGCAGCCATAATGGTATTATGTTCCAAAGCTTCATACAAATCCTGTTCCATCACAATTGGTCCACGTCCAAGGTTCAAAAAAATAGAAGTTGGTTTCATTTTGGCAAATGCGTCCGCATTCATCAGACCTTCCGTGTACTCGTTTAGCGGAGCATGTACAGAGATAATATCCGATGTAGAGAGCAAGGTATCAAAGTCCACCTGCGTATATCCCTCCTGAACAGGGCTTCCCGATGGAGAATAATAGATGACATTTGCGCCGAAGGCGCGGGCAATTTCCGTGACTTTGCGCCCGATATTTCCAAGTCCGATGATACCCCAGGTCTTTCCTGAAATCTGGAAAAAGCGCTCTGCAAAATGAGTGAATACCGTGTCATTCACATAGCGTTCCTCTTTTACATAGTCATCATAGTAGCGCAGCTTTTCCATCAGATAGAGCAGCAGTGCAAAGGTATGCTGGGCAACGATTTCCGTGGAGTAAGCAGGTACATTGCGCCATGCAATTCCGCGCTTATCCAGATAAGGTTTATCCAGATTATTGGTTCCCGTTGCGGTCACACATACCAGTTTTAAATTTGCGGCATTTCCAATCGTCTGCTCATTGATAGGTGCTTTATTGGTAATGATGATGTCTGCATCGGCTGTCCGCTCCGGTGCTTCTTCAGGAGTGGTAAATCCGTATTTTACGACTTCTCCCAGTGCTTCAAAATCAGATAAATCAATGTCTTCGCCAATGGTTGTGGCATCTAAAAATACAATTTTCATTTATCAGTCACCTGCCGTTTCATATTGTTTTACCTAGTATAGCATTATTTGAAGAAGAGGTGTTGACTTTTTTTCGCCAGTAATAGTATACTTTTATATAAGAAGAGCATTTGCGATTATAATTTTTTATAATTGGGAATGCTCTTTTTGTTGAGTGTGCAAAGGTTTGATGCTATAGATACAGGTATGTGTCAATGGCATCTTCAATCATGACATCAGGAGGGACAAAAAGGAAATGGATAAAAAGAAAAGTACGCAGCTTGCGATTGATATTTTGGTAGATATCATTGGTGGAATTTTAATCGGTATCGGGGTCTATAATTTTGCGGCTTCTTCAAAGTTTCCCATGGTTGGGTTAAATGGAATCGGTTTGATTTTCTATCATTTATTTGGAATGCCAATCGGAACTACGGTTTTGCTGCTGAATATTCCGATTGCCCTTTGCTGTTATCGGATTCTGGGAAGACGTTTCTTTATGCGGTCTGTCCGTACGATTATTATTACATCCGTAATCATGGACTATGTAGTGACACTGTTTCCGGTTTATACGGGAGATAAGCTTTTGTCAGCAATCTGCTGCGGCGTCTTGTCAGGACTCGGTTATGCAATGATTTATCTGCGTGAGACATCTACGGGAGGGGCGGATTTCATTACGCTTTCTATTAAGGCAAAATATCCGCATCTGACCATTGGAAATATTGCTTTTGTGATGGATGCGTTTGTGGTTCTACTGGGAACCGTTCTGGTGTCGAAGGATATTGATAACCTGATTTATGGGGTGATTGTTTCCTATCTTCTATCTACCGTGGTGGATAAAGTGATGTATGGAATTGATGAAGGTAAAGTGGCACTGATTGTGACAGAACATGGTACGGAAATTTGTGCCAAAATTGATGAAGTGCTGGAAAGAGGCTCTACTATTTTAAAAGGGATTGGAAGTTATTCTAAGGAAGAAAAAGATGTTGTCATGTGCGCCTGCAATAATAAAGAGATGGTAATTATTCGCAGATTGATTAAACAAGTTGACAAAAAAGCGTTTTTGGTTATCATGGAATCTAATGAGGTCGTAGGGGAAGGCTTCAAAGAGGAGTAATTCCTGAACAAATCGCATTAGGATATGCAGCAGAAGAGCCAAAAGAGGCAGCAGCGAGAAAAGAAAATTATGTATACTATGTAAAATAAGATGTAAAAATGGTGCGACTGTTTCGAAGCCGCACCATTTTTTTCCGTGTTTTTTAATTCGCATATAATTTAATCAGTTCTACAATCATATCTGTTGCAAGGTCCATGCCTTCTACGGTGATATGTTCAAATGGTCCGTGGTATGCGTATCCGCCGGTTCCAAGGTTTGGACAAGGAAGTCCCTGATAACTTAACTGGCATCCGTCGGTACCGCCGCGGATTGGTTCTACAATCGGGACAATGTTTGCATCCTGGCAGGCAATTCTTGCGTTGTCAATCAGGTGCATGCAGCCTGCAATGATTTCGGACATGTTTTTGTACTGGTCTTTAATGGTCAGTTTTACCGTTCCTTCGCCCCATTTTTCGTTCAGATTCTTTTCGATTAAACGTAAGGTATTCTTACGTGCTTCGAAAGAAAATTTGTCATGGTCACGGACAATATAGTGAATCTCTGCTTTGCCAACATCTCCGCTCATGTGGGTAAGATGATAGAAACCTTCGTAACCTTCTGTTCCACGAGGTGTTTCACAGCCTGGAAGGAGACTATTGATTTCGCAGGCAACCAAAGCAGCATTAATCATGGTATCCTTGGAAGAACCTGGATGAACACTGAAGCCCTGGATTTCAAAGTCTGCACCACATGCATTGAAGTTTTCGTACTGGATTTCTCCTTCTTGACCACCGTCTAAGGTATAACCATAATCGGCATCAAATTTCTTTACATCAAAATATGCAGTTCCGGTTCCGATTTCTTCGTCCGGTGTAAAAGCTACACTGATTGGACCGTGAGGAATCTGTTCTTTCTGAAGACGTTCTACCATAGTAAGAATTTCTGCAATACCAGCTTTGTCATCTGCACCAAGTACGGTCGTTCCATCTGTAGTAATCAGCGTGCGACCTGCTAGATTTGGCAGATGTGGGAAATCCTTTACTGTAAGAACGCGTCCGCTTGTACCAAGAGGAAGATCGCCTCCGTCATAATTTTCGTGAATCACCGGTTTGATATCGTGGTCGCAGAAATCAGATACTGTGTCCATATGTGCGATAAATCCTAATTTTATTTTATTTTCATATCCAGGTGTGGCTGGCAGTTTGCCATAAACATAGCAATGTTCTTCTACTTCTACGTCCTGAAGTCCAAGTTCTTTCATCTCTTCTGCAAGAAGATTGGCTAACTGGAACTGACACTGGCTGGAAGGAAAAGTGCCGCTGTTTTCGTCACTTGGAGTGCGAATCACTGCGTAATTTAAAAATCTTTCATAAGCTCTCATAATCATTTCGCCTTTCTGCGTAAATTATTGCATAAATTTTCAACATATTTATTATAAGAAAAGGAATCTTTTTCGTCAAGCTGTGTAAAAAATTATGAAATAACTAAGAAAAATATTTTCTCCTTGCAGAATCGAAAGAAGAAGCGTATGATATAGCAAGAGTTTGAAGAAAGGTAATGATAGAGATGAGGCAGATACATAGTAAACTGACACAGACTCAGATGATTGTAGTTGGATATATATTAATTATTTTGACAGGAAGTTTATTGCTGATGCTTCCTTGGGCGTCGCGCAGTCACGAGGTTACTCCGTTTTTGGACACTCTTTTTACGGCAACTTCAGCAAGCTGTGTAACAGGACTGGTAGTTGTAGACACGTGGTCGCACTGGTCGATTTTTGGACAAGTTATTGTCCTGACGCTTATTCAGGTTGGTGGAATGGGATTTATGACACTTGGTGTTTATATGGCAATTCTGCTGCGAAGAAGAATTGGTTTAAAGACCAGAGGAGTTTTACAGGAAAGTATTAACAGCTTACAGATTGGTGGAATTGTGAAGCTGGCCAAGAAGATTATTCAAGGAACCTTGTTTTTTGAAGGGGTCGGCGCATTGCTTCTGATGTACCGTTTTATACCAAGATTTGGTCTGATGCGTGGAATCTGGTATGGAATTTTCCATGCGGTCTCTGCGTTTTGCAATGCAGGATTTGACTTGATGGGATATACAGAGCCCTATTTGTCCCTGTGCGGATATGCAGGAGACTGGCTGGTAAATCTGACGATTATGGCCTTGATTGTAATTGGCGGAATTGGTTTCTTTGTATGGGACGATATTGCTGAAAAGAAATTAAAAATCCATAGATATACCTTGCATACGAAAATTGTATTAATGGCAACTGCATTTTTAATAATTGGTGGAGCACTTTTCTTCTTTTTAGCAGAACAGAATAATGTGCTGAGAAATATGCCGCTTGCAGAGCGGATTTGGGCCGCATTTTTTCAGTCTGTAACTTCGAGAACAGCGGGATTTAATACGGTAGATACAGGAGCACTTACCGAAGGAAGCAAGTTTGCTACGATTTTGCTGATGTTTATCGGTGGAAGTCCGGGGTCAACTGCAGGTGGAATTAAGACCACGACTTTGATTGTGTTACTGGTGTGTGTGCGTGCAAATATTCGCCAGGAGCATGGATATAATATTCTGGACAGAAGATTGGACGAAGAAGCAGTACGAAAAGCAAGTACGGTTATGTGTACAAACTTGCTGTTGATGTTGACGGCTACTATTATCATGCTGGCATTGCAGCCGTTTGCGCTGACAGATGTGCTGTTTGAGGCAGCATCTGCAATCGGTACAGTAGGTATGACCACTGGTATTACAAGAAGTGTATGCAGTGTTTCAAAGATAGTGCTAATCTTCCTGATGTATTGTGGTCGAATCGGAAGTCTGACATTTGCGCTTTCTTTAAGAGGAAATAAACACGAGCCGGCGGTAAAACAACCGGTAGAACAGATTATGATAGGATAAAGAAAATCAGATAGAAATAAATTTAGTTAAAAAAGGAGAAGAGAGACATGAAATCTTTTTTAGTAATTGGACTTGGAAGGTTTGGACAGCATCTTTGCAGAGATTTGATTCGTATGGACAGTGAAGTAATGGTAATTGATAAAGAAGAATCGGCTACACAGCCGCTTCTAAATTGTGCTACGACTGTAAAGATTGGGGATTGTACCAATGAGGAAGTGTTAAAGAGTCTTGGTGTAGGAAATTTCGATACCTGTTTTGTATGTATCGGTTCGAATTTCCAGAGCAGCCTGGAGGTCACAAGTCTTCTGAAAGATTTGGGAGCAAAGAGGGTTGTAAGTAAGGCTAGCCGTGATATTCATGCAAAATTCCTGTTGAGAAACGGCGCAGATGAAGTTATTTATCCAGATAAAGATATTGCAGAACGTGTGGCTGTAAAATATAGTGCAAACCATGTATTTGATTATTTTGAGTTACATTCGGATTATTCTATTTACGAAATTCAGCCAAAGAAATCATGGATTGGGCATACTATTGGTGAGGCAAATATCCGTGCAAAATATCATGTGAGTATTTTCGGAATAGGAAATGGAGAAGATTTTGATATTTTGCCGAATGTTAATTATGTGATGAAAGAAGAAGACCATTTGATGGTGGTTGGCTTAAAGAAAGATATTGACCGGCTTTTGGAAAGCATTTAAAAACAATAGTTAAGGGCAGCAAATAGCTGCCCTTTTTTTACACACTGTGGTGTAGAATGTAGCTGCCGTAAGTGGCCACCGCAGATGCCAGAATGTGCCAAGGCCCATTCTGTATTACCTTTTTATTTCTTACATTTTTTCAATGAATCTTTCCAAATCGCAGGATGGAATAAAATCAGGAGTGGATATAATTCCAACCGGCCTGCAAGCATATCAAAGATAAGTACCCATTTTGAAAACAGAGAAAAGATTCCAAAATTCTGGGTTGGACCGACAAGTTCTAATCCAGGACCAATGTTGTTGATGGTTGCTGCTACTGCGGTAAAGTTTGTGATAAAGTCTTTCCCGTTAAAGGAAAGAGCCATGACCGATACCGTAAACAGAGACATAAAAGTCGCAAAGTAAATATTGGTTGTATGAATCAGTTCATTATCCAAGGGTTTGGATTCCATCGTAATTTTCTTAATGCTCTTCGGGTGAAGATAAGAGTTTATTTCACGAAGCGAAGATTTTACCAGGATGATGATACGGGAAACCTTAATACCACCTCCGGTGCTTCCTGCACATGCACCGATAAACATTAATAAAATCAAGATTGTTCGGCTGGTCTCCGGCCAGATGTTAAAGTCAACCGTGGAGAAACCAGTGGTAGTGATGATGGATGCAACCTGGAAAGCTGCATGGCATAATGCATCTGCTGCATTTTGGAACAGGTGCAAAATATTAAAGAAAATCACACCGATGGAAGCAAGGACAATCAGAAAGTAGTATTTTACTTCTTCCATTTTGAAAGCTTTTTTTACTTGACGGAAAACAATGTAATAATAAAAGTTAAAATTCACTCCGAATAATAACATGAAAATGGTTGTTACCCATTGCAGGTAAGTGGAATAACTTGCTATACTGTCGTTTTTGATTCCGAATCCACCAGTTCCGGCACATCCGAAAGTGGTGGTAAATGCATCAAACAGAGGCATTTTTCCTGCCAGTAAGAATAAAATCTCAATGACAGTTAATGCAAAATAAATAGAATACAATATGATTGCAGTTGACCGTACTTTTGGCACCAGCTTTCCTACAGAAGGCCCCGGGCTTTCTGCTTTCATCAGGTTCATGTGGGAACCACCGCTGAGCGGAAGAATGGCCAACAGGAACACCAGAACACCCATACCACCTATCCAGTGCGTAAAGCTTCGCCAGAATAAAGAGCAGTGGGAAAGTGCTTCCACATTACTTAAGATACTGGCTCCGGTGGTAGTGAAACCGGAAATGGTCTCAAACATGGCATCCGTGAAAGAAAGAATTTCTCCGGTAAGTACAAATGGCATACAGCCAAAGAAACTCATGGCAATCCAGCTAAGTGAAGTCGCAACGCAGCCTTCCTTCAGAAAGAATACGGAGTTTTTCGGCTTGCGCATGGAAAGCAGGAAACCAAAAAGGAAAGTTACGATTACCGTTCCAAAATAAACAATTCCCTGCGGCTCCTGATAAATGACGGCGACCAGACAAGGAAGCAGCATCAGCAGTGCTTCAATTCGCAGCACATGTCCAAGTATGTAACGAATAATTGATAAATTCATGTCTGCCACCCCTTATTTCAAAATATCCTGAATGCTGCTGAAGCCAGTGTGTGTTGTGACAATCATAACCGTATCGCCCACTTGAATGGAGTCTGCACCACTTGGGAAAATGATGTTTCCGTTACGACAGATAAGAGAGACAAGCAGATTGTCCTTTAACTGCAGATCTTTCAGAGGAATATCGGTAATTTCTGAACTTTCTTTTACAATAAATTCAACCGCTTCCGCTTTGGAGTCAAACATATGATAAAGGGTTTCTACTTCGCTGTGTTGGGAAGCGTTTTTGGCACGGACATAGGCAATAATCGCTTCCGCAGCCATGTATTTTGGGTAAATAACACTTCCTAAATCCAATGTATTTATTACATCTTTGAATGTAATTCGGTTGATTTTGGTAATTACTTTTGCGGAAGAGACCTGTCTTGCGTACAGCGTCAGCATGATATTTTCCTCATCAATTCCGGTAAGCGGAATAAAGGCTTCCGTGTGGCGGATACCTTCTTCTTCCAATAAAGACTGGTCAGTGCCATCCCCGTTGATGATGATTGCCTTCGGAAGCAGGATGCTGAGCAGTTCACAACGTTTTCTGTCCTGCTCAATAATTTTGACAGAAACACCGATGGAAATTAATTGCTGTGCCAGATAGTAGGCAGCCGTACCGCCTCCGATAATCATGGCACTTTTTACCTGTGTATTTTTATATCCGATATCTTTGAAAAATGCCTTCGCAACCTTACGGGACGTAATAAAGGAAATCATATCACCCGCCTCAATCTGAAAATTTCCGGAAGGAATATATACCTGATTATTACGTTCAATTGCACAGATATGGATGTTGGTAGTGTGACTCTGCCCTAGTTCAGCCACAGTCATACCGTCAATATAGTTATCCTTTGGCACTTTGAACTTAATCATTTCAGCCAGCCCGTGTGCAAATGCATTGATTTCCAAAGCGGTCGGCAGAGAAAGAATGGTTGCGGTTTCCCGAGCAGCCATCAGTTCCGGATTGATAATAATGGCAAGTCCTAATCGTTCTCTCAAATAATTGGCCTCTTTACTGTAATCCGGGGTGCGGACTCTGGCAATGGTAGCGCAGTCTCCGACCTGTTTTGCAATGGTACAGCACAAAAGATTCAGCTCATCCGATGCGGTTACGGCAATCAGCAGGTCCGTGGTTGTAATTCCGGCCTCCATCTGTACACTGTAACTTGCACCATTTCCCACAACTCCCATAATATCGTATAAGCCCGATAATTCCTGAACAAGTTCTGGATTCTGGTCAATAATTGTAATGTCATGTCCTTCACGACTGAGCTGTTCTACCAGAGTGGCACCCACTTTTCCACATCCGATAATAATAACATTAAGCCCATGCTTCGGCTCGTTTTTCTTCTGAAACATGATATTCTCATATCCTCCTACAATAACATAATATCAGGAAAAAGTCCCCAACTATGGTGCCTGCGTATTGTTTCGTGCCTGGCATCATAAAAACTATAAGCATACCTAATATAGCACTTTATAGGAAGAAAAAAAAGTAAATGGCTGGAAAAGATTTCATTTTGAGGGAAAATGCGTTATATTAAGGAAAACAACAGAAGGAGGAGAACGGAAATGAAAGGATTTGGATTTGGCTGTATGCGTCTTCCTATGATTGGGGAAGAAGTAGATAAGGAAGAGTTTACGAAGATGGTTGACCGGTTTATGGAAGAAGGATTTACCTATTTTGATACGGCACGGGTCTATTTAAAAGGAAAGAGTGAGACTGCATTAAAAGAATGTCTTACCTCTAGATATCCGCGGGAATCTTATCAGCTTGCTGACAAGCTTTCCAGAAGTTGTTTTGAGAAAGAAGAGGATATCCGTCCATTCTTTGAAAGTCAGTTAGAGTCCTGCGGAGTAAGCTATTTTGACTATTATCTCATGCATGCCATTCAGGCAAACAGTTATCAGAAATATGTGAAATGCAGAGCTTTTGAGATTGCCCAGGAATTGAAATCGGAAGGAAAGATTCGGCATATTGCAATGTCCTTCCACGATAGTGCAGAAGTGCTGGAGAAAATTTTGCAGGAGCAGCCATCCATTGAGGTAGTACAGCTTCAGTTCAATTACGCAGACTATGATAATCCGGTAGTGCAGAGCTGGGCATGTTATGAGGTGTGCAGGAAATATGGGAAACCGGTTATTGTTATGGAACCAGTGAAAGGTGGTCGCCTGATTAATCTTCAGAAAGAAGCGAAAGCAGTGTTTGACAGACTGGGCGGAGGAAGTTATGCGAGCTATGCTATCCGTTACTGTTCCTCATTTCCAGGAATCTTCATGGTTTTAAGTGGAATGAGCGATACAGCGCAGATGGAAGATAACATCAGTTACATGAAAGAATTTCAACCATTTTCTGAAGAAGAATACAAAGCGGTAGAAGAGGTCAGGGATATCCTGAAGAAGCAGGACAGTATTTCTTGTACAGAATGTAAATACTGCGTAGATGGCTGTCCGATGAAAATCAGTATTCCGACTCTGTTTGATTTCTATAATGACAAAATGATTTATGACTGGAAGACAGAGACGCATTATCAGGATACGACCAAAGATGGCGGCAAGGCGTCTTCCTGCATCAAATGCGGTAAATGTGAACAGGTCTGTCCGCAGCACCTTCCAATCCGGGAGCTGCTGACAAAAGTAGCAACTGCGTTTGAAGGATAAGAAAGAAACAGAAAAGAACAGATAGAAATACATGGCAAAGGTAAATGCATTAAGATAAAAGAGGAGAAGAATTATGGCAAAATTAGTAGCGTTTTATTCGAGAGCAGGAGAAAATTATTTTGGTGGTCAGTATCGCAAGATTGAGGTCGGCAATACAGAGAAAGCAGCAAAAATGATTGCAGAAGCAACAGGAGCAGAATTATTCAAAATTGAGCAGAAGGTACCATATTCAGATGATTACAAAGAATGTGTCGCAGAAGCAGCAAAGGATTTTAAGGAAAATGCAAGACCGGAACTTGCTGTTATGCCGGAGAATCTGAATGATTATGATGAAATTTATCTGGGCTATCCAAACTATTGCGGAACTATGCCGATGGCAGTGTATACCTTTCTGGAAGCATATGATTTTACAGGAAAGACGATTCATCCATTCTGTACACATGAAGGAAGCGGACTCGGAAAGACGGAAAAACATATTGCAGAGGCGGCAAAAGAAGCAAATGTGACACCAGGTCTGGCAATCAAGGGAAGCGATGTGGATAACGCAAAAGAAATGATAGAAAGATGGGTATAATGATTCGCCAAAGCAACGCATTGTTGGAGGATCTGCTAATATCGAAGAACTGAAGGGAATTCTGGATTTACAATTATTTATTCCGTTATGAACAAATACTCGACATTTCTTATGCCATATATTACAATGATGGTAGCATTATTTACCATAAGCACTATCAGTATGGATGAACAGAATAACGGGCATGCGTATTTGTTTGCACTTCCGTTTTCCAGAAAAGAATATGTGAAAGAAAAGTATTGTTATTGCCTGGAAAACCTGGTAAGAATACGAAGTCTGTTTTCGGATACCCGGACATGAAGGAGAAAGAAGATGGAGCAGTTAAAAATAAAGGCGAGTGATGGCTTATTACTGGCAGTGGTAGTATTTGACGTGGAAAATCCCAAGGGTGTGATTCAAATCATCCATGGTGCCAAGGAGCATAAGGAGCGGTATTATCATCTGATTCAATTCCTGAATGAACATGGCTATGCGGTAATTATTTCCGATAACAGAGGGCACGGGGAATCCTTAAACGATGCCTATCCTCTTGGATATATGGATGGAATTGATGAAATCATTGCAGACCAGGTCCTTGTGACAGATTATATGCAGAAGCGTTACCCGGATAAGCCGTTCTATTTATTTGGACATTCCTTTGGCTCTCTGATTTCCAGAGTTTATTTGCAGAAGCATGATGACCGGATTGATAAGCTGCTTTTATCGGGAACTGTAAATTATATTCCGATTTCCAGATTTGGGAATATCGTGGGAAATACATTGTCTTTATTCAGCGGAAAACGAGGCCATAACCGGTGGATTATGCAGATTGGGGACAATGATGAAAACAGCTGGGTTGTGAAAAATCCGGAAGCAATTAAGGCATACCGGGAGGATCCGCTTTGCACCGGTTATAAATATATGAACCGTGCGGTAATGACAATCTGGGAAGCAGATGCAGAGTTGAAACGTTTTGCAAAATACCAGTGTAAGAATCCAAATCTTCCCATTTTCAGTATCAGTGGAGAGGAAGATCCGGTAACCGGTGGAACGAAAGGGCTGGAAGATACTCTTCGGACTTTAAAGCGAATCGGTTATCAGAATGTGGAAAGCAAGGTCTATGACGGAATGAAGCATGAAGTCATTAATGAAGAAGGAAAAGAGCAGGTATATCAGGATATTCTTGCATTTTTTGAAAAATAGAGAGAAGAGGAGCAGAAGATGCGTGTATTAAATTTTGGTTCTATGAATTTGGATTATGTGTATACCGTGGATCATATGGTACTTCCGGGGGAAACACAGAACAGCCAGGGAATGAACACCTTTTTAGGTGGCAAAGGATTTAACCAGTCCACGGCACTTGCAAAAGCGGGAGTGGAGGTTTATCATGCAGGACTCATTGGGGAAGAAGGAAAAATTTTCCGGGAGACTGCAAAAGAATACGGAATCCGGGACGAATACATACGTGTGTGTGATGAGAAGAACGGTCATACCATTATTCAGGTAGATAAAAATGGACAGAACTGTATTTTACTGTATGGTGGAGCAAACAGGGCTATTACCCGTGAGTTTGTAGATGAAGTGTTAAGCGGGTTTGAAAAGGATGATATTATCCTGCTTCAGAATGAAATTAATGAACTGGATTATATTATTGATAAGGCATATGAAAAAGGAATGCAGATTTTCTTAAATCCATCTCCGTTTGACGATGCACTGGATTCCTGTGATATGAATAAAATTTCCTGTTTTTTATTAAATGAAATTGAAGGCGGACAGATTGCAGGAGAAACAGAGCCGGATAAAATCATTGATGGAATTTTAGCAAAATATGAGAATGCAAAGGTTGTCCTTACCCTTGGTGGAGAGGGCTCCGTATATGCAGATAAAGAAAAACGCTGTCAACAGCCGATTTATAAAGTAGAGACAGTAGATACAACTGCAGCGGGAGATACCTTTACCGGATATTTTATTGCAGGACTGATTCAGGGAAAAAGTGTAGAAGAAACGATGAGAATGTGTGCGATTGCAGCGGGAATTGCGGTGTCAAGACCGGGGGCTGTACCGTCCATCCCATATATGAAAGAAGTAGAAAAATTATTGTAGAGTAAGAAAAAACCACAGAAGGATGTTATATCAGTGTAATAAGATATAGAGCTTCTGTGGTTTTTTATGTAGTCCTGTTCGTCTTGTTTTTTACTTATTTTTACATGCATTAACAAATGCGGCAAAGAGTGGTCGCATAGATTCATCTCCATGTGCAAACATAGCTTCTGGATGCCACTGGATTCCCAAAGCAAATTTGTGATTCTCCACTTGAATTGCCTCTATTATATTGTCCTGGGAATAAGCGATTGCTCTTACTCCTTCTCCAAGGTCTTTTGCTGCCTGATGATGGAAACTGTTTGTGTAAATGGTTTTCTCAAACAAACCGGAAATCAGGGAGTCTGGTTCTAAAGTTACCTTATGAGAATAATCACCATTATGTGTTTCCTGGAAATGTTTTACATAGGTGCCTTCATGCTCGGACAAGTCCTGATAAAGCGTTCCGCCAGTGGCAACAGTCAGCACTTGATGACCACGGCAGATACCAAGAATTGGTTTTCCTGTTTTCAGAGCCTTTTCCATAAATGTAAGCTGGGTTTTATCTAATTCAAGATTGGTCTGCCCAAGTTTTAAATGTGGCTCCTCATTGAAATAGGAAGGAGAAATGTCGATTCCTCCGCTGAATAAAAATCCATCACACATATCAAGATACGGTTCCATATCTGCTTCGTCTATGATAACCGGAAGAATCACAGGAACTCCGTCTGCTTTTGCTATAGAAACAACATAGGTATTTCCAAGAGTGCTGATTCCGAGAGGACTGGTGCTGTGAGAGCCGATATGTGATAAAATGCCGATAACTGGTTTCATAATTCATTGCTCCTCTGTAATATAAATTCATCTTAT
Organism: uncultured Lachnospiraceae bacterium; assembly: GCA_900554415.1. GTDB lineage: Bacteria > Bacillota > Clostridia > Lachnospirales > Lachnospiraceae > Allocoprococcus. The sequence continues at coordinate 57,243 of USGU01000005.1, read as the reverse complement.
AAATCATACATTCTACTTTTTTGACTGTCAAGAATAATTTAGCACATTAAAGTTTTACGTAGTAAAGGATTGCAGAAAAGCTTGACGTGGGAAGTACTGAGATGCTATAATGTGAGAAATAATGAAACGGCAAAGGATGACAGGAATTTTGACATTTCATTAAAAATGATTAAAGGAGGTTTCTTGTATTATGAAAAAGAGAATTTTAGCCTGGACTCTCGCAGCAGTTATGGCAGTGGCTATGGTTGGCTGTGGCTCTTCAGGAAAAGACACAGACTCTAAAGGTACAACAGGCAACAAGACAACAACAGAAAAAACAGAAGTCGCAGAAGGCGAATCAGTGTCTCAGGATCACGATCTTGTAGCATCTGTATCAGTTGACTTCACAACTTTGGATCCAATGGATACGAATGATACCTTATCAGGTGACGTTCAGAGACTTATGATGGACGGTTTATTTGGATTCGACGAAGATATGAATGTAGTAAATATGCTTGCTGAAAGTTATGAAGCAAATGATGATGCAACAGAATTCACATTCAAACTTCGTGAAGGTGTATCTTTCTCAGACGGAACACCTTGGAATGCGGAAGCAGCAAAAGCAAACTTCGATCGTTGGGCAGACAAATCCCTTGGTCTTAAGAGAACAACTTTCCTGTCAAATGTTCTGGACAAGACAGAAATCGTAGATGAATATACAATCAAAGTTACTTTGGTTTCACCATTCGGTGCATTCATCAACAACCTTGCTCATCCATGTACTGTTTGCGTAAGCCCGAAACAGATTGAAAAAGGAAGCGCAACCGTTGCAGCAGAACCTGTAGGAACAGGTCAGTACACATTCAAAGAATGGGTAGCAGGCGAACACCTTACACTGGAACTTAACAAAGACTGGTGGGGATATGACAAAGATATCTGTGGTGGAACACCACTTGCAGAATCTGATGCCGGATTCAAGACAATTACATTCAAACCGGTAGCTGAATCTGCAACACGTGTAGCTATGCTTCAGTCTGGCGAAGCAGATTTAATCTGGCCGATACCAAGTGAAAACTTTGCAGCACTGTCACAGGATTCTAACCTTAATGTAGAAAGTGACGAAAGTATTGTTGTTCGTTACTTATTCATGAACAACCAGAAAGCTCCATTCAATGATGCGAGAGTACGTCAGGCAATTAACTATGCAATTGATAAAGACGCATATTGTGCAGTTGTTAAGAATGGTCTTGCAACACCGGCAGACTCTATCATTGGTCCAAACGTACAGTTCCATGTTGCCAATGACGTATACAAGTATAACATTGAAAAAGCAAAAGAACTGTTAGCAGACGCAGGATATCCGGATGGATTTACAACAACACTTATGTATGCTTCTACAACAGGAAACCAGAAACAGGCAGAATTCCTGAAACAGCAGTTAGAGCAGGTCGGAATCAATCTTCAGTTAAATGGTATGGAAAATGCCATCCTTCAGGAAAAAGTAGCAAGCTGCACAGACGCAGGTGCTGATGCAGAAGTGGATATGTACACAATCGGATGGTCACCATCAACAGGAGATGCTGACTGGGGTATTCGTCCACTTGTTGCAATTGAGTCAGAGCCGCCAATGAGTTACAATATCTGCTATTATGAGAATAAAGAAGTGGATTCTCTCCTCTTTGATGCACTTAAGACAGCAGATCCGGATAAGAGAGCAGAAGCTTACAAAAAAGCTCAGGATATTATCTGGGAAGAATCTCCAATGGTTTGCCTTGCATTCGACAGCAACACATGGGGTAACAATAAGAACATTATTAATGTAGGTAACATGCCGGATGGTGGTCTGTGGATCAGAAATGCCAGAATGGCAAAATAAAGAATGTCAGCCGTTGAAAGGTGATTAGAAATGCTAAGATACATCTCGAAAAGAATTGTCGAAGTAATTCCTACTCTGATCATCGTTGTAACTTTTGTATTCTTTTTTGTAAGATTAATCCCTGGGGACCCTGCACAGATGGTTGCAGGGGCCCAGGCAACTCAGGAAGATATTGAAGTTATTCGTGAAGAGTTAGGATTAAACGAACCAATTCCAACACAATATGTTAATTATGTTACAGGTCTTTTTAAGGGAGATCTTGGAACATCACTTCGAACAAAACGACCAGTTACTACAGAAATTTCCAACAGATATGCGAATACAGTAAAACTGACACTTGCCAGTCTGCTGTGGAGCTCTCTTGTTGGAATTTTGTTGGGTGTATGGTCCGGAAAGAATCGAAGTAAATGGCAGGATTATACAGGTATGACGTTAGCGGTATCCGGTATCTCGCTGCCTTCGTTCTGGATAGGCTTTATGCTTATCATTGTATTTGGTGTCAATTTAAAATGGTTCCCTACTACAGGAGCAGATTCGTTAAAGAGTCTTGTACTTCCTGCCATTACACTGGGAACAAGTGTAGCTGCGGTAGTAGCTCGTTTTACCCGTTCTTCATTAATTGAAGTATTGAAAGAAGATTATATTCGTACAGCTCGTGCGAAAGGTATTAAAGAAAAAATCGTAGTCTGGAAGCATGCATTCCGTAACTCTATGATTTCCGTAGTAACTGTAATCGGTTTACAGTTTGGTTTCCTCCTTGGAGGTTCGGTTATCACAGAAAGTGTATTTGCTTATCCAGGATTGGGAAGTTTGTTGATTGAGTCTGTAAATTACCGTGATTATCCAGCGATTCAGTCACTCATCCTTATTTTCTCTTTGCACTTTATTGTTATTAATTTGCTGGTTGATATCCTGTATGCGGTATTGAACCCGGAAATTCAGTTAAGTTAGGAAGGGAGGATAAGAGAATGGCAAAAAAAGCAGCAGTAAACACAGCAGCAAAAACAGAAAAAGACGATATTAAAACTCCCTTTAAAGAATTTGTCAGAAAATTTAAGAAGCAGAAAACTGCATTGGTTGCGTTAGGCTTTATACTCTTTTTAGTGGTTTTATCTTTTATCAGTTATAAGGTAGCACCATATGGAATTAATGAATATGACTATAGTGCCATTATGCAGGGACCGAGTTCTGCACATTGGTTTGGAACAGATGAATTTGGACGAGACCTTTTTTCCCGTGTTATCTGCGGTACAAGAATTTCATTGTCCGTCGGTTTGTTCTCCGTAACAATCGGAGCAGTATGCGGTACAATTCTTGGACTTCTGGGTGGATATTACGGAGGAATCTTAGACTCAGTTATCATGAGAGTCTGTGACGTACTTTTTGCATTCCCTGGACTGATTCTGGCAATTGCGATTGTAGCTATTTTAGGAAGTGGTCTTGGTAACGTAGTAATCGCAGTTGCAGTATTTAGTACACCGACATTTGCCAGACTGGTACGAAGCGCCACATTATCCTTAAAGAGCAGCGTATTCGTTCAGGCAGCAAAGAGTCTGGGGGCAAGTGATGCCAGAATTTTATTTCAGCATATTCTTCCGGGAGCAATTCCAAATATTATCGTACAATATACAATGTCAATTGGTAACTCCATTTTGACAGCATCAGGTCTTAGTTTCCTGGGGATGGGGGCACAGCCGCCAACACCGGAATGGGGACTGTTATTAAGTAATGGAAGAAACTACATGATGAACAGTTGGCACATCACATTCTTCCCGGGTCTTGCGATTTTCCTGACCGTATTAAGCTTTAACTTATTAGGCGATGGTCTTCGTGATGCATTGGACCCGAAATTATCAGATTAAGAGAAGAGGGAGTATATGGACAATAATAATATATTAGAGATTAAAGATATGCACACCTATTTCTTTACTGATAATGGAACTGTGAAATCAGTTGATGGTGTGGATATAGAATTAAAAAAAGGAGCCACATTGGGGATTGTAGGAGAATCAGGAAGTGGAAAGAGTGTTACCGCCCTTTCTCTTATGGGTCTCTTAATGGGGACAACAGGTAAAGTCGTAGAAGGAGAAATCCTTTTTGAAGGAAAAGATATTTTAAAATGTTCTGATGAAGAAAGACGAGAGATGCGTGGTCGTGATATCACGATGATCTTCCAGGAACCTATGACCAGCCTTAACCCGGTAATGAAAATCGGGGATCAGATTATGGAAAATATTTTGCTTCATCAGAAAGTATCAAAAGAAGAAGCAAAGAAGATGACGATTGATATTCTGAAAAAGACCGGACTTCCGCGTGTGGAAAAAATGGTCGATGAATATCCGTTCCAGCTTTCCGGCGGACAGAGACAGCGTGTTATGATTGCCATGGCTCTGGTATGCAATCCGAAGATTCTGATTGCAGATGAACCAACGACAGCGCTTGACGTTACAATTCAGGCACAGATTCTGGATTTGATGAACCGACTGAAAGATGAAATCGGAACATCCATTTTATTTATCACACATGACCTCGGTGTTGTTGCCGAAGTATGTGATGATGTTGTAGTTATGTATTGTGGACGTGTGGTCGAAAAAGCAAATGTGTATGATTTGTTTGCAAACCCAAGTCATCCATATACAGAAGGTCTTCTGGCATCCATTCCTAAGATGGGAGTGGAGGTAGATGAACTGGATTCTATTCCGGGAAATGTACCGAATCCAAAGTACATGCCAAAAGGATGTAAATTTGCACCTCGTTGTAAGTATGCGACAGACCGTTGCCGTGAAGAAGAACCAGGTTTCTTCGATCTGGGGAACGGACACCAGAGCAAATGCTGGAGATGCGAGAATGTGAAAGGAGGAAATTAGGATGTCGGATAATATTTTATTAAAAGCCGAAGGTGTAAAAGTGTATTATCCAGTGAATAATGGACTCTTTCAGAAACCATCTTATGTAAAGGCCGTTGACGGAGTAGACGTTGAAATTCATGAGGGAGAAGTGTTCGGTATCGTTGGGGAATCCGGATGTGGAAAATCCACACTTGGAAAAGCACTCTGTAAACTGATTGAACCAACTGATGGAAGCATTGTATTTGACGGGAAGGAAATTGCCAAACTGAATAACAAAGAAATGCGTCCAATCCGCAAGGGAATCCAGATGGTATTTCAGGATCCATACGCATCACTGAACCCAAGAATGTCTGTTCACGATATTATTGCAGAACCATTGAAGATTCACGGTCTTGCAAAAACAAAGGAAGAAATTGATGCAAGGGTTATCGAACTGATTCAGGAAGTTGGACTGGATGTTTACCATGTAAACCGTTATCCGCATGAGTTCAGTGGTGGACAGAGACAGCGTATCGGAATTGCAAGAGCACTTGCAGTGCAGCCAAAACTGATTATCGCTGATGAGCCGGTATCAGCTCTTGATGTTTCTATTCAGTCACAGGTACTGAACCTGATGAATAAACTGAAAAAAGAATACAATCTGACCTATATCTTTGTGGCGCATGATTTGAGTGTTGTAGAGCATATCAGTGATCGTGTTGGTGTTATGTATCTGGGAAATTTTGTGGAAATGGCAGATAAGAAAGAATTGTACAAGAATCCATGTCATCCATATACACAGGCGCTTCTTTCTGCTGTTCCGATTCCGGATCCTACAGCAAAGAAAGAAAGAATCATACTGGAAGGAAATATTCCTTCAGCACTGAATCCACCAACAGGATGTAAATTCCATACTAGATGTCCGAAATGTATGGGTATCTGTAAGGAAAAAGCTCCTGAAAGAGTGGAGATTGCACCGGGACATGAGGTATATTGTCATTTATACAGTCAGCAGCAGAAATAAACAAAAGTGCAGAAGGGAAGCAATTCCTTTCTGCACTTTTGCTACCATGCGTAAAGCAGATAAAAGACAGATGTATTTTTTATATATCTAAGATATAATGATGCCAGGGGCAAAAGGTCTAAATCCACAGGCATCAGAGTTGGGGCTTTTGACCCCGGCATCATATAATAAGAGCAGGAGGGAATCACATGAAACTGTTTATTAGTGCAGACATTGAAGGCTGTACAGGAACGACTTTAGGCGCAGAAACACATAAGACAGAAAGCTGCTATCAGGCATTCGCAAAGAGAATGACAGAAGAAGTGGTGGCGGTTTGTGAGGCAGCATTGGAAGCAGGCGCAACAGAGATTGTAGTAAAAGACGGGCACGGTGATGCTACAAATATTGACGTGATGCAGATGCCAAAGGGAGTTACCTTAATCAGAGGTAAGAGCGGACATCCATATAATATGATGTTTGGTCTGGATGAATCTTTTGATGGTGTATTCTATGTAGGATATCATTCACCGGCAGGAAGTCCGGAAAGCCCGCTATGTCATACTTCCACGGGAAATACCAATTACATTACATTAAATGGAAAGCCTATGAGCGAATTTATGCTGAACAGTTACACCGCAGGCATGATGGGTGTGCCGGTGCTTTTCCTGTCAGGGGATGAAGGAATCTGTAAGCTGGCACATGATATGGTACCTGAGATTACAACAGTAGCCACCAAATCGGGATGCGGAGGCTCTACAATTAACAAAGACCCACAGACTGTAATTGAAGAACTGAGATCAAAAGTGAAAGAAGCTCTTTCAAAAGATTTCTCATGTGGTAAAATAGAAATGCCGGATAAGTTTACTTATCTTGCAAATTATAAAGACTTGAAAAAGGCGTATACGATGTCTTTCTTCCCAGGTGTACGTGCGGTAGATGAACGTACAAACTGTGTGGAATCAGACAATTATCACGATATTGTGGTAGCGCATTCTTTCATTGTTTATTAAAGAGATAATACGGAGGAAAAGAAAATGGCAGACATTAAACTGATTGAAGAAATTACAAATGCCTTTGGACCAAGTGGATTTGAAGAAGAAGTTTGTAAAGTGATTAAGAAATTTACAGAAGGATTTGACGTTTCCAATGATGCAATGTGCAACGTATATATGAAGCGTAAAGACTTTTCGGGAAAGAAGCCGGTCATTCTGTTAGACGCACATACAGATGAATGTGGATTTATGGTACAGAGCATCCGCGACAATGGTTTATTGAATATCGTAGCTCTTGGCGGAATCCATTTGACAAATATTCCTGCACATTCTGTCATTGTCAGAAATAGCGAAGGAAAGAAAATCAAAGGAATTGTTACTTCAAAGCCAGTTCATTTCTTAAAAGCAAATGAAAGAGGATGTGACCTTGATATCGAAGATTTAGCGGTAGATGTAGGAGCAAGTAGCAAGGCAGAAGTACTGGAGGTTTATGGTATTCATCCGGGAGACCCGATTATGCCAGATGTAACATTCGAATATCACGAAGAACAGAAAATCTGTTATGGAAAAGCATTTGACAACAGACTTGGATGCACCTGTATTATTGAAACAATGAAAGCACTTGCGAATGACAAAGATTTAGCAGTGGATGTAGTTGGCGGTTTTGCAGCGCAGGAAGAAGTAGGAACCCGTGGAGCAACTGTGACATCACAGATTATTAAACCAGACCTTGCAATTGTATTTGAAGGTTCTCCGGCAGATGACTTCTACTATGGAGAAACTTTATCTCAGGGAGCTTTAAAGAAAGGCGTGCAGATTCGCCGTATGGACGTAAGCTACATCTCTAATCCGGTGTTTGCAGAATATGCACATGAAATTGGAGACGAAAAGGGTATCAAGTATCAGGATGCTGTCAGAAGAGGTGGCGGAACAAATGCCGGAAAAATCAGTCTGGAAAGCAAAGCTGTACCTGTACTGGTTCTTGGAATCCCATCCCGTTATGTTCATACACATTATAACTTCTGTGCAATGGAAGATATTGATGCAGCAATCAATATGGCTACAGAAGTGATTCGTGGACTTAACGAAGAGCGCATTCATAAAATCTTAAGAAAAGATATTATGGAATAGTAATAAAATCTTAATATTTATACAGTATAGTAGAAGGACAGACGGTCGAAAAGGCATGTTTGTCCTTTTTCTGCTTCTTGACAATTTTTGTATCTGGCAAGTTACTGTAGTATTGGATATCTTCCTGAAATGTGGTACAATAAATCTGATTGTGAGCAGAACGGAGGATTACACATGAGTCAGCAGAATAAAGGAAATCTATATATACTTTTGACAGCTATTTTATGGTCAACGGGAGGAATTCTGATTAAATATATCCCTGGAAATGCAATGATGATTAATGGAGCAAGGTCTCTGATAGCATTATTATTTTTCTGGATTTTCAAGAAACGGATTAAAATAAAAGTAAATAAGAAAATAGTTGCGGCAGCAATGTGTCTGCTATTTACGAATCTGCTTTTTGTAATTGCCAATAAGCTTACTACGGCTGCGAATGCAATTGTACTGCAATATACAGCACCGGTTTTCGTGTTGGTGTGGGATTGCATTTATCAGAAGCGAAAGCCGAAGCCATATCAGTGCGCGGTTGTGGGAATGGCATTTGCAGGAATGATTTTGTTCTTCTTTGACCAGTTGGATGGCGGAAAACTTTTTGGAAATATTCTTGCAATCTGTGCTGGATTTTGTTTTTCGGGAGTGTATTTCATTAATTCCCTTCCTGAGGCAAGCAGTGAGGATGCAAGTATGCTGGCTTTTGGTCTGTCAGTTCTCATTGCTGTTCCGTTCATGAAGAATGTTCTTACATTAAATGGAACTGCACTGCTGGCACTTTTGGCACTGGGAATTTTTCAGGTAGGACTGGCGTATGTGTTTTTTGCCAAAGGAAGCAGATTAACAAGTCCGGTAAGTGCATCTCTCATAGGACTACTGGAGGCAATATTAAATCCAGTATGGGTATTTCTGTTTTATGGAGAGAAAATGGGACAATTTGCACTGGTGGGCGCAGGCATTATTTTGACAGCAGTAGTGCTGAATATTATTCTTGGCAATGCGGCAGAAAGAGAAAAAATAGAGATGAATTTGTAATATCAATAAAAATAAATGTACTTTCTGAAAAAAGTGTGATAGAATAAACGGATATGTGACAAAATTAACGATGACTTGAATTTTAGAAGGTGAATCTATGGAAAACAAAAAAAAGTTCCTGTTCAATATCATCTTTCTGATTCTTGTATTTGGAGGAACCCTTTACGGGGTCTTTCATGGGGAAGATTTGGGAGAGATATCGGATATTTTAAAGACCGTGAATCCGTTATGGATCATGGCGGCGGTTGTCTGTGTAGTGATTTTTATCTGGGGTGAGTCAATCATTATTTACTACATGATGCACACGCTTGGAATTAAGTTGAAGAAAAGAACTTGTTTTTTGTTCTCTTCGGTAGGATTTTTCTTTAGTTGTATTACTCCGTCTGCAACAGGAGGACAGCCGGCACAAATCTATTTTATGAAAAAAGAAAAAATTCCGATTCCGGTCTCGACCTTAGTGTTGATGATAATTACGATTACATATAAGCTGGTGCTGGTTGCGATTGGTGTAGTGCTTACTGTGTTCGGTCAGGGATTTATACATACTTATCTCTATAATGTGCGTTATGTGTTCTATCTGGGAACTGCACTGAATGTATTCTGTGTGACGGCCATGCTGGTGCTGGTCTTTCATCCGGACCTTGCAAGAACCATTCTGGTAAAAGGGCTTGAGCTGCTGGAAAAGCTGCATCTTATGAGAAGAAAAAGCTCCCGGCTGGAGAAGCTGAATGCGTCAATGGACCAGTACAGAGCGACTGCGGTATACTTAAAAGAACATGTGCGGGTTTTAATAGAAGTGTTTGCAATTACGGTATTTCAGCGGTTTGCGCTTTTTATGGGTACCTGGTTTGTTTATCGTTCCTTTGGACTTTCGAAATATTCTGCAGGGGTCATTGCTCTTCTGCAGGGAAGTATTTCCGTGTCGGTAGATATGCTGCCGCTTCCTGGTGGAATGGGAATCAGTGAGAAATTGTTCTCCATTATATTCCTGCCAATTTTCGGCAGCCAGCTATTACTTCCGGGAATGATATTAAGCCGTGGACTTGGCTATTATACAGAACTGATTATCAGTGCATTATTTACAATTGTGGCGAATTTTACTATTGGAAGAAAAAAGAGGGTTAAAAAATGTTAGGTGTTTACGATTATACGGTAGTTCTTACTTATATCAGTCTCATAGTATCCATGAGCGGTATGATGTTTTCGGTAAATGGAAAGATTAAATATGCAGTAGTCTGTCTTGCTATTTCCGGCCTATGTGATATGTTTGACGGAAAGATTGCAAGAACTAAGAAGAACCGTACGGAAGTGGAAAAGAACTTTGGAATCCAGATTGATTCCCTGTCAGATGTAATTTGCTTTGGTGTGAGTCCGGCACTTTTGTGCTATTGCATGGGGATGCGCAGCCGAGTGGGAATTGTGATTCTGATGTTCTATGTGCTTGCAGGATTGATTCGACTTGCGTGGTTCAATGTGACAGAAGAAGTGAGACAGAGCGAAACAGCAGAAAAAAGAGAATATTATCAGGGACTTCCGATTACATCCATGGCAATTGCCTTACCGATTATGTTTTCACTGAAGCCGTTTCTTGGGAAGGACTTTTTCTTAGGACTTCACGTACTTGTACTTGCAGTTGGTTTATTATTTATTACCAATTTCAAGCTTCGTAAGCCGAAGAATGTAACCCTTTCGATTTTAGTTCTGATTGTGGCAGTGGCAGTTTTACGTATGCTGCATGTATGGTAAGGAATATCGCAACAGAGAAAACAGTGATTTATATAAAGACAAATTTATGAAAAAATATATAAAACGATTCATGATAATCATAGGGCTGCTTCTGGCAGCTCTTTTCATAGCAAATGTATTGTTTCCGTATTTCTGCAAACATCCGACTTCGGAGTATGCAAGAGAAGTAAGTCAGATGGGAGAAGGTATCAGGTCAGAACAGGAAGCAAACGGGGAAAAAACAGAGAACAGTGAGCGAATCCGCTGTATCGATGATAATGAAGAAGCACTTATCTGGCGGCTTCGGATGATTGGAGCGGCAAAAGAAAGTGTTGTGCTGTCTACTTTTGATTTGCGTGCAGATGACAGTGGTAGTGAAATCTTAGCCGCTTTGTATCATGCGGCAGACAGAGGGGTGCAGGTGCAGCTTCTGATTGACGGAATTTATCAGAAACTTTTTCTGGATGGCAATAAGCTTTTTCAGGCACTTTCAGCACATGAGAATGTGGAGGTCAGAATCTATAATCCCATTACGGTTACGAATCTGTTCCGGTTGAATTATCGTATGCATGATAAATATATCATCGTAGATGAACGGATGTATCTGTTGGGTGGACGTAATACCAATGATATTTTCCTTGGAGACAAGCAGACCGGAATTAATGCAGACCGGGATATTCTGATGTATGATACCTCAGATGGAGAATCAGACTCCTTGTTGGAACTGGAAGATTATTTTGAAAGAATCTGGAATGAAGACCATGTATCTCGGAAGAAAGACCGTCATGGTCAGGAATACTATACAGAGCAGTACCATGAATTAGAAGCAAAGTATGATACTTTAAGAAAGAAGTATATGGATATAGATACATATGACAACTGGGAAGAAGATACTTTTCCGGTAGATAAAATTACATTGATTGATAATGGTACGCAGGCCGGAAGAAAGAACCCTCAGGTGCTTCAGGCAATTGAGGCACTTGCCCTTCAGGGTGAGAATGTCATTATTCAGACACCATATGTTATCTGTAATGATTATATGTATGGAGTATTGGAGCATATTTCTGAGAAAGCAGATACAAAGGTGATTCTGAATGCAGTGGAGAAAGGCTCTAATCCGTGGGGATGTACGGACTATCTGACTCAAAAACAGAAAATACTGGATACAGGTGTGATGGTGTACGAACTGATGAATGAACATGCAGTACATACGAAGGCGGTTTTGGTGGATGACGATATTTCCATAGTAGGTTCTTATAATCTGGATATGAGAAGCACTTACCTGGATACAGAATTGATGCTTGTGATAGAAAGTCAGGAATTAAACGAACAGATACGTGCTACAGAAGATACTTATATAGAAAAAAGTAAAGAGGTTTGCCCTGATGGTCAGGAAACAGAAGGAAGTCTGTACAAGGAAAAGACCTTGAATAAGAAGAAACAGATGTTTTACAGTGTACTTCGTATCCTTGTTCGGCCATTCCGTCATTTGCTTTAGAATAAAAACGTGAAAAAGTGCAGGTTGTGAAAACTTGTACTTTTTTTATACGCTTTTCCGGAATGATAAATTGACAATAGGGGTTTTCCATTATAAGATAGAAGCAATCTATTGTTATACTGATGGAGTGAATTAGAAAGATGAAACGATTTACAGCTTTTTTATTAACTATAATTATTTCATTGAATTGGATGGGCACAGTTTATGCGGCAGATGTGCCAAGTGAGGAAACACCGAATTATAAGGTGGCCTTTTTCCCTAATGACTGTTTTAACATACAGGATGAGAATGGAGAACGTTCGGGTTATGGATATGAGATGATGCAGACGATTGCAAATTATCTGCAATGTACATTTTCCTATGTGGGATATGATAAAAGTGCTTCCGAATGTGTAGACATGCTTCGAAATGGTGAGCTGGATATTTATACAGCAGCTAAATGGACAGAAGAGCGTGATGCGGAATTTGCATTTTCCAGACATCCGTCGATTACTGCAACAACCTGTATGACAGTAAAGGTTGGAAATACCAAAGTAGTGGCAGGAGACTATGATACCTATAATGGACTCCGGATTGGTATTCTGGAGCGTCATACCTATAAGGAAAAATTTGAAGAATTTGCGAAATCCAAGGGATTTACTTATGAACTTGCTTATTATGAGACTCCGGCAGAGCTTACAAATGCGTTAATCAATGGAGAAGTGGATGCGCTTGTCAACAGTTATATCAGTACTCTGGAGGGTGAAAGGGTGGTAGAGGAACTGGAACAGACCCCTTATTATCTGATGGTACGCAAAGAGGACCAGGCACTTGTGGATGCACTGGACGATGCGATTAATGAGATGAATGTGGAACTTCCTACCTGGAGAACCGATTTATTTAATAAGTATTATGGAAGTTCCGGTAAAACTACAGATTATACCGAAGAGGAACAGAATTTTCTGGATGAAATGCGGAAGAATCAGACGGTGATACGGGCAGTCATGAATCCGGAACAGACTCCGTATTCCTGGTATGAAGACGGGGAACCAAAGGGCATTGCAGTGGATATTTTTAAAGGTGTCACAGCAGACCTGGGACTGGATTATGAGATTATTCCTGTATCCACGAAGGAAGAATATGAGGAAGTTATCAATTCCGGTGATGTGGATATCTGGATGGATATGGACGGCTGCTACGAGGACGAGGGTGAGAGTAAATATAAAATAACCTCCGCTTATCTGAAGACAACCGTATCCGTGCTCTGTAAAACAGATGCATCGAACCGGTTTCAGAAGCTTACTATTGTAGATGATAATATTCCGGTTCGTAAGATTATTGAGGAGACCTGGCCGGAAGCGGAAGTGGTAGTAGCAGACAGTCTGGAAGAATGTACCCAGAGTGTTTTAGATGACAAGGTAGATGGTGTTCTCCTGATGACCTATACAGCACAGAGACTGGCGCAGGATGATACAAGAAACCGGTTGCGGGTGGAAATTGTTCCGGGAGCTTCTCTGGAACTCAGTATGGGAATTAATGCGAAAGATAATGTATTGTTTTACGGACTGTGGGAGAAAACGTTATCAATCGTTGCGGAACAGAACGGGACAGATATTGTACAGAAATATCTGGAGAGAACTTTGACCCAGTCTGTAGCAGGATATTTGTATACCCATCCATCGGTTCTGATTATGATGGTTGTAAGCTTCTTTTTAGCCGGATTTTTCATTATTCTGTATTTTATGCAGGTAAGAAGTAAGAGGAAGCAGCAGAAGATTTCGGAAGAATTATCCGTGGCACTTCAGGAATCTAAGGCTGCAAATGAATCCAAACAGAACTTCTTTTCTAAGATGAGTCATGATATCCGGACACCGCTGAATGTGGTGCTCGGTATGACGCAGGTAGCGCAGAAATATCAGAATGATTCGGTCAAACTGGAGAATGCGCTGGACAGTATTGCGTCAGAAGGAAGTTATCTGCTCATGCTGATTAATTCGATTCTGGATGTCAATCAGTTGGAATATGGACATATAGAGCTGCTTCAGAAGCCGTTTGCTCCAAAGAACTGTTTGATAAACAGCGTGGATATTCTGAGACCGCTGGCCGAGAAAAAGGAGCAGAACCTGAATTTATACTGTGTTTTAGATGACTGCGTCGTAATCGGTGACACCAACCGGCTCAGCCAGATTATTATTAATATTGTGTCAAATGCGATTAAATATACACCGGGCGGAGGAAAGATTGATGTTTCCATGGACATGGTTTCAGAAAACAGATACCGTTTCCGATGTACAGATAATGGTATTGGTATGACGGAAGAATTTATCGAACATATTTGTGAAGATTATTCACGGGCTGAGGACAGCCGCATTTCCAAGACAGAGGGAGCCGGACTTGGTATGTCTGTGGTAAAAGGATTTACAGAGTTGATGCATGGAAGTCTGTCTATAGAAAGTGAACTTGGAAAAGGCTCTACATTTACCGTAGAATTGCCGCTTCCACCTGCTTCTGAGGAACAACGGGAAGCAGTGCTTCATGCGAAAAATGATGCGGAACAAAGCTATGCGGATTTTATTGGAAAACGGGCATTACTGGTAGAGGATAATGCATTGAATGCAGAAATAGCGGTAGAATTATTAGAAAGTATCGGTTTTACTGTGGACTGGGCGAAAAATGGAAAAATCGGTGTGGAGAAGTTCGAAGGTTCCGAAACTGGATACTATTTTGCGGTCTTTATGGATATGCAGATGCCGGTTATGGATGGCTTGGAGGCAACCAGACTGATTCGCGAGAGTCAGAGAGAAGACAATGATATTCCTATTTTTGCAATGACTGCAAATACCTATGCAAGTGACAGGCAGAAATGCCGGGAAGCCGGTATGACGGGCTATATTTCCAAACCAATCAGTATTAAGGTGATTGAGGGAACACTAAAAGAGAATGCCCATTAATCTGAAAAGGATAGAGGACGAAGGAGAGAAGATTATGGAAAAACAACACGAAAAGAGAAGCATGTTCTCTGGAAAGCTGGGATTTGTATTATCAGCAGCAGGAGCTTCAGTAGGATTGGGAAATATATGGCGGTTCCCATATCTTGCTGCAAAATACGGAGGAGGAATTTTTCTCTTGATTTATATTATCCTTGCATTGACTTTTGGCTATACTATGATTGTAGCGGAAACAGCACTTGGACGTATGACGAGGAAAAGCCCGGTAGGAGCATTTCATTCCTGTGGAAAATCAAAATGGCTGTCTGTCGGAGGATGGCTGAATGCAATCATTCCTGTTTTAATTGTGCCGTATTATTCCGTTATAGGAGGATGGGTAATTAAATATCTTGTAGAATATATCAAAGGAAATGGAGCAAAACTTGCCGCAGATGGTTATTTTGGAGATTTTATTTCCAATGGAATGTCTACAGAACTTTGTTTTATTGCGTTTACCTTATTTACAGTTTTCATTATTTATGCCGGAGTGGAAAACGGAGTAGAACGTGTTTCCAAAGTTATGATGCCGGTGCTGGTTGTTCTGTCAGTCATTATTTCTATTTATTCGGTAACAAGACCGGGAGCACTGGAAGGTGTGAAGTATTTTCTGGTGCCGAATGTGAAACATTTTTCCTGGATGACGGTGGTGTCTGCTATGGGACAGATGTTTTATTCTCTTTCAATTGCCATGGGAATTCTGGTTACTTTTGGCTCTTATATGAAGAAAGAGGTATCGATTGAAGAGTCTACAAAGAATGTAGAAATTTTTGATACTGCCATTGCAGTTATGGCAGGACTTATGATTATTCCTGCGGTATTTGCATTTTCAGGTGGAGATGCCAAAACATTACAGGCAGGACCTGCTTTAATGTTTATTACCATACCTAAGGTATTTGAAAGTATGGGATTTGGCACGGTTGTTGGGATTTTATTTTTTGTACTGGTACTGTGTGCAGCAGTGACAAGCTCGATTGCACTTACAGAAAGTGCAGTATCGACTTTTCAGGATGAACTGAAATGGGGCAGAAAGAAAGCCACTATTATTGTAGGTGTGATTATGGTTGCTCTTGGAAGTCTTTCCTCATTGGGATATGGTCCGCTTGCAGGTGTTCGTATTATAGGAATGCAGTTCCTGGATTTCTTTGATTTTCTTACGAATTCTGTCATGATGCCGATTGCAGCGATTGCGATTTGCCTTTTGGTTTCAAGAGCGATTGGGGTGAAAAAAATAGAAGAGGAAATGCTCCTTGAAGGCGGTACTTTCCGCAGAAAGAAGATTTTTAATTTTATGATTCAGTATCTGTGTCCAATTTTTGCCGCAATTATTTTTATTAGTTCCGTGGCAAATGCTTTTGGATGGATTCAGATGTAAATGTAAAGAAAATAGGAAAAGTTCACAGAATTTTCATAAAAAGATTAGCACTCACACTTGACGAGTGCTAATCTTTTGTGTTATATTCCTAATAGAACAAGAAAACAAGTTATATTTCATTTGATTTAGATAGATAGGAGGCGTAGTTTATGAACCTTAGCAAATTTACAAGAAGTTCTATGGAAGCAGTCCAGAAGTGCGAGAAGATTGCAACGGACTATGGAAACCAGGAAATAGAACAGGAACATTTACTTGACGCATTGATAACCATTGATGACAGCCTGATATTAAAGCTGCTTGAGAAGATGGGAATGTCAAAGGAGTATGTATTGAACCGTGTGGAGGAAGCAATTAATAAGCGTCCGAAGGTTCAAGGTGGACAGCTTTACATTGGTCAGAATCTGAATAATGTATTGATTCATGCAGAAGACGAAGCAAAGCAGATGGGTGATGAATATGTATCGGTAGAGCATCTGTTTCTTGCATTGTTAAAATATGCAAGCAGAGAGATGAAAACGCTGTTGAAAGAGATGGGTATTACCAGAGAAAGCTTTCTGCAGGCACTTTCTACGGTGCGTGGTAATCAGAGAGTTACCAGTGATAATCCAGAAGCAACTTATGATACACTGAACAAATATGGACAGGATCTGGTACAGCGTGCAAGAGAGCAGAAGCTGGATCCAGTGATTGGACGAGATGCGGAAATTCGGAATGTGATTCGGATTCTGTCTCGTAAGACCAAGAACAATCCAGTTCTGATTGGAGAACCTGGTGTAGGTAAGACAGCAGCAGTAGAAGGTCTGGCACAGCGTATTGTAGCCGGCGATGTTCCGGAAGGTCTGAAGGACAAGAAGGTATTCGCACTGGATATGGGAGCTTTGGTAGCCGGAGCAAAGTATCGTGGTGAATTTGAAGAACGTCTGAAAGCAGTACTGGAAGAAGTAAAGAACAGCGAAGGAAAGATTATTCTTTTCATTGATGAGCTGCATACCATTGTAGGAGCCGGTAAGACAGAAGGCTCCATGGACGCAGGCAATATGTTAAAACCAATGCTTGCCCGTGGTGAGCTGCACTGTATTGGCGCAACAACATTGGATGAGTACCGACAGTATATTGAGAAAGATGCTGCGTTGGAACGTCGTTTCCAGCCGGTTATGGTAGATGAACCGTCTGTAGAAGACGCAATTTCCATTCTGCGTGGATTGAAGGAACGTTATGAAGTATATCATGGCGTTAAGATTACAGATGGTGCGCTTGTAGCGGCTGCAACCCTTTCGCATCGTTATATTTCCGACCGTTTCCTGCCAGATAAAGCCATTGATTTGGTAGACGAAGCATGTGCTTTGATTAAAACAGAACTGGATTCCATGCCGACAGAGCTGGATGAACTTCGCAGAAAAGTAACACAGCTTGAAATCGAAGAGACTGCTTTGAAGAAAGAAGATGACAGACTGAGCAAGGAAAGACTGGAACATCTGCAACAGGATTTAGCAGAGCACAGAGAAGAATTTGCCAAGAAGAAAGCTCAGTGGGATAATGAAAAACGTGCAGTCGAATCGGTACAGAAGATTCGTGAGCAGATTGAACAGGTCAATCAGGAAATTCAGATTGCAAAGCAGCAGTATGATTTAAACAAGGCAGCAGAATTGCAGTATGGCCGCCTGCCACAGCTTCAGAAACAATTGGAAGATGAAGAAGAACAGATAAAGAACAAGGATTTGTCTTTGGTACACGAAGCGGTAACCGAGGACGAGATTGCAAAAATCGTTTCCAGATGGACAGGTATTCCAGTTGCCAAGTTAAATGAAAGTGAACGAAGTAAGACTTTGAATCTGGATAAGGAATTACACAAACGTGTAGTAGGTCAGGATGAAAGTGTCCAGAAAGTAACAGAAGCAATCATTCGTTCCAAGGCAGGAATTAAAGACCCGACAAAGCCAATTGGTTCCTTCTTGTTCCTTGGTCCAACTGGTGTAGGTAAGACAGAACTTGCCAAAGCCCTTGCGGAAAGCTTGTTTGATGATGAGAGCAACATGGTACGTATCGATATGAGTGAGTACATGGAGAAGTATTCTGTGTCTCGTCTGATTGGAGCGCCTCCGGGATATGTAGGCTATGATGAAGGAGGACAGCTTACAGAAGCAGTCCGTAGAAAACCGTACTCTGTTGTATTGTTTGATGAAGTGGAAAAGGCACATCCGGATGTATTTAACGTACTGTTACAGGTATTAGATGATGGACGAATCACGGATTCGCAGGGAAGAACAGTTGACTTTAAGAATACTATTTTGATTATGACCTCTAACATTGGTTCCTCTTACCTGTTGGATGGCATTGATGAAAACGGTGAGATTAAGCCGGAAGCAGAAGCACAGGTTATGGCTGAACTGCGTGCGCACTTCAGACCGGAATTCCTGAACCGTCTGGATGAGACCATTATGTTCCGGCCACTTACCAAGAGCAATATTGGTGCCATTGTAGAACTTCTGATTGCAGATGTGAATAAACGTCTGGCAGACAGAGAGCTTCAGATTGAACTGACTGAAGAAGCAAAGCAGTTCGTTATCGATGGTGGATATGACCCGATGTACGGCGCAAGACCACTGAAACGTTATCTGCAGAAACATGTGGAAACACTGGCAGCAAGATTAATTCTGTCAGGTGATGTGGGAAGCGGAGATACCATTTTGATTGATGTGGAAAATGGAGCGTTGACAGCAAAGGTAAAAAGAAATTAAAAAGTGAATTTATGCAGATAAAAATATAGTAATCGTTGATAATATATCAACGAACACGTTAAATTCTTAATTAATTTACTTTTATAAATGAAGGGAGTATCATAGAGTTATGTGATACTTCCTTTTCTTTTTTACACTGGAAAAGAAGAGGCTATATAATGTAAAGAGAAAAGATTCAGGAGGATTGTAACGTGGCAATTAAAGTTGGAATTAGTGGATTTGGAAGAATTGGAAGAGTTGTAATCAGAGCAGCAATGGACATGCCGGATATGGAAATCGCAGGTATCAATGTGCGTAATGCAGATTTAGATTATCTTGTATATATGCTGAAATATGATACAACTTTTGGCAGATTTCCAAAGTCATTAGATAAATATGAAGGTGGACTTGTAATTGATGGAAAGAAAGTTCCGGTATATTCAGAGACAGAGGCAATTAACATTCCATGGAAAGAGTGTGGGGCTGAATATATCGTAGAGGCCACCGGTGCATATACAACAACAGAGAAGGCTATGGACCATATTAAGGCAGGAGCAAAGAAAGTAATTATCTCTGCACCGGCGAAGGATAAAGTAACACCAACATTTGTATACGGTGTCAACCATGAAAAGTACGAAGCAGATATGGATATTGTATCCAATGCATCCTGCACAACGAACTGTCTGGCTCCGCTTTGCCGGGTATTGGAAGAAAACTGGGGAATTGAACAGGGACTGATGTCAACGATTCATTCTGCAACTGCAAAACAGAAGGTAGTAGATGCAAGATCTATGAAGGACTGGAGAACCGGAAGAAGTGTATTTAACAATATTATCCCATCTACCACAGGTGCTGCAAAGGCAGTAGGGCTTGTTATTCCATCCCTGCTTGGAAAGATGACAGGAATTTCATACAGAGTACCAACTTCCGATGTTTCTGTAGTAGACTTGAATGTTGTACTGAAGAAAGAGACAAGCTATGCAGAAATCTGCGAAAAGATGAAGGAAGCTTCTGAAACATATATGAAAGGAATTATTGAATATGTGGACGATGAAGTAGTATCTGGTGACTTTGTAGGTGATCCATGTACTTCTATTTTCGATGCAAGAGAAGGAATTGAACTGAACAATAAACTGTTCAAGCTCATTGCTTTCTATGACAATGAATACGGATATTCAAGCAAGACTCTGGATTTAATCCGTTATATGTATGAAGTAGATAACAAATAATTTTTTGAAGAAAATGGTGGTAAGATGCAGAAGATTATCTTTCATATTGATGTCAATTCTGCTTACTTAAGCTGGACGGCAGTGGAGATGCTGGCAAATGGTTCTGATGTGGATATCAGAGAGATTCCTGCGATTATCGGTGGAGATCAGCAGTCCAGACATGGAATTGTGCTGGCAAAGTCTGTTCCGGCTAAACGCTATGGAATCCGGACAGGTGAACCGGTTGCGCAGGCTATGCGGAAATGCCCGAACCTGCATATGGAACCACCGAATCATAATCTGTACAGCAGATACAGTGCGAGACTGATGGATTTCCTGCGGACATATAAGGCGGAAATCGAACAGGTCAGTGTGGATGAATGCTATATGGATTTTACGGGAATTGCAGGGCGGTTTGCATCTCCGGTTGAAGCGGCAATGGAAATCAAACAGCGGGTATATGATACCTTCGGTTTTACGGTAAATGTAGGGATTTCCAGTAATAAGCTTCTGGCGAAGATGGCATCGGATTTTGAAAAGCCGAACCGGGTGCATACTTTGTTCTCAGAAGAAATTCAAACCAAGATGTGGCCTCTTCCGGTGGGTGAACTGTTCATGGCCGGAAAGTCCAGCGTAGAAGTCTTACATAAATTAGAAATTAATACCATAGGAGAGTTGGCTCAGACGGACCCGGCTCTCCTTGAGTCACATTTAAAGAGTCATGGAAGGATGCTTTGGGAATTTGCTAATGGTATCGGAGAAGATGTGGTTCAGTCGGAAGAACGGGCAGCAAAAGGAATTGGGAATTCTATCACACTTGCCAGAGATGTGGAGAAGCGGGAAGATGCAGAAGCAGTGCTTGAAAAGCTTGCCGAAAAGGTGGCAGGGCGTCTGCGTGCGTCAGGACAGCGGGCGAGCATGATAAGTGTGGAAATCCGGTATTATAATTTTCAGAATACATCTCATCAAAAGCAGCTCGGCAAGGCAACGGATGACGGAAACATGCTTTACCGGGAAGCATGTAGTCTCTTTGAAGAATTGTGGAGTGGAGAACCCATACGTCTGCTTGGCATACGGACATCAAAGCTTGTGGAGGAAGAACAGCTGGAACAACTCAGCATCTTTGATGTACAGCCGATGTTAGAAGAAGCAAGAGCAAAAAAAGAAAAGAAGGAAAAACATCAGAAACTGGATGCGGTGATGGAACAAATCAAAAAGCGTTACGGTGATGATGTGATTATGCGTGGGACAGATTGGAAACACTAGGAAATATCAGTTGTTTTCGGATATCATGTCCCATTTCTTGACATGCTCAAAAAACATGAGGTATAATGCTATAAGCTATAAGAGGAAAGGAGCGTGCTCTTGGCATGTTGACATTTAAAGAAAGAGAATTTATCCCGGTTGTACTTGGCGGGGATATTAACACATATAGCGTAGCGCGCGCATTTTATGAAGAATATCATGTTAAGACTTATGTGTTTGGCAAGTTCCCATC
Organism: uncultured Lachnospiraceae bacterium; assembly: GCA_900554415.1. Taxonomy (GTDB): domain Bacteria; phylum Bacillota; class Clostridia; order Lachnospirales; family Lachnospiraceae; genus Allocoprococcus. Next base: position 35,424 of record USGU01000005.1, on the reverse strand, counting down.
GGGACCAAGCTTTCACAGTAAAATTACGATTTATGAACATGATACACGGATTGATACGGATGCATATTTCCTGGAGCGAATCGGAAAATTCGCAGAGGAACACAAGGATAAGAAGATTATTCTGATGGCGGCAAGTGACGGTTATGCTGCCCAGATTATGAGAAACCGTGAGAAGCTTGGCAGTAATATTATTGCCCCATATCCGAATTACGAGCTCATGGAATATTTACAGAGAAAGGATAATTTCTATCAGCTTTGTGATAAACATGGGGTGGATTATCCGGGTACAATTATTTATGAACCGTCCATGGGACTGGATTTTGAGATGAATTTCTCTTATCCGGTGGTTTTAAAGCCGACAGAAAGCACGCATTATTGGGAACATCCATTTCCGACCCAGAAGAAAGTGTTTATTGTAAACAGCAGAGAAGAACTGAATCAGGCAATCAAGGATACCTACGATGCGGGGTATCCGGATAAGATGATTATCCAGGATATGATTCCGGGAAATGATGAGAATATGGCAGTGCTTACTTCTTATTCTGACCAGAACGGGAAAGTGAAGATGATGTGTCTTGGTCATGTGCTGCTGGAGGAACATACACCGCACGGACTTGGAAATCATGCCCTCATTATTACGGAGCCGAATGAAGAATTGATGCTTCGTGTGAAAAACCTGCTGGAAGATTTGCACTATGTTGGATTTTCCAACTGCGATATCAAGTTTGATAAGCGGGATGGAAAGTACAAGTTTTTCGAAATCAATACGAGACAGGGCAGAAGCAATTTCTATGTGACCAGTTCCGGCTACAACGTGGCGAAATACATTGTAGAAGAATATATTTATGGAAAAGAATTGCAGTTTGAAATGGCGAAGAATGAACATCTCTGGATGGTAGTTCCAAAGCAGGTCGCATTAAAATATGTAAAGGAACCACAGAATCAGGAGAAAATGCGTAAGCTGATGAAGGAAAAGAAGGTAGTAAACCCGGTATTTATGAAGGGGGACCTGGCACCGAAAAGGCTTTACGGACTACTCAGAACCTATTTCAGTCATTTTGTGAAATTTAAGAAATATTACAGTTAAAGAGGTGGACATCAATATGAAAAAATTAGGAATTATCGGAGGTATGGGACCGGAGGCTACCAGTTTTTTTTATGCGAGAATTACAGGAAGAACCAAAGCTGCCAGTGACCAGGAGCATCTGGATATTGTGATTTTAAGTCATGCAAGTATGCCGGACAGAACCCATGCGATTCTGACTGGAGATAAAAGTGCAGTATTAGAGGCTGCCATGCAGGATATCCGTGCACTGGAAATGCTGGGAGTGGAGAATATTGCTATCCCGTGTAATACGTTCCATTATTTTCTGGAAGATTTACAGAAAGAAACGAAGATTCCAATCATCAATATGTTAGAGGAAACAGTGAAAGCAATTTTACAGGCAAATCCAAATGTAAAGAAGATTGGAATTATGGGAACCGATGGAACCCTGCGTGCGGGCACTTATTTCCGCGTGTGCGAGAAGATGGGGGTACAGGCGGTTGCGCCGGGCGAAGAAGCGCAGAAGGGTGTTATGTCACTGATTTATGATGAAATTAAGAGTGGAAAGCCGGCTGACAAAGCAAAATTTGACCGGGCATATGAAGATTTAAAACAACAGGGGTGTGATGCGGTGATTCTGGCATGTACAGAGATTTCTGTATTTAAAGAATATTATCCGGTTCCGGAAGATTGTATTGATGCCATGGATATTCTGGTGAAAGAATCTATTTTGCGCTCCGGAGCAGAACTGAAAGAAGCCTAACACGGACAGGAAGGGATTACGGATGAAAAAATATACATTAGCAGAATATTCCAATCTTCTTGGAAAAGCATATTTATTGAAAGAATGCCGTATGACAGGCGCAGAAGCTGATACAGTGGAGTACCTTACCTTTGATTCGAAAAAGGTGAAAGAAGGCACACTGTTTATTTGCAAGGGCGCAGCCTTTAAGGCAGAATATCTGGAGGAAGCAATTCGAAGAGGTGCCATTGCTTATGTCAGTGAGAAAAAATATGAGACAGAGACAGAAATTCCTTACCTGCTTGTAGAGGATATCCGCAGTGCCATGCCTGCTCTTGCGGAAATGTTCAACAATGCACCGTGGAAAAAACTTACTATTGTGGGAATCGGAGGAACCAAGGGAAAATCCACTTCTGCTTACTATATGAAAGCAATCGTGGATGACTATATGGAAGCCACAGGTGGAAAAGAAAGTGCAATCCTTTCTTCCATTGACATTTACGACGGGGTAATCCGGGAAGAATCCAGTCTTACCACACCGGAAGCGGTAGAATTGCAGGAGCACCTGCGACATGCAGTGGACAGCGGGATTACGTTTGCACAGATGGAGGTATCCTCTCAGGCACTGAAATATGGAAGAGTGAACAATATGAAACTGGATGTGGGAATTTTCCTTAATATTTCAGAAGACCATATCAGTCCAATTGAGCATCCGGATTTTGAAGATTATTTTGCATCCAAGTTACTGATGTTTAAGCGGGCAAGATATGCAGTGGTTAATAAAGATGCAGATTTTGCAGAACGAATCATAGAGGCGGCAAAGGTATGCGAACGGACTATTACGTTCAGTACACAGGATTCACAGGCAGATGTTTATGGTTATGAGATTGAGAAGGATGGACATGAGACTGTTTTCCGGGTAAAGACCGCAGAGTTTGACGAAGAGTTCAGACTTACCATGCCGGGACTTTTCAATGTAGAAAATGCGCTGGCAGTCATTGGAGCAGCCATGCTTCTGCATATTCCAGCTCCGTATATGAAGTCTGGTTTATACCGGGCACGTTCCAAAGGAAGAATGGAATTATACAGCAGTGAGGACAAGCAGAGAATTGCTATTGTAGATTTTGCACATAACAAATTAAGTTATGAGAAACTGTTTTCATCTACAAAGGATGAATATCCAGATTATAAGATAGTAGCGGTATTCGGTTCTCCGGGCAATAAAGCACTTACTCGAAGACGGGATATGGGACAGGTGGCAGGTGAGAATGCAGATATGATTTATCTCACTGCAGATGACCCGGCTAAGGAAGAGGTACTGGATATCTGCAAACAGATTGCAGTGTATGTGGAAGAAAAGAACTGCCCATACAAAATTGTGGAAAATCGTCAGGAAGCCATCAAAATGGCGATGGACGAAGCAGAAGGCAAGACCGTGTTCCTGATTATGGGAAAAGGTGATGAAACCTGGCTCAAGTATGGTACAAAGAAGGTGCCATGCAAATCGGATGCGGAGCAAGTGAAAGAGTGTCTGGAAGAATATGACAGATTACATGCATAGAGAAAGCAGGAAGTGTGATTGCACTTCCTGCTTCCATTTTTCATAAAATACAGTAGTGAAGATAGGAAATGAGGCAAGACATGAATCTGCAATCCCTGCTGTATAAAATGGATTATGTGCTACTACAAGAAGTGCTTCCACTCTATAAAATAGAGATAGAAAACATCGTATGCGATTCAAAAAGAACAAAACGTGGAGACTTATTTGTCTGTATAAACGGAACGGCCCGTGATGGACATGACTATATGGAAGAAGCGTGGCAGCGGGGAGCACAGGTGCTGGTTGTCGAAAAAATGGGAAAGCATGGACATTTATTTGATTTTCCGCCAAACCTGACGGTATTACTGGTACGGGACTGCAGGGAAGCTTATGCGCAGATGGCGGCCAATTATTTTGGACATCCGGCAGAAAAATTGAAGTTGATTGGAATTACCGGAACGAAAGGAAAGACCACCGTATCTATGATGATTCGCCAAATGCTGGAAGCACAGGGGATAAGAACGGGTCTTATAGGAACATTAGGTATTTATGACGGAGAAGAATGGATTTTCACAAAGAATACTACACCGGATGCCTTTACCATTCAGGAGTATTTTGTTAAAATGAAAGATAAAGGCTGCGAGTATGTAGTCATGGAAGTCTCTTCTCAGGGAATGAAGCAGAAACGTGTATACGGGCTTTCGTTTCTGATTGGGGTATTTACGAATCTGGGGGAGGACCATGTGGGTCCGGGAGAACATGCGAGCCTAAGCGAGTACCGGTATTATAAATCCAGACTTTTTAAAGTATGTCAGATAGGAATCGGGAATCTGGATGATATTCAGACCGGGTATATGTTTCGTAGAACTACATGTGAAAAACACGGTTTTACCTGCCAGCCTGAAAAAAAAGAGACAAGAATGTATGGAGAGTCCCATATTTTGAGGGGAGAAAACATTCAACTACTTATGGAAGACGGGATTCCGGTAACCCGCTTTGAAGTAAAAGGAATCTCTGTCTGTCTGCAACAGCCGGGAAGTTTTAATGTGTACAATGCCCTTGCAGCGCTATCCGTGGTGGAATGCCTGAAGCTTCCGCTGGATGCATGTGCCAAAACGCTGGAAACGGTATTTGTTAATGGGAGAATGGAACGGATACCGTGGAAAGAAAATATTGCGTGCTATATAGATTATGCTCATAATGGTATGAGTTTGAAGAAGGTACTTCAGACGATGCGCACTTACAAGCCATCCCGAATCATTGTAGTATTTGGATGCGGAGGCGGCAGGGCAAAGATACGCAGGCTGGAAATGGGGGAAGCAGCCGGACTACTTGCGGATGAGATTATTTTAACGAATGATAATCCGAGAGAGGAAAATCCAGAGAAGATTATTCAGGATATTATAGAAGGTATCAAAAAGGCAGAAGAGAAAGCAGCAGATGACGAAGAAAAGAACATGAAAGTAATCATGGACCGCTGGATGGCAGTGGCAGAGGCAATCCGGGAGGCGAGGGCCGGAGATATTGTGCTGATTGCAGGAAAAGGTCATGAGAAGTATCAGGAGATACATGGTGTGCGCTATTATATGGATGACCATGAGCTGGTCAGAGATGCAATGCGGCAGAGAGAACTGCTGCAGAAGAGAGAGCTGCTGCAGAAGCAACAGGATAGTCCCGGACAGTGAATCAGGAAATAGTATATAAATGCCAGACGGAAACTACGAGCAAGAGAAAGTGTGGATAACAGAATGTATGCAGATGTGATTATGGATATTACACATGAAAAACTGGATAAAATCTTTCAGTACATGGTACCGCAGGAACTGGAAGGAAAGTTGCGGATTGGGATGGAAGTATGCGTACCTTTTGGAAAAGGAGACACCGTCCGAAATGGGTATATCGTAGGATTTTCCGAAAAGTGCGAGTATGATGTCACAAAGATGAAGGCAATTCTGGAGCCGGCAAAGAACCGGGTTGCCGTGGAGGCAAATCTAGTGGAACTGGCGGCATGGATGAAGGAGTCCTATGGCGGAACCATGATTCAGGCTTTGAAAACCGTGCTTCCTATTAAGAAAGAAGAGCGGAAGAAGGAAGAACGGATTCTGCGCAGAGTGATTAGCGTGGAGGCCGGAAAAGAACGTCTGGAGCAGTACCTGCATAAGAACCAGAAAGCGAGAGCGCGGCTGATGGCAGCACTTTTGGATGACGCAGAGATTCCATTTTCACTGGTAAGCAAGAAACTGAATATCACACTCCCGGTGGTGCGTGCTCTGGAAGAACAGGGTGTTCTGGAAGTGGTGTCCCGGCAGATTTACCGGAATCCGGTGCATGAACAGGAAGTACAGGACAGAAATATCACCTACACCGCAGAGCAGGAATATGCCATCAGACAGTTTCAGAAAGATTATGAAAAACAGGATTATCAGACCTATTTGTTATATGGAATTACCGGAAGCGGTAAGACCGAGGTATATATAGAAATGATTCAGCAGGTGGTAAATGCAGGCGGGCAGGCCATTATGCTGATTCCAGAGATTGCTCTGACCTATCAGACAGTCATGCGGTTTCGGAGAAGATTCGGAGAACGGATTTCCATTATGAATTCCCGTTTATCGGCAGGAGAGCGGTACGACCAGATGATGCGTGCCAAAGAAGGAAAAATAGATGTGATGATTGGCCCCCGTTCAGCCTTGTTCACACCTTTTCCGAATCTGGGACTGATTGTGATCGACGAAGAACATGAGGCATCTTATAAGAGTGAACAGATTCCAAGATATCATGCAAGAGAAACGGCCGTGCAGCGTGCAAAGCTGGAAGGGGCAAGCGTGGTACTTGGTTCGGCAACCCCGTCGCTGGAGTCCTTTTACCGTTGTCAGTGTGGAACGTATAAACTTTTAAGGCTGGAAAATAGAATTGCAAGAAGCGGGCTGCCCAGTGTGTATGTGGCAGATATGAGAGAAGAACTGAAAAAAGGAAACAAATCAATTCTGAGCGACGACTTAAGAAAACGCATGCAGGACCGGCTGCAAAAGAAGGAACAGACCATGTTGTTTTTAAATCGAAGGGGATATGCAGGATTCCTTTCTTGCAGGTCTTGCGGATATGTAGTAAAATGTCCTCATTGCGATGTTTCCCTGTCTGCTCATAATAATGGGAGAATGGTCTGCCATTATTGTGGTTACGAAGAACAGACTGTAAGAAGGTGTCCATCCTGCGGTTCTGCACATATCGGTGGTTTTCGTGCAGGAACTCAGCAGATTGAAGAACTGGTGAGACGGGAATTTCCCGGAGCAAGAATACTCAGGATGGATTTGGATACCACAAGGGCGAAGGAAGGGCATGAGAAGATATTAAGTGCCTTTGCAAATGAAGAGGCAGATATCCTAGTGGGAACCCAGATGATTGTGAAGGGACATGATTTTCCAAATGTCACACTTGTGGGAGTACTGGCTGCGGATATGTCACTTTATGCAGATGACTACCGGGCCTCGGAGAGAACCTTTGCACTTCTGACTCAGGCAGCAGGCCGTGCAGGAAGAGGTACGACTCCCGGTGAAGTGGTGATTCAGACTTATAATCCGGAGCATTACAGTATTCAGGCGGCAGCTGCACAGAATTATGAGCAGTTCTACGAAGAAGAGATAAAATACCGGGAGCTGATGGGATATCCACCGGCAGAACATTTGCTGGCAGTATTGCTTTCTTCGGAGGACGAAGGATTATTGGACAAGGGTGCATTTTATCTGAAAGAATATGCACACAGAATAGGAAAGAACCGTCAGATTCAGCTTATCGGACCGGCAAGTCCGTATATTGGAAAAGTGAAAGATATTTACAGACGGGTACTTTATATGAAAGCAGATTCGAACGACATGTTAATCCACATGAAAGATTACATGGAACAATATATTGAAATGAACAGGGGATTTGACAAAATCAGGATTCAGTTTGATTTTGACCCCGTAAATGGATTCTGATAAGGCAAAAGGAGGAAATAAAATGGCAATCAGAGAAATCAGAATAATGGGTGATGAAGTATTGAAAAAGGTGTGCAAAGAGGTAAAACAAATGACACCCCGCACACAGGACTTAATTGATGATATGCTGGAAACGATGTATGAGGCAAACGGAGTAGGGCTGGCAGCACCGCAGGTAGGAGTCCTGAAGCGTATCGTTGTCATTGATGTAGGAGAAGGACCGATTGTTATGATAAATCCGGTTATTCTGGAAACCAGCGGTTCACAGACAGGAAGTGAAGGCTGTTTAAGTCTTCCGGGAAAGGCAGGTCAGGTGACAAGACCAAACTATGTGAAGGCTAAAGCACTTGACGAAAATATGGAAGAGTATATTATTGAAGGAGAAGAACTTTTAGCCCGTGCAATCTGCCATGAACTGGACCATCTGGAAGGTCATATGTATGTAGAAAAGGTAGAAGGTCAGTTAGAAGACGTGACTTACGACGAAGAATAAACAAAAGAGATAAATAATGGAAAAGGAGGACCGGGAAATGAAAGTCATTTTTATGGGTACACCAGATTTTTCCGTGGGCACATTGGCGGCACTGGTAGAAGCCGGACATGAAGTTGTACTGGCAGTTACCCAGCCTGACAAACCCAAGGGCCGTGGAAAGGAAATGCAGTATACGCCGGTAAAGGAATATGCACTGGAAAAAGGAATTCCGGTTTATCAGCCGGAGAGGGTCAGAAGACCGGAGTGTATTGAAGAATTGAAAAAATATCAGGCAGATGTCTGCGTTGTCATTGCATTTGGACAGATTCTGCCAAAAGAAATTCTGGAAATGACTCCATACGGATGTATCAATGTCCATGCGTCTCTGCTTCCAAAATACAGAGGAGCAGCACCGATCCAGTGGGCGATCATCAATGGAGAAAGCGTATCCGGTGTAACTACGATGCAGATGGATGAGGGACTGGACACCGGTGATATGCTGGAGAAAGTTGAAGTTCCGCTTGGAGATAAGATTACAGGCGGAGAACTTCATGATTTGCTTGCTGAGGCAGGAGCAAAGCTTTGTGTGCAGACACTTGAAAAACTGGAAAAGGGCGAATTAAAGCCGGAAAAACAAGGGGAAACCCCGACTGCTTACGCAAGAATGTTAGATAAAAAGCTTGGCAATATTGACTGGACTCGTCCGGCAGCAGAGATTGAACGACTGATCCGGGGATTAAATCCATGGCCAAGCGCCTACACTACATGGAATGAGAAAACAATGAAAATATGGGATGCGGATGTAGTTGACACACAGAAAACTGCAGAGCCGGGAACCATAACTGAGGTGACAAAGCAGACATTTTCTGTACAGACAGGAGATGGAGTTCTTCAGATTAAAGAACTTCAGATTCCGGGAAAGAAGAAAATGGCTTCCGATGCTTTTTTGAGGGGATATCAAGTAAAGACCGGCGAAAAGCTCGGCTGTTAAGGAGGAAGAATTATGTACTATCCAATGTTTTATGACCCAACTTATATCCTGATTATAATCGGTGTGATTTTATCACTGGCTGCTTCGGCAAAAGTAAATTCTACTTTTGCGAGATATGCGCAGGTGCGCAACCGGAGAGGAATTACCGGACAGATGGCAGCAGAACAGATTCTGCATCAGGCAGGAATTTATGATGTTCAGGTACAGAGAATATCAGGAAAACTGACAGACCATTATGACCCGAAAAATAAAGTCCTCAGACTGTCTGATTCTACTTATGGTTCCACATCGGTAGCAGCAGTAGGTGTAGCAGCTCATGAATGTGGACATGCCATTCAGCATGCAACCAATTATGTACCACTTTCTATCCGCGGAGCTTTGGTTCCGGTGGCAAATTTCGGTGCACAGATTTCATGGCCGTTGATTATCATTGGACTTCTTTTTAATGGAAATATGTCAGGACTGTTCATTAATCTGGGAATTTTACTGTTCTCCTGTTCGGTACTGTTCCAGATTGTAACACTTCCGGTAGAGTTTAATGCCTCTTCCAGAGCACTTCGCATTTTAGGCGGTTCAGGACTTCTGGATAACGAGGAAGTGGGACAGGCTAGAAAAGTATTAGGTGCCGCTGCACTGACTTATGTTGCAGGCGCTGCTGCTTCTATTCTTCAACTGCTCAGACTACTTATTCTGACAAGAGGAAGACGGGATGACTAAGAACAAGGCGAAAGAACAGACAGCATTACAGACAAAAGAAAAAAGTGAAAGAGAACTGGCACTTGCCATTTTGTTAGAAGTGGAAAAAGGAGAGAAGAGCCATCTTGTTCTGCGGAGTGTACTGGAGAAATATCAGTATCTTGACAAGCAGGAACGGGCCTTTCTTACCAGACTTACGGAAGGAACCATAGAGCGGACCTTAGAACTGGACTATATCATTAATCAATATTCGAAAACCAAGGTCCAGAAGATGAAACCGGTTATCCGCAATATTCTCCGTATGGCGGTATACCAGATAACATACATGGACAATGTACCGGACTCGGCTGCTTGTAATGAAGCGGTCAAGCTGGCAGGAAAGAAAGGATTTGGAACCTTAAAAGGTTTTGTAAATGGTGTACTTCGCAGCATCGTTCGCAGCAAGGAGCAGATTCTCTATCCGGAGGAAGCCTGCACGGAGAAGTATTTATCAGTGAAATATTCCATGCCGGAATGGATTGTAACCATGTGGCTTAAGGATTATGGAAGAGAGAAGACCGAAGAAATTTTAAAAAGTTTTTATCTTTCACGACCGACAACAATTCGTGTAAATGAAAATCAAATCTCAAAAGAAGAATTGATAAAGAAACTAAAAAATGAACATGTAAATGTGGAAGAACATCCATTTCTGAATTCCGCACTCCTGATTTCTGATTATGATTATCTAGGGGCATTAAATAGTTTCTGCGAGGGAGATTTTCAGATTCAGGACGCAGCATCTATTCAGGTAGCAGAAAGTGCAGATATAAAGCCGGGAGATTACATCATTGATGTGTGTGCTGCACCGGGCGGCAAGGCACTGCATGCAGCTCAGCTATTAAATGGAACAGGACACGTAGAAGCCCGAGATTTGACTGAATATAAAGTAGGACTGATTCAGGAGAATATCTGGCGCATGGGATTTGACAATGTGGAAGCTGTTCAGCAGGATGCGACTTTATTTGATGAAGCGTCCGAAGAAAAGGCAGATGTGGTAATTGCGGACCTTCCGTGTTCCGGACTCGGAGTACTTTCCAAGAAAACAGATTTGAAATACAAGATGACACCGGAGACTGAAAAAGAGGTAGCACAGCTTCAAAAAGAAATTCTGGATGTAGTATGTCGTTATGTGAAGCCGGAAGGAGTAATGATTTACAGCACCTGTACAATTTGCAAGGCAGAAAATGAAGAGAACACCAGATGGTTTCTGGAAAAACACCCGGAATTTGAACTGGAGTGGGAAAAACAGATTTTCCCTGCAAGAGAGACAGACGGATTTTACATTGCAAAATTAGTAAAAAGGAGTTCCAAATAAGATGACGGAAAAGAAAGATATTGCATCTTTTTCACTGGATGAATTGAAGACAGAGATGGCAGAAATCGGGGAAAAACCATTCCGTGCCGGACAGATTTACAGTTGGCTGCATGAAAAGCTGGCGGACGATTTTTCGGAGATGACCAATCTGTCCAAAGCCTTGCGGGAAAAACTGGAAGCGCAGTATGAAATCCGGAAAGTGGAAATGATAACAAGACAGATATCCCAAATAGATGGAACGAACAAATTTCTGTTCTGCCTGAAAGATGGAAATATGGTGGAAAGTGTACTGATGAAGTACAAGCATGGCAATTCGGTCTGTATTTCTTCCCAGGTGGGTTGTAAGATGGGGTGCCGTTTCTGCGCTTCCACTTTGGACGGGCTGGAGAGAAACCTGACTCCGTCGGAAATGCTTCGCCAGGTTTACCAGATTCAGAAAATAAGCGGAGAGCGGGTTTCCAATATTGTGGTAATGGGAACCGGAGAACCGCTGGATAACTATGACAATTTCCTGAAGTTCATACATATGGTAAGCGATGAACATGGATTAAACATCAGCCAGAGAAATATTACGGCATCTACCTGCGGCATCGTTCCCAATATCCGCAGACTTGCAGAGGAAAAACTGCAGATTACACTGGCTCTTTCCCTTCACGGGTCCACCCAGGAGAAGCGGAAAGCACTCATGCCCGTGGCAAATAAATATGAGCTTTCCGAGGTGCTGGAAGCTTGTGATTATTACTTCGAAAAAACCGGAAGAAGAATCACATTCGAATATAGTCTGGTACATGGAGTAAATGATACCGAAGAGGATGCAAAGGAACTGATTCATATTTTAGGACCGCGCAATTGTCATCTGAATTTGATTCCGGTAAATCCGATCAAAGAGCGGAATTATCAGAAACCGGACAAAAAAAGTGCGAGTAATTTCAAAAATAAACTTGAAAAAAGCGGGATAAATGTTACTATAAGAAGAGAAATGGGCTCTGATATTGATGGGGCTTGTGGACAGTTAAGACGTAAAACAATGCAGGAAAGTTAGGCTGAAGCAGATTCAGTCTTATGTCTTGATGTGCGGCAGAATTGTCTGCATAAGACATTAGGAGGCAGATTATGAAAGTATTTTCCATAACAGATGTGGGAAAAGTGCGAAAGATGAATCAGGACTATGTGTTTGCCACAGATGAACCGCAGGGAACACTGCCAAATCTTTTGGTGGTGGCTGATGGTATGGGTGGGCATAAAGCCGGAGATTTTGCATCAAAGTTTACCGTAGAGACTTTGAAGGAAGAAATTAAACATTCGCTGAAGGAAGGACCGAAAGAAGTGCTTCTGGATGCAGTGCAGGTGGTGAATAAGAAGCTGATTGAGACGGCAGAGAAAGATATTAAGCTGGACGGCATGGGTACCACACTTGTAGCTGCAACTGTAATTGACCACACTTTACATTTCATTAATGTAGGAGACAGCAGGCTGTATCTGATTAATCAGGAAGTGAAGCAGCTTTCCCGCGACCATTCTCTTGTTGAGGAGATGCTTCGTCTTGGCGGAATCAGTGAGGAGGAGGCCAAACACCATCCGGATAAGAATATCATTACAAGAGCAATCGGTGTGAAAGAGGATGTAGAAGCAGATTACTATGAATATGCACTGAAGAAAGGGGATGTCATTCTGATGTGCACAGACGGTTTATGCAATATGGTAAATGAAGATGAGATATTTACGATTATCAAGAGTGCCAGAGATATTGTGGAAGCCGGACAGTTATTAATAAATCGTGCAAATGAAAATGGAGGCAAAGATAATATTGGTGTTGTGCTTGCAGCTCCGTTTTCCAATGAGGTGAGTATATGGTAAATGATGGCGGTATTGTTTTAGGGGAGAGATATGAGGTCTTAAGTAAGATTGGTGCAGGCGGCATGGCTGACGTCTATAAGGGTAAGGACACCATGCTGAACCGTTATGTGGCAATCAAGGTGCTTAAGAAAGAGTATAGAGAGAATAAGGATTTTGTAAGAAAATTCCGCTCAGAAGCACAGGCTGCAGCCGGACTTCTGAATCCAAATATTGTAAATGTATATGATGTAGGGGAAGACCGTGGTCTTTATTACATGGTAATGGAACTGGTAGAGGGAATTACTTTGAAAGAGTATATTCAGAAGAAGGGAAGACTTTCTACCAAAGAGGCAATCAGTATTGCCATTCAGATGTGTACCGGTATTGAGGCAGCACATAAGCATAATATTATCCACAGAGATATCAAACCACAGAATATTATTATTTCCAAAGAAGGTAAAGTGAAAGTAACCGACTTTGGTATTGCAAGAGCAGTGGATTCCAATACGGTAAGTTCCAATGCCATGGGTTCCGTGCATTATGTGTCACCGGAGCAGGCAAGAGGCGGATACTGTGATGCCAAAAGTGACATTTATTCTGTAGGTATTACAATGTATGAGATGATAACCGGAAGAGTTCCGTTTGACGGAGATTCTACGGTTACGGTTGCTATGAAGCATCTGCAGGAGAACATCACTCCGCCATCCCAGTATGCACCGGATATGTCAAAGGCTTTGGAAAAGATTATTTTGAAATGTACACAGAAGAGTCCGGAACGGCGTTATGAATCGACCACTTTGTTGATTCAGGATTTAAAACGGGCACTGGTAGACCCATCGGGTTCTTTTGTTAAAATAGACAGACCTCACAATTTAGATGAAACCGTGATGTTTACGGAAGAAGATATGGGGCATTTAAAGCGTGGTCGTGGAGCATATGACGAAGATGAAGATTACGAAGATGACGACTACGACGAAGAGAATGATTATGATGATGACGACTACGATGAGGAAGATGATGACGACGAAAGAAATGCCCGCGGAGGAAAACGCAAAGGAAAATCGGATGATGTAAATCCTCAGATGAATAAGATGATGAAAATTCTTACCATCGTTGCGGCAGCTGTAGTGATTCTGATTATTGTACTTGTTGCAGGAAAAGCGACAGGAATTTTCCGGTTTGGAAGCAGCACAGGTATCGAATCAAACAGTGACAGTGCAAATATTGAGGTTCCACAGTTAGTAGGCGAAACAGAGGCAGTAGCCAATGAAATGTGTGAGAAGAAGAACCTTGTTATGAAGGTGGTAAGTCAGAAGCAGTCAGATAAGCCGGTAGGAACTGTACTTGAGCAGAATATCAAGGCAGGAGAAAAGGTAAAGAAACAGACTGTGATTGAAGTTGTTGTATGTTCTGGTGCAGAGGAAGTGGAAGTGCCGGATGTATCAGGAAATACCCAGGATGATGCATGGAAGATTCTGAAGGATAAAGGATTCACTAATTATGAAGTCCAGACGGAATACAGTGACGAATACGATAATGGTGAAGTTATCAGAACGACACCGGAAGCCGGTACATCTACCACGGTAGATACCAAGATTGTGCTTGTAGTCAGCAAGGGTGCTGAGAAGGCAGAAGTACCGAATCTAGCAGGAATGACGGTAAGTCAGGCACAGAGTGCATTAGCTGCTGCGGGACTTTCCGATGGCGGAAGCACGGAAGAATACAGTAACACTGTTGAGGCAGGCAAGATTATCAATCAGGATGTGAAGGCCGGCAAGAAGGTAGACAGTGGAACCAGTGTAAGTTATGTAGTCAGCAAAGGAAAAAAACCGGCAGAAACAGTTGCTGTCCCGGATTTGAGAGGCTACAGTCTTGCAGATGCGATTGCAGCACTTAGAAATCGTGGATTATCATATAAAGAAGAAACCGCAGACAGCCCTTCTCCGTCAGGAACTGTAGTGGATATGAGTCCGGACAGCGGTTCTCAGGTTGAAGTTGGAAGTACCATTACATTGTATGTAAGTAACGGTTCCGGTGCGGATAATTCCGATTCGGGTACAGAATAAAGGACAAGTTATGCAGGGAAGAATAATAAAAGGAATTGCAGGATTCTACTACGTGTACAGCGTAGTAGAATCTTCTGTTTATGAATGTAAGGCAAAGGGTGCCTTCCGCAAAGAGAAAATCAAGCCGCTGGTAGGCGATATGGTAGAATTTGAAGTACTGGATGAGGCAGAAAAGACCGGAAATATAACGGCAATCCTGCCAAGGAAAAGTGAGCTGATTCGTCCGGCAGTGGCAAATATAGACCAGGCACTGGTGGTGTTTGCAATTGTCAAGCCAAAGCCACATTTGAATTTACTTGACCGCTTTTTGGTGATGATGGAACGTCAGGATATTCCGGTTATCATTTGTTTTAACAAAAAAGATATTGCAGATGAAGAAGAACAGGAAGCCTTGAAAGCAATCTATGAACCAAGCGGTTATCCGGTGATTTTTACCAGTGCAGGGAAGAAAGAGAATATTGAAAAAATCAGGGAAGTGCTGAAAGGAAAGGTAACGACGGTAGCCGGGCCTTCGGGAGTAGGCAAATCCTCTTTAATCAACTGCCTTCAAAAAAATATCAATATGGAGACGGGAAGTATCAGCCAGAAGATTGAAAGAGGAAAGCATACCACAAGACATTCGGAACTGATTCCAATCGATGAGGAGTCTTATATCATGGATACACCGGGATTTTCTTCTTTATACACGAATGATTTTGAAAAAGAGGAATTAAAGCATTACTTTCCTGAAATGGAGGAGTACTTTGGCTGCTGCAGGTTTCAGGGTTGCAATCATGTAAATGAACCGGGATGTGCCGTAAAAGAAGCGGTAGAAGCCGGGAATATTCATAAAGTACGTTACGAAAACTATCTGGAAATGTATCGGGAGTTAAAGCAAAAAGAGAGGAAGAGGTATTAGACAATGAAGTGTATTTTATCACCATCTATTTTGTCGGCAGATTTTACGGTATTAGGAGAGCAGATTCATCAGACTGAGGAGGCTGGTGCGTCATATTTACACTATGATGTCATGGATGGAATTTTTGTACCAAGCATTTCTTTTGGAATGCCTGTACTCAAATCTATCAAAAAAGCAACGAACCAGTTTATGGATGTCCATCTTATGATTACAGAGCCGATTCGTTATATTGATGAATTTGTGGCGTCAGGGGCTGATTTGATTACGATTCACTATGAAGCCTGTGAAGATGTACGCGCAACGATTCAAAAAATCAAAGAAGCAGGAGTGAAGGTGGGAATTTCCATCTGCCCGGAAACTCCGGCAGAAGTGTTGGATGCATACTTACCGGATGTGGACATGGTTCTGATTATGACGGTACATCCAGGATTCGGAGGGCAGAAGCTGATTCCGGAAGCACTGGACAAGGTAAAAGAAATACGTATGAAACTGGATAATCTGGGCCTTAAAACGGATATTCAGGTAGATGGCGGTATTTATACGGCAAACGTAAGAGAAGCCCTGAATGCGGGCGCTAACATCATTGTAGCAGGTTCTGCAGTGTTCAAAGGTAACCCGTCGGAAAATATTAAGGAATTTTTGGAGATATTTAAAGAATATGAGTAAAGCAATTATTATCAGCGGAGGGGAACTGGAGGAAGGATTTGTGGAGAAAGTCCTTTCTGAAAATGAGGGAGCAAGTATTGTCGGTGTGGACAAGGGAGTAGAATATCTGTATCATCATCAGATTAAACCGAATTACATTGTAGGCGACTTCGACAGCATTGCACCGGAGATTATCAAATATTATAAGACAGAGACCAATGTGGCGGTTAGGGAATATAATCCTATCAAGGACGAATCAGATACGGAAATGGCAATCCGCATAGCAATTACCATCGGAAGTACGGAAATCTATATTCTTGGTGCTACAGGGGGAAGAATTGACCATCTGTGGGCGAATATTCAAAGCTTGTCGATTGCGTGTAAATTCAATGTAAGAGCTTATATTTTAGACCCGCAGAATCGTATCTTTGTGACCGATAAGCCATGTCAGCTTAAGAAATCAGAGGCTTATGGAAAATATTTGTCTGTGTTTAGTTTAAGCGGGGATATCTTCGATTTCAATATGAAAGGAACGAAGTGGCCGCTGGAACATCATGTATTGAAACCGACGGACAGTCTTACAGTCAGCAACCGGTTTGAAGATGAGATTGTAGAGATTAATTTTATCGGTGGAACGATTGTAGTAATGGAGACAAGAGATAAGTAACAGATACAATCAATAAACAGAATAAAGATTATTTGCAAAGAGACTCAGATTCATATATCTGAGTTTTTTTCGTGGGAAGTGTCACATTAAAAAAATTCCCACACTGAACATTCAGTGTGGGAATTTGATTTATACGTTATATTATACGACTTTTATTTATTTCTTTTTTGCGTATTTACTTACGCTTGTTGTTACCATTCCTGTTAATGCGAACAATGCAATCGCGTTAGGGATAACCATTAAGTTATTGAACATATCTGAAAGTTCCCAAACTAAATCGTTAGAAGCAAGTGTTCCGAGGAAGATAAATACTAAAGCAACAACGATGAAAGGTTTCTGTGCTTTTTCGCCGAATAACCAGGTTACGTTAATCTTTGCAAATAAGTTCCATCCAAGGATAGTAGAGAATGCAAAGAAGAAAAGTGCAACGGCTACGAAACCAGCTCCGATTCCTTTACCAAAAGCAACACCGAATGCAGTCTGAGCAAGGTTTGCTTTATTAAGAGTATTTACAACATCACCTGCATAACCATTTGCCAAAGGACCATCTGCTGTATAAAGAGTAGAGATGATTACTAAAGCATTAAGTGTAAGAACTACGAATGTATCAATAAATACACCAGCCATAGCTACAGTACCCTGAATGTGTGGGTTTTCAACCTGTGCAAGAGCATGAGCATGAGGTGTAGAACCCATACCAGCTTCGTTAGAGAAAAGACCACGTTTAGCACCCTGACTGATAGCAATTTTAAGTGCAACACCAAATCCACCACCGATGATTGCCTGAGGTTCAAATGCATATTTGAAAATCATTCCAAATGTTGCAGGTACATATTTGATACGGATAATAAGTACGATTAAAGCACCTAATAAGAAGAAACCAGCCATAATAGGAACGATTTTTTCTGTTACAGATGCAAGACGATCAACACCGCCTAAGAAAATAAATCCACAAATTACTACAAGAACAACACCAACAATCCATGAAGGAATACCAAATGCAGTATTGATTGTTGAACCGATTGAGTTAGACTGTACCATACATCCGAAGAATCCAAGAGCAAAGATAATTGCGATTGCAAAGAAGCCTGCAAGGAATTTACCAAATCCGCCCTTAAATGCTGTGGTTATGTAGTAAACAGGACCACCCTGGATAGTACCGTCTTTTCCTTTGATACGAGTTTCCTGAGCCAGAGTTGCCTCAGCATAGATGGTAGCCATTCCGAAGAATGCGATAACCCACATCCAGAAGATAGCACCAGGACCACCAGTAAGGATAGCACCGGCTGAACCGACGATATTACCGGTACCAACCTGAGCTGCAATAGCAGTTGCAACTGCCTGGAAAGAACTCATACCACCTTCGTGGGAACCACCTTTTAAAGAAAGACCACCAAACATCTGTTTTAATCCGGCTCCAAGAAATCGAACCTGAATAAATTTGGTTTTGATAGAATACCAAAGACCAACACCCAAAAGTAAAAATACCAAAATATAATCAGATAGATACGCATTAATAGTTTGTACTACAGATAACATAACATTTCCCCCTTTTTATGCACCTAGTCTTGACAGAAGATGTATGCAGGAAACCCCGTTATCGCGAATTAGGAATTTACCGGCATACTATCTGCTTTAGGAAAATTTTCAGATATATTCTCCTGCCTTTATTTTTTGTATATGCTTATTGTACTACTTTCATGCATTTTTTGCAAGCAAATTGTGCTAAAAAAGTGGCAAATATAAGACAAAAATGCACAAAAGCGCTTTAAAGCAGTAAAATTTAATAAAAAATTGCAATAAAAAATGCAATTTTCTTATTTTTGAAAAAAATATATATAATAGGAAGAAACTTGACAAAAATGACAGAATAGAATAGTATAATGTCAATGAGTTAGCTTAATCTAATAAAAATTATTCCTGTATATTTATATATATGAGAAGACGGAGGTAGTTATGATTGTAGAATTTCAGGATGTAGTGAAGGAATATGGAAGTGGAGAGGCGCTTCAAAAAGCAGTAGACCATGTAAGTTTTGGCATTGAGGAAGGCGAGTTTGTAGTCATACTGGGTCAGTCCGGGGCGGGCAAGTCTACCGTGCTGAATCTGCTTGGAGGAATGGACAGTCCAACATTGGGCAGGGTGATTGTAGACGATACGGATATTTCGGGGATGAATGATAAACAGCTTGGAAAATACAGGGCAGATACGATTGGATTCATTTTCCAGTTCTATAACCTGATTCCATGTCTGACGGCATATGAAAACATTGCATTAGTGAAAAGTATTGTAAAAGATATGCGAAATCCGGATGAGCTTTTGGAAATGGTAGGGCTTTCTTCCTGCAGAAATAAATTTCCATCGCAGATGTCAGGCGGGGAACAGCAGAGGGTTTCCATTGCGAGAGCACTGGCAAAGAATCCCAAAATTCTGCTTGGAGATGAACCGACAGGAGCACTGGATTCAGAGACAGGCGCAATTGTGTTGGAGCTGTTAGTAGATTTGTGTAAATCGGAGAAGAAAACGGTCATACTGGTTACACATAATGCAGAGATTGCAAAGTGTGCCGATAAAGTTATCCGCATGAAAAATGGCAAGATTCGTGAAATATACGAAAATGCACATCCATGCTCAGTCAGGGAGGTGGAATGGTAATGCTTTTCCGAAAAATGCTTAGAGAACTGAAAATGCATTTTGGTCAGTTCTTTTCCATTTTCCTGCTGGCACTGCTTGCCATGATGATTTATGTGACCTTTGAAGGGCATGTACTCAGTGAAGAGATTGCACGTGAAACCTTTCATGAGGAATGTAATCTGTCTGATTTATGGGTGTACGGAGAAGGATTTTCCAAGGAGCAACTGGAAACAGTGCGGAAGTTGGAGTTTGTAAAAGATGCGCAGCTCCGAACCCAGATAAGAGGAACAGCACCGGACTGTGACGATGCGCAGGTAGACATTTACATGATGGATGAGGAGCGTGTCAATAAAGGTTACATGATTGATGGAGAAGCTTTCGATGCAGAAGCTGCAGACGGTGTATGGCTTACTAATGCATTTGCAGAAAAACGAGATATTAAAGTAGGGGACGAATTTAAGATAGCTTATAGTGGTATTACGTTCACAAGGACGGTAAAGGGGCTGATCGAAACACCGGAATATGAGTATCGTCAGGCGGATGGAGACGCAGATGTTTACATAGAAAATATTGCGTTTGTATATATGCCATATGAGGCGTTCCCGACAGACGATTATATCTGGCATATGCTGACAACCGGGAAGTTTTCTCTTGGAAATATAGGGGATATGCAGACCGGTTCGCAGATGATTCCGGCTACGGAAATGGTGATTGTAACAAAGGATGGCGGTGCACTAAAGCATGAGGATGAAATTGCGGAGGCATTGGATAATGATTATTCTGCCATTATTGATGAATCTTCCGTACAGGGACTTGCCAGATTTGACAGTGAACTGGAACAGCATCAGAGCTTTTCTTATATATTTGCATTGATTTTCGTGGGAGCAGCGGTACTTGTCATTGCAACATCTATGAGCCGTATGGTAGAAAAACAGAGAACCCAGATTGGAACTATGAATGCCATGGGAATGAAGCGGGGCAAAATTTTAATTCATTATGTAAGCTTCAGTATTCTGCCATCAGCACTTGGTGCAATTGCGGGGATGTTAATCGGTGTATTTGTGGGAGCACCTTATATGCTGGAAATCTTTGGTGGATATTACATTGTTCCAAACAGAACCAGTGGTTTTCATCCAATCTATCTCGTACTCATAGCCGTGATTGTGGGTATCTGTGCACTTGCGGCTTATATGAGCTGTAGAAGAATTTTGAAAATACAGCCGGCAGAGGCATTACGACCAGCTATGCCAAAGAGTGGAAAGAAATGTATTTTTGAAAGACTTCCTTTCTGGGAGAAATTGTCATTTACCGTTCAGTATAATCTGCGTGATATTTCACGAGGAAAGATGAGAACATTCATGTGTATTGTAGGAACTGCATTTGGAATGCTGCTTATGGTTTATGGAACTGCCTGTAATGGACTGCTCGGGGATATGGAAAGCATTGCATTTGACAGAACCACACCAGCGGAGTATCAGGTAAAATTGTCGGAAGATGCCAAACTTTCAGATTTGGACAGACTTTCGAAATCCATGGATGGAGAACTGGTGATGGCAGACGCACTGGAAGTGTCCAAGGTGGAGAATGCCAAGTCTGATGAGAAGAAAAAGGGGACAATTACAGTTTTGGAGGGAAAAGGACTTTATAATATCTTAGACCTCGACAATGAAGTGACAAGTACCCCTCCGGGAACGGTTGCACTTTCCAGGAAATTTGCGGAAGAGCTGCATGTATCGGTGGGAGATATCATATACTGGCATTTGTATACGAAGAACGAATGGCATGAGGCAAAAGTAGGCGTGATTTACCGTAGCTCCGAAAGTCAGGGAATCACCATGTTACGGAAAGATTTTGAAGAAAGCGGAGAAACCTTTGCTCCAACTTTGATGATGACAAATACAAAAGATGATGCACTGAAGGAAAGAGAAGATGTGGTTGCAGTGAATACCAAAGCGGATATGAAGAAAGCCTTTGAAACAAGTATGGAAATTGTGAATGTACTGGTGTATCTGATGATTGTATTTTCTGCGATTCTAATCATAGTGGTTCTGTATAATTCCGGCTCTCTTTCCTTTAATGAGAGGGTCAAAGAACTGGCAACCTTAAAAGTGCTTGGATTCCAGAGCAGCAAGATTCGGCGGATGATGTCTATACAGAATTTGTGGCTCTCTGCTATCGGAATCATTCTCGGGGCACCGTTTGGTAAAATGACTTTTAATTCCATGATGAACAGCAATGGAGAAAACTTTGACTATAATCTGTCCATTCATGGAGCGGCGTACATAGAAGCAGGCGCTTTTGTACTAATCGTGTCCGTGCTTGTCAGCTTTCTGTTCTCAAAACGGATTAAGCGACTGGATATGGTAGAAGCACTGAAAGGAGTAGAATAAAGAGTGAAGAATAGGAAATAAAGGAGTATTTTCATGGGTGTGACAATTTTGACAGGACTTTTCATCCCTTTTGCCGGAACGACATTGGGAGCATTATGTGTACTTTTTATGCGTGAGGGATTCCAAAAGGGCACAACAAAGATATTAAGCGGATTTGCCGCAGGAGTCATGATTGCAGCTTCTGTGTGGAGTCTGCTGATTCCGGCTCTTGAACAGGCTGAAAATATGGGAAAATACCGGGTTATTCCTGCGGTTGCCGGGTTTGTGCTTGGAATGGTATTTTTATTATTTTTAGATAACGTTACACCACATATGCATCTGGATGAGACGGTAGAAGGACCGCCCAGCGGACTTAGCAAATCTTTTATGATGATTTTGGCAATTACCATTCACAATATTCCAGAGGGCATGGCGGTAGGTGTACTCTATGCCAGCTTACTTGCGGAAAGTGCTTCGGTTTCCCGGGCGGCTGCGCTGGCATTGTCGGTAGGAATTGCAATCCAGAATTTCCCGGAAGGGGCAATTGTATCTATGCCGCTCCACGATGCCGGAATGTCAAAGGGAAAGGCTTGTATCTGGGGAATCTTATCAGGAGCTGTAGAACCGGCAGCCGGTCTTCTGACTGTATTTCTTGCAGGGAAGATTGTGCCGGTAATGCCGTATCTGCTCAGCTTCGCAGCGGGGGCAATGTTGTATGTTGTAATAGAAGAATTAGTGCCGGAGATGGCAGAAGGAGAGCACTCCAATAAAGGAACCATCGCATTTATGGTTGGTTTCTGTCTGATGATGGTGCTGGATGTGGTACTCTCCTGAAATAGATTAGGTATAAATTGCGCTTCCATAGATGCCTATTCTGGCGAAACCAATTCTCATATTTGGTGACGAACCGACTGGGAATCTGGACAAGAGAACCAGTGAAAATACGAAGAAATTATTAAATCAATTGACAAAACGGTCTGGACAGACTTTAATTATGGTAACACATGATTTAGAAATTGCTCAAAATGCAGATGTTGTGATTCAGATTGAGGACGGAAAAATCGTGATGTGACAAAATATGAGTCATAAAAGGAGCAGTGAACGATGAGTAAGGCAACTACCAAGCTTGCGATTGCATATGCTTTTAAAGAACTGTTATTAGAAAAGCCGTTTGACAAGATAACGGTAAATGATATTACTGAGAAATGTGAGATGAACAGGCAGACCTTTTATTATCATTTTCATGATATACTGGAACTGACCGAATGGATTTGCGATGAGGATGCGGAGCGCGCTTTAAAAGAAAACCGGACTTACGATACCTGGCAGGAAGGCTTTTATGCACTGTTTGAGATGATAAATAGAGATAAAGCATTTATTATCAATATTTACCATCATGTTCCTAAGGATTACTTATACCGCTATCTGTACCGGGTGACGTATCAGCTTCTTTATAATGTACTGGAGGAAAAAGCAGAAGGCATGGTGGTGCGGGAAGAAGACAAGGCGTTTATTGCTAATTTTTATAAATACGGATTTGTAGGACTTGTGCTGGAATGGATTGACAAAGGAATGAAAGAAGACCCGAAAGTTATCATTGAGCGTTTGAACTCATTGATTCAGGGAACTTTTAATCATGCACTCAGCAATGCCAGACTGGATAAAAATAGGATGTAAATTGTAAATATGAGTATGCAAGTCAATATGGAAATACGACAAAATGAGATGTTTGTCGTATTCTCCTGCAATGTGGGAGGACTGTCGTTATCTATGACAGTTCTTCTTTTTTATGTATTTTATTTCTGAATTTTATGGATATACTTATGGATATGAAATCGATAAGCCAGAAAAGAAAGGGAGCGTGTTTATATGTATTATTCAGCAGGAACTTATGAAGCATTTGCAAAACCAGAAAAACCAGAGGGAGCTGACCGGAAATCAGCGTATATTATAGGAACCGGGCTTGCAGGACTTTCGGCTGCATTCTATCTTGTGAGAGATGGACAGGTGAAGGGTGAGCGTATCCACCTTCTTGAAAAGCTTGACCTTGCAGGCGGAAGCTGTGATGGAAGAAAGGATATCAGAAAAGGATTCTACATGAGAGGCGGCAGAGAGATGGATAATCATTTCGAATGTATGTGGGATATGTTCCGTGATGTGCCATCTATCGAAACACCGGGCATTTCCGTACTTGATGAATATTATTGGTTAAACAAGCATGACCCGAACTATTCTCTGTGCCGTGCCTCAGAAAAATGTGGACAGGATGCACATACAGACAAGAAATTTACATTGGACAAAGAATCGGCAATGGCTCTTTCGAAATTATTTATGACACCGGAAAAAGACCTTGAGGATAAGAAGATTAGTGAAGTGCTTCCAGATTCCTTCTGGAGTACCAATTTCTGGTTGTATTGGCAGACCATGTTTGCATTCCAGAAATGGTCATCGGCCCTTGAAATGAAGCGATATTTATGCAGATACTGCCATCATATCGATGGACTGCCTGATTTTACAGCACTTCGTTTTACGAAATACAATCAGTATGAGAGTATGATTCTTCCGCTTGTAAAATATCTGGAAAGCCATGGTGTAACGGTAGAGTATGGAATGGACGTGAAAAATGTCATTATCGAGGATAAAAATGGCAGAAAAGTGGCAACTCAGATTGTATATGAAAAAGACGGAAAGACTGATACCATTGACCTTGTAGAAGATGATCTGGTATTTATCACAAATGGATGCTGTACCGATACATCCTGCTATGGGGACCAGAATACAGCACCAGACCTCAGCAATATCAAAAACGGTGTAGGCGAGTCATGGGATTTGTGGAAAAATATTGCCGTTCAGGCGAAACATGGGGAATATGGTAATCCGGACAAATTCTGTAGTGATTATGAGGCAACCAACTGGATGAGCGCAACCGTTGAGACTTCAGATGAAGAGATTATTCAAAAGATTATCAGTATCTGTAAGAGAGACCCAAGAGAAGGAAAGGTTACAACGGGTGGTATCGTCACGGTAAAAGACAGTATGGATAACTGGTATCTTTCATGGACTATTAACCGTCAGCCGCAGTTCAAAGCGCAGAATAAAGATACCGTTCTGGTATGGGTTTATGCACTTTCTACAAACAAGGCAGGAAATTATGTCAAGAAAGCGATGCGTAACTGTACCGGTGAAGAAGTTTGCCGTGAATGGCTGTATCACATTGGTGCACCGAAGGACAAGATTGATGACTGGGCAAAGAACCGCTGCAATACTACGACCTGCTTTATGCCTTATATCAATGCATTTTTCCAGCCGAGAAAGGAAAAAGACAGACCACTGGTTGTTCCAAAAGGAGCAGTCAACTTCGCTTTCCTTGGTCAGTTCGCAGAAACTCCAAGAGACACCATTTTCACGACAGAATACTCTATCCGTACCGGTATGGAAGCTGTATATACCCTTCTGAATGTAGACAGAGGTGTGCCGGAAGTCTGGGGATCCAAGTATGATGTAAGAGAATTGCTCCGTGCAGCATATTATGCAATTGATAAGAAAACCATTGACGAAGTTCCATTGTCATTCAAAGAAAAAATGCTCTTAAAAGCAGTTTTAAAAGCAGTCAAAGGAACGGATGTGGAAATTCTGCTGAAAGAAAGTGGATTGATAAAATAGAAATTTGAAAAAGGAAGTATCTCAGATGTTGGGATACTTCTTTTTTGTGCTATAATATATGGATAAATTTAAAGGAGGATACGCGATGAAAACAGTAGTGCTTTTATATAATACCAGCTGTATTTACGAAATTGTAATCCTAAATTATTTCCTAAAGTTTACCAATAAGGATGTGGTATTCGTATCATTGGATGGGAATGCTGTTACATCTATGGAAGGCTATTCCGTCAACGTCTCGGAAAAACTGACAAATGTTGATGTAAAAAATGTGGAACTTATGATAGTTCCTGGTGGAAATATCAAAGAAATTGATAACGATACGGTTTGGACGTATCTAAAGAAAGTTAGAGAAAATAAAGGCATGATTGCAGGAATTTGTGCAGGTGTAGAT
The DNA here is from genome assembly GCA_900554415.1 of uncultured Lachnospiraceae bacterium. Lineage (GTDB taxonomy): Bacteria > Bacillota > Clostridia > Lachnospirales > Lachnospiraceae > Allocoprococcus. The sequence goes on along the minus strand of USGU01000005.1, from coordinate 9,438 downwards.
GTGTTAGACCATGCAGGAATATTAGAAGGAATTGCATCCACACATTCTTCAGAAGCAGATGTAGTTGTAACAGACCAGGTAATCACTTCAAGAGCAAATGGGTATGTTGATTTTGCTATAGAAGTTGCTAAGAAAATGAATTTATTTACAAATGAAAGGGAATTAGAAGAAACAATTGCATTCTGGAAAGAGTATAAGAGAATGCAGTAATAAGTTAGTGTTATGAAAATGAAAGAAAAAAATAGGAATCATGAACGACAGCATATGTTTACCAACCGTATGATCAGCAATCTTTTGATTCCGGTTGTGATGGAACAATTATTAAATTCCATTATGGGAACTGCGGATACGATGATGGTAAGTAATATTGGGTCAGCGGCAATTTCGGCTGTATCACTGGTGGATTCCATCAATGTTCTGGTGATTCAGGCGTTTTCGGCATTGGCAGCAGGAGGTGCCATTGTCTGTGCACAATATATTGGACAGAAGAATAAGGAGCGGGCAAATGAATCTGCAAGGCAGGTTCTGTTTATCATCACTATGATATCGGTGGTTGTAAGTGCAATATGCCTTGTATTCCAGAAACCGCTTTTGCGGTTAATCTTTGGCTCGGTAGAGGAAGCGGTTATGACTGCTTCAGAAACCTATTTCTTTTATACCGCATTGTCATTTCCGTTTATTGCAATGTATGATTCTGCCGCATCTATTTTCAGGGCGCAGGATAATACCAGAGGACCAATGGTGATTTCCATGATTTCCAACGTGATGAATATTGTGGGAAATGCGATTTTGATTTGGGTATTCCATATGGGAGTTGCAGGGGCAGCCATTTCTACACTGGTTTCCCGTATTTTCTGTGCAGTGGTAGTACTGATTCAACTTCGCAGAGACCGTCAGATGATAGTGGTGCGTGAGTATCTGAAAATACGTCCAAACTGGAAGATGATTGGAAGAATCCTTGGAATTGGGATTCCATCAGGAATTGAAAACAGTATGTTCCAGCTTGGAAAGCTTGCAATCCAGTCAACAGTATCGACACTTGGAACTGTTGCGATAGCGGCTCAGGCTATGACAAATATTCTGGAAAATATGAGTGGAATTGCAGGCGGTGGAATCGGAATCGGGCTTATGACAATTGTAGGACAGTGTATGGGCGCTGACCGCAAAGACGAGGCGGCTTATTATATTAAAAAACTGACCGTAATCGCAGAAGGGGCAATTATTGTAAGTTCGTTGCTTGTGTTTGCAGCAACAAAACCGGTGACAATACTTGGTGGTATGGAGAAAGCCAGTGCGGATATGTGTATTTATATGATGAAGTGGATTTCCGTGGTGAAACCTCTGGTATGGGTATTGGCCTTCGTGCCGGCATACGGACTGCGTGCGGCAGGAGATGTGAAGTTCTCTATGATAACGTCCTGTGCTGTTATGTGGCTGTGCAGATTTTGTCTCTGTGTTGTACTGATTCGTGGATTTGGCTTCGGACCGATGGGAGTCTGGATTGGAATGTTTGCAGACTGGACGGTAAGGGCGATTGTATTTACATACCGGTTCCATAGCAGAAAATGGATGGAACATCAGGTAATATAAGAGGGAAAAAGATAAAAGGGTACTTGAAAATACAAGTACCCTACTGTATAATTTACTTAGAAAGTAAATCGGATGCAAAATCCGATTTGCCCTCAGTCGAAAACTATTTTGGAATAGCATCTAACTTTGGTCGGTTGGGATGCTATTTCTTTTTGTTATTATGAATATCTATGTAAGACAGAGCCGCAAAAACTACTAGCAATAAAGTGAGTACTTCCATTGTGTTCATAGGGCATCACCCTCCTTTGTAAACTAGAGGGCATCTAATAACCGGAAATTGCATCCTACGTTTCTTTTCTTTTCAATTACACAATATTAGTATAGCAAGAAAAGAACATACGTTCAATGAAATTTTGAAAATAAAAAGTGAGAATAGGCTATTTTAAATGGCTCATATGATTTTTAACCGTATCGGTCACATTAACGGTCATTTCCTCGTGGCGGTCCAACTCATTAAAACGCCCTCTGCGTTTCAGGGTTCTTTTGGAGTCGGAAACTGCTGATTGGTCAAAGGTTTGGTAAAAATTATTTGTTTTATTGGAAATATTTTGATTCGACATTGGATATCCTTTCTGGTAAAACTATATTTTAGATTTTCATTTATTGAAATTTATTGAATAAGATGCATAAGAATTATAACATATTCAGGTAGAGGAGAACAGTTAAATAAGCAATTCGAGGATAAAAATGTGACTGACAAAAGATACAATAAGCTGCAGATTTTTAAATGCGGATTATTGTATTTTTTGATTTTCGAATTGAAAAAATGCGGAAACGTGGAAATAATGCAGAATAAAAAATGCGGAAAGAGGAGGCACTTTGATATGCATATAGAAACATATTTTCTGAGAAAGCCGGTATATCGGTTGACTTTTTCAGAGGCAGAAGATAGTATGAAGACATCGACAGATATAATGATGTATTATATAATATTTTTCATACATCAGATGAAAAACAAATGAGAGGTAATTGTGATGAATCAACATGTAGAAAAAGCGATGGAACTTAGAAATGCAGAGCCGATGGTCTGTAATTGTGCGCAGACAATTCTTCGGGCTTATGCGGAAGAATTAGGTTTGTCAGAAAAGCAGGCAGACGAAATCGGAGCTAATTTTGGCGGTGGGATGAAATGTGGAAGCGTCTGCGGAGCAGTCACCAGTGCATTGATGGTCCTTGGTGCAAAAGGAATTGTTGAGCCATCAAAACTGAATGCATTTCGCAAGAAAATTGCAGAGAATCACGATGGTTATCTTAATTGCGTGGATCTTCTTCGCGCAAATGCAGCAAAAGGCGGAGATAAAAAGACTCATTGCGACCACATGATACAAGAAGCAATTGAATTAATAGATGAAATGTAATTACAAGCTGACCCATGAGATGAAGGAACAGGTGATGAAATGAGTAGAGAAAATAAACTGACAGCAAGGATTTTTGCAGTTGCGATTATGGTTTTAGGAATTGTGTTTGGCGGTACATGGAATAATACAGGATTTTGCATTGGAGATAATATCTTTTCTGTAGTTGGACTTCCTCTTTGGTCAGGAGGAACGAGTGGAGTCCACTATCCGGGAATACTCGGCCTGCTTTTTGTTTTCGGCGGAGCCGGAATATTGAACACTACCTTATCCTCAAAAAGTCGTAAATGGGTATGGGGAATTGTGATTGTTCTTTGTGTGGTTATCAATGCTTTGTATGTTTATTTAAAATAAGGTTTATAAATACGTGGATTAAAAAATATATTTGAAGAAAAGAACAATGTTGTTTGGAAACAGGAAGTTGTCAGAAATCGGATGGTATGGTTTTGAAATGAATTTTTGTATGAGTAATCCGATTATCAATAATTGTTTAAGACATGCTTTACAACATTTGGATAAATATAAGCAAAGAGCAGTAGCTATATTACAATTTGGAATTAGCTACAACCAGAAGAAAGCCAATGAGATTGCGGATTGTTATGTTTGTAATGAACTTGGTGGATTAAAAAGTTTCAAAAATAAAGATTATTACAATATTATTATTTTGGCAGATAGCGGAGTAACCGATGATGAAGAAATAAAATTGTTAATTAATCAACTACCAAAGTTCAGAAAAGGAAATCCATAGCCACTGCTATATATGAAAATGGATTAACAGTGTTGGAAGAAAATGACATTTACAGGAGAAGAATCATGGATATTACATTGCATTATCAAGAGAAAGGAAAGGGGATGCCGCTTATTCTTCTGCATGGAAATGGAGAGGATGGGACTTATTTCGTACATCAAATTGCGTATTTCAGTAAGCAGTACCGGGTTATTGCAGTAGATACAAGGGGACATGGAAAGACACCAAGAGGCACGGCGTCTTTTACGATTGAGCAGTTTGCGGATGATTTATATAACTTTATGGAAATGATGAAAATTCCAGAGGCAGTGATTCTGGGATTTTCAGATGGTGCTAATATTGCAATGGAATTTGTAATGAAATATCCTGAAAGGGTAAAGGCATTAATCCTGAATGGCGGAAACCTAAATCCCAAAGGTGTAAAACGGGGAACGCAGATTCCAATCGAGATAGGTTATCAAATAACAAAACGATTTGCGTCCAAATTACCGGATGCTAAGAAAAATATGGAACTGCTCGGATTGATGGTGAATGAGCCGAATATGAAGCAGGAGGAGTTGGCGCAGATTACCGTTCCAACTCTTGTTATATGTGGAACAAAGGATATGATAAAAGAATCTCATACGAAAAAAATAGCAGAAAGCATTCCGAATTCGAAACTGAAAATCATCAAAGGAAATCATTTTATTGCTAATAAATGCCCGGACGAATTTAATCAGGCAGTGGATGAGTTTTTGAACAATATTGACTGGGTTTCATAAGAAAGTAGGATAGTGGGAGAAGGATGAAATGATAAATGCAGAAGTTGATTTAACGGATGTTGTGCTTGAAACAGAAAGATTAATCATCAGAGCGTGGAAAGAAACGGATTTAGAAGATTTTTATGAATATGCAAAAGTAGATGGTGTGGGGCAGATGGCAGGTTGGAATCCACATCAGTCCATTCAGGAATCAAAAACTATTTTGGAAATGTTTATAAAAGGCAAGAATGAATTTGCACTGGAACTGAAAGAAAATCATAAGGTGATAGGTTCATTGGGGATTGAGAAAATGAGTCTTTCATTAGGTGGAGAATATGATAAACTTGCCGGGAGAGAAATCGGCTATGTCTTAAGCAAGGCGTATTGGGGAAGAGGTCTTATGCCGGAAGCTGTTAAAGCCGTGATTGCATACTGCTTTCAAAATGAAAAATATGATTATTTAATTTGTAGCCATTCTGTTACAAATAACCAATCAAAAAGAGTGATTGAGAAATGCGGATTCCAGTTTGTAAAAGAAAGTTCCCGGGTTATGACGAACGGGGAAGAACATCTTTCATTATATTATGTATTGGATAATCCGACGACAATATAGAGATGTATTTGTATGGTAGAAACTGAAAATAGACTGAATCATTAGACACAATACGTCTCATATATATTTATAAAGTGTATTGCTCGCTTTATGTCCTGTAAATGAAAAGTATTTTAGTGTATTTTGTTCCTAAAGGGGGCTGAACAATTATGACCAGTAAATATGGGGCTAAAATCAGGGCATACAAAATGCAGCTTATATGCAGAGAATAAAATTTAATTTTGAAATAAGTAAGATAGTAAGCAAGATAATAAGCAAGATGAGGTAATGGATTTCATTATAGGAGCATTCAAATATGTGCTTTATATGTGACAGAATTCAGATGATTAAAGAGGGAAACAATCCGTATTTTGTAAAGGAATTAGAGACGGGATATGTCGTTCTCGGGGACAACCAACATTTTAAGGGGTATACGATATTCCTTTGCAAAGAGCATAAGACCGAATTATTTCAATTGGATGATTCGGTCAAAATGAAATTCTTAGAGGAAATGTCTGTTGTTGCTGAAGCAGTTTCCAAAGCTTTTGAAAGAATTAGATAAAATGTTTTAGCCTAGATGTAAATACTTAGCAAAAAACAGTCTGACCGTTTTGTCCCACTTTCAACTGGGGATAATCATCAGACTGTTTTTTATAAAAGCCGTATCCTATAAAACTAAATTTGAGCTTTTTTATGCTCCATATGGTTCAGATAAAGATAGAATCCAACATTTAAGATAATTCCTACAATCGTGGATACTGGAGCAGCCAGACCTATTTTGGTAAGGTTGGTGTCTGGCAGAACGCTCATGTAATATGCCAGAGGAAGTCGTACGAGCAGAGTCTGAATCAGGCCCTGCGCCATAACCCAGACAGTTCTGTTATTTCCATTAAAATAACCAACCATACTAAAGAGCACTGCGGTAACAATGGTTTCCAGTGCAAATCCCTTCAAATAGTCATAGCCATTTTGAATTACCACTGCGTCTGTAGAGAAAAATCCGGACAGAACGTCACCCTTCATCAGAATGAGAACAAATACCATACATCCGACAACCAGTCCAACTCCAATTCCGGTAAACATTGAGCGTTTTGCACGTTCTGGTTTTCCAGCACCAATATTCTGGGAAACGAAGGAAGCCATCGACTGCATCAGGGCACTTGGCACTAACATAGCAAAGTTTACAATTTTACATGCAACCCCATATCCGGAAGAAGCCTCCAGACCAAGACGGTTGACGAAAGCACAAAGGGCAAGGAATGATACCTGAGTAAGAAATTCCTGAAGTGCCAGTGGCAATCCGATTTCAAGAAATTTCTTACATTGCAGATTCAATCGGAAATCTGTTTTGGTAATGGTAAATGGCAAGTCTTTCTTTATCAGAAGAATAATGGCAAATATGACACTGAGAGCCTGAGCAGCAACCGTTGCAACTGCAGCACCTGCCGCATCCATATGAAGTCCGGCTACAAGTATCAGGTCTCCAAAAATATTTACAATACATGCTACCAAAACAAAGAGAAGAGGTGACTGACTGTCTCCTAAACCTCTGAATATGGCAGATAACAGATTGTATGCTACGATAAAGAAAATACCGCTTCCGCAAATACGAACATAACTGGCTGTTAAGTCCACTGCTTCAGTTGGAGCCTGCATGAGTACGGAAATCGGGCGTGCAAAACATACCATAATGATGAACAGTGCAACGGAAATGAGGGTAAATACAACCGCCGCACCACCAATTACACTTCCAATCTGTTCTGGCTTTTTCTCCCCTAAGTAACGTGCAATCAGAACCGTGATTCCCATGGCAAACTGAATGACTACGAAGGTGACAAGATTCAACACCTGACTTCCAGTTGAAACAGCAGAAAGTCCGGAGGTAGAACCGAATCTTCCAACAACAAGCAAATCTACAGCGCCATATGCGGCCTGAAGAATGAGTGCACCAAGAATAGGTATCATAAAGGCAATCAGCTTTTTCAAAATGCTGCCTTGCGTAAAGTCTGCTTTATTATCTGTCATGGTGTTCCCGCCTTTCGCACATAATCTGGTAAAATTTTTCAATGGTCCGAATCATACAATCGGCATCTTCTTCAGAAATATCCTCTAAATAGGAAGAAAGTTCGCTGAAATAATGCTCATCGTATTTCTGAGAAATTTTTCGGCCTTCTTCAGTAATGGAAATATAGGTGACACGTCCGTCAACTGGTGATGAAATTTTCTGAAGCAGTCCCTTCTGCTCCATTTCTTTTACCGTTCTGGTAACTCCCGGACGCGGAATGTTCAAAATATCGCTGATATCAGAGACTTTTACCTGAATTCCCTGTTTTGATAATGATTGGATAACATCCATGTATTGAATGTAGGATGGCATAATTCCCTCAGGCAGAGGCGGAAGCATTTCACGTATCCGCTTCGCCTGATAACATGCATCAAACATTCGCTTGATTTTTTCATTTGTCATAATAGTATAATCTCCTTCAATAGCTACTAAAATAATTATCTTAGATAATTACCGAAGATAATTATATGAAAAGAAGATTGATTTGTCAACAAGAAAAAGTTTTAAGTAAAATTTTTTATAACTAAGCACCAACGGAAAGAAAACTTTCTGAAGGTGCTTTTTTTGAGTTAAATAATATAGGTTTTTGGGGAAATGCTTTTATAGCTTAGAACTGTATTTATGTGTCTGCGAAGTAATATGTTCTTTGAGAACAAGGTTTATGTACTGACTGAAAGAACGGTCATCGTTTTCTGCTAAATCTTTCACTTTAGCAATAATATCTGCATCCAGTGTAATGCTTACTTTTGTCTTTAGTGGTTTCATGAATATCCTCCTCTTCAGGTAAAATATAACATTTTGTAAGATGAAGTATTTAAAAGTAAGATAAAATAGGATAAAGTAGTATAAAGTAGTATATATGGAGGAAAACAGATGGAAGATAAAAAGAATACACATAAATTAACGGAAGAAGAACTGGAACGGTTTTGGAAATTTGCTGAGGGCGATGATTTGGATTTTTATGAGGGAATTTTGATGAATCAACCGGAGGAACAGCAGCAATATTTTCTGGAACAGCATCCGGAATTTTTAACAGAATATAAATTGAATCCATTGAAAGATGAAAACAGGATTATGCTGCTTCAGGATAAAATATTCAGAGGATTAATGAGGCGGATTGGAAAGAACATTTAAGTGTATAAATGCAGTAGAATTACATAAAATAGTAAAACAGACCTAACCAAGCATTTTTGCTCAAACCGGCTAGGCTTTCGGCGGAGTGTTACGATAAGCACTTCGCCATTTTTATTTTGATGAAGAGCATTTATACTAGGTAAGAAAACTCTTTTTTTTATATTCCGCAAATCCCGATTATATGCTATAATATTATGCTGTATTAAACTGTTTTTATTTCACATAGAAAATATATAGAAAGGCGGAAGTGCTTGCGGAAGAAGCATTTCTGAATAGGTATGACATATTATGAAACTTGGAATCGTTATTACGAGACAGGTTTCATAAATGTCCATATAAGTTGTTAAATGCCTTTAAATGCTGATAGCTAGAGCATTTAGCGGATTTTCGACTTGGATAAAACTCTATATAAATTCATGTAATTTTCTGAAAAATGGCCCACTTTGTGGCCCACTAACTTTTGGTCGAAGTCCTAATATGGTAAGAAGAAGCGCTTGTATGAGTGCTTCTTTTTTTTCAAGTATTATAATAAAAATAACAGATGATTAGGTTCCAATATGAATATGTAACTGGAATTTTAAAGGCATAGTATGTTGTACCATCTAATAAATTTTGCTTTCATTTTCGCTCATGACCATGAGACTTTTTCCGCTCAAACTGTATGCTGATGATATATTTCTAGTATCGAACAGAACGTTGTTGTATTATGCTTTGCTTTTAATTGTCACGGCAGTGTTTAAGGGACGGAACAAAGGCCTTGAGTTTATTGGTTTTAAAGAGGTGCGGTGTAGAAGTAAATTATCAATGTAATCGCAAGAAAAAAGCAAGAATCTAAGCATGGAGTTTTTTTAAGATAATGTTAAAATAAATATATCGGTATTGAGAAAGGAGGCAAGTCTATATGCCTAAAACTACACTGATCGATTGTTGTATTAAGAAATATGCTTATCGAGAAGTATCACAAATATATCAGGAATTAGAGATATCAGGGGAAGGCCTGTCACAATCACAGGTTGAATTGATGAGAGAGAAGTATGGTGTAAATAGTTTCTCGCAAAGAAGAAATGATACCATGTTACGACTACTGCGGCGTGCCTTCATCAATCCATTTAATATCATTCTTTTAGTTCTTGGAATCATTTCACTGGCTACAGATGTGGTTCTTGTATCGAATTTTGCCAGAAATGCAACGACTGCGGTTATCATTTTTTCAA